>JAQCAB010000013.1 GCA_027622375.1 Bacteroidota bacterium
ACTTTGATTTGTTTCTATTTTATTATCGGATTTTATTCAACTCAAATTTATTTGAAGTCAAATTCAATTTGGGATTCTTATTTTTATCGAGTTGGAATTATAGCATTTTCACAAATAATTAGTTCTTCTTTAATTTATAAAGGAACACCATACTTTATTACTTCAAATTATTTATTTATGCTTGAAGGAATTATATTTTTAATTATTAATTTTATTTTAATTCAGCTTGTAAATAAAAAACAAAAATTACTATTTTCATAAGCCATGATAAAATATTCGGTTGATAAAGATATCTCAAAAGCAAAAACGATATTGAAGGATGTTTACACCTCTAATTATTTATTTGAATTACTCAAACAGAAAATTTTTGAAAATAGTTGGCATTTTATCGGACAAGAAAATTTAGTAAAAAATATTGGAAGCTGTTTGCCATTTACACTTTTAGAAGGATATTTAGATGAACCTTTATTATTAACAAAAAATAATAAGGGTAAATTAAATTGCCTTTCAAATGTTTGCACTCATCGTGGAAATTTAGTTGTTGCTGAATCTTGTAATTTACATCAACTTAAATGTGGTTATCATGGAAGATGTTTTGATTTGGATGGAAAATTTAAAGGCATGCCTGAGTTTAAAGAAGTAAAAAATTTTCCAACTAAAAAAGATAATTTAACTCAACTCCCAATTTATAATTGGAAAAATTTATTATTTACAAACTTAAACAATAAATATGGTGCAAATCTTTTTTTTAAAGATATGGTTGCAAGAATTAATTGGCTTCCAATTGATGAATTTATATTTAGTAAAGAAAAATCAAAAGAGTATTTTGTTGATGCTAATTGGGCTTTGTATGTTGAAAATTATCTTGAAGGATTTCATGTTCCATTTGTTCATGAAGGTTTAAATGCCGAAATAGATTTTACAAATTATACAACTGAACTATTTTATCCCTTTTCAAGTTTGCAAATAGGAGTTGGCAGAACAAATCAAAATTGTTTTGAGATCCCAAAAAATTCTGAAGATTATGGAAAAAATATTTCTGCATATTATTTTTGGGTGTTTCCAAATTTGATGTTCAATTTTTATCCGTGGGGATTATCAATAAATATTGTAAAACCAATAAGTGTAAATAAAACTCAAATATCGTATTTAACATATATTTGGAAAAATGAATTATTAAATGTTGGCGCAGGTGGAGATTTGGATAAAGTTGAATTGGAAGATGAAGTGATTGTTAAATCAGTTCAAAAGGGAATCCGTTCTAAATTTTATAAACATGGAAGATATTCAGTAACTCGTGAAAAAGGGACACATCATTTTCATAGATTATTATCGAAATTTATAAATTCAAAATAAAATTCTAATGGAACCGAAGCTCGAAAGAAAAATTGGGAGTTGGGCTTCAATTTCAATTGTTGTTGGAGCAGTAATCGGGAGCGGAATATTTATGAAGCCCGCAATAATGGCAAGTCAAGTTGATTCACCAATTTTATTATTGCTTGTTTGGGTTGTTGCCGGAATTATTTCTCTTTTTGGCGGAATGATTAATGCCGAAATCGGAACAATTTTACCGAACACTGGTGGGCAATATGTTTATTTAAAACATATGTATGGCGAATTTATTTCTTTTATTTATGGATGGGCTTCATTAATTGTTATAAATACTGCCGCGCTTGCTGCAATTTCATTTGTGTTTGCAAGTTATGTTGAAACTTTTTTTTTACTTCCCCGATTTTCAAATGAAATTGAAACTACAATAAAAATTATTATTCCGGGGATTGGAACACTTTATCCTTTAGCAAATATCGGAGTTAAAATATTAGCAGCTTTTTTAATTTTGCTAATTACATTTATCAATTATAGAAGTTTGAAAGCAAGTAGCTTGATGCAAGTTTATTCAACATTTCTAAAAATTTTATCTTTAATATTTGTAGTTGTGATTGTTTTTTCTTTTGGAAATGGATCTACAAATAATTTTGTTTACTCAAATTCTACAAACGAAAAATCTTTTTTTCTTTTATTAGGTGGATTTATTGCTGCAACATCTGGCGCACTTGCATCATATGATGGATGGAATAATTTAGGATTTGTTTCAGAAGAAATTATAAATCCCAAAAAAAATATTCCACTTGGATTATTGGTTGGGATCACAATTTGTATGGTGCTTTATATTTTAACCAATCAAGCATATTTATATTTATTACCGATTAATGAATTAAAACAAAGTTCGTTAGTTGCTTCAGATGTTTTGCAAATTGCAGTTGGACCAATTGGTGCAAAAATAATTGCGATATTAGTTTTAATCTCAACATTTGGTGCTGTAAATGGAAATGCGCTCCCTTGTTCAAGAGTTACTTTTGCGATGGGACATGATAAATTATTACCAAGTTGGATTGGAAATGTCCATCCAATTTACAAAACTCCCGGGAACGCATTAATTCTTCAAGCAATTTGGGCTTGCATTTTTGTATTTTCTGGCTCGTTTGATATGTTAACCGATTTATTTGTTTTTGCAACTTGGATATTTTATGGGTTTGCTGCATATGGGCTTTTTATTTTGAGAAAAAAACTTCCAAATGCTGATCGTAAATATAAAGTTTGGGGTTATCCAATTATTCCAATTATTTTTATTTTATTTTCAATTTTATTTGTTGGATTAACTTTGTACAACGATATCCAAAATTTTTTAGATGGAAAAACTGAATTTATCAATTCTGTTTATGGTCTAATTTTAACTTTCTCTGGAATCCCTTTTTATCTTTATTACAAGAAAAGATCTGTAAAAGCAGACCTTTGAATTATTAAAAAATAAATTTCTATTATTTTTATTTAACTTATTTATGTTAATATTGCAAAATCAATTTTAAATAATTTAGAATTGTAAAATTAATTATATAAACTTAAAATAAGGAAAAAATAAAATGAGTCGTTTTTCAGAATTAGTTTCACTCGTTCAATCGTTCGAACCAGATTTTGTAAAGTTTTATGATAAAGGAAATAAATCAGCAGGTACAAGAGTTAGAAAAGCAATGGGAGAATTAAAAAGGAAAGCTCAAGAAATCAGAATTGAAGTTCAAGATTTAAAAACAAAAGATAATTCAGCTCCACAAGCTTAATTATCGTTGGAAATTATTTTTATGAAAAGCAAAAATTTAATCTTTTTGCTTTTTTTATTTTTAAACTGTCAATGTTTATTTTCGCAGTTTGATTATAAAAAATTCCATCATGATTCATTTGTAGCTGATACACATAACGATGTATTGTTACGGATGATGGAAGGTGAAAATCTTTCAATAAAAACTACAAAAGGGCATTCCGATTTAATCAGATTTAAAGATGGGGGCGTCGACGCTCAGTTTTTTTCTGTTTGGGTTGCACCTTCATTTTTAAATGTAAATGGAGTTGATGAATCTTTCAATCGCGCATCTGCTATGATTGATTCGCTGAATTCACTGATTAAAAATAATCCTGATAAAATTGGTTTGGCAAAAAATTATAAGGATGTTTTAAAATTAAATAAGCAAAATAAATTGGCTGCGTTAATTGGTGTTGAAGGGGGATATCCCATTTTAGATAATATTGATTTTGTTGATACACTTTATTCAAAAGGGATGCGTTACATGACTTTAACATGGAATTTAAATACTCCATGGGCAACATCTGCAAGAGAAGAATCAAGAACAGATACAGTTTTACAATTTAAAGGATTGACAGAAAAAGGAAAACAAATTGTATCGCGGATGAATAGATTGGGTATTATTGTTGATGTCTCGCATATTGGTCCACAAACTCTTGAAGATGTTTTACAAATTTCAACAAAACCTGTTATCGCTTCCCACTCTTGTGTTTATAATATTACACCTGCATTTAGAAATTTAAAAGATGATCAATTAAAAGCAATTGCAAAAAACAGTGGAGTTGTTTTTATAAATTTTTATGCAGCATTTATAGATAGCACTTTTCATATTAAAGCTGATTCGATCTCCCAATTTTACAAACCTTCAATTGACTCTATAAAAAATTTAAAACTACATCCCGATGATGAAAGTTTAGCTGTTGAAACTTTTTTGTCGCCACATTATGAACCAATTCGTCCCGAATTAAGTCAGCTTGTTGATCATTTTGAATATATTATAAAATTAATTGGGGTTGATCATGTTGGTATCGGTTCTGATTTTGATGGAGTTACTGCATTACCAAAAGAAATGGATGATGTAACTTTTCTTCCAAATTTAACAAGAGAATTATTTAAAAGAGGTTATTCAAAAAAAGATGTTAAAAAAATTCTTGGTGAAAATTTTTTAAGAGTATTAAAAGCTAATTCCCCATAAAATAAAAAAACCCGAAATTTTACTTTCGGGTTTGATTTTTTTGAAAAGAAAAAAAATTAAGTAGCTTCTTCTTCAAGTATTGCGCGATGATTTCGTCTAATTGCTTTTATTTTGTCCATTCGTTTTTGAACAGATGGTTTTACAAACGCTGTTCGCTTTTTATATTCTTTTAAAACCCCTGATCTCTCGTACTTCTTTTTAAATCTGCGAATTGCTTTATCAATCGACTCATTTTCGGTAATTATAATACCAACCAATTTTAAAACACCTCCTTAATTATTTTAATCTTCTTGTAAATTTTCAATTAATTTTTTATTTCCATTTTTTTGGAATTCAACAATAATTGCTTGTAACCCGCTAGATATTTTTACTTTGGAAGTAACAATTCCCATATCATCCCAATCTGAGTGGTAAATTGAAGCGCCAACTTCATATTTATTTATAGGATTATAATTAGAGCATTCTTCTTTTACTAAGTCATTTAAATCTTTTTTTTCTTCAACATTTAACAAACCAGTATCAATTAAAAAATTATGGCGGCATCTTGAACATTTATGCCATACTTTTGTTTCGTTACCTTCAACCGCACCCAAGATTTGCATCTTTTTTTCGGCTTTGCAATTTTCGCAAAAATGAATTCTAAATTTTGATTTTGCCATTAATTATTTGTCTGAATTTTAGCTTCGCAATATACATATTAAGAGTTAATTCTACTAATTAGAATTATCGTTAATAAATTACTCTTCTTATTTTAAACTATTTTTATTTATTTTGTGGAATTACTTAAAAATAAAATTTTATTATGACTGAAAAACAATACGATTTAATAATTATAGGTGGTGGACCTGGCGGATATATTGCAGCAATTCGCGCTGGTCAACTTGGTTTAAAAACACTGGTTGTTGAAAAAGATAAGCTTGGTGGAATTTGTCTTAATTGGGGATGCATTCCAACAAAAGCGCTTTTAAAAAATGCTGAAATTTATAATTTACTTAAACATTCAAATGATTTTGGATTTACATTTGATAATTTAAAAGTTGATTTTACGAAAGCTGTACAACGCAGTCGCGATATTTCTTCAAAATCTGCAAAAGGAATTGAGTATTTATTCAAAAAAAATAAAATTGAATATATAAATGGCACTGCAAAAATAATTGAAAAAAATATTGTTGAAGTTACACAACCCGGCAAAGTTAATAATTATTCTGCAAAAAATATTATTATCGCAACTGGCGCACGATCAAGAGAATTACCAAATTTAAAAATTGATAATCAGAAAATTATTACAAGCTCCGAAGCAATGGTGCTCAAATCTGTTCCAGAAAAAATGCTAATTGTCGGTGCTGGTGCAATTGGAGTTGAGTTCGCATATTTTTACAACGCTTACGGAACTAAAGTTACAATAATTGAAATGAAGCCAAATATTCTTCCAATTGAAGATGTTGAAGTTTCAAAAACTTTGACAAGATGCTTTCAAAAATCGGGAATCGAAATTTTAACTGAAACAACTGTTAATTCAACTGAAGTTGGAAATGGTGTTAAAGTAAAATTATCAACCAAGAATGGTGAAAAAGAAATTGATGTTGATGTAGTTTTAGTTGCAGTTGGCGTTCAAGGGAATATTGAAAATTTAGGTTTAGAAAATATTGGTATTGTTACAGAAAAATCTCATATCAAAGTAAATGAATACTATCAAACAAATATTGAAACCATTTTTGCAATTGGTGATGTAATTGGCGCTCCTTGGTTAGCGCATGTTGCATCAATGGAAGGAATTGTTTGTGTTGAAAAAATTGCCGGCAAAAATCCACATAAAATAAATTACAATAATATTCCTGGTTGCACTTATTGCCAACCTCAAATTGCAAGTGTTGGTTTGACTGAAGAAAAAGCAAGAGAACAAGGATTGGATATTAAAGTTGGTAGATTTCCATTTAGATCTCATGGAAAAGCTTTAGCAATTAATGAGCCCGAGGGATTTGTAAAATTAATTATTGATGCAAATTACGGCGAAATTTTGGGAGCGCATATTGTCAGTACAGAAGCAACTGAAATGATTGCCGAAATTGTAACTGCTCGTAATTTAGAAGCAACCGCTGAACAATTATATAATTCAATTCACGCTCATCCAACTTTAAGTGAAGGAATTGCTGAAGCAGCGCTTGATGCTTACGGCCAGGGATTAAATATTTAAATTGAGATGAAACAGCATCCCACAAATGTTATCAATTTTGGTAAATCAAATTATGGTGAGATGTGGGAAATTCAAAAGCAATTATTTTCTGCTCGTTTAAAAAATGAAATTTCAGATACAATTATTTTTACCGAGCATGAAAATGTTTTCACATTTGGAAAAGCTTCAGATAAAAATCATCTACTCGCAAATGAAGCTGAATTAAAAAATAAATCAATAGAAGTTTTTGAAATTGATCGTGGTGGTGATGTAACTTTTCATGGTCCGGGGCAAGTTGTATGTTATCCAATTTTATATTTGTCTAATTACAAAGAAGATGTACATTTTTATTTACGCAATCTTGAAGAAGTAATAATTAAAACTCTAGAAAATTTAAAAATATTTTCTAATCGGATTCCTGATTTAACTGGCGTTTGGATTGAAAATGAAAAAATTGCTGCAATCGGAATAAAAGTCAGCCGTTGGATTACAATGCATGGTTTTGCATTTAATAATTTTACAGATTTATCAAACTTTGATAGAATTATCCCATGTGGAATTTTCCATAAAGGAGTTACCTCACTTAATCAATTGGGAATCCAAATTTCAAATTCTGAATTAATTAATTTATTTTGTAAAAATTTTTCTGAAGTATTTGAAATGAATATTTCTTTTATAAATAAAAATGAGTTGTTTAAAAATTCTTTTTACGAATCCGAATACATAAAAAATTAAATATATGAGTTCAATTTTATCGAACGATCAATTATTAAATGCATATCGTGTAATGCTTCTATCAAGATTAATTGATGAAAAAGAAATGATTTTGTTGAAGCAAGGGAAAATATTTTTTCATATTAGCGGTCCTGGTCACGAAGCATGCCAAGTTGCAATTGCAATGGCAATGAAGCCTGGTCACGATTGGGCTTATCCTTATTATAGAGATTTGGCCTTCGCATTACAATTTGGTGTAACATCAAAAGAAATTTTGATGGAAAATATGAATCGAGCAACTGGCCCAAGTTCAAAAGGGCGTCAAATGCCATCTCATTATGGAAATAAAAATTTAAGAATCGTTGCACAATCAAGTCCAACTGGAACACAATATTTGCAAGCAGTTGGAACAGCAATGGGAATTCAAAAAGCAAAATCAAATGAAGTGGTTTATGTTTCATCTGGTGAAGGTGCAACAAGCGAAGGTGAATTTGCAGAAGCTGTTGGTTGGGCAAGTCGTGCAAAATTTCCGGTTATTTTTATGGTGCAGAATAATAAATATGCAATTTCAGTTCCTTTAAAAGATCAAGTTGCTGGTGGTTCAGTTTCAAAACTTTATTCTAATTTTCCAAATTTAAAATGTATTAAATATGATGGAACCGATTTTAATGAGTCGTATAAAATTTCAAAAGAAGTAGTTGATTATGTTCGTTCTGGTAAGGGCCCAGCTTTAATGGAAGCTGATGTTGTTAGATTATTTCCTCACTCATCAAGCGATGATCAAAAAAAATATCGTGCTGAAGCAGAATTAACAGAAGAGAAAAAAAGAGATCCAATACAGTTATTAAAAAATTATCTGATTGAAAATAAAATTTTAAACGATGCAGAATTAGATAAAATTTATTCTGAAATAAAATCAAGTGTAGATAATGATGCTGATTATGCCGAATCAAAGCCATTGCCTGATCCATCAACTGTAATGCGAAATATTTATTCTGAAAATATTATAGTTCCAAAAAATAATTTTGTTGAACCTGAACATTCAGGCAAATCAGTTGTTTTGGTTGATGCAATAAATCACGCATTGCACGAAGAGATGCAAAAAAATAAAAAAATTATTGTTTATGGCGAAGATGTTGAAGATGGAAAAGGTGGAGTTTTTACTGCAACAAAAGGTTTGTCAACTAAATTTGGGACTGAACGAGTTTTTAATTCTCCAATTGCAGAGGCAAGTATAGTTGGCACTGCTGTTGGATTATCTGTTCGCGGATTTAAACCTGTTGTCGAAATTCAATTTGGAGATTACATTTGGCCATCATTCATGCAATTTAAAGATGAAGTAGTTTGTCTTCGTTACAGAAGTGATGGAGATTTTTCTTGTCCGATGGTTGTGCGTGTTGCAGTTGGTGGGTATATTCGCGGAGGATTATACCATAGTCAATGCATTGAATCAATTTTTGCGCACTTGCCTGGTTTGTGGATTGCTTTTCCATCAAACGCTGCAGATGCAAAAGGGTTATTAAAAACTGCAATGCGTGAAGAAAATCCTATTTTATTTTGCGAACATAAAGGTTTGTATCGTCAACAATTTGCAGCATCACCAGAACCGGATGAAAATTATTGTTTACCATTTGGTCTCGCAAAAATAAAAAAAGAAGGAACTGATCTTACAATTATTACTTATGGATATTTAGTCCAGCGTTCTTTAGAAGCTGCACGCAAAATGGAAGCTGAAGGAATCAGTTGCGAAGTAATTGATTTGCGAACAATAATTCCTTGGGATAAAGAAACTGTTCTAAATTCTGTAAAAAAAACTGGCAAAGTTTTAATTGCTCATGAAGATTCAAAAACAGCCGGCTTTGGCGCAGAAATTTCTGCAACAATTTCTGAAGAATGTTTCCGATATCTCGATGCTCCAATTACTAGAGTTGCTGCAATTGATTCACCAGTTCCATTTGCACCAATTTTAGAAGATGTCGCTCTCCCACAAGAAAGAAATATTATTGAAGCAATTCAAAAGTTGGTTCAGTATTAATTTATAAATTTGTAAATTGAAAAACTTTTATGGCTATAATTGAAGTTAAAATGCCCCAAATGGGCGAAAGTATTACCGAAGGAACAATCACAAAGTGGTATAAAAAAATTGGTGATAAAATAAATAAAGATGAAACTTTATTAGAAATTAGTACAGATAAAGTTGATTCTGAAATCCCTTCTCCTGCTGCCGGAATTCTTGCAGAAATTATTGTTCAAGAACAAACAACCGTTCCAGTCCACACAGTTATTGCAAAAATTAATTCTGAATCATCAGTAGTAATTGAAAAAACTGCAACAGTTACAACTCCACAAGTTGAGATAAAACAAACAACTTCACAACCTGAAATAAAAATTAATCAAACAAAAACAGAAAAAATTAATTCCGATAAATTCTTTTCGCCACTTGTAATAAATATTGCTCGTGATGAGGGAATCTCTTTAAGTGAATTGGAAACTATTGTTGGAACTGGTGGTGGTGGAAGAGTTTCAAAAAATGATGTTTTAAATTATTCTAATGAAAAGAAAAAAAGTAAATCATCTTCAGCAATTTCAGGAAATAATGAAGTTGTTAAAATGGATAATATGCGCAAATTAATTGCCGAGCATATGGTCAGGAGCGTTCATACTTCTGCACATGTTGGTTCTGTAACAGAAGCGGATGTAACTTCAATGGTTGAATATCGCGAAAAAAATAAATCTAATTTTGAAAAACAAAATGGATTTAAATTAACTTTAACTCCTTTCTTTTTGGAGGTTGTTGCAAAAAGTTTAAAAGATTTTCCTTATTTAAATTCTTCAATTGAAGGTGATAATATAATTTTACACAACGATGTAAATATTGGAGTTGCTGTCGCGCTTGAAAGTGGATTGATTGTACCTGTTATAAAAAATGCTGATAAAAAAAGTTTGAGTGAACTTGCAAAAACTGGAAATGATTTGGCAACTCGCGCAAGAAGTAAAAAATTATTACCAGATGAAGTTCAACAAGGAACTTTTACAGTTACAAATCCAGGAATTTTTGGAAATCTTTATGGATTCCCAATAATTAATCAACCACAAGTTGCAATACTTGGTATTGGTGCTGTAAAAAAACGAGCTGTAATTATTAATGATGAAATTAAAATTCGTTCAATGGTTTATATTTCGATGTCTTATGACCACAGAATAATTGATGGTGCGCTTGGCGGACAATTTTTGCAACGTGTTGTTGAGTACTTAGAAAATTTTAATTCTTCGAGAAATATTTAATGGAATTTGTAATTCAAGAAATTCCTGTTGAACAGGAACCCAAATTAATTAATCGCAAACCAGAATGGCTTAAAGCAAAATTACCAGCTGGTGAAAATTATTTCAGAATTAAAGAATTACTCAAAGAAAATAATCTTCATACAGTTTGCGAAGAAGCGCGTTGCCCGAATATTGGTGAATGTTGGAATTTGGGAACTGCAACTTTTATGATTCTTGGTGATACTTGCACTCGAAGTTGTGGATTTTGTGCGGTAAAAACTGGAAGTATGGGTTTTGTTGATGAAGATGAACCAAGACGCGTTGCAGAAACAATTTCAAAAATGAATTTGCGGCACGTTGTTATCACTTCTGTAAATAGAGATGAGTTGGTTGATGGAGGCGCGCATATTTTTGCGAACACAATTTATGAAATCAGAAAGCGAGATAATTTTTGCAAGATTGAAGTTTTAATTCCAGATTTTTTAGGAAGTGAAATTGCTTTAAATATTGTTCTTGATTCTCAACCAGATATTTTAAATCATAATATCGAAACTGTTCCAAGATTATATAGAAGAGTTCGTCCGCAAGCGCATTTTCATCGGTCGCTTGAGGTTTTATTTCGTGCAAAAGAGCGTGGCTTCAAAACTAAATCTGGAATTATGGTTGGTCTTGGAGAATCAATTGAAGAAGTTTTAAACACAATGACTGATTTACAAGCTGTTAATTGTGATATATTAACGATCGGACAATACTTACAACCAACTAAAGAACATTTGCCTGTTGAAAGATTTGTTCATCCAACTGAATTTGAATTTTTGAAATCAGAAGGATTAAACATGGGCTTCAAACATATTGAGTCTGGTCCACTTGTTAGAAGTTCATATCACGCTGCAGATCAAATTTAATTTTTTTCAAAAATATTTTGGAATCTCAAACACTAAAAAATAAGCAATCTGAATTAGAGCAATCTAAAAACAAATTTTTAGATTTATCAAATGATCAACTAATTGAGATGTATAAAAAGATGTTGCTCATTCGCAGGTTTGAAGAACGATGCGCCCAAGAATATGGCAAAGGAAAAATTGCGGGCTTTTGTCATCTTTATATTGGACAAGAAGCAGTTGCTGTTGGAACAATCCAAGCATTAAATAAAGAAGATTATATTTATGCTTCATATCGCGATCATGGCCAAGCATTAGCGCGAGGATTGGATCCAAAAAAAATAATGGCTGAGTTATTTGGAAAATTTACTGGCACTACAAAAGGGGTTGGTGGCTCAATGCATTTAATTGATGCTGATAAAAATTTTATGGGAGGTTATGGAATTGTTGGTGGACATATTCCACTTGCAGCAGGAGCAGCTTTTACTGCAAAATATAAAACAACTGGTGGAGTTGCAGTTTGTTATTTTGGTGAGGCAGCAATTAATCAAGGAATATTTTTTGAAACTTTGAATATGGCGCAAATATGGAAGTTGCCTGTAATTTTTATAATTGAAAATAATAGATATGGGATGGGAACATCTATTAAAAGAGTTTTTGCCGGAGAAAAATTATACGATACAGCAAATTATTTGGATATGAATCGGAATTCTTTTAATGGAATGGATGTCCTCGATTCTTATAATGTAATGAAGTCGGCTGTTGAACTTGCACGGAAAAAATCTTTACCAACACTTTTAGAAGCGCAAACTTATAGATTCCGTGGGCATTCAATGTCGGACCCGGCAACTTACAGAACAAAAGAAGAAGTTGAACTTGAAAAAGGAAATGATCCAATTTCAATTTTTTTAAATCAACTTTTGGAAAATAAAGTTACTACTCAAAATAATTTAGATGAAATCGAAATTGAAATTAAAAAAATTGTTGCTGATAGTGTTGAGTTTGCCGAAAATAGCGAACAACCTCCAATTGAATTTTTAACTGAAAACGTTTACACTGATTAAAATGACTCAACAATTACAAATAAGAGAAGCTTTAAATCAAGCCATGTGCGAAGAAATGGAACGTGACCAGAATGTTTTTTTAATGGGTGAGGAAGTTGCTCAATATAATGGAGCGTATAAAGTTACTCAGGGGATGTTAAAAAAATTTGGATCTAAACGAGTAATTGATACTCCAATTTCAGAAGCTGGTTTTACTGGAATCGGAATTGGCGCAGCAATGACTGGTTTGCGTCCAATTGTAGAAATTATGACTTGGAATTTTGCAATTCTTGCATTCGATCAAATTTTTAATAATGCAGCAAAATTAAGATACATGTCGGGTGGTCAATTTAAATGTCCAATTGTAGTTCGCGCACCAAATGGTCCAGCGCATATGCTCGGAAGTCAACACTCTCAAGCTTTGGAATCTATGTTAGTTCATGTTCCAGGTTTAAAAGTTGTAACTTGTTCAACAGCGTACGATGCAAAAGGATTATTAAAATCTGCAATTAGAGATGATAATCCAGTTATGTTTTTAGAAAGTGAATTGATGTACAGTGTTAAAGGTGATGTTCCAAATGATGATTACACAATTCCACTTGGTGTTGGTGATATTAAAAGAGAAGGGCGAGATATTACAATTGTTGCATGGACAAAAATGATTCCATTATCTTTAAAAGCTGCCGAGCAACTTTCGCTTGATGGAATTGAATGCGAAGTAATTGATCCGAGAACTTTACGTCCACTTGATGAAGATTTAATTTTTGATTCTGTAAAAAAAACAAATCATCTTTTAATTGTGGAAGATTCATGGCCATTTGCAAGTGTTGGTTCAGAAATTGCAAAGCGTGTTTCCACAAATATTTTTGATTATTTGGATGCACCAATTGTAAATATTAATGCTGCTGATGTTCCGATGCCTTACGCAGAAAATTTAGAAAACGAAGCAATTCCATCTGTAGAAAAAATAATTGAAGAAGTTAAAAATATTTTAAATAGATAAAATTTTATGGCAACTAGAATTGACATGCCCAAATTAAGCGACACAATGGATGAAGGAATTATTCTGAAGTGGCGTAAAAATGAAGGTGAAGAAGTTAAGCAAGGAGAAATTATTGCTGATGTCCAATCGGATAAAGCTGATATGGAACTCGAAGCATATGAAAGTGGTATAATTTTAAAATTATTTGCAAAAGAAAAAGAAGCAGTAAAAGTTGGAGCGCCACTTGTTATTATTGGTTCAAAAGGAGAAGATATTTCTGAGTTACTTTCAACTGAACCAAAAAAAGTTGAAAAACAAAAATCTATAACTCAAGAAAAAGTAAAGACCTCTAAACCTATTATTTCTAAAAAATTTTCAACAGATAGTAGAATTAAAGCATCACCACTTGCAAAAAAAATTGCTGAACAAAAAGGAGTTGCGCTAGGAAGAGTTATCGGTACTGGACCTTTTGGGAGAATTGTAAAACAAGATGTTGAAAATATTTCTCTTCTTTCAAATTTAAAATATTCAAGTGAAGATGTTGAAGTTGTTCCAGTTACAATGATGCGAAAAACAATTGCACGCAGACTTTCGGCAAGTAAAACTATTGCTCCACATTTTTATGTTACCTCTGAAATTAAAATGATGAAAGCTTCAAAGTTTAGAGATGATTTAATTTCAAAATTAAATTTTAAAATTAGCTTCAATGATATAATTGTAAAATCAGTTTCACTTGCATTACAAAAACATTCTGAAGTAAATTCCTCATGGGATTATGATTCAATTTTAATCCATAAAAAAATTAATATTGGAATTGCAGTTGCAACTGATGATGGATTAACAACTCCAATTATTAAAAATGCAAATCAAAAATCTATTTTAGAAATATCTACAGAGATAAAAGAATTAGCACAAAAAGCTAGAGAGCGAAAACTAAAACCTGAAGAATATCAGGGAAGCACTTTTACAATTAGTAATTTAGGAATGTTTGATGTAGAAAATTTTACTGCAATTATTAATCCACCAGAATCAGCAATACTTGCAATTGGCTCAATAATTGAAAAACCAATTGTTGAAAATGGACAAATGATAATTGGTAAAACTATGAAAATTACACTTTCAAGTGATCACAGAGTGATTGATGGTGTAGTTGCTGGCAAGTTTTTGCAAACATTGAAGCAAATTTTGGAAAACCCGAAAGAGTTAAATTAATTTAATTTTAATAAATAATCCTTGTAAAAAAATAAAAAGAATGCTATTTTTGTCCTGCTTTTTTAAGGGCAATAAATTATGTTAAAAGAAAAAACTACAAAATATTTTAAAGAAACTGATATCATAAAGAAATGGTATTTAGTTGACGCTTCAGGTAAAACTGTCGGAAGATTTGCATCAAAAGTGGCACATTTATTAAGAGGGAAACATAAACCAACTTTTACACCAAATGTTGATTGCGGAGATTATGTTGTTATTATAAATGCTGACAAAATAAAATTTACAGGCAAACGAACAGAACAAAAAAAATATTTCCGAAATACTGGATATCCTGGTGGAGCTATTTTTGAAAAATTTACTGAATTAATTAAAGATCATCCTGAACGAGTTCTTGAATATGCAGTTCATGGAATGATTCCAAAAAATAGACTTGGTAAAGAAATTATCAAAAAATTAAAAGTATATGCTGGCTCTGAGCATCCACATGCACCACAGACTCCAGAATCAATTAAATTGTAAAAATTTATTTTATGCAAACTGAACAAATAATTAATAAAGTTGGTAGACGTAAAACTGCAGTAGCGAGAGTTTATTTATCCTTAGGTGACGGAAAAATTACAGTAAATCAAAAACCTGTTGATGAATTTTTTAAATATCCTGGATTAACAACAGTTGTAAAAAAACCATTTGTTGTAACTTCAACAATTGATAAATACGATGTCTTCGCAAGAGTTGAAGGTGGTGGACCAAGTGGACAAGCAGGCGCAGTTCAATTAGGAATTGCAAGAGCACTTGTTGAAATGAATGATGAGTTTAAATCTGAATTAAGAAAAAACGAATTACTAACACGCGACTCGAGAATGGTTGAACGAAAAAAATACGGCCGTAAAAAAGCTCGTAAACGATTCCAATTCTCGAAACGATAATTTTATAATAAACATATTCTCGGACAAATTTGGAAGTGCTTCCAATTTTGGAAGTCCCAAATTTGAATGAAGAGAATAGAAGAAAAAAACTAAAAAAGGAGTTATCATGCCAAGAGTTACATTAGAACAGCTTATGAATGCAGGTGCCCATTTCGGTCACTTAGTTAGCCGTTGGAATCCAAAAATGAAACCATATATTTTTATGGAAAGAAATGGAATCCATTTAATCGATCTTAAAAAAACACAAACATTGCTTGAAGAAGCTGCAACTGCAATTTCAAAAGTTGTTGCCGATGGGAAACGGATTTTATTTATCGGTACAAAAAAACAAGCTCGCGAAGTAATTGTTGAACAAGCTCAACGTGCTGGTGAATTTTGGGTTTCGGAAAGATGGATGGGTGGAGCATTAACAAACTTTACAACAATTCGCAAAAGTGTTAAAAGATTTACCAATATCCAAAAAATGGAATTGGATGGCACGTTTGATAAAATCACAAAAAAAGAAGCTTTACAATTAACTCGTGAAAAAGAAAAACTTCATCAAACTTTAGCCGGTGTTGTTGAAATGAATCGTTTGCCAGGTGCATTATTTGTTATTGATGTAAAAAAAGAAATTATTGCAATTAAAGAAGCAGCACGACTACGAATTCCCATTTTTGCAATTGTTGATACAAATTGCGATACAGAAAATATCGATTATATAATTCCATCAAACGATGATGCTATTAAAGCGATTAACTTAATTACATCAGCAATTGCTGATGCCATAATTGAAGGTAAAGTTGCAGCAAAAGAAGTTTTAAATGAAGAACAAGTTAAGATTGAAGATAAAGCTTCCTAAAATTAAAAATTATATTTCAGAAAATTGATAATGACAAATATTACAGCAGAAGCAGTTAAAACATTACGTACTAAAACTGGCGCAGGAATGATGGATTGTAAAAAAGCGCTTGAAGATGCAAATGGTAATTTAGATGAAGCAGTTGAACTTTTAAGAAAAAAAGGAATTGCAACAGCTCAAAAACGCGCTGATAGAGTTGCTAAACAAGGAATTGTAATTACAAAAATAAATCCTGAAAAAAATAAAGGAATAATTTTAGAAGTAAATTGTGAAACTGATTTTGTTGGCAAGAATGAAGAATTTATTTCAATTGCAACACAAATTGTAAATATAATTCAAGAAAAAAATCCACAAAATTTAGAAGAGTTACTTTTACAAAATTTTGGAAATGGAATTTCGATAGAAGGAAAAATTACAGAGTTAATTGGTAAAATTGGCGAGAAAATTGCAATTCGTAGATTTGATATAATTAATTCTACAAATGGATTAATGAATTGTTACACTCATATGGGAAACAAAATTGGTGTTTTGGTTGAACTCAGTACTTCAAAAAATGAGGAAACAACAATTACACTTGCTAAAGATATTGCAATGCAAGTTGCTGCAATGAATCCAACTTTTATTAACAGATCACAAGTAACAAAAGAAGTAATCTCGCAAGAAATAGAAATTTATAAAACTCAAGCTGTAAACGAAGGCAAACCAGAACAAATTGCAGAAAAAATTGCTTTGGGTAAATTAGAAAAATATTATCAAGAATTTGTTTTAGATGAACAAAGTTTTATTAAAGATGCAGGTAAAACAATTACGGATATTGTAAAAGATGCAAGTCTAAAACTTGGAGAGAATGTTACAATAAAACGCTTTATAAGATATCAATTAGGTGAATAACCAAACTAAGGCCTCGGTTGTTGAAACTTGAGGCCTTTTTTTTTATCATTAATAAAAATTTATGGCAAAGTATAAACGGATACTTCTAAAATTAAGTGGCGAAGCTTTAATGGGGAATAAAAATTTTGGTATTGAATCTGCAGTATTAAAAAAATATGCCGAAGAAATAAAATTAATTCATGATCTTGGAACACAAATCGGCATTGTAATCGGTGGTGGTAATATTTATAGAGGAGTTGAAAATTCATCTGATGGAATTGATAAGTCAACTGGCGATCATATGGGAATGCTCGCAACTGTGATTAACGCACTTGCTTTACAAAATGCACTTGAACGGGTTGGAATTAAAACTCGTTGCCAATCTGCAATTTCGATGGAGCGAATTGCAGAACCATATATTCGTCGCAAAGCAATTCGTCATTTTGAAAAAGGAAGAGTTGTAATTTTTGCAGCTGGAACTGGCAATCCATATTTTACAACTGATACTGCCGCAGTTTTACGTGCAATTGAAATTGATGCTGAATTAATTATTAAAGGTACAAGAGTTGATGGAATTTATTCTGATGATCCTGAAAAAAATTCTTCAGCCGAAAAATTTAAATCTTTAAGTTATAGTGATGTGTTATCTAAAAATTTAAAAGTAATGGATTTAACTGCAATCACTTTGTGTAAAGAAAATAATTTACCACTTGTAGTTTTTAATATGAATATTTCTGGAAATCTAAAAAAATTAATTTCAGGTGAGGAAGTTGGAACTTTTGTAAATAGCTAATAAATTAATTTTATGATACAAAATATTTTAAAAGATACTGATTTGCGAATGCACAAAGCAATTGAAGCTGCCAGAAATGAATTGCAAAAAATTAGAACCGGGAAAGCTTCAACAGGTTTGCTTGATACTGTAAAAGTTGATGCGTATGGTTCACAAATGACATTAACTCAAGTTGGAACTATAAATATTTCTGATGCTCATTCACTGTCAGTTAGTCCATGGGATAAAAGTTTAATTGGCGCAATTGAGAAGGGAATTTTATCAGCAAATTTAGGATTGAATCCACAAAACGATGGAAGTGTTATCAGAATTCCAATCCCACCATTAACCGAAGAACGAAGAAAAGAATTAATTAAGCTTGTTAAAAAATTTTGTGAAGAGGGAAAAATTTCTATTCGTAATATTCGCCGTGATGCGAACGAGCATATCAAAAAATTATTGAAAGATAAAAGTATTTCGGAAGATGATGATAAGCGCGGTGAATCTGAAATTCAAAAAATGACTGATAAGTTCACGAAAGAAATTGATAATATTTTAGTCGTGAAAGAAAAAGAATTAATGGAAATTTAATTTCCGTTAATGTGCCTCAAACCAATTATCACCAACACCAACTTCAACTTCAATCGGCACTTTTAATGGGAGTGCATTTATCATTTCATCTGAAATAATATTTTTAACTTTTTCTAATTCGTTTATTTCAACTTCAAAAACCAATTCATCATGAACTTGTAAAAGCATATTGCTTTTAACTTTTTGTTTTTTGAATGAATTAAAAATATTTATCATTGCAATTTTAATCATATCGGCAGCAGTGCCTTGTATCGGCATATTGATAGCTTGTCGCTCAGCATTTTGTCTAATAAATGCATTCGCGCTTCTTATATCTGGAAAATATCTTCTTCTTTTTAAAAGTGTTGTAACGTAGCCATGTTGTTTTGCAAAAGAAATTGTATCAAAAATATACTGACGCACTTTTGGAAATCTTTTATTATAAGTTGAAATAATTTCTTTGGCTTCATGGTGTGTAATTTCTAATCGATTTGATAAACCGAAAGCACCGATTCCATACATAATTCCAAAGTTAACTTCCTTTGCTTTGCGGCGCATATCTTTTGTAACATCAATATTTTTTACATTAAAAATTTTTGCAGCTGTAGTTGTGTGAATATCTTCTTTTGCCATAAATGCTTCAATTAGTCCACTATCTTCAGAAATATGTGCCATTATTCTTAATTCAATTTGAGAATAATCTGCAGAAACGATTTTCATTCTATCGTTTGATGGGATAATTGCTTTTCTAATTTCGCGACCTAATTCAGTTCTAATTGGAATATTTTGCAAATTTGGTTCACTCGAAATTAATCTACCGGTTGATGCAATTGTTTGATTAAATGATGTATGAACTTTTCCTGTTCGGGGATTTATTAATTCGGGTAATGCATCAATATATGTTGATTTAAGTTTTGTAATTTGACGATAATCAAGTAATTGAGTAATTATTGGATGAGCATTTTTTAATCTTTCTAAAACTGATACATCAGTTGAATATCCGCTTTTAGTTTTTTTTACTGGACTAAGTTTTAAAACATCAAATAAAATTGCAGCAAGTTGTTGAGTTGAATTTATATTAAATTCTTCGCCAGCAGTTTTATAAATTTCTTTTTTAATTTTTGATAATTCGTCTTCAAGTTTATCAGACATTTTATTTAAAAATTTTTTATCAATTGTAATTCCTTTTAATTCCATTGAAATCAAAACTTTAATTAATGGAAATTCAACTTTGTTGCACAAATCCAACATATCTTGTGCGGAAATTTTGTTATGCAAAACTTCATAAAGTTTAAAAGTTATATCTGCATCTTCGGCTGAATAGTTTCCAATTTTTTCAAGTGGAATTGTTCTGAGATCAATATTTTTTTTCTCTTCGGTTAATTCTTCAAAAGTGATTGTTTGATAACCCAAATATTCTTTTGCAAGTGAATCTAAATTATGTTGACTATCAGAACGCGCTACATAAGATGCAACCATTGTATCAAATTCAATTCCTTTTATTTCAATTCCATAATTTGCAAGTACAATTGAATCGTATTTAATATTTTGCCCAATTTTTAAAATAGTGTGATCTTCAAAAATTGGTTTTAGTTCATTCAAAACAAATTCAAGATCTAAATATTTAGATTTTTTATTCTCTTTTTTATCTTCAAACTCGAAACCAAATTTAAGTTCTTCGAAATCTTGATGTAAAGGAATATAAAATGCTTTTGAAGATTTAGTTGAAAATGAAATTCCAACTAATTGTGCGTTATGTGGATTTGCAGAAGTTGTTTCTGTATCAAAAACAAAACGATGAGAATTTTTTAATTCAGTTAAAAGTTTTTTAAGTTCATCTTTTTTGGTAATAAATAAATATTCATGTTTAGTGTTGTGAATATTTGATAAATCAGTCTCAGGAATTATAATTGGTTCAATTTCTGTAGTTTTAGAAATACTTTTTTCAGATGAAAGCCGAGTGTAAAAAGTTTTCATTTCTAAATCTTTAAAAAGGGACAATAATTTCGGAGTATTTTTTTCTTTAATTTTCAAATCATCAAGAATAATATTTAATGGCACATTAAAATGTGTTGTAACTAAATCCTTTGAAATAAAAGCAATTTCTTTATTATCCTTTAATTTCTCACTTAGACTTTTTTTATCAATCTTTTCTAAATTTTTATAAATATTTTCAAGTGTTCCAAATTTCTGAATTAATGGCAACGCGGTTTTTGGACCAACTCCTTGAACTCCCGGAACATTATCAGATGCATCACCAACAAGAGCTAGATAATCCGTGATGTGATGTGGTGGAATTCCAAATTTTAATTCGACACCTTTTTCATCAATAATTTCATCATTCTCATTAAATTTTCCAGGTTTATAAATTTTTGTTGATGGATTTATTAATTGCATTAAATCTTTATCACTTGTTACAATAAAAATTTCAAGATTTGGTTGTTGAAAATCACGAGAAATTGTTGCAATTAAATCATCTGCTTCAAATCCTGCTTTTGACAAAATTGGGATATTAAATGCTTCGATTACTTGATTCAATTTTGGCAACATTGCAGATAAATCCTCTGGCATTTTTTGTCGATGAGCTTTATAATCTTTAAAACTTTTATGGCGAAAAGTTGGTTCTGCAGTATCAAATATTACTGAAATATAGTCTGGCTTTTGTGTGTTTAAAATCTTAAAAAGGAAATTTGTAAATCCATAAATTGAACTTGTGTTTTCACCTTTAGAATTTATTAAAGGATTTTTTATTAAAGCAAAATATGCTCTATAAACTAATCCCATTCCATCTAAAAGAAAAAGTTTTTCCTGTTTTTCCATTTTGATTTTATTTTTTTATAAATGAAAACAATTTAGAAAAAATGATTTAGAATAAATAATTGTTTGAAGAAAATATCTTTTTCCATATTTTTGGCTCGGAGAGCTGGCAGAACGGCTAATGCACCAGTCTTGAAAACTGGCGTCCCAACGGGCTTGGGGGTTCGAATCCCCCGCTCTCCGCAGAAAAAATTATGAAAATAAAATTAATTACTTATTTATTGGTGTGTATCTCACTTTTTAGCAACAATTTATTTGCTTTATCAGACACTTTAAGAGTAAAGCAAGATACATTATTCATTCAAAGATCAAACCAAACTTCAATTTCCGAAGATGAAGTTGCGGTAGATTCACTTTTAGAATTGGCTCGAGAATATTATAACGATGCAGTTGATTCTGAAAATGAGAATGATTTAAATCGAAGTCAAAAATTATTTGAGTCGGCAATTAATATTTTGAACGACATTAATAATATTGATGACCAATCGCAAAACAAAGAATATCTCGATCTTGTAAATACAGTTATTGAAGCTTACAACCGTGATATTTCTCTTATCGATAAACTTCCAGTTGATGCACCAGCATATGTCTTAAGAGTAAAACTGAGTGAAGAAATTGAGCGGACGACGAATCCAACTGTACCAAATATTTCTAATGAACTTTCTACAAGTTCTGTTCCTTTAGAAGTTAATGAATATGTCAATAGAAGTATTTCATATTTCATGACAAAAGGAAGAGAAGTTTTTGAAAAATGGATTTTCCGTTCTGGAAAATATTATCCAATGATGGAAAAAATATTTGAAGAGGAAGGGACGCCAAGAGAGATAATATACCTTTCGATGGTTGAAAGCGGATTAAATCCAAACGCAAGATCATGGGCTAGTGCAGTTGGAATGTGGCAATTTATTAAAGGAACTGGTTCACTTTACGGTTTAAGGTCAAATTATTGGTACGATGAAAGAAGAGATATTGAAAAATCAACACGAGCTGCTGCAAGACATTTAAATGATTTATATTCTAAATATAATGATTGGTATTTAGCTTTGGGTGCCTATAATGCAGGTGGTGGAAGAATAAATCGCGGAATTCGTATAAGTGGTTCTAAAAATTATTGGGAAATGAGAAAATATTTACCACGAGAAACTAGAAATTATGTTCCGCAATATATTGCAGTTACAATGATGGCGATGAAGCCAGAAATGTTTGGATTTCGAAATGTTGAAAAAGATTTACCGTTACAGTATGAAATTGTTACAATTGAAGATTGCGTTGATTTAAGTATTATTGCAGCTTGCGTAGGTTCAACTCTTGCGGAAATTAAAAGTTTAAATCCGGAATTGTTAAGATGGTGCACGCCTCCAAATTTTCCGAACTATCAACTTAAAATTCCAATTGGTACAAAAGAAAAATTTTTAGCCGAATACCAATTAATTCCCGATGATAAAAAATTAAATTATGTTGTTCACAAAGTTAAAAGGGGAGAAACAGTTTCGAATATCGCAAGAAAATATGGACTTGTATCTTCTGTTATAATTGATGCGAATGGAATTTCAAAAAAAACGCGACTTTCAGTTGGTCGTGAACTTGCGATACCAATTCCAAAAAATGGATCAATTGTTCATAATGCAGTTGAAACAGAAATCGACAAACCTTCGATAGCTAAAACTATAAAACCCAAAAAGAAAACTACATTAAAGGATCGTGAAAAAATTTATGCAGCCGATGATAAAGTAAAAGTTCGATATAAAATTAAAAAGGGAGATTCTTTAGGAGAGATTGCAGAATTGTTTGATGTTAGAATGAGTGATTTAAGAAATTGGAACGATTTATCATACAGAAATAAAATTTTTGTAGGAACTTCTTTGGAAATTTGGGTACCGCAAAGTCAGAATAAATATTATAAAGATTTAGCATCAAAAGGAATTGAAAAAGAAATTAGTTCTATAAAAAATTCTTCATCAACAAATAATAAAACTCACAGAGTTAAACGTGGTGAAAATTTAGAATTAATTGCTGATAAATACGACTTGACCGTTGATGAATTGAAAGAACTAAATAATTTGAAAACAGACAAAATAATGTCTGGAACAAATCTTAAAATTAAACAAGTTGTTGTAGAAAAGAATAAATCAAAACAAGCTCAACCGAAACAAGTTAAAAAAATAATTGCTTTGAAAAAGAACCAAGTTCAGATTAACCACATTGTAAAACTAGGTGAGACGCTTGGATTAATTGCAAGAAGATACAATGTTGAAGTTGGTGAAATTCAAAAATGGAATAATATTGCTTCTCAAAAAATTTTATTAGCAGAAAGATTAAAAATTATTTTACCAAAATCCAAAGTAAAAACTCACACAGTTAAAAGAGGTGAATCACTTTGGTCAATTGCGAAAAAATTCAATGTTCCATTTAATGATTTGCAACAATGGAATAATTCGAAGAAAAACACGAACGTTGGAGATTTGATAATTATAATTCTTTAAAAGTATTTCCTGTGAATTCAAAAAATAATTTATCAAAAATATTTCTATTCACAGTTTTAATTCCATTTACATTATTATCTCAACAATATAACGAGAAAGACCAAAAAGCTACTTCAATTGGTCGTATTGGTCTTTCAGTTTCTTCAAACGGAGTAATCGGAAATTCTTTTCGTGGTCCATATGTTACAAAAGGTGAAAGTTCTTGTGAATATCCGATTGGTTCTGGAATTGAGCATTTATTTGATGGTGGAATTTGGATTGGCGCAAATGTTCGTGGACAAAAATTAGTTTCAACTTCCGCAGCGGGTGATGATGCAAACGGTTATGATGCAGGCAACGCAGGTTACGAATTTACCTCAACTAAATTATTAATTGAAAGATCCACAATTGAAAATGCATCAAATTATTCCCCACTTGCAATTAGCCATCAAGATTTTGTTGCTGAATATTCTGATAGTTCTACAAGAATTCCAAATGGTGGACCCATAATTGATCAACATACAACACCTTTAAAAATAACTATCAAACAAGAATCTTATGCTTGGAATTTTCCATTTGCAGATTATTTTGTTTTACTTAATTATAAAATCACAAATAAAAATTTAGATACTTTAAAAGATTTGTTTGTCGGACTTTGGGGAGATTTTATTGTTCGGAATGTAAAAATTACACCACCTCGAGGAACTGAATTTTTTAGTCATTCAGCTTTTGGTTACGATGATGCTTCAAACTATTTTTATGCATACGATTATAATGGTGATCCGGGATTTACTGATAGCTACGTTGCTGTAAAAGTTATTGGTGGTGATTGGCGTGGTGGTTTAATCCAACCAAAAGCATTTTCACTTTGGTCATTAGATTTAAAAAAATATTTTACAGGAAGAGAAGTTCCATTTGATTCATTAAGAAGTTTCATCCAATTTTGGGGATATAGAAGTACAGATTTGAATTTAGGTTCACCAAAAAATGATGCTGAACGATATTTAAAAATGAGTTCTTCAATTAATAAAACAATTTACGATCAAGAAGTAAAAGATAAACCATCAAATTTACTTTCATTCATTTCAATTGGACCGATTCCTGAATTAGCTCCGAATGAAACAATGAGTCTTGTATTCGGAATTGTTGCAGCTAAAAAATTTGGAGATCGTCCAAGCAGTGTTAATGATTCTACTTCTCGGATAACTTTGAGTGAAAATATTCAATGGGCGCAGCGAGCTTATAATGGTGAAGACTCAAATGGAAATGGAAAACTTGATGATGGAGAAGATTACAACAACAATAATAAACTCGATAGATATCGTTTACCCGAGCCACCATCTCCTCCAAAAATTAAAATAATCCCTTCAAATAAAAAAGTTACAATTTATTGGGATAAGAATTCAGAAAATAGTATTGATCCAATTTCTCGCTTAAAAGATTTTGAGGGTTATAAAATTTATGGATCTGTTTTAACAAATTTATCTTCCCAAAGTGCTTCAGATAAATTAGTTTTACTTGCTGAAATTGATTCAATCGGAAATTCAGTTGGTATAAATAATGGTTTTAATTCAAAAGGGGCATTCACAAAATATTCTGAACCAGTAAAATTTGAAAATGACACAACAAAATATTTTTATAGTTTTGTTTCCGAGAATTTATTAAATGGTTGGCAATATAGTTTTAGTGTAACTTCATTTGATGAAGGGGATGAAATTCGTGGCATTCCTTCTCTTGAAACAAGTCGTGAACAAAATTTATTGCGTGTTTATCCCGGTGTTGTCGCAAATAATAATTTTGAAAGTGGTGAACCATATGTTTATCCAAATCCGTTTTACGGAAATGCAAAATGGGATGGTAAAACAGAACGTGAAAAGAAAATTTATTTTGCTAACCTTCCACTTAATTCTGAGGTAAAAATTTATACTTCCTCTGGCAGAATTGTTGATTCGTTCAATCATAATGGTTCAAATTATCGTGGAGAAGATGTTCGTTGGTTTCAACAATCTGGAAAAGAAAATGTGCAACTATCTGGCGGTGAACATGCTTGGGATTTAATTTCAAAATATGATCAAAGTTTGGCTACAGGTTTGTATATTTACACTGTAAAAGATTTAGAAACTGGTAAAATTCAAACAGGAAAATTTGTTATTATTAAATAATTAAAAAGGAGAAGCAATGAGAACTAAAATTACAATTTTTATTTTAACAATAATTTCTTTTGTAAATATTGAAGCACAATATTCAAAACGGAGTATAAAACAAATCCAATTTGTTTCTGATAGTTTGCTGAACTTAACTCCTTCCCAAGATGCGAGTCCATATAAAGACAGCACAGTTTGGGTCAAAGGTGTAGTTGTTACACCAGTTCGTGTTGAAGGTGGAAGACATCAATTTTATACTGGTGATCGTTTCAGATTTGTTATGAAAAATCCATCTGAAACCGACTATAATTATATATCAGTAGTTGCCACAGACTCAGTATGGTTTAGAGATAATATTGGAATTGATTTACTTGTTCCGGGCGATTCGGTGGAAGTATTAGGAGTAGTTACTGAATACAGAGGTTTAACACAACTTGAAGTTATAAAACAAGCTGGTTGTTTAAATTTACTTGGAACTTCAACTGCAAATTTAAATTCAACAACAGTTGGTTTGGATCAATTTTTTAATCAAACAACAATTCTTAAAAAAACTTCTGAAAAATATGAAAGTGGGTTTATAAAACTTTTAAATTTAACAGTCATTAGTACCAACGTTGCAGAATTTTCTGTTGCAGATAGTTTAGGAAATAAAATTACTGTTGATGATCAGTCAAATTTAATTTATGGAACAATTCCACCACCAGCAGGAACAAAAATTGCAAGTGTTCAAGGATTTATTTTTACAAATTCAGCGAGTGCTTGGACAATAAATCCCCGAAGAACAAGTGACTATACAATTTCTGGTGCAGCACCAACAATAATAAATGTAACAAGATCAGATTCTTTTCCAACTTCAACTTCAGCTGTTACAATTAAATCAAAAATTTATATTACTGGTTTAACAATTACATCAGCGGAGCTTCATTATAAAATTCAAAACGAATCACCAAATAAAATAATTATGTCAACAAGTGGTGATTCAATTTATTCTGGAATAATTCCCGCTTCATCAAAAGACACAGCATTTGTTTCATATTATATTTTAGCAAAAGGATCAAATACAAACATTACAACTTTCCCAACAGATACAGTACGAGAAAAATTATTTTATTTAACTTTAAATCGTCCACTTACAATTCAAGATGTTCAATTCAATCCATTTGGTGGAGGATCAAGTTATACAAATATGAAATTAACTTTAAAAGGGATTGCCACAACTGATAGAAAAATTTATGGTGCAATCAACATACAGAATGGAAAAGGGAAGTGGAGTGGAATCCGCATTCGTGCTTCAAATGATTCTTTGATAAAGCGTGGTGATGAAGTTCAAGCATCGGGGCTTATTCGCGAAATAAATGGTTTAACAATTCTTGACTCAGCAAAAGTGACAATTTTGTCATCTAATAACCCTTCGCCAGAGGCAACAAAAGTTAAAACATCGATTGTTTTGACTGGCTCAAATGATGCCGAACAATATGAATCGGTTTTGATAAAATTGGACAGCGTTTATGTCGTTAATTTAAATGAAGATTCGCCGAGCAATCAAAATTTTGGTGAGTTTGGAATTAGTGAGAATAAAAATAATAGTGTTGGACTTCGTATTGATGATTATAGTACAAAGTTGCCATTTACAAATGATACTGCCCGAGCTGCCGGGAAAGGAAAAATTCAACTTAAAAAAGGAGATTATTTCGCTTCGGTGATTGCACCACTTGATTATTCATTTAATAACTTTAAATTAATTCCGCGTGATAGTGCTGATTTTGTTGGATATAAAACTACAACTTTTGTAATACTTGAAAATAATTTTATACCTAAAATTTTAAAACTTGATCAAAATTTTCCAAATCCATTTAATCCTTCAACAACAATCAGATATCATTTGCCATTAAAAGGTGAAGTAAAAATTACAATTCATAATTTATTGGGACAAAATGTTCAAGAATTAGTGAACTTAATTCAAGAAGCTGGTAGTTACGAAGTTAAATTTAATGCAAACAAGTTGCCAAGTGGAATTTATTTTGTAAAACTAGATCAGAATAATAAAATCTTGACTAAAAAAATTCTGTTCTTAAAATAAATTTTTAAAATTGATTAATAAAAAAAATACTTGGAAGGCTTTTTCCATTTTATTTTTTTTAAGTTGTCAGCAACCAATTGATATTGAATTAAAAAAAAACAATCCGCCACAAACACAACTTTGGGCTGATTCAATTTCAAAAATTGTTACAAGTACAATAAAACTTTATTGGTCTGGTGCAGATCCAGATGGATTTGTAAAAGGCTATTTTTTAACTACAAATTCTAAAAATTGGACTTGGACTACTTCAACTGAATCAACTTTAACTTTAATGTTGGGGAATAAATCTTTAGACACATCAAATATTAAAGTTAGCGCAGCTGATAATGAGGGGAATGGAATTTGGGATTCTAAAATTGAATTTGGAAATATTTTATTTGGAAGCGAGCCATTTGTTGATGCCAATAAAAATGGAATTTATGATTTCGGAGAATCCTTTACAGATATTGGTTTAATTGATGAAACCCCTGCACAAATTAAATTAGTTGTCAAAAATTCTCCACCATCAGTTAGTTTTAATATTTCATCAACAATTCCCCAAATAACTTTACCAGTTGCAACATTTGATTTTAAAGGAACTGATCCTGATGGAGATGCAACTATCAAAAATTATTTTGTTGCATTAAATGATACTTTAAATTGGACTCAACTTCCAACCGCAACTTCGTTAATTACAATAGTTGCAGATTTAAGTGATACATCAAAAAATATTGTCACTGCAAAAATATTAATTGGTAAAAAACTTGAAGATTTAGGAATTACAATTCCAAATTTTAAATTAAACAATAATAACAGATTGTACATTTATTGCCAAGATGGAACTGGAGCAAAAAGTAAAATTAAAAATATGCCTGATTCATCAAAAACATGGTATGTTCAAAAACCAAAAGGAAGAAAAAAATTATTATTGGTCGATGAATTTGGTATTTCTTCCCCCGATCCAGATCAAGTTTATTATAATATTTTAAATTTAAGTTTAGATAAAAATGGAAATACTTTTTCAGATTATGATGTAGTCGAATTATCAACAAACCCGATTCCAAAAACAATTGCCAATCTTATGTTAGTTGAAACTTTTAAAATGTATAAAATTGTTTTTTGGTATGGCAAAGTTGTAAATTTTGATTTAGCTCAACAAATAATCCCTGAATATGTTAATAAAGGAGGAAATGTACTTTTATCAACTGGTTTCCAAAATTTAAGTGTAGCTGGAATTGATCCATCACAACTTAGTTTGGATTTTGCACCAATTGATAGTTTGATTACTTATTATAAAAGTGATACAATTTCTATAAGTGGATTTATCCCGCGAGTTTATTCTCAATCTAAAATATTAGCAGTGGATTCAACTTCTCAAAATAAATTTCCCCAACTTATTTTTGATCGAACAGCATTATTCGGAACTTATGCTTTGCAAAATGGATTTAATGAAAATGTTCTTTATAGATTTGATTCTGCAAAAGCAACAAATCCAAATAATTCTGAGGAAAAATGGATTGGCAAACCAGCTGTAATTACACAATCTCAAAATAAAAAAATAATATTTTCTTCAATCCCGCTGCATTTGTGTAATTCACTTGATTCTCAAAATAATCCGAGATTAAAATTATTTTTTGAAAGAATTTTTAAGGATGAATTTGGACAATAAAATTATCAAAATATTATTTTTCGGATTTATTTTTGTGATAAATATTTTTTCACAAGAAAAAGGGAAACTCGAAGGTAAAGTTTTTGATTCTAAAACTAACGAACCATTAATTGGTGTTTCAATTAAATTAAAAGGAACTTATTACGGAGCAGCAACTAATATTGATGGAAGTTTTTCAATTCAAAATATAAATGTTGGCGAATATATAATCGAAGCTAACTCAATTGGTTATAAAACTTCGCAATATACTGGAATAAAAATTTTTGCGGATAAATCTACTTCGCTTGATATAAAATTAATTGAAACAATTTTATCACTTGATAAAGAAGTTGTTGTTATCGGCGAAAAACCTCTTTTTGATATTGAAGAAGCATCAAGCATTCGCACAATTACAGCGGATGAAATTCGCGCAGCACCAGTTATGGGAATTCAGGATATTGTTTCAAAGCAAGTTGGTGTAACAAAAACTGCAGAAGGAATTTATATTCGTGGCGCGAGAAGTTATGAAACCAGTTATTTGGTTGATGGAGTTTCGGCAAAAGATCCACTCGCTGGCACAGGTTTTGGTATTGAAGTAAATCCACTTTCGATGAAGGAAATTGAAGTTATTACTGGAGGAATTGGCGCTGAATATAGTTCAACAGCTGGTGTAATTTCTGTTACAACTTTAAGTGGAACAGATGAATTTCAATTTTCATCATCCTATAAAAGAGATAATATAAATTCTAATTCAAAAAATTTATCCAATTTTAATCAAGATCAGATCGATTTAAGTTTTAGCGGGCCAATTTTTTCAGATAAATTTACATTTTATTCTTCATTTTCAGGATTTGTTTCGGATGAATTTACACAATCACCAGCGAATCAATTATTTTCTTCAATCGCGAATGGAAAAAATTTTGCCCCACGACAAGATAATAGATTGAATGGTTTAATAAAATTAACTTTTCAAGAATCGGGCTCGAAATATGAAGTAACTTATCGCAGATCTATAAAAATAAATCAGAATACAAGAATGTTGCAAATGGGAGGCAATGATGTTGTCTTAAGTCCAGGTTATCAATATGCATTTGCACTACAACCTGATAATGCTAACACATATACACATGATGCAAATTTATTAAGTTTTAAATATTCAGTTTCGATTGACGCGAAAAGTTTTTTTGATTTTCAAGTAAGTAGATTGTTCACAAGACTCAGAGCTGATGCAAATGGAAGAGAATTTCGCCCAGATTCATTTACAACAATTTTTGATCCGCAAAGTATAATTACAAATCCAATTAGTTATTGGAAGTATTCACTACAAGATAGTGTGATGTATGTAATTATAAGCGATCCAACAATTGCAGGTTTATACAATAATGGTGGTATAGCAACTTTGTGGCACGATCACTTTGCAGAAGAAATAACTTTAAAAGGAGATTACTCGCTTCAACTAAATAACGAAAATAAATTAAAAACTGGAGTTGAAATAAAATTTCAAGAATATCAATGGATTGATGTTAACAGACCTTGGATTGGTGCGCCAATAAAAGTTGGAGATCTTTCCCGCTCACTTGGTGAATCATTTGATATTTGGCATGTGTGGCCATCTCAAGGTGGCGCTTATATTCAAGACCAAATTAATTACAACGGATTAATTGCATTTATCGGTTTGAGATTTCAATATTGGATGCCTGGAAAATTTATAGAAAATGTTGTTGGTGATTCTGAAAGTATTTCTAAAAAAATATTAACAGATAAAATTGTAGATGAATTTTATGCTTCAACTTTTTCTATTTTTGATCGAAGAATAAAAGGGAGATTAATGCCTCGCTTAAAAGTTTCATTCCCTGTTAGCGATAATCAAGTTTTATTTTTTAATTATGGACATTCTGTTGATTGGCCAAATGCTTATCAAGTTTATTCTGGTTTGGATATAACTCGAATTGATCGATCACCACTTTCAAGGATTGGAAATCCCGCGCTTGAACCCGAAACAACTGTTGAATATGAGATAGGTTTAAAAAATCAATTCAATATTAATGATGTTCTAACTTTAACTGCTTTTAGTAAAGATAAATTTGATTACGTAGTCAGAAGGTATTTGTATGAACTTGATAAAACAACTTATATAAATGAAGATTACGCCAGAATAAATGGTATTGAATTTACATATTTGAGAAGATTTTCTCAAAATTGGCAAACTACTTTTATGTTTTCATATCAAATTGCAAAAGGGAAAAGTAATTCTGCTGAAGCTTCTTTTTTTAGATTTACTGATGAACAAACTACTAAAGAAAAATATTTAGCATGGGATAGACCATTACAAATTAGATTGACTTCAAATTTAAGATTAGATGATGAATTCGAATTCCCAGAATTTTTACAATTTTTATACTCCACTAGAATTTTTACTCAAGCAAACTTTCAATCTGGCAAGCGTTACACGCCGTATATCAAAACTGGTTATGATTATAATTTAAAAAGAGATTTGTATCGAGAAGATTTAAGTCGCGAATATCAATCAATCGGAGAAAATTGGTTTTGGGTTGATTTAAGTATTCAAAAAAATTTGGAATTCTTAAAAAGAGAAATAATGTTTTCTTTGGAGGTGACAAATCTTTTTAACAATAAAAATTCTACAATTATAAATCCATTAACAGGAAGAGCATACGAGTTGGGAGATTTAACACCATTTCGTGATCCAACAAAACCTCATCCTGAAGATACAGGTTTGCCACCATTTGATCCTGCAAGATATTTAGAACAGCGTCATATTGTTTTTGGATTGACTTTAAAATTATAAATGAAAAAATATTTTTTAATAATTTTTATTTTCTTTCAAAATATTTTAAATGCTCAAAATATTTTCCCAATTTTTGGAAGTCAAAGAACAGGGACTTCTGCATTTACATTTTTGCAAATTAGTGCTTCGCCTCGCGGATTGGCAATGAGTGATGCATTTAATTCTTTAAGTGATGACGCATCGTCACTTCATTACAATCCTGCAAGAGCGGTTTTATTTCACAGAAGTCAAACTATGGTTTCGCACGGATTATGGTTTGCCGGTTTACAACATAATTACTCTGCATTTATTTATAAATATTCTGAGAATGAAGCAATTGGGCTTGCGATAAATTCATTAATGTCAGAACAAATGGAAAAAAGAACCGAATTTTTGCCTGAAGGAACAGGCGAAAAATTTATTTTTAATGATTTCTCTTTGGCTTTAACTTTCTCAAAAAGATTAACTGATCAATTTAGTTTTGGAATTACAAGCCGTTACATAACTGAAACTTTGGCTGAATATAAAATGGATAATTTGCTTTTTGATTTGGGAATTTCGTATGATCTTGGAAATGATAAATCGCAATTTGCAATTACTTATTCAAACTTTGGTGGCTCATCAAAACCAAAGGGAACAAATAAAAACTCTGAAAAAGAATTTGAAGAATTTTTGCCTCCATCAATTTTTGCAATTTCGTTTGCTAATAAATTGATAAAGGAAGATGATTATAATTTAATTACAGTTGTGCAATTAAATCATCCTAATGATAATTCAGAAAATTTTGCAATTGGTGCAGAGCTTGAAATTCATAAGATGTTTTATTTACGCAGCGGTTTTAGAATAAATTATAAAGAGCAAAATTTTCCATCTTTTGGAGTTGGATTTGTAATTCCGTATGAAATATTTTTTGGCAAATTTGATTATGGGGTTGCAAAATATAACGAGCTTGGTTTAACACATAACTTTTCATTAAATATTATTTTGTGAAAAAAGCAATTCTAAAATACATTTTTATAATTCCGATTTTTATTTTTGGTTGTGATTCAATGCTCGGCATTAAAGAACCAAATATTGCGATTGAATTTCCTGAGCTTCCACAAACTGATTTGAAGTCAATTGAGTTTATACAATTATTACCTGTCTGGACGGGATTTAATCAACCTGAAGATGTATTAATTGGATTTGATGATTTAGTTTATATTGCTGATACAAAAAATAATAGAGTTCTTCAGCTTGATGTAAATGGAAAAATTTTAGGATCAATAAATATTCCTGAACCAACTTCAATCGCGCAAGATCGGAGATTAGATTTATTGGTAATTGGAAAATATGATTCAACATTTGGAGCAATAAAATTAAAATTATCTTGTTTGTACAGAATTAAACTAGTAAAAAATAATCATCAACTTTCAAATTCAACTGCGCAACCTGTCATAATTCATCCCGGTTATGTTCTTGGTAGAAATCTTAAAACAAGTGATACTTCAGTTTCATTTTCTGGTGTGGCTGTCTTGAGTGATAATCAATATTTTATTTCTCGAAGAGGAAATGAAAATTTATCAATCACGCAAGCTGGTGGTCCAGATAATAATGTACTTTGGTTTGATAAAAATGATAAATTAGTAACTCCACTAACTGCATATTTAAATCCACTCGGTAGTGGAAAAGCATCAAGTTTTGGAATTACAAATATTGCAACTTATGCAACACCACCACAACGCTCAAATGTGGATGAGCGAAAACATTTTTTAATCACATTAAATGGTGAAACAAATTTTCGGGTTCAAGGAATGCGATACTCATCAGGTAGAGAAGATGTTGCGTTTATGCCAGATCCTCAACTTGAAAGCATTGATACAACAATTGGTAAAAGATTTTTGTACGATTCTGATCCAACTGATGGATTATTAAAATCTGGCTTTCAAAATCCCGAAGAAATTATTTATACTGCTGATAGAGGTTATTTAGTAGTTGTAGATAGCGGAACAGATAGTTTGTATCTTTTTACTTCAAGTGGAGTTGAAGGGATTTTGCCCCCGACATATTCAACTGAAAGGAAAAATATTTTGGTCTCTTTTGGTGGATTTGGTAGCGGAAACAAACAATTTAACAATCCTATGGGAATTGCATATTTTCAATCAGATAGAATTTTTTATGTTGCAGATACAGGCAATAACAGAATTGTGAGATTTAAATTATCAACGGATTTTAAATAATTTAAATTTTACTTTATTTAATCCACAAAAAAAAGTAAATTATGTTTCTAATAAACTTATTTTAAAAATGAAAAAATATTTAAAAAGAATTTTAATTGTATTTGGAATTTTGATTTCATTTGTACTCGGAACACAATTTAATGTATTAATTTCAAGTGATAATATTTACGAAGCATTCGGAAAATTTAGAGATGTTTTAGTTCAAGCAGATAAATATTATGTAGATGATGTAGATGCAAAAAAATTAACCGATTCTGCAATTGAAGGAATGTTAAATTCGCTCGATCCTCATTCAATCTATATTAAACCCGATCAATTAAAAAGAGTGAATGAAGATTTCAAAGGAAAATTTGAAGGTATCGGAGTTGAGTTTGTAATCGTAAATGATACGATTACAGTTGTTCAACCTGTTGGTGGCGGACCATCGGCATTGGTTGGAATTCTTTCAAATGATAAAATTGTAAAAATCGATGGAAAGTCTTCAGTCGGATATACTAATGATCAAGTAATGAGATCATTAAAAGGAGCGAAGGGAACAAAAGTTAGTGTTTCTATTTTTAGAATTGGTGTAAAAGAATTAATTGAGTTCGAGATAATTAGAGATGTAATTCCACTTTATAGTGTTGACGTGCATTTGATGTTGGATAAAGAAGTTGGTTATATAAGTGTTTCAAGATTTTCAGAAACCACACTTGATGAAATGAGAAAATCTCTTCAAGAATTGCAAAAAGAGGGAATGAAGAAATTAATTTTAGATTTAAGATTTAATCCTGGTGGATTTTTGGATCAAGCTGTTAAAATGAGTGATTTATTTTTAGATGGTGGAAAAGATGGCGCACGAAAAATTGTTTATACAAAAAGTAGAAAAACTGAATTTGATGAAGAATATTTTGCAACTACAAATAGTGAGTTTGAAAAAATTCCAATTGTAGTTTTAATTTCAAATAGTTCTGCCTCGGCAAGCGAAATTGTTTCTGGCGCAATTCAAGATTGGGATAGAGGATTAATTGTTGGTGAAACAAGTTTTGGAAAAGGATTAGTTCAACGTCAATTTCCACTACAAGATGGTTCGGCATTCCGTTTAACAATTGCAAGATATTATACTCCAAGTGGAAGATTAATTCAACGCGCATATGATGCCGGCAAAGACAAATATCAACGTGAGGCGTTTGAGCGTGAAGAAGTTGAAGGTCAAAATGTTGATCACAAAAGTGGCAAAGCTGACACTACAAGACCAGTTTATTATACTCTGTTAAATAAACGTAAAATTTTTGGTGGCGGTGGAATTTCTCCAGACTTTGTAGTTAAATCTTCGAGCAGTACTGAATATACAGTTTCGCTTGTGAGGAAAAATATTTTCTACGAATATATTGTAAAATATTTATCTACAAACACAAAAGATTTTAGTGAAGCATTAAAATCATCATTTGAAGATTTTGATAAAAATTATACTTTTTCAAATGAAGATTTGAATAGCTTTGTTAAATTTGCCGAAGAAAAGGGAGTTAAATTAAATACTGAACAATTTGAAAAAGATAAAAAATATATTGGTGGAAGATTAAAAGCATATATTGCTAGAAATTATTTTGGAAATGTTGGATGGTATAAAGTGATACTTGATTATGATAATCAACTTCAAAAAGCTGTTAGCTTATTACCAGAAGCATCTAAAATTGCAAATCTCAATTAAAAGAAGATTACTTTTTTTATTTTTATTTTTGATTGTTTTAAATTTTATTGATTTAAATTTAAAAGGGGATGTTCTCGTAAATAATTTTGAAGATGAAGTTAAAATTCATCCACCGCAAGTTGGTGAAGAATTATTGTACGAGGTCAGTTATGGATTTATTCCGATTGGAACAATAAGATTGCAAGTTTTAGAAAATATTGAAAAAAATAAAATAGAGCTTCATACAGTAAAATGTTTTATTGATTCTTATAATTTGCCTTTTGTAAATTTACATTATGTAATGTATAGTGAACTTGATCAAAATTTATGGAGCCATTATTTTTGGTTTGGGAATACATCAGATCCAAAAAGTACCTGGTTTGTTGAATATGATTTTGATTACTCTAAAAAGAATATTCAAGCTAAGCATGGAAACATGCAATCAAAAAAAATACATTTAAATTTTAAAGATTCAATTTCAAATTTGTATCAAGATGGACTTTCACTTTTCTATTTTGCGAGACAAAATATAAATTCAAATCAAAATCATAGTTTGCCAACTTATATGAATGAGAAAAAATTTAAAACTTATATTAATTATTTTGGACAAAATTCTGAATCAAAAATTGATGCAATTAATTATCCGATTGCTACAAAATATTTTAATGGAAATATCGAGTACAAAGGTATTTATGGTTTAACAGGAAATTTTGAAGGTTGGTTTTCTCGCGATAACGCTGCGATCCCAATAAAAGCAAAAATGAAAGTATTAATTGGTTCAGTAAATATTGAATTAATAAAGTGGCAAAGAAAAAATTGGACACCACCAAAAATATAAAATGAGTATTTTACAATTCGAAAATAGTTTTCCAAAAATTCATCCAACGGTTTTTATTGCCGAAGGAGCGCACATTATTGGTGATGTTGAAATCGGAAAAGATTCAAGTATTTGGTTCAACTCTGTTGTGCGTGGCGATGTAAATTTTATCAGAATTGGCGAGAGGACAAACATTCAAGATAATGTTGTTGTTCATGTAACTCACGATATTTATCCGACTATAATAAAATCTAATGTCACAATTGGTCACAGCGCAGTTATACATGCTTGCACAATTTTGGATTTTTGTTTAATCGGGATGAATGCAACAATTCTTGACAATGCAACAATCGGGCAAAATAGTTTAATTGCAGCAGGAGCATTAATTTTACAACATTCAAAAATTCCTGAGGGAGTTTTGGTTGCGGGAGTTCCTGGTAAAATTATTCGAGATTTAACACAGAATGAAATTGATGGATTAAAAGAATCTGCAAATAATTATGTTAATTATGTAAAAAGATATTTAGGAACTTCTAATAAAAAATGAGTCAGATTGAAATATTTAAACATCCTGAGAATATTAAAATCCCGAAGCAACTAAATAAAGAATTCATAATTAAATTTATAAATGACTGTGTAGATTATTTTTTGATAAAAACAATTTGCATTTCTATTGTTTTTACAAACGATGAGCAAATTAAATTTCTTCACAAAAAATATTTCAAAAAAAATACAATTACAGATGTAATAACTTTAGATTGGAGTGAATCAAAAAATATAGATGGCGAAGTTTATATAAATCTTGATCAAACAAAAAGGCAAGCAAAACTTTATAAACAAACTTTTTTGCAAGAAGTTTCAAGATTAGTTTTACATGGATTTCTACATTTGATTGGTTATGATGATTCAACTTCAAAAAAACAAAAAATAATGTTAAGTCAACAAGAATTATTAATTTTAAAATTCCTTAAATAAGTTTTCTCTTGACTTTATATCTAATTATTTTAGATTTTTGCAAAATCAATATTTAAAAAACATACATGACAAAATCATTAATTATAGTTGAATCGCCATCAAAAGCAAAAACAATAAATAAATATTTAGGGAAACAGTTTGTAGTAAAAGCTTCTGTTGGCCACATAAAAAATCTTCCAAAATCAAAACTCGGTGTAGATCCTGAAAATAATTTTGAAGCCACATTCGAAATTATGGAAAAAAAGGAAGCTGTGATAAAAGAGCTTCAAAAAGCCGCTGAGGGAGCTGATAAAATATTAATTGCAACTGACCCTGATCGTGAAGGTGAAGCAATTGCTTATGATATCGCTGAAGAAATTGTAGGAATAAATAAAAATATTCAAAGAGTTTTATTTCACGAAATAACTAAAACTGGAATTGAAGAGGGAATTCAAAATCCACGTGCAATTGATATGAATATGGTTGAATCTCAACGCGCCCGTAGAGTGATGGATAGAATTGTTGGATATAAATTGAGCCCATTTATTTGGAAAACAGTTTATTACGGGCTTTCAGCTGGAAGAGTTCAATCTGTTGCTGTTAGATTAATTTGCGAAAGAGAAGAAGCAATTAGAAAATTTATTCCAACAGAATATTGGAGCATGATTGGTGAGTTTACAAGTAATCACTCAGATCCATTTTATGCAAAACTTGTAAAAATAAACGGTGCACCTTTAAAAATCTCAAATAAAAAAACTGCAGATGAAGTTAAATCGTTAATTGAAAAAGAAAATTTTGTAATTACAAATGTTACAAAAAAAGAAACGCTTCGTAATCCATATGCGCCATTTATAACTAGTACACTTCAACAAGATGCTTCTTCAAGATTAAGATTCTCTGCAAAACGCACAATGATGCTTGCGCAAAAATTATACGAAGGAATTGATCTCGGTGATGAAGGAACTGTTGGTTTGATAACTTATATGAGAACCGATTCAACTCGCGTTAGCGAAAATATGATTTCGGATGTAAGAAATTATATTTACAATTCTTATGGCTCGGAATATATTCCGAAAGTACCGAGAATTTATAAAAAAGGTAAAGTTTCGCAAGATGCGCACGAAGCAATTAGACCAACTTCAATTAAAAATAATCCCAAACATGTAAAAAAATATTTGGATAAAGATTTATTTGCTTTGTACGAATTAATTTGGAATAGATTTGTTGCATCACAAATGTCTTCAGCAATTTATGAGCAGTTGAGTGTAGAATTAACGGGTGGAAAATTTTTATTTCGCGCAACTGGTTCAACTCCATTATTTCGTGGATTTTTACAAGTTTATGATGATTCAATAAAAAATAATGATAACGAAAAAAATAATAATATCGATTCAGATGAAGATGATGATCCGACTTCTAAAATCCCGAACACATTAAAAGTTGATGATGTTGCAAATCTAAGATCACTTCTTGAGCGTCAACATTTTACAAAACCCCCTGCTCGATACACTGAAAGCTCACTTGTTAAAGAACTCGAAGCTCAGGGCATCGGCAGACCGAGCACATATGCGCAAATTATTTCTACAATTGTTGATAGAAATTATGTTGAACAAAATGAAAGAAAACTTTTTGCAACGGAATTGGGAATGCTTGTAACAAATATTTTAAAGCACAACTTCCCAAAAGTTTTAAATGTAAAATTTACAGCTTTGATGGAAGAAGAACTTGAAACTATTGCAAAAGGAAAAAATACTTATTTGCAAGTTTTGAATGATTTTTATCATCCATTTATTGATGCATTAAATCAAGTTGATAAAAAAGCAAATGAAATTAAAAAATCATTAATTGAAAAAACTGATGATATTTGTGATTTGTGCGGTAAAAATTTTGTAAAAAAATGGGGACGCAATGGCCAATTTATGGCATGTAGTGGATATCCGAAATGTAAAAACACAAAACCATTACCTGAAGACCAAGCAAAAATTGTTGAAGTTTCAAATGTTATGTGTAAGGAATGTGGGTCGCAAATGGTTGTCAAAGGTGGAAAATTTGGAACCTTTCTCGGTTGTTCAACATATCCAAAATGTACTTATACACAACCGATGTCAATTGGTTTAAATTGTCCAAAATGTAAAACTGGACATGTGATAGAAAGAAAAACAAAACGCAAAAGAAATTTTTATGGATGCTCAAATTATCCAGATTGTGATTTTGCTTCTTGGGATAAACCTGTTGATATGGAATGTTCAATTTGCAAACATGGATATCTTCTAAAAAAATATAATAAAAATAAAGGTGACTTTTTAAAATGCCCTGAGTGTAAAGAGGAGTTTGATTTAGTCGAAGAATCAACATAAGATGAATTTTAAAAAATTATCAAATGATTTCTTAAACTACATTTCAAATGAATTAAATTATACCGACAAAACAAAAATTTCGTACAAAACTGATTACGAAAAATTTGAACATTTTTTGGAGGATGAGTATAAATTTGGAAATAATGATATTTCGGTTATTTCAAAAAATATTATCAGAGAATTTTTAGCAAATTTATTTGAAATAGGAATCTCAAAAAAAAGTATTCGAAGACAATTATCATCCTTGCGATCACTTTTTAAATTTGCTATCCGAAAAAAAATAATTTCGATCAATCCAATAAGTAGTGTTCTCTTCCCAAAAGTTGAAAAAAAGTTGCCTCAGTATATACCAGAAAAACAAATGATTTCTTTAATTGATACTTATGACCCCTCGTCGGAATTAAAATTGAGAGATAAAGCAATAATTGAACTTTTATATAGTTCGGGAATAAGACGAGGAGAATTAGTAAATTTGAATATGAAAAATGTAGATTTTCATTCAAAACTTTTGAAAGTTTTAGGGAAAGGGAATAAAGAAAGAATTATTCCATTTAATACAACTGCAAAACAAAAACTTTTAGATTATTTGGATGAAAGAAAAATTTTTGCTGATGGAAATGAATTATCATTTTTTGTAGATAACCATGGAAAAAGAATTTTAGATCATAAAGTAAATAGAATTGTAAAAGATTTTTTTAAGCGCGCACCTGAAATTCAAAAAAAGAGCCCGCATATTTTTCGGCATTCATTTGCAACTCACATGTTGAATAATGGCGCAGATATTAGAATTGTAAAAGAATTATTGGGGCATGTTTCACTTTCAACAACGCAATTGTACACAAGTGTCACTATAGAAAAATTAAAAAATATTTATAAACAAGCACACCCACATTCAAATGAGAGTGTAAAATGAAAAATTATTTAAGTTCATTAAAAATAAGTCGCAAATCGGATGTTACTGTAAATTTTTTGTATCAAAATCTAAAGAACAGATTAAAATTAAAAAAATTAAATAATGCCGGAGGCGAAAATAAAATCACTGATAAAAATTTACATCGTCCCGGTTTGGCAATTGCTGGTTATGTAGATTTATTTACATATCAAAGAGTTCAAATAGTTGGCAATACGGAAATTAGATATTTAAAAACTTTAACGCTTGAAAAACAAATTGAAACTTTTAAAAAATTATTTTCATTTAATTTGCCTTGTTTAATAATTACAAATCAAAATAAATTTCACAAAAATATTATCAAAATAGCACAAGAAAATAATATTGCACTTTTTTCTACGCCAATTGAAACTACAAAAACAACTTATTTTGTTTCTGATTTTTTAGATGATCATTTTTCACCACAAACAACTATTCACGGTTCGTTTATAGATGTTTATGGAGTTGGAGTTTTAATTATTGGTCCATCTGGAATTGGAAAAAGTGAAGTCGCACTTGATCTTGTAGAAAGAGGTCATCGTTTAGTTGCTGATGATGTAATTAAAGTTCATCAAAAAGGAGAAGGAATATTAATTGGAACAGGAACTGAATTAGTAAAACATTTTATGGAAATCAGAGGACTCGGTCTTGTGGATATTAGAAGAATTTTCGGAATTCGCTCAATTCGTTTTCAAAAAAGAGTTGAAGTAATTGTCGAACTTCAAGAATGGGATAGAAGAAAAAGTTTTACAAGAACTGGGCTTGATCTAAACACAGCAAAAATAATTGAAGTTGATATTCCCCATATTCAGTTGCAAATTTTCCCCGGTAAAAATATCACTGTAATTATTGAGGTAATCGCATTAAATTATTTACAGACTCATTATGGATATAATGCTGCAAAAGCTTTTGCAAATAGGTTAGAAAAAGTCATTAAAAATAAAAACAAGCAAAATAAACGTGCAATCAACTATTTCGAGCATGATTTTGAATAAAATAATTGTTGATATGTGGAGTTATTTTTTATATTTTCGCTCAAAATACAAACTGAAATGAAGTTTTATAATAAAAAATATTTCAAATACATCCACGAAACAGGTAAAATTGTTCAAGGTGTAGACCCAAAAATTTATGGATTATTAATGGCGTTTGTTTCCACATTAGCTTCATTAGTAATTATTCTTTTCATCAATAAGTATTATGGAAATTTTATGAATATTGATTTTGGTGGAAATGAATTTTTATCTAACGAAAATAGAATACTTAAAAATGAAGTTTTAAAACTTACAACTAATTATAAAGATATGACTGGCAAACTTCAAAGTTTGGAAAATAGAGATAACCAATTAAGGATGGCTGTTAATTTGCCAACTCTTGCAAATGATGAAAAACTAGTTGGTCAAGGTGGCTCGCTTGTAAACTCTGACGAAAATATTTATTCAAATGATTTAAAAAATATAATTTCAGTTTCTAGTCAAATGATAAATGATTTAAAAAATAAAATTCGTTTTCAAAAATATAGTTATGAAGAAATAAATTATAAAATTTCTGAGAACAAAGATTATTTACTTTCAGTTCCGGCAATTCAACCAATGCAAGGTGTATTAATTAGACATGGAAGTTTTGGAATGAGAGTGCATCCAATTCTTAATGTTAAAAAAATGCATGACGGAATCGATATAAGTAATTCAAGTGGAACACCAGTTTATGCATCAGGTAGAGGTACTGTTTCCTTTGCTGGAAATTCATCAACTGGTTATGGAATTTCAATTGAAATAAATCATGGTTACGAATTTGAAACTATTTACGCTCATCTATCAAAAATTATTGTACATCGAAATCAAAAAGTAAAGAGAGGGGATTTAATTGGTTATTCAGGTAATACGGGTTTATCAACTGGACCTCATTTGCATTACGAAGTGAGAAATAATGGTGTAAATATGAATCCTGTAAATTATTTTTTTGACGACAAAAAACTTTTAAATTAATTATTAAAATTTTATTAGAGGAGTAGTAGATGATTTGGACAACACAACTTGCATCATATTTGGAAGATGCTCCTTGGCCAGCAACAAAAGATGAGTTACTTGAATTTTCAATCAGAACTGGTTGCCCCCGCGAAGTAATGGAGAATTTAAGGGAATTAGAAGATGGCGAACAACTTTATGACAGTATTGAAGAACTTTGGATCGATTATCCTTCTAGCGAAGATTTCTATCCCGAAGACGAAGAAGAATATTAATCAACAAAATTGAATATAAAAACATTTACAAGCCCAGTTTTTTAACTGGGTTTTTTTATTTATTAATGAAAAACAAATTTAT
>JAQCAB010000014.1 GCA_027622375.1 Bacteroidota bacterium
TTTTATCGAATTAGAAGATGCTTGGATTGAAACAGACAATCCAGAAAAAAGTAAAGAGCTTTGTATGCGTTTTGGAGATAAAATCCCGTACAAAGCTTTGCAAGTAGCAAAAGATCTTGAAGATGAGAGTATCTTCGTGACTGTTCTAAACATGTCTACAATCAAACCGCTCGATAAAAAAGCCATAATCGAATTGGCAAAAGAAAATAGTGCAATAGTTACAGTAGAAGAGCATCAGATTGCTGGTGGTATGGGTAGTGCTGTGGCAGAAGTCCTTGCAGAAAATAATCCTGTGCCGATTGAGTATGTGGGAGTGCGGGATTTGTTTGGACAATCTGGTACACCAGATGAGCTTATTGAACATTACGGCATGGGCACAAAACATATAAAGGAGGCGGTACAGAAAGTTCTAAAAAGAAAGAATCTTGGGTAGTACGGAAATGGGTAATACGGAAAGAAAAACCTAGTTATCAGCACATAACAAAATACTATCATGCTCTAGAGTATGATAGTGTTGGGGGAGAAAACTAAATACCGCTCGTCCTATCCTCGTAGCAAGCTGTCCCCTCGCGGACTAGGGCGAGGTATTTGGCGAGCGGATTTATGTTGAGAACCTCTCGGTTTTAAGCACTCTCAGACTCGTTGCTCTCCTCCATGGGGAAATACCACGGGGAGTACTTCCATTTTTATACTCCTTGCAGTCGTTAAAAATTAGGTCGCTCCCGTTTCCCCGACCCCTTTCCCTCAGACCGCATTCATCCCCGCCACAAGCGACCTAATTTTCTTAGTCGTACTCGACTTTAGAAAACGGAAGTACTCTTGTGGTCATGCGACCATTGCTCTACGGTTATGCTGCGGACGGGGAATTATGAGGTTTGATTAAAGGATGAAGCTACGATTATAAGAGAAGATTACATTTTTGTTGGTCTGTAATCTGTGGGAGCGTTTTTAAGATATTCCAAGAGCTTTTCTTGTGTCAAAAGTCCTGCTTGTGCACCAATGTACTGCACTACTGACATTGAATTTATTGGTCCCCAAGAAAGTGCTTCTGGTAATGTCTTGCCAAGCGCCAATGCAGAAGTGACGGTAGAAGAGAAAGAATCTCCTGCACCCGTCCTATCGACTGGAGGAGAGGGGTCTGGATACATGGGCATTTGCCACATATCTTCTCCGTCATAAGCATATGCTCCGTTTGGTCCGTCTGTAATAATCGCGATTTTCGGTCCGAGTTCTCGCATTTTTTTTAAAAGGACTTTAATGTCATTTTCTTTCGTTCCTAATATTCGATTCGCCTCTTCTTTGTTGCAGAAAAATAAATGAGAAAGTTTATATAGTCTTGAAAGTTTGTCGTGACCAAGTTTCATCTGAAAAGTTCCTGGTTGGAAAGCCAGTCTTATTTCAGGATTTTTCTCCAAATAATTTGCAAGCATTTCGTGGTATGAGAGGGAATTGCTAGCAAGTGAAGAAAGATAAAGCCATTTTGGCGAAGGGATCTCTTGAATATCCGCATAATCATATTCTGTATGTTTTACCAAGATTGTCCTTTCTGCTTTAAATCTAAGTACGAAGTGATAGTTTGATTTCTTACCTTTATGAATTCTGACATATTCACTCGAAACACCTTCTTTTTTAAGAGCTTCAATCATCTCTTTTCCGTAACTATCGTCTCCAAGATCGGTCAAAAGTCCGCTATTTAGACCAAGTCTATGTGCAGAAACACCGGCATTTGGACTATTGCCCACCGCTGGTACGAGCACTACATCTTTGTACGGGATTTTATCTCCAAAACGCATACAAAGCTCTTTACTTTTTTCTGGATTGTCTGTTTCAATCCAAGCATCTTCTAATTCGATAAAAGCATCTGTAACAATATCACCCACGGCGAGGAAATCTAGATTTTTCATATGACTATTATATCAATATAAAAAGACTTGCATAGTTTTTGACTAATGGCCGATGACAAAGTCATTGCCAATTAAAAAAAACAATGCGCAAAATAAGATTGCAACTCTTGATTTATTTTTAGAAATGTTTAACATATTAACTCCTTTTATAATTAATTTATTATTTCATCCTTTGACCATGTTCTTCGTAAGAAAAAATCCATCCTACAAGTTTGCCTGGCTCGATTGATTTAAAATTATTCCAATACTCACGATCGTAAAAGTAGCGCGAACTGGTTTCATTTGCATCAAATTGTAATGCTTTTTGTTTTAAATCTTTAAATCGATTGATCCATTTATTCATATTGGAAATGCGTAAATCAATCCAACCACTTTCTGCCCATTTATTAATTTTAGAATTCGAAATTTGTAATTCGTTTTCACCTTTAAATGTAGGGATTTTAATAATTTTACTTCTGATTAATTTTTTTCCATCGGGCAATAAAATTGGAATACCGATTGAAATTATTTGTGAGCGAAGTAATTTATTTTTTTTGATATCTAAAAATAATTTGTGAGAAATATTTTTTGCGTTTTCAGCGATTACTGAATTAATATCTTTAAAACTTCTTTTGAGCAAATATGCTTCGTACAAAAGTTTTGATAATCTTGGTGGACCGAGCATCTCGAATGCAACACTTTCAGTGTGATTCTCTTTTTCGAGCTGCTTCATTTTTTGCAATGCTTTGTTAAACATAAATCCCGCACGATAAGTTGGCTCCAAAGTTGCATTATCAAGCGCGTTAATAATATCTCTGCCGGTGTTGCCACCTTTAATTTCAAAAATTACACTTTCGGCAATTTCTTCAGGAGTCACAAATTCCATTTGGCCGGGAGTTGAAATTGCTTCAAACTCGCCACGCGAAAAAATTCCATTTTCACCAGTATCAATAAAAACTGATTTTAAATTAGTTTTTAATTTTTCAAGTTTGATAGAATTATTTTGCAAAGTCAAATTGTTTTTTAATTGAAAACTATTTGAAATTGTATTATCAAAAAGTGGGATTGGTTTTCCTTTTTTCTTTATTTCTCCAAAACTAATTTTTTTCCATGCGATTGCACCAGTTGGTTTTATTTCTTTTGTAATTGGTGCATCGGGGGTTCGTGCCATTAAAAATAAAAGTAAAGTATGTGCGCCAGCTACTGCAGATTTACTTAATAAAACTCTTGAAGGGCGCTCTTCGGAATGCGTGTATGGAATATTTAAACCCATTCCACCTGTGCCACTTGTTCCGATTTTTATATAAACTTTTATTTTAAAATCCGCCATTGATTTATAAAAAAGTTGAACGTGACGAATTACTTGGGGAATGTATAAGGTTGATAAAAGTTGCTCGGTGGTTTTGCGGAGCTCATCAAATGATTTATTTTTTATTGCAGATCTAACTGAACGCGCTGTTTGAAAAATATCTTGATAAGCAATTGCTGTTGCAGAATTTACACAATCAATAATAATATCTGGCTTGTGAATTTGCAGCAATTTATAAATTGTCGAAGATTTTAAAATTTCAGGAGTCATTTCGTCAAGAATATCACCAATATAAACTTCGCGATTATTATTTTCTGAAATAATTTCTTCTTTAGTCAGATCTTTAAATTTGTAGCGGTTAAAAATGTTCCCCCAAAAAGGGATAAAGAAATTTTTTGGCAATTTCGGAAACTCATTTTTTAGAGATTTTATAGCATCGAGAGATTCTTTTTTTAAAAGGGAAGTTAAAATTATTTGTTTTGGTTTTTCATTTATTAGTTTCCTGCAGACTGCTGTACCAACAAGTCCCCATCCACCGAGAACGAGAACTTTTTTATTTTTTATATCCATTTATTTTTATAAAAAGTATTGAAATGCAGTTTGAATTCTAAATTTTTCGTTTAATTGTGTTCCTTTTAAATTTTTATAAATTGAGAATTGACCATTAACTTCGAACATTAGATTTTCCAGAAAAAATAAAGAAGTTCCTAAAATTCCAAAAATGTAATTTCCACCTGAATCTGTAAGATCTTTACCATTATATTTTTCAACACCAGAATTTTTCCCTAAAAATCCAATATTCGCTGTCAAAAAATTATTTATCGGGATAAAATTAGTTTGAATTTGATGTCGGTATAAAACATTGTAAGAGACACCAGTTGCTTCTTGAAATATATTTTTTGATTTCATCGGTTGACCAATCATAATATTACCTGACAACGATCTTAAGTTATCACTTAAAAATCCATTTAAGCTAAATAATAATATTGAAGTACCAGTTCCATTTTGTAAATGTGGATGTAGCAAATATCCGAATTTATCTTTAGAATCAATTGAACCAGTTGGAATAGTTGAACCAGCCTGTAAATTGAAATTGTAATTATTTTCACCACTTTCTGAAAAAATAGTGTATCGAGTTAAAAAAACAATATCACCAATTCCGGATGCGTTATATTTTTCTATAAAATTATCAGTCAAATTATATTCGCCAGCAAGGTTTGATCTATCTCCATGGTGAAAATGTAAATATCCCGATGGATCGATTGTAAAAATATTTTCCTGATTTTTTTTAGTAAATGGGAAAGTTATTGAAATGCCAATCGGATTAAAATTATAGTTGTAAGTTAAATAAGTTGTTAAGTGAGAAGCTTTATAATTTTGAGATTCTTTTACAGCACTTGAACCCCGAAGCAATCCATCCATTAGTTGGTAGCGAGTATCTAATCTGATACTTGACACAGAACCATTTAAATAATTTTGCTGCAACCCATTAATCCAATAATCGCAGGGGAAAAGGTTTGAAATAAATATAAAAAATAAAATAACAAGTCGTTTTGTAGCCATTGTTTGAAAATACTTTGCAAAAATAATTAATGCAACAATTAATAAATTTAAATTGAAAATATTATTTTATATTTAGTTATAAAAGTGATGAAATTCTGGAAATCGATTATAGTAATTATGCCTCTTACGATAAATTCTTGCTCTCGTAATAATCCAATAGATATTGATTGTGAAAACTTAAATGAATTGGAAAGCATCTATTGCATAAACGGAAATTCATCTGCTACAATAGTTTGGAATGCTCCGATTGAATTTACACAATTTTCAATTTACAGAGATACTTTACAAGATGTTAAAATTATAAGTCAAAATTTAAAAAAAACATATCAATCAATTCCACGTGGATATTTTAAAGATGAAAATCTGGAAAATGGAAAAACTTATTATTACAAAATTCTTTTTGAAAAAAATTGTGATGGTCAAATAAAACGAATATTATCTGAATTAGTAACCGAAGCTCATCCATTAAATTACAATATTGATTCTAGTTTAATTACTTTTCAAAATCATGTAAAACCAATTTTAAATAGTAGTTGCTCAGTAAAAGGTTGTCACAATTCAAATGATAAAATTCCATTTACAAGTTGGAATAATTTGATGGAAGAGGATGAAGGAGTCTCGTGGATAATTCCATTTAAATCTTCTAAAAGTCATTTAATTTATCATATTAATAATGATTCGTTATTAACACCGATTTCAAAACCTGAGATGCCAAGCGTAGAAGTTAAACTGCCGACTGAACAAATAAAATTAATTATGAATTGGATTGATAATGGAGCAAAAAATGAAAATGGAGTAATTCCATTTACTTCAATTTCTGATGATGGAGTTGCAATTGTAACAAATCAAGGTGAAGATTTATCTGCGGTGATCGATTTAAATTTAAAACGAATAACAAGATTTGTTACAACTGGTGTTAATGACACAAAAGTAAATCCTCCGCACGCACCGCACAATGTTACAATTGATAATAAAAATAAATTTTATTATGTCAATTTAATTTCAGGAAACAAACTTTTAAAATTTCAATTATCCGATCATAAAAAAGTTGGCGAACTTTCGAGTGGAATAATTTCTCCATCGCAAGCGGCATTAAATTTTTCTGGTGATACAGCTTTCGTTGCAAATTTTACTTCTTCGCAATCTGCAATTTCTGTTATCAATACAAATTCAATGTCAATTATTCAAAATATAACTGATCCACGAATGATTGCGCCACATGGAATTTCGATTACACCAAATGGAAAATATGTTTTATCTGCAAATCAATTTTCGGATAATATCACAATAATAAATTCCGCTACACTTGAAGTTGTAGATGTAATCCCACTTTCAGCAAAATTGAGTTTGCCGCCATCAGCAACAAAAATTTACGAGCCATATCAATCAATTATTACAAAAGACAGTAAATATGCCTTTATTACTTGTGCAAATTCGAATGAAGTTCGAGTTTTGGATATTGAAGAAAAGAAAATTGTTGATTCAATTTCAGTCGGAAATAGACCTTTGATTTTAGATATAGCTCCCAATGGTGAAAATATTTATGTGGCAAATAGAAATTCAAATTCTGTTTCAATAATAAATGTTTCTCAACGGAAAGTAACTTCAACAATTCAAAATGTTGGCCAGCAACCGCATGGAATTTCTGTTTCTTCAAAAGGAAATTTAGTTATTGTTTCTTGCGAAAATTTATTAACTTCTGAGCAACCTCATCACCCAACTTCTGGTGGAAAAAATATTGGAATTGTAACTTTGATAAGCACGGCCACAAATAGCATTATCAAAAAAATTGAAGTTGGAAATTTTGCTGCAGGTGTTGCAACAACAAAATAATTTATGATTGAATATTTAGAATTAGTTGACAGAGTTTTAACAAAAGGAATTCGTAAAACAAACAGAACCGGGATTGACACAATTTCCTGCTTTGCTGAGCATTACACAATTGATTTAAGTGAAGGATATCCACTTTGTACAACTAAAAAAATGAATTTCAATTCAATGCTTCACGAAGTTTTGTGGTATCTTTCTGGCGAAGATCATATTAGAAATTTAAGAAAACATACAAAAATTTGGGATGCATGGGCTGATGAAAATGGAAATCTTGAAACTGCATATGGAAGATATTGGAGAAAATTTCCGAGTGCACAAATAAATCAGCTAACGGGTGAATATGAAGTAAATGAAATTGATCAAATTGGTGAAGTTTTGAATCTTTTAAGAACGCAACCAAATTCTCGCAGAATGGTAATTAGCGCATGGGAACCAGGAAATGCGTTTCGAAGTAAACTGCCACCATGTCATTATACATTTGCATTTAATGTTTCTGAAAAAAAATTAAATTGTCATCTTACACAACGTTCAGGTGATATTGCACTTGGTATTCCATTTAATATTGCGGCTTATTCTTTGCTGACACAAATTTTAGCGAAAGAAGTAAATTTAAATGTTGGATATTTTAGTCATACAATTGTTGATGCACATATTTATGTAAATCATATTGATGGATTAAAAGAGCAATTAAAACGTAAACCAAAATCAAAACCAAAAATTGAAATTGAAAATAAACCAATTGATCAATTAAAATTTGAAGATTTTAAATTAATTGGATACGAAAGTTGTGAGCCAATAAAATTTGAGGTTGCAGTGTGAAGCGGTATATAATTGCCGCAATAAATAAAAATCGTGTTATCGGGAAAGAGGGGAAATTACCGTGGCACATTTCGGAAGATTTAAAAAGATTTAAACATCTTACAATCGGCCACACAGTTTTAATGGGGAGAAAAACTTTTGAATCGCTCGGAAAATTATTACCCGAAAGAAGAAATGTCGTGATTAGTTCAAGTAAAATTCAAAATGTTGAAACCTATTCATCACTGGAAGAAGCATTTGAAAAATTAGATAACGAAGAAAAAGTTTTTATAATTGGTGGAGGAGAAATTTATCAGCAAACAATTAACAATGTTGATGGACTATTTTTAACGATTGTTGATAATGAAATTGATGGTGATGTTTATTTTCCATCATACGAACATTTAATAAACACAATTTACCATCTTGAAATAGAAGAAATTCATGATGGTTTTACTTTTAAAAATTATTTAAAAAATAATTAATTTAAGTTGTCAGCTTGTAATCGTAATTGACGCATTGAATCTAATTTATTAACCCAATTAATTTGTTCTTCCCTCGAAATCATTTTCCATAAATTTATTAATTCTTTTTTATCAGTCGAAGTATTATAAAATTCGCGTATCAAGTGCGATCCATCAATTGTTTGAATGTATTTAATATCACGTTCAATAATTCCCTCATTTGATAAAATATCTAATCCAAAAAGGGGAATAATTCTTGTATTATTAATTTGTTTAAAAAGAGATGTTCCTAAAGCAGGATATTCACTTTTAATATTTTCCATATTTCCGAACATATCCATAACGGTTGGAAAAATATCTAAATGTGAAGTATTGTAATTTTGATTTTCAGTTAAAAATTTTGATTTACTTTTTGGAAAAGTTTTTGGTAAATAAATTAAAAGAGGAACATTGATTTCTTCTTCATAAAGTGTTTTTAAATGCCCGCTGTGATTGTGCTCTCCAAAAGCTTCTCCATGGTCAGAAGTGAAAATTATAAAAGTTGAATCGAGCAAATTTTTATTTTCAAGTTCTATAAAAATATTTTTAATTAATTCATCTTGTTCAAGAATTGTATTATCGTAAGCATTTATCGATTTTAAATTTGAAGGTTTGAATTTACTAAATTTATTTCCAGTTGTAGTGTATGGATAATGAGTGTTGTTAAATCCAATAATCCCAAAAAATTTATTATTCCCAAGTTTTGATAATTCATTTTTGAAAAGTTTAATTAACTCGTTGTCATTAAATGCCATGTCGTTATAAATAGGTAAATTTGATCTTTCCTGGCAAATAAATTTATCAAAAGAAGTGTTGTAAACTTTTTCAATCGAGTTGCGCACCATTAATTGAGATGAAATCAAAAAATTTTTTGTGCCAAACCAATGTTTTGCATAGTCTTGAATAAATGGGGAATTAACTTTACGATAACTAAAAATTCCAGATAACATTATTGGAACTGAATATTGAGTTGAGACTGCATTACTTGTATGATTTTGAAATTGAATAAGTTTATTATGCTTCAACATTGAATCTAAAAAGGGTGTTGTATTGCGAGAGTAGCCGTAACATTGTAAATTATTTTTGCGCAAACTCTCACTTAAAATAATTAATACATTATAATTTGATTTTGTAATTTTGCGATTTTCAATTGTAAATTTCCGTTGAATAAAACCTTGTGATTCAAATGTTTTATAATCTAAAAATCTGCTGGATAAATAATATTTAATTGAAAAAATTGTTTCAGGGGTAATTGAAAAACTTTGTGAATAAAAGCGAACATTGTTATTAAAAAATAGTGATAATAAAAACGTAGTAAGAAGTAAATAAATTCCTTTTTTAAGTCTCCAAAGTTTAATTTGGTTTGAACTTTTATAAATTAAATAAGAATAAAATATTGTTAGAAAAATTAAAGCAGTAAAATGCCACCACTCAATTGAGTTTAAAAACAAACTCATCGTATTTACAAATTGATTTGCAAGAAACTGCAATGAATAATTATTCGGCAAAACCCCAAAGTAAAAATAATGTCCATAAATAATTACTTGCAGAATTGAAATGATAAATCCAAGTATAATGGATAACAACAGTGGAAATCTGCTTTTACTTATTAAAAAAATTAATGTTGTGTAAAATGAAACTTCAAAGAGGACGGAAATTAAAAAATTAATTATCCCTTTTGGTTCCATTAAACTTAAAAACTCCCACCGAATCAAAATATCTGTAGAATAAATAAGAATTGGTAAAATTAAATAAGCATATGACTTTGTTTTTAAATTCATTAAATTATTTATTCATTTGTTAATATTAATAAAAACACTTAATTTTATAACATAAAATATGTATTTATTATAAAGTTATAACTCTCAAAAGTGAAATCACGCGTAAAAGCAACAGGTATCGATAAAGAACACCAGGAAATATTGTTGAAAGTTGGACAAATTCCAAAACACATTGCAATTATTATGGATGGCAATGGAAGATGGGCCAAAAAAAGAGGATTGCCACGAATCGCTGGTCATCATGAAGGTGTAAATTCAGTTCGAGATATTGTTGAAGTTTGTGGCCAACTTGATGTTAAATATTTAACTTTGTTTGCTTTTTCAAAAGATAATTGGAGTCGACCGAAAAAAGAAGTTTCACTTTTAATGAGATTATTATTACATGCAATTCGTGATGAACGAGATAAATTGCATTCAAATGGAGTTGTATTAAAAACTATTGGAAATATTTCTGAATTGCCAACAGCTGTTCAAGATGAACTTATAGAGGCAACTGAAATAACAAAAAATAATGATGGATTAATATTAATTCTTGCACTTAGTTATAGTGGAAAATCAGATATAACGAATGCTATTAAATCAATTTCAAAAAAAGTTGCTGATGGAAAATTAGATATTGAAAAGATTGATGATGAAATTATTAAAATGAATTTATCTACAAAAAATTATCCCGATCCAGACTTGTTAATTAGAACAAGTGGCGAAATGAGGATTAGTAATTTTCTTTTGTGGCAAATTGCATATAGTGAATTTTATATTACAAATTTATTATGGCCAGATTTTAGGCGAAATGCTTTATATCAAGCAATCGAATCATTTCAATCAAGAGAAAGAAGATTCGGAATGGTTAGTGGGTAAATTCAAAACAACGTTAAACCTAAAAGTTCCTTCGTAAAAAAATATCTAAAAAAAGTTGCGTTTAAATAAATCTAAATTTTTCTTAAAAATTATTTTTTTTGTTTTCATTTTAAACAAAATGAGTTTTAATATTTTTGCTCAAGAGAGTGCAGCAAAAATGCAAACTTATAAAATTGTTGGGATTTCAGTTGAAGGCAATAAAACAGCCGATCAGATTGCAATTATCGCAAACTCGGGTTTAAAAATAAATGAGGAAATTTCAATTCCAAGCGAGCAAACTCGAAACGCAATTGCGAGAATTTGGGCTTTAAGAATATTTTCGGATGTGCAAATTATTGCCGAAAGAGTTTTGGGGAGTGATGTTTATATTTTAATTAAAGTATCAGAACATCCACGACTCGGAAAAATTATTTTTAACGGTTATGACGCATTAAGTGAATCGGACTTCAATAAAAAAATTACAGCTTTAAAAGGTCAAATACTTTCTCCGCAAGAAATAAATAAAACTATAAAACAAATTTCAAAAGCTTACGAAGAAGAGGGTTATTTACAGGCAAAAATTATATCTAAACTAATTCCATCAAGCGATTCAACTTTAAAAGATTATTTTGATTTGCAGATTAATATCAGTGAAGGCTCAGAAGTCAAAATTTCAGAAATAAAATTTGAGGGAATTGATGACTTTGATCCAAGTGATTTAAAAAGTGCAATGCAAGATACTCATGAAAAAGTTTGGTGGAAGTTTTGGCAAAGTAATAAATTTGAGAAAAAAAAATATACTGATGATAAGAAAAAAGTAATTCAATTTTTGAAAAAAAAGGGATATCGCGAAGCAGAGATAATTTCCGATTCAATTAAATATGATGATAAAAAAGAAAATTTAACTTTAGTTTTGTATTTGCACAAAGGTCCACAATATAGAGTAAGAAATATTACTTGGGATGGAAATACTATTTTCCCAACATCACTTCTTGATTTAAGATTAGATTTTAATAAAGGTGATTTATACGACTTCGAAAAATTTGAACAAAATTTAAGAGGCAATCAAGATCAAACAGATGTTGCATCACTTTATTTGGATAATGGATATTTAACAGTGATGATGGACCCACTTGAAAAAAAATTGGATGGCGATAGTATTGATGTTCAAATTACAATTCGAGAACGGAATCAATTTAGAGTTGGTAAAGTTGAAATAAGAGGCAATTCAAAAACAGATGAAAAAGTAATTCGCCGAGAATTAAGAATTCGTCCGGGGGATTATTTTAGCAGATCTGATATTATCAGAAGTATTCGTCAACTTTCAGTTTTAAATTATTTTAATCCTGAAAAAATAAAACCTGATACTCGATTTGTTTCTGATAGTACTGTTGATGTAATTGTTGATGTTGAAGAAAAATCGAGTGACACTTTTAATATGTCAGTTGGTTACAGCGAATTTTATGGCGCAACAGGAATGATTGGTTTAACATTTAATAATTTTTCGATTGATGAACCATTAAAAGGGGGAGGTGGTCAAGTTTTTAATATCGATTGGCAATTTGGTGAATTAAATCGTTATCAAACTTTTTCAATTTCTTTCCGCGAACCGTGGATGTTTGATACACCAACTTCACTTGGATTTAGTGTTTTCGATACAAAACAAAATTATTATTACAATTTACGTCAAACTGGCGGAACGGTTTCAATCGGAAAACAATTTCGCTGGCCAGATGATTATTTTAGAGGAGATTGGATTTTTAGAGCTCAGCAAATTGATGTTAAAGAAGTTGCATATCTTTATGATAGATCCGGAAAATCAAGTCAATTTAGTTTAACTCAAGTTATTTCACGCAATAGTATTAATAATCCACTTTTCCCATCAGATGGAAGTAATATTTCATTAAATATGGAGCTTTCTGGTCCACCACTGCTTGGCGGAAATACAGAATATCTTAAAAGTCTATTAAATATTGATTGGTACGCGCCAATTGCAAATAATCATCGTTTTGCATTATATATGGGATCAGAATTTGGAGTTATTTCAAAATATAGAAATAGTTCATATATTCCTCCAATAGAATACTTTTTTATGGGTGGCACAGGGATTAGTTATATTGCAACGACTCCATTAAGAGGATATGAAGAGAGAACAGTTGGTCCGCAAGATCCCACATCACCAACAAGGGTTTTGCCCGGAACTGTAATGGCTAAACAAACTTTAGAAATAAGATTTAATGTTGCATTAAATCCAATCCCGATATATATTTTAGCATTCGCTGAGGCAGGCAATGTTTGGGATGGAATCGCGAACACGAGTTTTTATAATGTAAAACGATCTGCCGGAATCGGTGCTCGTTTACAAATCAATCCAATTGGACTTGTAGGTTTTGATTATGGTTACGGATTTGATAAAGTTTTAGATAACACAGGCCCAAGTGGCTGGAGATTCCACTTTCAATTTGGAAGAGGATTTTAAAAAATTATAATTCATTTATTATTCATTTAAAAAAAGAGGTTAGTGTGAAAAAAAATATCTTATCGTTAATAGTTTTATGTTTTGTATTAATAAACATCTCTATTGGCCAAACAAAATTCGGATATGTTAATTCTGATACAATATTAAAAGAATTACCAGAAGCTCAAGAAGCATCTAAAAAACTTGAAAGCAATGTAAAAGAATGGCAAGATGATGTTGAAAAACGCGCAAAACAACTTCAAGCAAAATATGAAGATTATCAAAAACAGCAACTCACAATGAAGGAAGATATTAAGCAACAACGTCAAAAAGCCTTAATTGATGAGGAACAAAAAATTAATGAATTTCGCCAACAAAAATTTGGACAACAAGGTGAACTTGCAATGCAACGCGAAAGATTAATGGCGCCAATTAAAGAAAAAATTTTTAAAGCAATTGATAAAGTCGCAAAAAATCAAAAAGTTGATATTGTATTCGATAAAGCTGGTGATGTTTTAATTCTTTATGCAGACTCTAAATTAGATTTAACTTATAAAATTTTAGATTATCTAAAACGTGGTGATGAAAAATAAATTTATGAAGTATTTTATTTTTGCAATTTTATTTTTTTCTTCTTCAATAACTTTTACTCAACAAAAAATTGGATATATAGTTACCGAAAATATCATGAAGGAATTACCAGATGCTGTTGAAGCACAAAAAAAACTTGATAATTTGGCGCAAACTTGGCAAGAAGAATTAAAAAAAATGCAAACTGAATCTCAAAAAAAATTTGATGAATATGACGAACGTAAACTTTTTTTATCTGATCGACGACGTTCTGAAATGGAAAAAGAATTACAAGAACTTGATTCAAAAATTATTTCATACAGAACACAAAAATTTGGAAATAATGGAGAGTTATTTACAAAGCAATCTGATTTAATGAAACCGATTCAGGAAAAAATAATTAAAGCTATAAAAACAGTTGCTGATAGTGATGGATATGAATACATTTTTGATAAAAGTAGTTCAACACTTTTGCTGTACTCGAACGAAAAAAATGATGTCACTCAAAAAGTTTTAAAAATTTTAAGGGAGAAATAAAAATGAATACTGTAGATATTGCCAATCTAGTAGATGGTGTTTTAATTGGAGATGGAACTATCGAAATTACAGGAACTGCAAAAATTGAGACAGCTCAAAATAATGAGCTTTCATTTATTTCAAATTCGAAGTATGAAAAGTTTTTAACTACTTCACAATGTGGAGCTGTGATTATTGGCGATACATTAAATACTTCTTCACTTACTCCACTTCCACCAGCAATTATTAAAGTTAGTGATCCATATATAAGTTTTATAATTGCAATGGAAAAACTTCAACCTCCGAATGAAGTGTTCCTTCCAAATATTCATAAAACTGCAATTATTCCTGAATCATCAAAAATCGGAGAAAGTTGTTCAATTGGCGCAAATGTTGTTGTTGGAGAAAATTGTACGATTGGAAATAATGTAGTTATCAGACCAAATTGTGTTATTGAAAGTAATTCTTCGATCGGTTCAAACACATTAATTTATGCAAATGTATCAATCCGCGAAAAGTCATTAATTGGTGAAAGAGTTATTCTTCATAGCGGAGTTGTTATTGGAGCAGATGGTTTTGGTTTTCTTCCGCAAAAAGATGGTTCGTATAAAAAAGTTCCGCAACTTGGCAGAGTTGTAATTGAAGATGATGTAGAAATCGGCGCTAACAGTTGTATAGATAGAGCAACTTTAGGTGATACATTAATTAAAAAAGGAACTAAGATTGATAATTTAGTTCAGATTGCACATAATGTAATTATTGGCGAACACACTGTAATTGCGGGGCAAACAGGAATTTCAGGAAGTTCTAAAATTGGAAACTTTGTAAAAATTGCTGGTGCTGTTGGCATTGTTGGTCATATTCAAATTGGAAATAATATTTCTATCGGAGCAAAATCTTTAGTAACAAATGATTTAAGAAAAGAGGGAGAAACTTATTGGGGTTTTCCCGCCAAAGAAGCAAGGCGTGTTAAAAGAATTGAAGCTTCTATGAGAAATTTGCCTGAAGCGATTAAAACAATTTTTGAATTAGAAAAAACAGTTGCAAGTTTAAAAGAAAAAATTGCTTTAAATAGAAATCCTCGTACAGAAAGACAACCAAAGAGTAATTATAATAGTTATTCCAGCGGTTATACAAATTATAATAAATAAAAATGTTAGAACGCCAAAGAACTATTAAAAAACCAGTTTCGCTTTCTGGAGTTGGTTTACATACAGGTAAGACTTGCAAAATGACTTTTAGGCCTGCTCCTGAAAATTATGGAATTGTTTTTCGTAGAGTTGATTTAGGTGGGATGCCGGAGGTTCCTGCTGATGTTGACCATGTTGTTGATACATCACGGGGAACAACACTTGCAGTTGGAGAAGTAAAAGTACATACAACTGAACATGTACTTGCAGCAATTGCTGGTTTACAAATTGATAATATTATAATTGATCTTGATAATATAGAACCACCAATTTGTGATGGAAGCGCAAAACATTATGTTGATGCAATTTTTTCTGCAGAGATTGAAACTCAAAATGCACCAAAAGATTATTTGGTAATTGATTCATCAGTTCATTATCAAAATGATAGCAAGGGTGTTGATATTGTTGCGCTACCTTCAAATGATTATCGGCTTTCAGTTGTAATTGATTATAATAATCCCGCACTCGGAAGTCAGCATACTGGATTATTTGATTTGGAAAAAGAATTTGTTCCTGAGTTTTCGATGTGCAGAACTTTTTGTTTTTTACATGAAGTTGAAGATCTTTTCAAAAAAGGATTAATAAAAGGTGGAAATATAGATAATGCAATCGTGATTATTGATAGAGATCTTAATAAAAAAGAACTATTGGATTTACAAAAAAAACTTGGACTTGAGCATACAATATTTTTAGGTAATAGTGGAATTATTAATGATGGAGCTCTTCTTTTTAAAAATGAGCCAGCTCGTCATAAACTTTTAGATATGATTGGCGATTTGGCTTTAATTGGTGTGCCACTAAAAGCTCAAATTTTAGCAGCACGACCAGGGCATGCAAGTAATATTGAATTTGCAAAAAAAATTAGAAAACTTTATCAGCAGAAAAAAATTATTAAAAAATATCAATACGAAAAAAAAGAGGGAGTTGTTTTTGATATAAATGCTTTACACAGAATTTTACCCCACAGATATCCATTTCTATTAATTGATAAAGTAATTGATTTTCAATTGAATGAAAAAATTACAGCAATAAAAAATGTATCAATTAATGAACCATACTTTCAAGGTCATTTTCCCGGAGCACCAATCATGCCGGGTGTTTTAATAATTGAAGGAATGGCACAAGCCGGTGGTGTTCTTTTACTTGATGGAACTGTTGATCAACAATCTAAACTTGTTTTCTTTTTAGGAATTAATAATGCAAAATTCCGTAAAACAGTTTTACCGGGTGATCAATTAAGATTTGAAGTTTCAATGACTTTCAGAAAATCTAAAATTTGCCAACTTAAAGGTGAAGCTTATGTAGGAACTGAATTAGTTGCCGAAGCTGAAATGACAGCAAGTATAGCCGATCGACCTAAACAATAATTTTTTTAATGCAAAGTCAAATCCATCCAACAGCAATTGTAAATACAAAAGCTGAATTGGGAAATAATGTTAATATTGGTGCTTACTCAATTATTGAAGGTGATGTTGTAATTGATGATAATGTTTCAATCGGTACAAATGTGTTTATTGATAATGGTGCAAGGATTGGAAAAAATTCTAAAATTCATAAAGGGGCTGTTGTATCCACTCCACCGCAAGATTTAAAATATGCAAACGAAAAAACTTTTTTTAAAATTGGTGCGAACACAGTTGTTAGAGAATTTTGTACTTTAAACCGTGGCACTGTTGAGACTGGATATTCATCAGTTGGAAATAATTGTTTGTTAATGGCGTATGTTCACGTTGCTCATGATTGTGTTGTTGGAAATAATGTAATTTTAGCAAATGCAGTTCAACTTGGTGGACATGTTACAGTTGAAGATTGGGTAATAATTGGTGGCACTTCGCCAATTCATCAATTTTGTAAAATTGGTCAGCATGTGATGATTGGTGGAAATTTTAGAGCTGTAAAAGATGTTCCTCCATTTATTATGGCAGGTGGAGAACCACTTTCATTTGAAGGCTTAAATTCTATAGGATTGCGGCGTCGCGGTTTTACTCGCGAGGCAATTGATGCAATCCATGATGCATATAGATTGCTTTACAATTCGTCAATGAATGTTTCGCAGGCTGCAAAAGTCATTGAAGAAAAATTAGGGAATGTTCCTGAAGTTCAAACTATTTTATCTTTTATAAAAGAAAGTAAAAGGGGAATTATCGGAACACGAAGGGGTTAAGTTGCAATTTCCAAAAAATTGGAATTTTATAAATTCCGGCTCGTTAAATGGGGAATTAAATATGAAGATTGATTTGGATTTGGTAAATCAATCTCTTGAAAATAAAATTTTACCTACAATTAGATTTTATCAATGGCAGCCATTTGCTATATCGCTCGGACATCATCAATCGATTGAAACAATAAATCTTGAAAAATGTAAATTTGATGGAGTTGATGTTGTAAAAAGATCAACTGGTGGCAGTGCGGTTTTTCATAGTGAAGAATTAACTTATTCAATTGTATTATCCGGGAGAGAATTATCTTTACAAAAAACTTATAGTGAAATAAGTAATGCATTAATATTGGGTTTAAAATTATTGGGGATTAATGCAGATTGTAAACAAAGTGAATTAGAATATCTTTCTCCTTTTAAAAATCAAAATGAAATTTCATGTTTTAATTCAACATCTAAATATGAAATTCAATTTGAAGGTAAAAAAATAATTGGCAGCGCTCAGCGAATCTTTAGAAAAAAAGGAATAAACGCGATTTTGCAACATGGATCAATTTTACTTGGACCTAAATATTTAGAAATTATAAATTATTTAAATTTCAATTCAGAATTTGAAAAAAAAGATTTACTGAATAATATGCGCAGGCGAACAATTAATATTTCGAAAGCAAGGAATAAAAAAACAACTCCTAATGAAGTAATTGAAAAATTTGTATCAGCTTTTAAACAAAGTTGGGGAATTGAAAAATTTGAGATTACAAAGGATATCCAATTGATAAATAAACCAAAACTTGGCCAAGAACAGTTGGTTTTGTGATATCATCGGGTAAATAAAAAGCCCTTCCAAATAAAATTGATGCAGGACCAATGGGGCTGTCAATCGAAATACCGCCACCAAAACCATGATAAAAATCTTTCAACTTAATTTCAGTCCGGCGAACCCAAACTTTTCCAATATCATATCGGGCTAATAAATATGTATCAAATAAAATTTTAAAAGGGAATTTTATTCTAATTTCATTTTGAAAAGAAAGTAATTGACGTCCTCGAGAATCATTTTCAAATAATCCAAGGAATGAATTTTCTCCACCCATATTAAAAAATTTATTAAAAGGCAAAGTTTCATCACCAGAACCAAAAGTTAAATGAGGATGAAAAATAAATGGGCCAAAAACTTTTTGAAAATATTCATATTCAAAAAATATTCTTGAATAACCTTTTTGATCAATATCAATTCTGTGAGAAGTTTCAAATGTTAATTTTAAACTTGAACCCTCATTGCTATATGGAAATTTATCACGGTCATCAATAAATGAACTTAAATTGAAAACACCAAATTTTTGAGATTCAATTTTATTATTTTGTGGCATTAAATTTGTTTTGTTGTTTTCAATTCTGTAGCCAATATTTATATTCCCAAATTTTTCCATTTGCCGACCAAATGTAAATGCAAATCCGTTATTAATAGTTCTAAGTTCATCCTTTTTAATTCGCTTGAATTGATTATCAACTTCAAAAGTTGAGTCATTTATGTATGTAAAAATATCTTGTAGCTCATAATAATTGCGAATTGAAAAATTAAAATAACTGTCTAAAAATTTGTGAGATTTAATTTCTAAATTAGAATAAAAATCTCGTGGACCGAAAGAAAATGTACCACCAAGTTCTAAAGCAGCACCCAATAAATTTTCATCACGAATATCAATTATAGGGCGCAATTGCCTTTCATTATCCGAACGAATCGAAAGATTAATTCTTTGAGTTTCTTTCTCATCTAGTGTAACATAAACTATCGAAGTTGATCCTTTGTGGTAAGCATCTATAAAAACTTGATTAAAATAATTTGTTGAATATAAATTTTGGATTCCTTCAATAGCTTTATCGTAAGTAAAAAGTTGGCCAGTTTTAAATGGTAATTCTCTGTTAATTACCCATGAACGAGTTTTACTTTTTCCTATCAAAATAATTTCATCAATACTTCCTTCATTCAATTTTATTTTTAATGTACCTGTTTCATCTTCAAAAGAAATTGAATCAATCAGTGCAAGTGTGAGTCCTTTTTTTCGGCAAAGAGATAATAATTTCTCTAAAAATGAATTTACAATTTCAGTTGAATATTGTTGATTGATTAATGGTTTAAATATTGAGTCAACTTCCTCAGTTGAAACATTTTTATTTCCACTAAAAATATATTTATTAATTGTTTTTGTAATATTTGAATCTGAATTTAAGAATTCAACCCCACTATTTTTATATAATTGAGCGTTAATCGAATTTATATTTTCTAAAGTTGCTTCTTCGCCTTTTTTGACAATTTCTTCTACATTTTGAGATTCCCACGAAATAAAATTATCAAGTGTTGGTTTAATAATTACTGTAGCTTTTGATAATGAAATGTTATTTGCTTGTTGAACCATTATTCCAATTAATTGATCTGCAACCTCCCAAGGAGCATTTAATTGATTTTTATTTCTGAGTGGACTTGTTGCATCAACAGCAATAATAATATCCATTCCCATTTCTTTTGCCACTTCAACAGGAATATTTGAGAGTAATCCTCCGTCAGTTAATTCAAACGAATCAAGTTTAACAGTTGTATAAAGCATCGGTACAGAAATACTAGCTCGCATCGCTTCAGATAAATTTCCTTTATCAATTATAATTCGTTTTCCTGTTATCAAATCAGTTGCAACAACGCGAAAAGGAATTTTTAAATTATCAAATGATGGACTTGGGCGATAAATACTATTTAATACTAATCGGTTTATAAAAGTACTCATTCTTTGACCACTCGTAAAAGAAGATGGAATTATAGGTTGCAATCCGTCAAATCTAATTGTGAGTTGCTTTCGATCAAAATTTTGTTTTTGATCATAAAAAACACTTTGTCTATCAGTAACTTCAGAAAAACTTAAAACCTCTTCCCAGTTTGTAGTTTTTAAAATTTTATCAAGTTCATCAACAGTATAGCCAGAAGCGTAAAGCCCACCTAAAACACTTCCCATGCTTGTTCCAACAATTAAATCAATTGGAATTTTATATTTTTCTAGAATTTTTAAAACTCCTAAATGTGCAAAACCACGTGTTCCTCCTCCACTTAAAACTAATCCGACTCGAGGTCTATTATTTTTAAGAGATTTTATTGTCTGTATTTCTAGTGATGAAGAAAAAGAAAATAAAAGACAAATCAGAAGAATACTTTTTAAGAATTTATTAAATAGCATTTCACAAATTATAAAAAATTTGCTTAAGTCTGAACTTGATATTGTTTAGTATTTTAGTGATACTAATCACCGCATTTGGGGAAATTGTTAATTAAACTTAAAGAGAATAAAATTATGAAAATACTACTTTTACTAGCATTGATATTTGTTACTTATGTGGTTTCAATTTTATATTTACCACTTGAATATTTAATTTTTTCATCCGTTTTCATTTTAGTTGGGCTCCATTTTTTAAATAAAATGATTTTGAAACACCAAAACTCAACTAAACAAAAAAATACGAATACTTTAACATTTTTTAAAAAATTATTTAATAAGAGCGAAGAAGTAGAAGTTCAAGATTAATAAGTAATACAGTAATTTAATTAATCAAAAAGGGGATTATTATTTTTGTAATTTGTTAAATGAAGTTAACCTCTTTACTTGGGCTTACTGCCGAGTTATTAAGTAAAATTAATCTCAATTTTCCACCAGATAAAATTGTAGCAAAGTTTTTTAGAGATAGAAAATATCTTGGCTCGCATGATCGAAAATTTATTTCTGAATCTCTCTTTGGTGTATTAAGATGGAAAAAATTATTAGAATATTATTTTGAAATTATCTCAACTCAAGAAAACCTAAATGAATTTTACGATAAAAATAAAGGTATTATTTTAATTTTTAGTTATTTGTATTTAATAAATAAAAATAATGAATATCTAAATTATCAATTTGAATCCGAATTTATTTATTTAGAACAATATAAAACCAAATTAATAAATTTAATTAAAACAAATTCTTTTAATGGAAATATTGCAATTGAGTTATCACATCCTGATTGGTTGATTGACGAATTAAAAAATAATTATTCAATTGATGAAATTATTAATATTTGCAAAGTTAATAACAAGCAAGCACCGATTACTTTAAGAACAAACTTATTAAAAATTAACCGTGAAGAACTTCAAAAAGAATTAGCTATAGAAAAAGTTGAAACTAATATTACAAAATATTCTCCTTGTGGATTAAATCTTGAAAAAAGAATAAATGTTTTCCAGCTTAAATCTTTTAAAAAAGGATATTTTGAAGTTCAAGATGAGGGGAGCCAGATAATATCGTTACTTGCAAATCCAAAACCTGGAGATAAAATAATTGATGTTTGCTCAGGTGCTGGTGGAAAATCTCTTGCAATGGCTGCACAAATGAATAACCGCGGTGAAATATTTGGATTTGATATAATTGAAAAAAAACTTGATGAATTTAAAAAAAGAATTAAACGTGCTGGAGTTGATATTATAAAACTCAATCATTTAAAAGAAAATATATTACCAAAAAAATTTAATGAGTTTGCAGATATTTTATTGATTGATTCGCCATGTAGCGGAATTGGGACATTGAGAAGAAATCCCGGTTTAAAATGGAGTGTTACTCCAAAAATTATAGATGAAATTAATGTAAAACAGAAATTAATTTTACAAAATTATTCAACTTCTGTAAAAGTAAATGGCAAACTTATTTATGCAACTTGTAGTATTTTAAAAAAAGAAAATGAAGATATTATTCAAAATTTTATGCGTGAAAATAAAAATTTTGAAATTGAAGATCCTAAACAATCATTAAAATATTATAAACTGGAAAATTTAGTAACAAGTGAATATTTAAAATTATATCCGCATATTCATAATACAGATGGATTTTTTGCTGCAGTTCTAAAACGAAATTACTAATGGAAGAAAAATTAAAATATTTAAAACCAGAAATATTATCTACAGTTTCATCGATGGAGTTGAGAGCAAAATTTGTTGTTGAAGGATTTTTAACTGGTTTACACAAAAGTCCATATCATGGATTTAGTGTTGAGTTTTCAGAACACAGGCAATATTTACCGGGTGATGATTTAAGAAAGTTGGATTGGAAAATATTGGCAAAGACTGATCGTTTTTATATCAAACAATTTGAAGAAGAAACAAATTTAGCAGCTCACATTTTTATTGATACAAGTGCTTCAATGGGATATGCTTCCGAAAAAAATAAAATTACAAAATTAAAATATGCTGCTTATTTAGCAGCTTCATTAAGTTATTTGATGAATAAACAAAAAGATGCTGTTGGTCTTGGTCTTTATGATTCGAAATTGCATAAATATTTATCTCCAAAAACTTCTAAAACACATTTAAATATTTTATTGTCTGAACTCGAAAATATGATTCCAAGTCAAAACACAAATGCTGCAGTTGCAATCGGACCATATATCGAAAAAATAAAAAGAAAGGGATTAATAATTTTAATAAGTGATTTATTCGATTCTGAAGAAAATACTTTTAAATTATTTAAACAGTTACGTTATAATGGACATGAAGTAATAATTTTCCAAATTTTAGATGATCAAGAGGTTGAATTTGAATTTACAAAAAATACAAATTTTATAGATTTGGAATCGACTGAAAGAATAATTACATCTCCAATTCAAATTAAAACAGAATATAAAAGAGCAGTTGAAAATTATTTATCTAAAATAAAGACCAATTGTTATCAGCACAAAATTGATTATTCATTGATTAAAACATCAACTACTTTTGATGTTGCTTTACTACAATATTTAAACAAAAGAGAGCAACTGAATTAAAATATGAAAAGTTTCTGTTTGTATTTACTGTAACTCTATTTTAATTTGTAAGAATAAAATTTTATGCCAAAGCAAATTAATAAAAGTGAGTTTAGTTCGATTGTAGTTAAAGGGGCAAAAGTACATAATCTAAAAAATGTTGATGTAGAAATCCCTCATGATAAATTAACAGTCATAACCGGTTTGTCCGGTTCTGGAAAATCGAGTTTAGCGTTTGATACAATTTATGCTGAAGGGCAACGAAGATACGTTGAAAGTTTATCACCGTATGCTCGTCAATTTTTAGGATTGATGGAAAGACCCGATGTTGATTTTATTGATGGATTGAGTCCTGCAATTTCGATTGAACAAAAATCAGTCAGCCATAATCCGAGATCAACAGTTGGAACAGTTACAGAAATTTATGATTACTTGAGATTGTTATTTGCAAAAGTTGGAATTCAATATTGTGTTAATTGCAAAATTAAAGTTGAAAAACAATCAATTGATCAAATAATAAATACAATAATTAATTTTCCGAAAAATTCTAAAATAATTATTCTCGCGCCAGTTATAAAAGGGAGAAAAGGTCATTATCAAGAATTATTTAAACAAATGTTGAAAGATGGATTTGTACGAACCAGAATTGATGGTGAAATAAAATTACTGGAAAAGGGAATGAAAGTTGATCGCTATAAAAAACATAACATTGAAGTTGTAGTTGATAGATTAATAATTAATTCACAATCAAGATCAAGATTATCAAACTCTATTGAGCTTAGTTTAAAATATGGTAGCAACTCAATCATTGTGAGTAATGGTTTGAGTGATAAAATTTTTAGCACGTCTAATTCTTGCCCCCAGTGCAACCAAAGCTATGAAGAGCCGGCGCCAAATTCTTTTTCATTCAACTCACCTTATGGCGCTTGCAAAAATTGCGAAGGGTTGGGCGAAAAAAAAGATCTTTCGCTCAATTTAATATTTCCATCTTTGGAAAAAACAATAAATGAGGGAGCAATTGCACCACTTGGTTTCCCGAGAGAAACTTATTTTTTCAGCCAAGTAAAAGCATTAATTGATTTGCATAAACTAAATTATGATACTCCTTTAAAAAAATTTCCTAAAATTGCATTTGATGAATTATTAAATGGTACTGGTTCAAATAAACTCGAGATAGAGTATCACAAATCAAGCGGAAAAAAAGTAATTTATAAACATCGCTTTAGTGGAATTATTGGAATCCTCCAAAATTATTACAACAACACATCTTCTCCAAAAATTAGAAATTGGGTTGAAAGTTTTATGACAACAACCAAATGTAATTTATGTGTTGGTGGAAGATTAAAAAAAGAAAATCTAGAAATAAAAATTGAAGATAAAAAAAGAGACAAATCATTTTCTATTTTTGAAGTTGTAAGTTTACCTCTTGATAAATTATTTCAATTTTTTACAAGTTTTAAATTTGGCAAAAGGGAAGAAATAATTTCAAACCAAATTATTAAAGAGATATTAAATAGAGTAAATTTTTTAATTCAAGTTGGACTGCAATATGTAACACTCGATAGAGCTACGAGAACACTTTCTGGTGGTGAATCTCAACGCATAAGACTTGCAACACAAATCGGAACACAACTTGTTGGAGTGCTTTATATTTTGGATGAACCAAGTATTGGTCTTCATCAACGTGATAATCAAAAATTAATTTCTTCATTAAAAAATCTTCGTGATTTAGGCAATACAGTAATTGTTGTTGAGCATGATAAAGAAATGATGATTCAATCCGATTACATAATTGATTTAGGACCGGGGGCAGGCGAGCATGGAGGAAAAGTAATCCATGCTGATAAAACAAAAAATCTTTTAAATCTAAATGGAAAATCAAATTCTAACACATTTGATTATATCTCCGGGAAAAAGAAAATTCCAATTCCTAAAAAAAGAAGAACAAATAAAACTGAACATTTAACAATTAAAGGTGCCTCTGGAAATAATTTAAAAAGTATAAGTTTAAAAATCCCACTTAAAAAATTTGTTTGTATAACAGGTGTAAGTGGATCTGGAAAATCAACATTGATTAACGAAACATTGGTACCAGTTTTGCAAAATTATTTTTATGATTCAAAAACAGCGCCACTATCTTATAATTCAATTGAAGGAAAAAAATTAATTGACAAAATAATTGAAGTTGATCAAAGTCCGATTGGCAGAACTCCGAGATCGAATCCCGCAACTTACACAAGTTTGTTTAATCACATTCGGGATTTATTTACACTTCTCCCTGAATCACAAATTAGAGGTTACAAAGCCGGAAGATTTAGTTTTAATGTAAAAGGTGGAAGATGTGAAGAGTGCGAAGGGGGTGGTTTAAGAAAAATTGAAATGAATTTTATACCAGATGTTTATGTTGAATGTGAATTGTGTGGTGGCAAACGTTATAATCGCGAAACACTTGAAGTCCATTTCAAAGGAAAATCAATTGCAGATGTTTTAAATATGACTGTTGAGGAAGCGTTAGAATTTTTTAAAGAACTTCCACGATTAAAAAAATTTCTTGAAACTTTAAATCAAGTTGGGCTTGGATATATTCGATTAGGTCAACAAGCAACAACATTATCTGGTGGCGAGGCGCAACGTATAAAACTAGCAACCGAACTTGCAAAAACTTCAACTGGAAAAACTTTATATGTTTTAGATGAGCCCACAACAGGTTTGCACTTTAACGATATTAAAATGCTTTTAAATGTTTTACAAAAATTAGTCGATTTAGGAAACACTGTAATTGTAATTGAACATAATTTAGATGTAATTAAAACTGCTGATTGGATAATTGATTTAGGGCCAGAAGGTGGAGAATTAGGTGGAGAAATTATTGCTGAAGGAACACCAGAAGAAGTTGCAAGAAATACAAAATCTTATACAGGAAAATATTTAATTAAAGAATTAAATTAACGGGATAAAAATTTAATTTTGAGGTAGCTGTTTGAAAAAATAATAAGAATGTGATTTAACTATAAAAATCTTATTCTTCCTCTAAATACTCAATCGTATTTATTTTATCAAAAAATTCTGGTGGAATTGTTTCAAATGCGTGATCCCAGCAGAAATAATTTGTAACAAACCAATTTGATAAAGTATTTCCATTATCATTTCTCCAGCGATCCCAAAAGCCATCACCGGGGCGTTCAATTTTCCATTTAAATTTTTTACCACATTTTTTACAAACGGTATTTTTTGTTAGTGCCATTTTAGTTAAAAATATTTGTTACTGTTGGTGGAGTATTTGTTAAAATTCTTTTTGCTCTCACAAATCTGTTTAATAAACTTTGTGAGTAAAGTGGGGAATCTTTATCAAAACTATTTATATGCACAAAACCAGAAGAGTGAATCATTTTTTTATTACCCATATAAATCCCGACATGAGTAATTCTTTCTGGTTTGGATTTTGTTTCTTTGCGCCCGAAAAATAATAAATCGCCCTTTTGAAATTTTGAAAAATCTTTGTCAAATAAAATATCTTCACCTTGCTCAGCTTGTTGGTTTGCATCGCGATTTAATTGAATTCCATCTAACAAATAAATTGTTTTTGTAAAACCTGAGCAATCAACTCCTTTTACAGAAGTGCCTCCCCAAAGATATGGCACACCCATCATCAATTTTGCATTTTTTAAAATTGATTCAGGAGATGGGGATTTACTTTTCCAATTTTTTTCGGAAGTGAAAGATGAATTTTTTAAAAATCCAATTCTGCCATCGGGGAATAGTACTTTAGAAAAATTATTATTTTTTTCTAAAATTCTTAAAACATTGCCGGCAACTACATCCGAAATTGGTTCGCTTAAATCTGAATTTGAACTGTAAACCAGATCAAAAAGTGTAGTAACAATTATTTTTTCGGAATTGCTCCAAAGTTTTGCTTCTTTAATTTTAACTTTGGTAAAAGATTCATTTTCCATCCAGCATAAATATTTATCAGGAGTTTGAATGTAAGACCACTCGCCATCTCTCTTCCAAATTTTAATAATTGTACCGAGCAATGTTTGCGAACCCAACTCTGCAGATTGCTTAGGCAAAGAGCGCATATTTGCTACACTTAAATGGACAATTCCATAATTATTTTTTCCAAAATTTTCTTCCAAAGCAATTATGCTATCGGTAAATGGGATTGAAAGAGAATTTAATGAATCGAGCAATTCACTTTTTACTTTATTTGATTCAACCTCTCCCTTAATAACAATTTTATTTAATCCTGATGTTGCAGTAACATTAAAAATAGCAGTACGAGTATCTTTTGCATATTTATTTTTAATTTTTAGAATAGTATCTAAAACTAAAGTTTCGGGTTCTTTTTGGCATCCAATTTCTGTCATAATTAAAAGGGATAAAATAAATAAAAATAATTTTTTCATTAACTAAATATAAAATTATAGTTCTTCTAAATCAATTATCAAATCTCCTTGTCTTAAAATTTTTGGTGGCGTAATTGTTCCGTCAATTATTGTTGAAGAAATATTGTTTTCAAAATATCCTTCGATTAATAAATCTACTTTACCATCAAAAATACTTTTTATTTCAATAAAACTATTCAAACTTTGTTTATCTGAAATGTTTACACTTGTTGAAACTATTGGTGTGTTTAAATTTGAAACAAGCTTATTGCAAAATTCATTATTTGGGAAGCGGAAGGCAACTTTACCATCCGAACTAATTAAATTTTGTGGAAGTGAATTGTTTGATTCAAACAATATTGTTAAAGCGCCTGGCCAATATTTGTGGATTATCTCTTCAGTAATTGGAGAAATATTGGAAATATATTTGTTCATCATCTCAAAACTATTTATCAACATCAGCATCGGTTTTAGAGGATCTCTTTTTTTTAAAGAATAAATTTTATTTATAGCATTTAAATTAGTTGCATCGCAACCGATACCGTAAATAGTGTCAGTTGGATAAATAATTACACCGCCACTTAACAGAATATTATTTGTGATTGAAAAAACCTCATCTAAATTATTTTTTGTAAGTGATAAAATATTACTCATAAAATTTACTTCATCTTAACTAATTTATTTACTTGAGATGAAAACTGCTCTTTTCCATTTGAAATTAATTTATAAAGATACACACCATTTGCAATTTCATCACCATCTTTATCAAGTCCATTCCACTCAACTTTATTAAAACCGACATTTAAATCAATTGTTGAAATATCAATTGATTGAATTAATCTACCACTAATTGTATAAATTTTTATAGATATCTCACCATCAATATTTGGAGTAGCAAAGTGAAATGTAAAAGTTGTATTTGCCGTAAAAGGGTTTGGTAGCGCGTAGCAATTTATAAACTCAGTTATTTTGGCAACTTGAAGTTTTAACGAAACTGTATCGTGTGGATTGCCAACAATATCGGTTGTAATAAATTCAAATAAATGTTCACCAGAAGAAAGTTTTGGCTTCCAAGAAATATTTGCTTTTACATTTGTGTTTTGTGGAGTAAATTTTAAAATCTCGCCATCGTAATAAACTCTTTGAAAATCTAAATAAATCTTGCAAAGCAAAGTATCTTTTAATGAAATAATAGAAGCATTATTATCAAACAATTTTATATTTACTGTTGGTTCAGAAGAAATATAATCTCCTGAAATTTTAGATTCGTTATCAAAAGTTAATTCGGTTATTGATTTTACAGTATCAGCAATAACGGAATAATTTACAGAAACAGAATTATTATTTTCAAAAAGCTCGCGTACTTTATTATCAGGATCAATTTGAAAAGTAAATTTATGTGATCCTCTTTTTTTATGCGAATCATAATTCGAATTAAAAGTATATGAACCATTTTTACTTAATGGTGGGATTTTAATGTTCGAAATCAATCTATCGTTTCCAATATCATTACTAAAGAAATTAACATTTATTGAATCGGTATTTGAAATTCCTAAATTCTCAAATTTTGCTTCAATTGTAGCAATTTCTCCTTCAGGAATAATTTTTTTATTTAATTTAACCATTGATGGAATCAAAGTTACATCGCTAATGTAATTTGTAGTAAAATTCCAACTTTGCAAAATTGGAGAAATCAATTGAATATTTGAGAGTAATTCAAAATTGAAAATTATCCCATTATATTTTGAACAATCTATTTTTGATAAATTTATAATTGATAAAGTTGAATCAGTAATTAAAGTATCTAAAGTAGAATTTATAAATCCTGATGAAGTATTATTTGAAGAAGAAAACTTTTGTCCAAAAATTCTTGAAATAATTTTAGTTCCTTCTAATTTAGTTGATTGTAATTTTAAAGTGTCTAAAGTTTTTAAATTTTGATAAAGTGTTGAAGAATAATTCCCCTTAAATCCTGAAATTGTAACGGAAGTTTCGGCAATCGCTTTACCAAAACTTGCTTTAACATATCTTTCAATTGAGCTTCCTGCAGAATTTCCCTTTTTACCGATTAAAAGATATGAATCCCAAAAACCCAGACTATCAATTTTTGTTGCTCCAATTAATTTTAAAGCGTTTCGAGCAGCGGAAGATAATCTTCTTGAAGCCTCATCAGCAGCAATTGCAATTACAAAAGTTCCTGATTTAAAATTATTTATAAGAGATGTTAATGAATCAGAATCGGCAGAAACTTCGTATGTGTCAAAAATTTTTTGCGTAAGTGGATCAAATGTGAGAGTATCAATTGTTATAATTGTAATTCCACGGAAATAAGAATTTTGAATAATATTTATTCCATTTATTTCAACTACTCCGTAACTGCCATCCAAGCTACCGGCAGAAATAACTTTTAAAGAATAATTTTTTTTAGAAACAATAATACCGTTTGATGAATATGAAAGATCTTTCAAATTTGCATTTGTAAATCCAATTGAATCAATCGATCCATTTGAAGTTTGAGTTTGGCTACCGAGATAAAATGACCCAATAGTCCAATTTTTTGCAGCTTCGCGAATTCGCCAAAAATATCTTTTATTTTTTAAAAGTGTTGAAGTTGAAACTTTTGAAATTGCATTATTAATAATTGGATTTAAATTTATTGGATTCACAAAATCTGAAGAAAGTGAAAGTTGCAATTCCAGATTTTTAATTGTGTCGCGAAGTGGATTTAGAAAAATTAATTCATCTACAAAACCAAAATTATCTGGTTGCGGTTGAACTATTAAAAAATCGGAAGTAATAACTGATAAATTTACAGTGATTGAATTATCAGATTCTGAAATTTCCGAAATATTATTTTCTTCATCTATTTTAATATTTAATACGTGAATACCCGATAATTTTTTTGTTAAAATATAGAAATTAACAGTATCAACTAAATTTGGAATTTTTATTTTAGAAATTTTTGAACGAATTACATTGTTATTAAATTTTTGTTCAATTGAATATGTGGTTGAGTCATTAATTGATGTTCCAAAATTATTAATTGCAATTTTAATTTGGACACTATCCATTTGATCATCCAATTGAAAAGAGGGAAGAATTACAGATTTATTTTCTAAAACAAAATTTGGTTTTCTTGGGATTGCGATTTCAACTGATGGATCACCAATTAATGAATTTGAAAAAAGCAAAATTTGAGAAATTGTTCCTCTACCATATTGATTTAAATATTTATTTTTAGAGGCAACATGAACTTGGCCGATAGTTTTAAAAGTATCTTGCAATAAAGTTGAATAAAAAATTTGAGGAAAAGTTAATGCGATACTTACAAATCCAAGAGAAGAATTCCCGATATATGAAATTGCACTTGGTGAATTTCCGAATAAAAATAATTCACTAAAAGATTTTACTTGTGGCTCTGCAAACTTACCAGTTGAGCAACCGAAATCTGTCATTAGCGAAAATCTACCCACCGAATTTTGCAATTGAACTGGATCACCAATTCCGTTATCCCAAGTTTGAGTGCCAGAGTGACCGATGTATGAAATAAATAAACCACCTTTGCCGATTTCGTTTCGGATAAAATCTCCACTATAAGGTCCTAAATCTGAATAAGGATTTGCAGTTTTATAAAAATGAACCCCACTTCCATAAATGGGTGAAGAAGAAAAATATTTATCAACAATATTTGAGTTAATATTTCTAAAACTTTCAAGTTGACCAGAAACTTGTGGATTGCCACTGCTAAAAAATAATGCCCGTTTATTCCATTCATTATTCGGCATTTTATCGTAATTGCTACGGAATTGTAAATATTGCGAAACCTCACCAACATTATTTACAGGTAATCGGCCAACGGAAAATTGTGGTAAATAAACTGAGTCGTCCCAGATTGCATAAGCTAAATCGCTAACAGGGAAACCAATTGAGGGAACATAATTAATTGCATTTTTATTTTTCAAAACAAATTTATAATCGTAAGATGCATCGCCAACAAGAAATAAAAATTTTGGAAATGGCAATTGCCAAGTTGATGAAGTTTGCAAATATTTTGTAATTGCATCGTGATCTGGATATCCAAAAGCAAATTCATCATAAATATCATTTACATCTATTAGACGGACAGATAATTTTTTCTCGGAAGTAAGAAAATTTTTATAATTCTCCGCTTCGGGTTTAAATTTGCTGTGTGTAATTAAAATAAAATCTGTTTGTTTTTTTTCTGAAATTAAATCTGCAAAACTTTGTTTTTGAATTAAAATTGGTTTTAGAGTTTTATTTTTTTTCCACAAAAAATATTTAGATGTAGAATTTACAGAGTCAATAAAAGTTAAACTCCAATTTGTCTGATTTGCTATAAATTGATAATTGCTAATTTTTGAAACACTTGGTGAATATTTGTAAACCACAAAATTGGTATCTGTAAACCCTGAAATAAAAATTCTTTTAACACTATTTTGTAAAATATTTGAAAATCCAAAAATTAATGAATCGCCTTGTAAAATTAATTTTTTTGGATATTCAACTTCGAACCAATCATAAATAACATCATTTACAATATTTGATTCAGTCGGATATGAATTAAATTTTATTGTATTATTTGCTTCTGTAATTAAGTTTGATGCAATTTTCCCTTCAACTAAAACTAAATCATCTTTATTTACTTTAAATGTATCTTTTGGTGGAAAATTATTTATACTGACAGATAATTTGTGAGCCGCAGTAAATTGATTTGCACCAAAACTTCCAGCTTTTACAAAAAATTTAATACTATCATTTCCGATATGTAAATTTTCAAGATTTACATTTTGTGTTACAGTTTGATTTGCGAAGATATATCCCCACATGGGAAATTTTCGCGCATTCCAATTGTGAACTTGTTTTGAAACTATATCGCCAAGAATATGAATGTAAGTATTTTCCTCAAAATGGATAATTTGATTGAACGAAAACAAAGTGTCATTTGTTGAAGTTTGTAAATTATTTTGCCCCATTCTTTTACCATTATTTTTACCCCATGTTAGCCAATACCAACTTGTGTCAGTAAAACGATTTATATATTCATTGTAACTTTCAGAATAATTTATGACTCGATGTTTATTTGTGTAAGGTTTTGTTGCGGGAAATTCTAAATAATCATTCCCATCAAACTTGTCATCCATTTCACCAGAAACAAAAAGTGGAATCTCATTTCCATTATTAAATAGTTGAAAAGTTTTTGGATTTACATTTTGCGGAAATGATGAAAAGTTTTTTAAATCATTCAAATTTATATTATAAACACCATCATTTACAATTCCGATTTTGATATAAGGCTGAGATGAATAAAACCAATTTTGGTCTTTTGATATTTTAATAAATTGTGAAGCTGATTGATAATTTAAAATAGTTTGTTTTTCGATTTCTGAAATTTCATTTTTATTTTGTTTGATAAATTGACTTTGAGATTTATCAGATGAAATTGATATTTTAAATTTAATTGATTCTAGTTTTATTGATGAAGTTAATTCAATAACAGCCAAATAAAGTCCCCGCCACCAAAAATATTTTTTGACTTGAATTGTTGTATTTGAGAGTTTTGACTGCTCACTTAGCCAAACAGAATCTTCGTAATAAGGTAAATATTTATTTTTAAAATATGGATTATGTTTAAAATTGTTTTCTTGAAGTAATTTTACTTGAATTGTTTGACTTGGAGAAATTGAATAATAAAATACTTTATTAGTTGAGTTATTGAATTGATTAGCAAGCGATTCTGTTGAAAATGTGAATTCTATTATTTTTTCTGATTCAGATATATTTATAACATTTGGTTTATCATTATATCTCTCAGATGCAAAAATAATTGAAGTAAAAAATAAAAAGGTAAGTACTAAAAAATTAAACTTTAACATTATTTATTTTTTACGAAATAACTTTTAGCAATCAAAAATAAAAATAATGGAATTCCAAAAATATATCTTTTCCAAAAATATGGTAAATCGGTAAACATTCTATGAAGCCATTCAAGTCCTAAATTTCTAATCCAATTTGGTGCACGATTAGTTACACCAGCTAGAAATTTAAAAAGCCCCCCACAAGTTATAATTATCGGAACATTTAAATAATTTTTATTTTTATCTACCCAAACTTCTTGTTTTGGTACGCCCATTCCCACAAAAAGAATTTGCGGAGCAAAGTCATTTATTATTTTAATTATACTTTCGTTTTTGTCGAAATATCCATTTTCAGATTTAGTCTCACTTAAATTCGGATATTTTGATTTAACTGATATTTTTAATTGTTCAACTAATCTTGATTCACCACCAAGAAAAAATATTTTCCATTTATTCAATTCTGCAAATCGGAGGATCGAATAAAAAATATCCGTTCCTGGTTCAATTAATTTATGTGAAGAATCGTTTAACAATATTCGCTTTGCAAAGGTAATTCCAATCCCATCTCCTAAAATAAAATCAGTGCTTAAAAAAATATTATTAAGTTTATCACTCCAAACTCTGTTTATAATATGATGAAAGCTTAAATAATTAATTTGCAATTTTAAACCAAAATCCAAACGGTTTTGGATTAACTTTAAAATCTCTTCACTATTGGATAAATTCGTTTTATTTAAAACTTCAATCATCGATTTGAGAAGTTATCAATAATATCATCAAGCTCTTTAGTTTTAGTACTCCATAAATTATTTTGTGCAAATCGAATTCTTTTTTTCCTTAATAAATTAGAATCTAATTTTACAGCTTTAAAAATTTTGGAAACAAACTCTTCTTTATCTTTAGCAAAATAAATAATATCCTTATAATATTTTAAATCTGTAGTATTTGTTGCAACAATTGGTTTCCCTAGGCTTGAATATTCATAAAGTTTTAATGGATTTATTACTGAGTTAAAATTATTGTTATAAAATGGAATTATACAAACATCGCAACTTTTAATAAAAATTTTTAACTCATTGAAAGTTAAAATACCTCTAAAATTAATTTTAGGAAGTTCCTTTTTTAATGAATTATTAATATTGCCACAAACCTCTAAATTAAAATTGGAATTATCAGAAATGTGTTTTAGTAAATCGATATCAATACTATTTGAATTAAAATTCCCAGCAAAACCAACTTTAATATTATCGGATATTAATTTTTTATAAGAATTGTTTTTTTTAAAAAATATATCAGATACCCCATTACTAATCAAAAATGAGTTTGGAGTTTTTAAAGAAAATAAATTTTTCATTACACGGCTGGAATAAATTATAATATCAATTTCCTGTTTTAAATATTTATCTGATAATTTCATTCTATTTAAAGTAAAATTATTTCTAGAAAACATTTGTAAATCATCAGCGATATCATAAACAGAATATTTTGCTGAAAATAATTCTTTAGTAATACTCAAATATCTCCAATAAGGCATAGCGTAAATAAGAATACAATTATTTAATTTATATTTCTGAATAATTTTATTAAACCAAAAATGCAATTGTATTTTATCAATAAAAGGGAGATAGCTTGAATTAAAAAAAGTCAGACAAGTTGGAGGAGTTAATATTTTAAGATTAGTTGGAATATCATTTTTATTATTCAAAATTTTGTTGCTAAAAAAGTTTTTTATTTTTCCAGCAACGGAAGGCATTTTTTCAATAAAAAAAACTTTATGTCCCATATTTGCAAGTTCAATTGCAAAATAATTACCTCTGTTTAAAAAATAATCCCAGCTAGTTGCTCCTAAAATGACATATGTTTTATTTTTGATAGACATTTAAAATATTGTTATAAATTTTTAATACATCATTAGTTGTGGAATTTATATTTTGATGATTTAAAAAACTTTTATATGCAAAATTTCCTAATTTTACACAAAATGATTTGTCTTTTAATAACAACAAAATATTTTCGGCTAATTTTTCTTTATCAAAATTATTTAATAGCCCATTTTCTTTATGATGAATAAAATCGGGGATGTCATCAATATTTGTTGAAATATATGGTTTTTTCATTTTAGCAGCCTCCAAAATTACAAATGGAGGTGAACCTCCCTCAGTTTTAGAAGTTAGAATTCCAAATTGGACTTCTTTAAAAAGATTGAGTGAATTAACTTCATCTCCAACTATTTTTATATTATTAGCCAGATTTAATTGTTGAATTTGATAATTAAACGAATCAACTTCGTCATCAAAAATTTTTACAAAACAAATAAAATTATTAACTTTTAATACATTTATTAAATAAAAAAAAGAATCAAGAAGTAGATTAATATTTTTATTATCGTTTAAATATCCAATCCAACAAAATTTTGTTTTATTTGATTTTATTAATTTGGGAGAAGTATTAAAATCATTATTTAATTCAATCAAATTATTCTTAACTATAAAAACATTGCATTCCTTTTTATTGAATTTGTCTAAAAGTATTTTGTAAACATTTTTACCAACGGCAATTGTGTAATCTCCAAAAACAGATGGGATAAAATTAAATTTATTTAAAATACTATGGCATGTTGAGACATGTGATATAAAATTTAATCTGCAAACAATTCTTGAAAGTAAATCACTGTAACGTTTGTGAGAATGAATAATTTGTATTTTATTTCTCTTTACGAATCTATTTAAAATAAAAATAGACCAAATAAAACCAACAATACTTTTTTTATAATTAAAATTATAAAGTGGTAAATGTATAAATTGTTGAGAGGGAATCTTGTTGTATGTACTTCCGAATGCAGCTACAAAAACATTGATATTCTTATTTTTGAATTCATTAAAAAGCATATTAATGTGTCGAGTTGTACCTCCCGGTTTTAGATCATCTACAACTAATAAAATATTTTGCGGAAAATTATTCAGAATTAAATAAGGGATTTATATAAATTTTCAGTTTTATCAATCATAATTTTTAAATTATGATATTTTTGAATGGTTTTATATAAATTATTCCCAAATTTTATTCTTGATTTATCTTCTAAAATAACAGCTTTAATTGAATTCGAAAGTTTGTTTGAATTATTTGGTGAAATCAATAATCCATTAAATTTATCAACTATAACATCTTTTATTCCATCAACATTACTTGCGATTACACATTTTTTTAATAAACCTGATTCAAGTAAAACAAGTGGCAATCCCTCATGCCCTAAACTGGGAATTAAAATTAAATCACACATTTTATAAATATTTTCAATTTCAACTACATTTTTAAAAATTGAAATAGATATTTTATTTATTTTTTTTGGAATTACATTTTCAAGTGGTCCAGAACCAGCAAAAATAAAATTAATTTTTCTGTTTGATTTTAATTTCTTTAAAGAATCAATTATAACATGAATGCCTTTAATTTTGTTTATTCTCCCAATAAAACCAATTGTAAAAATGTCATCCCTCAATTTAAAAGAGGGGGCTTTGTGATTTTTTAATTTTACATTTGTATAAATCCTTTCAAACGAAGTCGCAAAGTTTATTCTAAAAATATTAGGGTTATTAATAATTATAGATTTTGATAAAATATATTTGTTAACCTCTGAAGTACCTGCAATAATATTTTTGCCTACTAAATGTGGTAAATATCCTGTTGCAGGGATAATCCCATGAACTGTAAAAACAAATTTATTTTTTTTAGTAATTAACTTTGCTTGTTGCGCGCAATAAAAATGATGTGCATGAACGATATCAGGTTTAAAATTATATTTGATTTTAGCTATAAAATAAATCCCTTTTAAAAATTTCCAAAACGAACGTTTTGCATGCAGTAAATTTTCGCATTCAATTATTTGAACGTCAAAATTCAATTCTGGCGCATCATTTAATCCAGTTAAAATTAAAACTTCGTCTCCTCGTTTTATTAAATGTTTAGAAAGGAGTAAAAGATGTTTTGCTGCACCATTACAAATATTTATACTTTCAGCTAAAAAAAGTATTCTCATTTATGTTTTATATGTTTCAATTAATCTATTTGCTACAAAATCCCAATCAGGCAATTTTAAATTTGAACTATTTTTAGATTCAGAATTAAGTAGGGTTTCAATTAAATCTGTAAGTTTTAAAACATCTCCATACTCAACTTTGTATAAGTTTGGATCTTTAACAAATTCAGTTATTCCGCAATTATCTGAAATAATTACTTTTAAATTTAATAGAAGTGCTTCTTGAGCGACCATTGAATAAGAATCAGTAATTGATGGAGCAACCAAAATACTTGCATTTGAAAGTAATTTTAAAAATTTAGTTCTTTCCATTTCAGAAAAATATCTAACTTTGATATTTTTATTATTGAAACTAATTTTAGATAGTTGATCGCTCATTAAAAATAAATTAATCTTTGTTTTACTTATTTCAAGTGCTGATTTTAAAAACTGAAATCCTTTTTCAATGCGAGAAATGTTTGAAGCAAAAATAATGTTGTAATTTTTATTTTTCTTTTTAAGAGGATGTAAATATTCAATTCCATTTGGAATTATTTCAACTTTTGATTTATCAATTTTATAATAATGAGTTGAAATATTATAAATCTTATTCGAAACAAAATGTAACTTATCAGCAAAATTAATATAAAACCATTCGCAAAATTTATCTTTTAAAAATAAAAAACTTGGAATATTATCTCGATAATTTAAATGCTCATGTAATACACATCCATGGACTGTAAAAATTAATTTGCATCTAAAAAATATTTTATAAAAAACAGCAGCTAACCAAACTCTTTCAAAAGTTAAAATGTGAATAACTTTTGGCTTTATCGAAATTAGTTTTATTAATAAAGTAAAAATACCAACATAGTTTGAACCAGAAATATTTTTATTTCCAAATAATTTTTGAAAAAATGAAAACTCTTTTCCATCATTAAAGTATTGAAATGAATGAACTGAGTTATTACTATTTTTTAGCTTTTGTAAAACATTAAATGCAACAATAGATGGTCCTGTTTGTTGCTGATCAGGAAGTGTTGATAAAATTACAATTCTCATTTAAAAAAAAGATAATCAAAAATAAATAAGAATTATAAGGTAAGTCAAACCCAAATAATTAATTGTAAAAGATTTCTAAACTTTTAATTATATTTGCATCTCAAATGGCGGGGTAGCTCAGCTGGTTAGAGCGTCGGAATCATAATCCGCAGGTCGGCGGTTCAAATCCGCCTCCCGCTACTTTCATAACCCCTTGTAATTTAACTCGTTTAAAGTGGGTCAATCATTCGTTCACTTTGGGAACTCGCCAAAGAAAGAGAACAGCAAGCCGAACTCGGACAAAAGGAAACAAATGAAAACAATAATTTGCCTTATGTTTCAAGGAGAGAGTTTAGCAGACCGCAGAAAGCAGTTGTTACTGGAAAGTTAGAAAATGTAATGTTACAATTAAAATGATATAAAATTAAGATGAAAAAACTAATATTTTCAAATCTCTTATGTTTTAAGCCTATTTAGTGTTAATTATGTATTTACATTATTTGACTACTATTAATAATTGAAGTAAATTATAGATAAAAATTATTAGTAACCTGTAAATACTGTTTTAAAATATAACACTAGGAGGATGTTTTGTGGTTTAAGCTTCAAATAAAGTTTATAGCTTTTCTTCTTTGTATACTCTTTATACCACTCAATTTATTAGCTCAATCAAATGTTGTAAAAGATGTAGATTTTGTAGTTGAAAATTCTATGTTGAATATTACTTATAAACTTACACCTGAAACACCCAGCTCTCAATATTTAGTTACAACTCAAATATCCTTAGATAATGGTATCAATTATTTTAAGCCTAAAAATTTATTTGGTGATGTTGGAAAAGTTTCCACTTTTGGAATTAAAAATATTTATTGGGATGTATTTAAAGATATCGAAGAGATTGATAATAAATTTTGTAATTGGTTAAGTAAAAAAACAGGAAGAGTAATAAGATTACCTGAAGAAGATGAATGGGAATTTGCAGCAAGAGGTGGAAAGAAAAGTAAAAGATATTATTATAGTGGAAGCGATGAACTTGATGAAGTAGGATGGTATAATGGTAACTCTGGAGGTAAAACTCACGAGGTAAGAAAGAAAAAACCAAATGAACTTGGAATTTATGATATGAGTGGAAATGTATGGGAGTGGGCAGGAACAAAGGGATATATTCGTGGCGGTTCTTGGGGCAACGATAGTAATAGTTGTTCAGTTTCTCGCGGATCAATAGCTATCCCGAGGGCCCGTAGCAACTATATCGGTTTTCGTGTTCTGCAGAATTCCAGGTAACAGACTTCGATTAACTTAGTGTATCACTTTGCACATTTACTCTTTTACTCTTTGCAAATTTTTTTTAACATCACTCGTTTATCCTCGACAAGCTCAAGGTGAGAATAAAAAAGAACTTTCAAACAAAGAAAGATGATGTTTGTTAAGTAAGATTTAAAAATAGATATATACTAAAAGGTCGGGAAAATATTCCGACCTTTTTTATTTCAACTAAATTTAGAGAACACAATTCGAGAACAATTATACCATTTTCATTTAACATCATATTTTTATATTTTAAGAAAACTTCGGAGAGATGGGTGAGTGGTTGAAACCAGCGGTTTGCTAAACCGCCGTACAACCTTAAAGTTATGCCGAAGTTTCAAATCCGCCTCCCGCTACTTTCATAACCCTTTGTAATTTAACTCGCTTACAGATATTTCTTGTTTTTAAGAAAGTTACTAAAATCTCAAGTGGTCATATAAGTGGGGACATATTATAGAGGAGATTTTGACTTTTAACAGCTAAATCCTCCCAATTGTAATACTATATATAGAATAACTAAGAATCTGATAAATTATAGCCTTCCAACTAACCAGAAATAAACAAGAATAAACAATTTATTTTATATTACTTGTAGTAATGTAGCTTTTTAAGTTAAATAATCGAAATAAAACAAAAATTTTAAAGGATTAATAAACATGAAAAAATATTTTTCATTTATTTTAGCTTTATTTATTTCAACACAAATTATTTATGCTCAAATATCCTCTCCAAAAATTGATTCATTGGTGGCAGATGCCTTGGTAAAATTTAAAGTGGCAGGAGTTTCTGTTGCTATTGTAAAAGATGGGAAAGTGATTCATTCTAAAGGTTATGGGCTGGCGGATATCAATACCAAAAAAACAGTTAATGAAAATACTAATTTTCAGATAGCCTCCAATTCAAAAGCCTTTACAACAACGGCACTTGCCATTTTGGAAGAAGAGGGAAAACTAAAGTGGACAGATAAAGTGAAGGACCATATTCCTGAATTCAAAATGTATAACGATTATGTAACCGAGAATTTTAATATCCAAGATTTATTAACGCATCGCAGTGGTCTTGGATTAGGAGTTGGTGATTTAATGTTTTTCCCTGATGGTTCAGATTTTACTTTAAAAGATGTTGTGACTAGTTTTCAATATTTTAAACCTGTTTCGGCCTTCAGAACAAAGTATGATTATGATAACTTATTATATATTGTTGCAGGTGAAGTAATTGCTAGAGCTAGCGGTATGAGTTATGAATTTTTTGTGCAAAAGCGAATTATTGAGCCCTTACAAATGAATAATACGTTTGTAGGCAGTTTACTGAAAGTTAAAAGCAACCTGTCTATACCACATTCATCTGAATCTGGAACTATAAAAACTATTGACAGTTACGATATAGGAATGGGTAGTGCTGCTGGCGGAATATTCTCTAATGTAGCAGATATGTCAAAATGGATGATAGTGCGTTTGAATAAAGGAAAGTATGGAAATGATTTGAAGACACAATTATTTTCTTTAAAAAATCACAATGAAATGTGGAAGATACATACGGTTTTAGAGACGGATCCAGATCCAAGATATAATTCTCATTTTAAGGGATATGGTTTAGGTTGGGATTTATCAGATGTGAAAGGAAATTTAAAAGTAAGGCACACTGGTGGTTTGCCCGGAATGCTTTCTATAGTAACAATGTATCCCGACTTGAATTTGGGCATCGTTATTTTAACTAATACTGAAAATGGTGGAGCAGGACTTTTTTCATCGGTTACAAATACCATTGCTGATAGTTATTTAGGCTTAGATGATTTTGGATGGGTCGAAAAAATTGTTGACAAAATGAATAAGCAAAGAGAGCTTGGAGATGAAGTGACTAAAAGTGTTTGGGCGAAAGTCGAAGCCTCAAAAAAGACACCTCTAAAAAATTTAGATTACATAGGAATCTATGAAGATAAGTGGTTTGGCAAAGTTGAAGTATTTGAAAAGGATAAGCAATTATGGTTCAAATCTTTTCGTTCGCCTAAATTAAATGGCCCTATGGCTTTTTATAATGCTAATACCTTTGCCATAAAATTTGAATATCAAGCTATGAATTGCGATGCATTTGCTATGTTCTCACTTGACGAGACGGGCAAAGCACAATCCATTAAGATGAAAGGTATATCGCCAAATATTGACTTTAGTTTTGACTTTCAAGATTTAGATTTAAACAGAATTAGAAAACTTAATAAGTAAAATACCCTTTAAAATCTGCTTAAGAATTTATAAAAATAAGAAATGAGTTAATTTAAATTGAAAAAAATAATTTTGTTTTTTAAAAAGAATAAAACAATAGATTAATAATGAAAAGTTTAATTTATATTTTAATTTTTTCCGCAAATATATTTTCGCAAGATATTGATTACTCAAATTTAAAAAATTGGGTTGCGCATCCACAAAAAAAAGATTTCTCCGATTCAATCCCTGAGCCATTTGCAAATGATAAAATAGATGGGCGAGTTGATGTTTTTTATATTTATCCAACAATTTATGATGGCAACTTTGATTTTGAAAAAATGAATGCAGATATAAATAATATTGAAATAAATGAATCGATCGAAATTCGCCCAATTTTATATCAGGCAACATGTTTTAATATCGCGGGTCCGGTTTATTCGCCAAGATATCGCCAAGCGCATTTATCTATATATAACAAGGAAAATAAAGGAATTAAGGATTCAGTTTTAAATTTTGCATATCAGGATGTTAAATCTGCGTTTGAATTTTATTTAAAAAATTGGAATAACGATCGACCAATTATAATAGCTGCGCACTCTCAAGGAACTTTTCACGCAGGAAGATTAATAAAAGAATTTTTTGAAGGGAGAGATTTATATAAGAAATTAGTTGTTGCGTATTTGCCCGGCTTATTTATTCCGCCAGATTTTTTTAATTCCGTCCCACAATGCAAAGACAGTAGTGATGTTAATTGCTTCGTCGGTTGGAGAACTATTCAAAAAGATTTTATTCCAGATTTTGCAAAATCGGAAAAAGTAAAGTCACTGGTTACAAATCCACTTACTTGGAAAACTGAAAATTTAAATTATGGGGATTTTTATAAACATAAGGGTGCGATTCTTTATGACTTTAATAAGTTAAGGCCAAATATAATCGATGCACAAATAAAAGATAATATCTTGTGGATTTCGAAACCAAAAACTTGGCTGACTTGGTTTTATTTTTCAAAAGATTATCATATTGGAGATATAAATTTATTTTACGCAAACATCAGAGAAAATGTTTCAGTGCGGATTAAAAAATATTTTAATGAAAATTAATTTCTAGTATAATTAATGATACCATTTTACATTTGGTGCATCTTCACCCTCAAAATACCAATCAACAACATCATCCCATTTTTTGTGCC
>JAQCAB010000034.1 GCA_027622375.1 Bacteroidota bacterium
TCTTTTATAAGATAACCACTCTCAAGCCATTCATAAGAAAATACGGTTTTCCCATCAGGTGTAGGTTTCTCAAGTTGAATTTCCGCGGTATGCTCGAGGCTAATATGTGCAGAATTAATATCAGTATTTATGACAATGTTACTATAATTTCTTTTAGACTTAAATTTCCCTAAACTTTTTACAAATTCAACAAATTCATCAGAACTCCATTTTTTACCAACTTCATATATCAGGAAGTCTTTGGTCGTTTGGTCTTTAAATTTAGAAATATCATTATCTGAGTTTAAAATAAAATCATTAAAGGTTTTCATTACATCTTTTTCGGAAATCCTTTCTACCTGATTACAGGATACAAATAATAAAAAAACAAATATTAAAGTTTTCATATTTTTATTTGTTATTGGATTATTCTGAATAGCTAACATAAAACCCTCCATTTGTTATTAATTTTCCATTAAATCAATTGTTTGATTTAAAGAACGTACAACTCTATCTAGATAATGTCAAGTAAATTATAAAGGGTTATGAAAGTAACGGGAGGGGGATTTGAAACTTCGGCATAACTTTAAGGCTGTACGGTGGTTTAGCAAATCGCTGGTTTCAACCACTCACCCATCTCTATGAAGTTTTCTTAAAATATAAAAATATGATGTTAAATGAAAATGGTATAATTGTTCTCGAATTGTTTTTTATAAATTTTTATCAAATGAACTGATAATAAATTTTTTTTATCGTAACTCCCGCACTTCTTCAATCGACTAATTTTAGTTATTTTATTGATAGGATATTTTGAATTTGTCATCGTTGAAATTAAACTAAGAAGATTAAATAAAAAAGTAGAAATATTATTTTACAAAAAAATAATGATAAATTTCTAGATTCGATTTTTTGGTATGTTCTTAGGTAGTTTTTACCTCTAAAATCAATTATCCAAAATTATAGTTGTAAATCTTATAAAGAATTACAAAAATCTTTTTTAAAGTTTTAATTACTAATTTAAAAAATAAAAAAGGAGTTCTGGTGCAAACAAATTACGGTGAAATAACAGGTCCTATAGTAATGATTGGTTTTGGTTCAATTGGACGTGGGACACTCCCATTGATCGAAAAGCATTTTAAATATGACAAGAGTCGCATGGTAGTCATAGATCCAAATGATCGCGATGTTAAATTACTAAATGATCGTGGCATTAAATTTATGCATATGGGTTTAACGGCTGAGAATTATGAAAAAACTTTAACGCCGCTCTTAAAAAATGGCAAGGGCACCGGTTTTTGTGTCAATCTTTCTTTAGATACTTCTTCTCTTGATATTATGAAGCTCTGCCGCGACATTGGTGCTTTCTATATCGACACGGTTGTTGAGCCATGGACCGGTTTCTATTTTGATGCGAAAAAAGGTCCTGCTGAAAGATCGAACTATGCTTTGCGCGAAACAATTTTAAATGAAAAATCGGCAAACCCTGGTGGGATTACAGCAGTGAGTTGTTGTGGAGCAAATCCCGGTATGGTTTCTTGGTTTGTTAAAAAAGCTTTGATACAAGTTGCTGATGATACCAATACACAATACAAACAACCCACAAATCGAGAAGAGTGGGCTAAGCTTATGCAAAAAGTTGGAGTTAAGGGGATTCACATCGCTGAACGTGATACGCAGCGGTCGACTCGTCAAAAGCCTACAAATACTTTTGTAAACACTTGGTCAGTAGAGGGATTTATTAGTGAAGGTATGCAACCTGCTGAGTTGGGTTGGGGCACATTTGAAAAATGGATGCCGGACAATGCTCGTCAGCATACTTCGGGTTGTCAGTCGGCGATCTATTTAGAGCAGCCGGGTGCCAATACTCGTGTTCGTAGCTGGTGCCCAACCAATGGCGCGCAGTATGGTCGTTTGGTTACACACAATGAATCAATTTCGATTGCAGATTATTTTACGGTCGATAATAAAAATAAAGCAGAGTATCGCCCAACTTGTCATTACGCTTATCATCCGAGTAATGATGCGATTTTATCACTCGAAGAAATGTTTGGCCGAGCCGGCGAACGCCAGCCAGAACAACATATTCTTGATGAGAATGAAATTGTTGATGGTATAGATGAACTTGGAGTGCTTTTGTATGGTCACGCTAAAAATGCCTACTGGTTTGGTTCGCAACTTTCAATCGAAGAGTCAAGAAAGTTAGCTCCTTATCAAAATGCCACAGGCCTTCAGGTCACTTCAGCCGTATTGGCCGGTATGGCGTGGATACTTGAGAATCCGAATTTGGGTATTGTTGAAACCGATGAAATGGATTATCAGCGTTGTTTAGAATTTCAAATGCCATATCTCGGTCCAGTTAAAGGGTATTATACAGATTGGACGCCGCTAAAAGATCGCCCTGGGATGTTTCCAGAAGATATCGACTCTAAAGATCCGTGGCAATTTCGCAATATTTTAGTGAAGTAAAATAGGGCTGTCACACTTAGATCAGCATTTTCTAACATATCAAAAAAATGCCCGGCTTTAATCGGGCATTTAAATTTAAATAAATTAAATTTTCTTAAAAATCAAATTGCATTCCGAGTGAAAATAATGCTGGTCCTATTTTTGCACCATCACTTGAACCATAATATGTGGTAGTTTCATTATCATCACTAATTTGTGGATTGTAAGTAAATGATCCCCACATCGATTTTGAAATATGTTGCATAAATGGAATCATCGAAGTAACATCTTTTGAAACTCTTCCACTTATGTTTACTAAATTAAATCCATCTTTTGCAAAAGTATAGTATGCAGATTTATTTCCAAAAACAATTGCTCCAACTGTACCAGTGCCAGATAATCCAAATTTTTCAATTTCAAAACTATATGTTGCTTCCGCATAGGAAGTAAATTGATTAGCATCGTCCGCAACATCTGCACCGGCTAAAAATGTACTCCAAAGAATTGTAATAGGTTGATTAATTTTTGAGCTTAAATCAACTGTAACTGTTGCATCAAGTGTTTGAAGACCTTCTCCACTAAAATCTGTCCAAGCTGGATTTTCTTCCCCTGCTTCAAGTCCAAGGGCAGGGAAATAATAACTTGCGAGTCCCACTGTTACAAAATCATTTACAGTATAACTTGCATAAATATCATATTCATCATAACCTTGACCGGGATTATTATCATTATAATTTTTAGTCATCCAAGCTCCGATTGAAAGCTCTGGTGTAACTTGATAACTAAAACCAGGTTGAAAAACCAAATGATCTGGTAAACCAAGTGGTTGACCTCGCCATAAATAACCTTTTCCAACATTAAGTGAAATAGCCCATGGTTTTTCTGATTCCGCAGCTTCTTCTTCAGCAACTGCTTCAGATGGTTGTTCTGCAGGAGCTGCTTGCTCTACTGCTGGTGCCGCTTGCTCTACTGCTGGTGCCGCTTGCTCTACTGCTGGTGCCGCTTGCTCAACTGCTGGTGCCGCTTGCTCTACTGCTGGTGCCGCTTGCTCTACTGCTGGTGCCGCTTGCTCAACTGCAGTTGTATCTTGAGAATAGGTAGTAGAAAAACATACCATTAAACTTAAGATAAAAGCAAAATAAAAATTCTTCATATTTTTACACTCCAAATGTTAATGAATTAGTTAATAATATTTCGAAAAATATAAGTAAACAAAAATTTAAAACAAATATTTTCACATGATTGTTAATTAAACAACTAAACAATATTCTTTGCAAAATCAAAAAAACTAAAAATGAGAGGAAGTTTTTAATATTTAATTACTTCGATTTAATTTCTGACCAAGCTTTTTCTTTAATAGCTGTGTACTCACCAAGATCTGCTAATGCTTCTGATTTATCATAAACTTCTTTTGTTAAATAAATGTTTGGATTATTTTTAATTTCCTCACTTATCATTGGTAACGCAGCATCAATTGGTGAAGCATAAAAAACTTTATTTACATTTTTAGCAGCAATTTCTGGCCTCATTAAATAATTAATGAATTTCATTGCCAAAACTTTATTTTGAGCAGTCTTTGGAACACATGTATTGTCAACAAATATTACTGTTCCCTCTTTTGGTACCGCAATTTTAATTGTTGAATCTTGATCAACAACCTGAAACAAATCTCCTGTCCAATTGTGAACTAAATATGCATCGCCCGAGAGCAACATATCTTTACCCATTGTAGTTTCATATTTTTTTAAAATTTTCTTTTGCTCTAATAAAAGATTTTTTGCTTCTTCTAAATGCTTTGGGTCAGTATCGTTTACAGAATAACCTAAAATTTTAAAAGCAATTGCAAAAACTTCATTCATATCATCAAGTAAAACAATTTTACTTTTATATTTTGGATTTTGTAAAATTGTCCAACTATCAACTACATCTGTAACTTTATCTGACTTGTAACCGATTGCTGTAAAACCATACATATATGGTAGCGAGTATTTTGATTCCGGATCCCAATTTCTATCCAAATCTTTTTCATCTAAATTTTTCATATTATCTAAAAGACTTTTATCAAGCTCAGCCAACATTCCATCTTTAATCATCATAGAAACCATATAACCGGTCGGGAAAACAAGATCATAGCCAGCAGCGCCGGCTTGTAATTTTGCTAACATTTCTTCATTGTTTGCAAAAGTGTCGTAATTAATTTTGCAATTAAATTCTTTTTCAAAATCTCGCAAAATTTGTTCATCCACATAATCTGCCCAATTGTAAATATTTAAAACTTCCTGATTTTTTCCGCATCCGGAAATAAAAAGAAATGCCAACAACACAAAATAATATTTCTTCATAATTACTCCTTTTAATTAGTTGATAATTAGTTAATTATATTTCTAAAAATGCTGAGCCTTCTTTTTTACCTTTATTCATAAAATATCCTACAAAATATAAAATTAAAGTTGTTGAAATTAATAAAATTGTTGATACAGCATTAATTTCCGGAGTGATACCAAATTTTATCATTGCATAAATTTTTAATGGCAATGTTGTAGAGCCCGGTCCGGTTGTAAAAAAACTTATTAAAAAATCATCGATGCTGAGAGTTAAAGCTAAGAGTGCACCAGCATAAATTCCTGATGAAATATTCGGAAAAGTGATTTTCCAAAATATTTGCCACTGCGTTGCCCCTAAATCAGCACCTGCTTCTTCCAGAGTCATATCAAATGATTGTAATCTTGCAAGCACAATTAAAACTACAAAAGAAATACTAAAAGTAATATGTGCAATTGTTACGGTCATTAATCCGAGCGGAATTGCAAAAAGGACAAAAAGAATCAACATTGATAAACCCATTACTACTTCAGGGATTATTATTGGAAGATATAAAATATTCAAAAAGAAATCTTTGAATTTAAAATTGAATTTATGCAAACCAATTGCGGCAAGTGTTCCCAAAATTGTTGAAATTATTGTGCTAACAATTGCAACTTGAATTGTATTTCTCACAGCCAACCAAAGTGAATCATCATCAATTATTTTATAATACCACTTCAAACTAAATCCCCCCCAATGCGATGCAAACCTCGAATCGTTAAAAGAATAAAAAATTAAAATTAAAATCGGAATGTGTAAAAATAATAATACCAAAATTGTAATTGCAAATAGTGATTTACCTTGTCCGAATTTTAAATCATTTGTACTACGTGCAGTTGCCATTTAGTATTTCTTTTTTGAATATCTGATATAAAGCGAAATTGTAATCGACACAATCAACATTAATAACATCGACATAGCAGAACCAAAAGGCCAATTTCTTACAGTTATAAATTGATTTGAAATTGTATTGCCAATCATATATGTTGATGTGCCACCTAAAATATCGGGAACAACAAATTGACCAAGCGAAGGAATGAAAACAAAAACTATTCCAGTAACTACGCCTTGCATCGAAAGAGGAAAAGTAACTTTATAAAATGTTTCAAATCTGTTTGCGCCAAGATCAACCGATGCTTCCAATAAATTTTTATCTAATTTATCAAGCGATGCAACAATTGGTAAAATCATATACGGCAAAACTCCGTAAACTAGTCCGAGCATAACAGAAAAATCGTTAAATAATAATTCAATTGGTGATTCAACTAATCCGATCCATATTAAAAAATCGTTTACCATCCCTTCGGTTCCTAAAATAACTATCCACGAAAATATTCTGATTAAAAAATTTGTCCAAAAAGGTAGAATTACTAAAAATATTAAAATTGCTTTTATTTTTGCAGTTGAAGTTGCAATATAATAAGCTATCGGATAGCCGATTAATAATGCAATCAAGGTTGAAAAAAATGAATACGTGAGCGAACGCAAAAAAAGTTTAAAATAAAGTGGATCAAAAGAATTTATATAATTTGAAATTGTAAAAATATATTTTACACCACCATAAGTTCCCCTCTGGCTAAAACTATAAACAAACATTATTAAAAGTGGTAAAATAAAAAATATAAAAAGCCAAAAATATGGCAGAAAGAGAATTTTTATATGCTGGCGATTTTTCGACATTAATATTGGAGAATATGACCTGCTTTTTTATTCCAACAAATATAAACCTCATCGTGCTCGTGGTAAATATCAGGATTTGCTCCGCTTGGTAAATAATTTTGAAACATTACCAATAAATTTCCATGGTGTTCAGTGCTAACATAAAATTTTGAACTATCGCCAAAAAAGACCTCATTTTTAATAATTCCTTTAAAATAATTTTCTTCTCCATTCGGCTTTGATTTTGAAAGTCGTAATTGCTCGGGGCGAAGTGCAAGTGTAATTTTATCATTAATTGAATATTTATTTTCTGAATCTAATTCAATTGTAGTTTCATCCGAAAATTTTAATACATAATTATTGTTTTGTATTCTAGTTTCATCCGGAAATTTTAGTACATAATTATTATTTTGTGCAGAAATAATCTGTCCGCTTAAAAAGTTCATATTCCCGATAAACTCCGCAACAAATTTTGATTTTGGCCTGATATAAATTTCTTCAGTTTTGCCAAGCTGTTCAATTTTACCATTTTTCATCACAGCCATTCTATCGGCCATTGTTAAAGCTTCTTCCTGATTATGCGTTATAAAAATAAAAGTAATTCCCAATTTTTTTTGGATGTTGCTCAGTTCAACTTGCATTTGCTCGCGAAGTTTTTCATCTAGCGCACCGAGTGGCTCATCAAGTAAAAGTATTTCCGGTTGGTTTACAATTGCGCGCGCTAAAGCAACTCTTTGTTGTTGACCACCAGAGAGTTGTGATGGTTTAAAAATTTTTCTTTCTTCTAGCGCTACAAGTTTTAATGATTCCATCACACGAATATTAATTTCATTTTTTGGAATATTTTTTATTCTCAATCCAAATGCAACATTTTCATAAACAGTTAAATGCGGGAAGAGTGCATAATTTTGAAATACTGTATTTACATTTCTTTTGTTTGGTGGAATATCAGTTATATCTTTTCCATTCAATAAAACACGACCGGAAGTTGGTTTATCAAAACCAGCAATAATTCTTAATGTAGAAGTTTTTCCGCAACCACTTGGACCGAGCAAACAAAAAAATTCCCCTTTATCAATTGTAAGTGAAAGATTGTCAACTGCAACAACATCACCAAAAGTTTTATTTATATTTTCAAGAGTAAGCATATTTAACAACTAAATTTAAATAATAATGAATTACGATTTTTGTTTAATATATATTTTTTTTAATTAAAAATAATTAATACGAATGTGTTTTTTTT
>JAQCAB010000004.1:0-12500 GCA_027622375.1 Bacteroidota bacterium
GATTACATTGTTTCCACTTTCGGCAAAACAAACACCAGCCACAAGCCCAACATAACCGGTTCCAATAATTGAAATTTGCATAAATTTATTTTAGATAAAGTAAAACTGAATATTTATTTTAGTACTACCAAGCCCCTTTGCCGAAGACTACAACTGGAATTGTTTGATAAATTATTTCCAAATCAAACAAAACAGAATAATTTTCGACATAATACAAATCAAGCAAAATCATTTCATCAAATTTAATTTCACTACGGCCATAAACTTGCCAAAGTCCCGTCATACCTGGTTTTACTGTACTTCTTCTATTAATAGAATCCCAAAATTCTTCAGGAAAATTTAAATTATCTATATCTTTAATAGGGAAAGGGCGGGGGCCTACTAAACTCATTTCCCCTTTTAGAACATTAATAAGTTGCGGTAACTCATCTATGCTAAATTTTCTAATAATTTTTCCAAGATTAGTAACTCTTGGATCTTTTTTGATTTTAAAAAGCAATCCGCTACTCTCATTTAAATTGTCAAGTTCACTACGTTCATCCTCAGCATTTTTAATCATACTTCTGAATTTATAAAAATCAAAAATTTTTCCGTTTTTAACTGATGATCTTTTTTGTTTATAAATAACAGGGTAACCACTTTCAAATATTATTGCTAAACTTGTAATTATTAAAACTGGTGAAAGAATGATTATTAATAATAAACTTCCAAAAAAATCAAAAATTCTTTTGAGGATATTTTTAAATTTTATAAATTTATTCTCAGGGTATGGTTCGTTCATAGTAACACCTACTAAGTCGTGTATCCCTGAATGCCTTAAAATTAATTCTGAGTTAGGAGAGAGAATTTTAATTTTTAAACTACTTTTTTTTGTTAAAGGCTCAAGGGATTTATAACCATTCAAAAATAAATCAGTTGAAGGAATGAATAAAGTATTTATCTTTTCTGTTTTAACAATCTCTGATAGCTGTGATAACTTAAAATATTTTAAGTCTGTTTTTTCTGTTGTAGTTTTTCCAACTAAACCAATTATTTCATACCCCAAATATGGATTATTAATTAATCTTTCAATTAGTGGTTTTGAAAAATGAATCGGGTCAATAACTAAAGATTTTTGCATTCCAAATCCAAAATCCTGCATAAGATGATTCAATGATTTTAGAATAACTTTTGATGTAAAAATTAAAATCGATGAAATTAAAATGAAAATAACCAGCTCTTCCCTTTCGATACTGTAAAACTTTATAAACACCATCATAGTTATAATAACAAGCGATGTTTGCATTAAAGTTTTAAAAGCTCCAAAGCAATATCGTGCAACTGAAATATTATAACTTCCACGATAAATTCCTTCAACAGATGAAAAAAATAAATAAGTAGAAATAAAAAGAATTAAAAAATCATTTCTAATTATTCCTGTAGAACCATTGTTCAATAGATATGGGGTTAATGCTTCGCATAATACTGCGCTGATTATAAAAACAAAAATATCGTTAATTATATTTACAGAGATAAAAACTTGTTTCCATCTACGCTTTAACATATTCAATTTTTTAAAAATCCAAATCCTTTAAAAGTTTTTCTAAATATTTCTAGTCCAACAGCGCCCAATAAACTAATAAAAAATGTTGCCATTACAATATTTCTTCTCTTCGGACTCTCTCTATTTGCATTTGCTCTTGCTTTATCCATTACATTTATAATTGGGATATCTTTAACCTCTTCAATTTTTGCAACTTCAAATTGTTTTTTTAGTTCTGTATAAATTGTTGTGTTAATTATTACTTCTCGTAATAATCTTTCTTGTTGTAGTAATAATTCCGGAGAAGTTACGATCATTCTATTCTGTTCGCGGAAATCTTTTAATTTATTTTCTGCAATTGTTAATTCCACTTTAATTTCTACTAATCTTCCTTCAACAAAAATTCTTTGATTCCCTGCAGATGATGTTTTTTTAGTTTGAATAAAATTATCAAGCTGTCCAACTATATAATTTAGAATATCTGCACTTAATTGTGCATCCTCGGTTTCTATTTCGAGCGTAAGTAAACTTGTTTTATTGTCGAGATTTACTTTCAATTCTTCTCTAATTGCTTTTAAAGCTGCCTCATATGATTTTTGAAAAGTCGGCGCTTCAATTTCCCAAATCTGAATTAAGTTTAGCGAATCTTTATTTTTTTTTGTTTGATATTTTTTTAAAATTACTTTTTGAAGTACCGCTTCACTTTTAATTATCGAAGGATATAATTTTGTAAGTGACGCTTCACTCGGTACATTTACTCCCGCTAATGCCGCTAAATCTGAAAGTCCACCAAGAGAACTCATTCTTCCGCCACCACTTTCTGGCAATATTGTTACTGATGATTTAAATGTTTCAGGCAAAATTAAACTTACTCCAGCCGAAATTAAAGTTGCAAATAAAGTTAAAATTGCAATAAACTTTTTTCCATTCCATAAAATTGAAATGTACTTTTTTATATCAATTGTATCTTCTTCGTAATGTTGCTGCTCGGTTTCGTTCATTTATTTTGTTACTTGCATTATAGTGAGGAACATTGTAGCAATACTCATCACAATTGTAGACCAATCTCTTAAAATTGGAAGAATTTGCTCTTCTTCTTTTATTTTTGCTGGTACGGAAATAACGCTACCAGAAATAATTTCTTCATCGAAGAACCAACCTTTTTCCATTTTTTTACCATTTGGTAAAGTAACTGTAACCCTATCCGGATCTCCATTTTCTGAAACACCACCAGCTTGTTTTAAGTAATAACTTAGGGATTTCCCGGCAATATATCTAGCTGAACTCTGTACAACAACTTCACCTCTTAGATAAATAATTTTTGGATCGCGCTCTATTACAATAATATCACCCTCCTCCAATATAAAGTCTGACTCGTAATTTCCATTTAAAATACTTTCAAAATCAATTGGAACTAAACCTGCACTTTTTTTAGTTCTTTCAAGTCGTGAGCCTTTTAAATAAGCATTATCTTTTAATCCACCTGCTCTTTTTATTAAATCCGAAAGTGTTTCTGATTCATTCTCAAGAATATATTGCCCCGGATAATTTACTTCTCCATTAATTGATACAAGTCGTGGTTTTACAATTTTTGGATCAAATGGAACGTACACATAATCAAAATCTTCAAGCATTACGACCGAATTTTTTTGAGATTGCCAATAATTATTTTGAAGATTTATAAATTTTGATTTTGCATAAACCCCAATTCGTGAAGTGTCTTTATTCGCAATATAAATTCTTTCCCAACTTGCTTCTTCAGTTAATCCACCAGCCATTACAATTAAATCGTTTAAAGACATATTTAAATATCTTTTAAATCTTCCTGGATTTTTTACAGCTCCTGCAACTTCAACATAATGTTGTGGAAAAAAATATTCCTGATCATAAACAATTATTGAATCGAGTGGTTCAAGTAAAATATTTTGCGCAGAATCTCCCCGCATTACATTATTTAAATTAAGTGAGATTGATTTTTGTTTTCCATTAATCAAAGTGCGAATCAAAGTTGCGCGTTCCATAAAAGTATTACTCAAAACATTATCTGCCTGAAGAATTGCATCTCTTACACGCATATTTTTTTTCGATTCTTGGACGCCAGGTTTACGAACACTCCCATTTACAAAAATTCTATTTTCCAATAAATTTGTAATACTATCTATTGTAATAATATCACCATCCGAAAGTGGAATTTTACTTTTCTTTAAATCATTTACAGAATTAAATCTGTAATCTAAATCCAAAATATCTTTGTTAAATTTTGTTCTTTCATCAAATGGAATTATTCTTTCAATATGAACTCTATCAAAATATGAATCGAACATCAATCCACCAGAAATTGAAATTGCATCGCTCAAAGTATTTTTTTCTTTTAATTCATAAATTGCTGGGCGTAAAACATTTCCAACAACTGCAACTCTCATTCCAATCCTATTCACAAAAATAATATCTCCATCTTGCAAACGAGAGTCATCAGATTTATCTCCACTTAAAAGAAAATTGTACATATCAAGATTTGTAATAGTTTTGCCAGCTCGAATTAATGAAATATTGCGAAGCGAACCATTTATCGATGGACCACCAGCAACAAAGAGTGCATTAAAACTTGTTGACATTGATGGAATTGCATAACTACCTGGGTTTTGTACATCACCTAAAACAAAAATTTGAATTGTTCTAAGTTTGCCGAGCGAAACATCTAAAAATGTATTTGCATTTGCTCCACCATTTCTTAATCCAGAATAAAATGGAGTCATTTTTGAAAGCAATCTTTTTTGCAAAGTTTCAACTGTAATGCCCTGCGCAACAACTGGTCCAACAGTTGGAATAACAATTTGTCCATCCCGATTTACTGAGAATTGATAAAATGCTTGCGCTTCGCCCCACATTGTTAATAATACATCATCACCCGGACCAATTAAATAATTAAGTGGAGTTGGAATATTTATTGATTGCGCAAATAAAGAGCCGCCAGATTTATAAATGTTGTATCCAAATGGTTCAATAATTTGTTTAGATTTTATTCTACTGGTAAAACCTGGAATAATTATTGGGATAACTTTTTTTATAGAATCTTTATTTGGAATTAAAGTAGTATCAATTATTTTTCCAATTGTTTGATTTGTTGCAGTTTTAATTTCTCCTTGAATAAATTTATTTACATCGAACACAGCGCTTTTTTGCTGTTGCTCAATTTGCTGATCACTCATTCCCATTTCTTTTGCTTTGGATTTCAGCAATTCCATTTGCTCAGGACTTAATTGTTGAGAAAAAATTATATTAGTCGAAATAACAAATACAAATGTAAATTTTAATAGTTTCATTTTATTTTTAACCTTTGTGAATATTGCATTAATTAACTTGTATCAAAGCTTCAGATTTAAAATCTCCTATTAAGCTTTAATAACATTTTTACCTTTTGCAATATTTCTTGTGTCGACTACAGGACAACTAAATTTTGAGAAGTTGATTTTTTTATATTCATCGTGTGCTGTTGCAATTAAAATTAAATCGTACTTATCATTAATTTTACTCGAGGTCATTGCATTAAAATCGCTATATTCTCTCGTTTTTCCAATTATTGAGATATGCGGATCATTATAATAGACATTTGCACCAAGTGATTTTAAGGATTTCATAAGTTCAAAACTGGGAGATTCCCTGTAATCATCTACATTTGCCTTATAGGCAAGACCTAAAATCAAAATTTTTGATCCATTAATTGATTTTTTATTTTTGTTTAATGCTCCACTAACTTTTTTAATTACAAAATCTGGCATTGAAGTATTTATCTCTCCGGCAAGTTCAATAAACCTGGTTGCTTCACCATACTCACGAGCTTTCCAAGTTAAATAAAATGGATCGATTGGAATGCAATGCCCACCCAAACCTGGTCCTGGATAAAACGGCATAAATCCAAATGGTTTAGTTTTAGCTGCATCAATAACTTCCCAAATATCAATTCCCATTTTATCAAAAGTCATTTTAAGTTCGTTCACTAAAGCAATATTAACCGAGCGAAAAATATTTTCAACCAATTTTGTTGCTTCGGCAGTTTTTAAACTTGAAACCGGAACAGTTTTTATAACTATTTGTTGATATAATTTTTCCGCAAGTTCCAATCCAATTTTTGAATTTGAGCCAACAACTTTTGGAATAGTTTCAGTTTTATAATTTGGATTATTTGGATCTTCTCGTTCGGGAGAAAATGCTACGAAAAAATCTTTGTTACATTTAAGTCCGCTTTTCTCTAAAATTGGAATCAAAATTTCTTCTGTAGTTCCAGGATAAGTTGTAGATTCTAAAACTACCAATTGTCCCTTTTGTAAATTTTTGGAAATATTTTCTGCCGTAGAAATTATATACTTCATTTCCGGCTCACGATTTTTATTTAGCGGAGTAGGAACTGCAATTAATATTGCATTACACTTTTTTAATTCTGAAAAATTATTTGTCGCTCTAATTTTTTTTGAATTTACTGCGAATGATATTCTTTCATTGTAAATATGCTTTATGTAAGATTTCGAATTTGATATACCTGCAACTTTTTCCTCATCAACATCAAACCCAATTACACTGAAATTTTTTTCTGCAAAACAAAGCGCAAGTGGTAAACCAACATAACCAAGCCCAATAACCCCAACTACAAATTTTTGATTTTCAATTTTATTTATTATTTGGTTTTTCATTTAAGTATAGTTTTATACAGCTTCGCCCTTTCAGTCACATTCGCGACTTAGCATATTTCCCTTTACATAGTAACTATTTACTCTTAATTCAAGTGTAGTTTGCTTTATATCACATACTATTTCTTGAAGTGAATCTAAAAAAAATTACAATTACAAAAATTTAACATTTAATTAATATTTCAGGATTCACCTGAATATAAATTGCTTGCTTAATCGACTCCAAATAAATTTGAACTAATTTTTTTGAAGTTTTACTTACAATCCCTTCAACATCTCTTAATGGACCACTATTTATTCTAACTTTATCTCCCGCTACAAATTTTTTTACATCGGTTATCGGACGAACAGTTTCACTTAAAATAAGTCGAACCCAGTTTAATTCTTTTTCATTTATTTTTGCAATTTTTCCATTGAAGGAAACAAATTTTACAATTCCTTTTGTGCCATAAATTTTTGTTTGTTCTTTTATTAAATCAATATGAACAAACAAATAACCTTTAAAAACAGGGACTTCAACTATTTTTTTTCTGTCGCTCCACTGAGAAACTTCTTTCCAAAGTGGCAAAAAAGTTTCAATTTTTTTTAAATCTAATTCTGCTTTAACTTTTTTTTCGAATCGTGATCGAGTATAAATTGCATACCAAAATTTATCCTCCGTTTTCAATATACCACTCGATTGTTTTTTTAATTCCATCTTTTAATTTAGTTTTTGCTTTCCATCCAAGCTTATTAATTTTTGTAACATCAAGTAATTTTCTGGGTGTTCCGTCAGGTTTTGATTTATCAAATAAAATTTCTCCTTTAAATCCAGTTATGTTTTTTAATAACATTGCTAACTCTAAAATTGAAATATCTTCCCCTGTTCCAATATTCACAATTTCGTTATCACTATAATTTTTCATTAAAAAAATAACTGCAGCAGCTAAATCGTCAACATATAAAAATTCTCTTTTCGGCGAACCACTTCCCCAAATTATTACTCTTGATAAATTATTTTTTTTAGCATCCACAAATTTATTTATCAGTGCAGGTAAAACATGAGAACCGCTTAACTCAAAATTATCATTCGGTCCATATAAATTTGTTGGCATTACCGAAATACAATTTGTCCCAAATTGCCTGTTGTATGATTCACACATTTTAATACCAGCAATTTTTGCAATTGCATATGGTTCGTTTGTTTCTTCTAATTTGCCATCAAGTAAATATTCTTCTTTCATAGGTTGAGGTGCAAATTTTGGATAGATACAGCTACTCCCTAAAAAACAAAGTTTTTTTACATTATTTTTATAGGATGAATGTATTACGTTGCACTGGATTTGGAGATTGCTATAAATAAATTCTCCTCGTCGCGTGTTATTTGCATTTATCCCACCAACAATTGCAGCAGCTAAAAAAACATATTCTGGTTTTTCTTTAATAAAAAAATTTTCGACCTCTTGCTGATTAATTAAATCTAATTCGGAATGAGTTTTGTAAATTAAATTGTTATAACCATCAGATTCCAATTTGCGAACAATAGCTGATCCGACCAGACCAGTATGCCCGGCAATATAAATTTTGGAATTTTTTTGCATCAATATCCCCGTTTTTCAACTTTTGCAAAATCAGCTTTCACCATTAATTTTGCTAATTCTTCAATTGTAGTTTTTGCTTTCCAACCTAATTTTTTTTCTGCCTTAGTTGCATCTCCAATTAAATAATCTACTTCAGAGGGACGAAAATATTTTGGATCGATCCCGATTATTACTTTTCCAGTTTTTGCATCAATTCCAACTTCATTTATTCCATCACCTTGCCATTTAATTTCTATTCCTAATTCATTAAAAACAATTTCTGTAAATTTTCTTATAGTTGTAGTTTTCCCAGTTGCTAAAACAAAATCTTCTGGCTTTTCTTGTTGTAACATCCTCCACATACCTTCAACAAACTCTGGAGCATATCCCCAATCACGAGATGAATTTAAATTACCGAGTAATAATTTTTGCTGCAAACCAAGTTTAATTCTGGAAGCAGCTAAAGTAATTTTACGAGTTACAAAAGTTTCACCACGTCTTGGCGATTCATGATTAAATAAAATTCCATTACAAGCAAAAATATTATAAGACTCTCTGTAGTTTACGATAATCCAATATCCATACAATTTTGCAACACCATATGGACTACGTGGATAAAATGGTGTAGTTTCTTTTTGTGGAATTTCTTGAACTTTTCCAAAAAGTTCACTTGTTGATGCTTGATAAAACTTTGTAGAAACTTTTGTTTCTCTTATTGCGTCCAAAAATCTTAAAGTTCCAATTGCGTCAACTTGTGCGGTGTATTCTGGGATTTCAAATGAAACTTTTACATGACTTTGTGCTGCTAAATTATAAATTTCATTCGGATTTATTTTTTCCAATAATCTATTTAAACTACTTCCATCTGTTACATCTCCATGATGCAAAAATAATTTATTTCCCAATAAATCTTTTTGATTATATAAATTGTCAATTCTACCTGTATTAAATGAACTGCTTCTTCTAACTATTCCGTGAACTTCATATCCTTTTTCAATTAAAAGTTCTGCCAAATAAGAACCATCTTGTCCTGTAATTCCGGTTATAAGTGCTTTTTTATTCATTGATTTTAAAAATAATAAAAAGGAAGTTGGTAAAAAAATTATTAATTACTTTTTGCTTCCCAGTAATTCAATAACCCTTTCAATGTTTCTTCAAATTTAATTATTGGAGACCAACCAGTTATTGACCTGATTAAACTTGAATCTCCAGCCATTAATTTTATATCATAACCTCTCAATCGTTTTTGTTCGATATTCAGTTTGAATTTAAGTCCGGAAATTTTTTCGTACAAATTTATTACCTCTTCAATTGAGCGGTGAGTACCACTGCAAATATTAAAAATAAAATTTTCGTTCTGTTGCAATTTTGAAATCATCCAGTATGCTTTTGCCATATCTCGCACATCTGTAAAATCCCTTTTTGCTAAAATATTTCCAACATTTAAAATTGGTTCTGAATTATTTTTTTTAATTATTGCAATTTGTTTTGCGATGGAGGAACAAATAAAATTTTCCCTTTGTCTTATTCCTGTGTGATTAAATGGCCGAGCTATTACAATATTTAATCCTTCATATTTTTTATAAGTTTGAGAAATATAATCTATGCTTGTTTTACTTGCGGCATAAGGATTAACAGGATTTGGAATTGTTTTTTCAATTGGTAGTGGTAATCCAAAAGCTTCTCCATAAACTTCTCCCGAAGTAATTACTAAAATTCTTGGATTATATCCGGAAGATTTTACAGCTTCAAATAAATTTATTGTTCCGATTACATTTACTTGAAAAGTTTCTGCAGTTTTTTCAAATGATGTTGGGACAAATGGTTGACCTGCTGTGTGTAAAATAAAATCAGGTTTGATTTTATCTATTACACTATATAAAGAATTGTAATTTAAAAGTTCTCCCTCATGAAGTGAAATTTTAGAAATTACATTTTTAATATTTTCAATTTTTTTTGGATCTCGAATTAATCCAAAAACTTCTTGATCTTCTTTAATTATTAATTCTGCAAGATGACTTCCAACAAATCCACCAATTCCTGTTATTAAAACTTTCATTTATCAACATAAAAAAATTTAGAAGAATAAAAAAAAATCCCTTCCAAAATAAATTGAAAGGGATTTAAAAAATAAATCAGGCATCGACTTACTCTCCCGTACCGTTACCAGCACAGTACCATCAGCTCTACGGGGCTTAACTTCTCTGTTCGGAATGGGAAGAGGTGTGACACCCGTGAAATTGACACCTGAAAATTAAATTTGAAGTGTTGAATGCAACCATACACATATCGATACACCAAGTGTGTGTGTAATAAAAAAAATTGGCGAAGTCTCACGATGAATTAGTACTACTCGACTCATGCCTTACAGCATTTATATCTGTAGCCTATCAACCAAGTAATCTCCTTGGAATCTTCAGGGGATTGCTCCCGGGAAACCTAATCTTGGAGTGAGTTTCGCACTTAGATGCTTTCAGTGCTTATCTCTTCCGGACGTGGCTACTCTGCAATGCCACTGGCGTGACAACAGATTCACCGTCGGTCCGGTCATTCCGGTCCTCTCGTACTAAGAACGACTCTCCTCAAGTTTCCTTCGCCCGCATAGGATAGGGACCGAACTGTCTCACGACGTTCTGAACCCAGTTCACGTACCGCTTTAATTGGCGAACAGCCAAACCCTTGGGACCTTCTTCAGCCCCAGGATGCGATGAACCGACATCGAGGTGCCAAACCTTGCCGTCGATATGAACTCTTGGGCAAGATCAGCCTGTTATCCCTAGCGTACCTTTTATCCTTTGAGCGATGGCGCTTCCACTCGCGACCACCGGATCACTAAATCCTACTTTCGTATCTGCTCGACGTGTCAGTCTCGCAGTTAAGCTCCCTTGTGCTTTTACACTCGCCGTACGATTACCAACCGTACTGAGGGAACCTTTGAGAGCCTCCGTTACATTTTAGGAGGCGACCGCCCCAGTCAAACTACCCGCCTACCAATGTTCCTACGCCGGATGACGGCGCGAGGTTAGAATTCTAATAAAGCAAGGGTGGTATTTCACTGACGACTCCTCCCAACCTAGCGGCTGGAATTCGTAGTCTCCCACCTATTCTACACATGCTTTATCGGAACCCAATAGTAGGGTGCAGTAAAGGTGCATAGGGTCTTTCCGTCCATATGCGGGTAACCGGCGTCTTCACCGGTACCACAATTTCACCGAGCCCATGGTTGAGACAGTGACCAAGTCGTTACACCATTCGTGCAGGTCGGAACTTACCCGACAAGGAATTTCGCTACCTTAGGACCGTTATAGTTACGGCCGCCGTTTACTGGGGCTTCGGTTAGAAGCTTTGCCTTGCGGCGAACCTCCTTCCTTAACCTTCCAGCACCGGGCAGGTGTCAGTCCCTATACGTCGACATAAAGTCTTAGCAGAGACATGTGTTTTTGTTAAACAGTCGCTTGGCCCGTTTCACTGCGATCTCATTCAGCTTCCAGCGTTTCGCCTTCACCAAATGAGACACCTCTTATCCCGAAGTTACGAGGTCAGTTTGCCGAGTTCCTTAACCATGGCTCACTCGAGCACCTTAGAATTTTCATCCCATCTACCTGTGTCGGTTTACGGTACGATCTGTCTACAATCTCTCATACGAGGTTTTTCTTGGCAGCATGTTTACGTTGAGTTATGGCCCTTGCGAGCACCCTATTCCCGTCTCGGAATTAACGGCTATGCGGATTTGCCTACACAGCCTTCCTACGCGGTTAAACCATCTAAGCCAACAGATGGCCCAACTTCACTTCTGCGTCACCTCTTATGATCAAACGATTGCAAGCAGGTACAGGAATATTGAACCTGTTTTCCATCGGCTACGCCTTTCGGCCTCACCTTAGGGTTCGACTAACCCTGAGCCGATTAACGTTGCTCAGGAAACCTTAGATTTTCGGTGGAAAAGTTTTTCACTTTTCTTATCGTTACTTATGCCTACATTTGCGTTTCCATACGCTCCAGCATGGCTCACGCCACACCTTCGTTGCAGAATGGAATGCTTCCCTACCACGTAAAGCATTGCTGCTTTAGTTCCAAGCTTCGGTATAATATTTAGTCCCGAGAATTGTCGGCGCAAAATCGCTTGACTAGTGAGCTATTACGCACTCTTTAAATGATTGCTGCTTCTAAGCAAACATCCTAGTTGTCTAAGCAATTTCACATCCTTTATCTGTTAATATTAATTTAGGGACCTTAGCTGTGGATCTGGGTTGTTTCCCTCTCGGCGACGAAGCTTATCCCTCGTCGCCTGACTCCCATAAAATATATCAGCGCCATTCGGAGTTTGTCTGGGTTTGGTATCGTTGTGACGACCCTAGCCCAATCAGTGCTCTACCTGCGCGATATTGTTATATGAGGCTAGCCCTAGAGCTATTTCGGGGAGTACGAGCTATCTCCTGGTTTGATTGGTCTTTCGCTCCTACACTCAGTTCATCCGAGCGGTTTTCAACCCACATCAGTTCGGACCTCCATGAGGTGTTACCCTCACTTCATCCTGACCAAGTGTAGATCACCAGGGTTCGCGTCTACCGCATGTTACTAAAATCGCCCATTTCGGACTTGCTTTCGCTACGGATTCATTTCTTAGAAATTTATCCTTGCAACATACGAGTAACTCGTAGGCTCATTAAACAAAAGGCACGCCGTCATTCCAACTTGCGTTGAAACTCCGACCGTTTGTAAGCATGCGGTTTC
>JAQCAB010000004.1:15000-120090 GCA_027622375.1 Bacteroidota bacterium
GTTTACTAAAGATATTGCTACCTTATTCTCCCAGACTTGCATGTGTTAGGCACGCCGCCAGCGTTCGTCCTGAGCCAGGATCAAACTCTCCGTTGTATTAAAACTTAGAGAGCTCGAAATGGCTTGTATTTATTTGAATTGATTAATTGATTACAAGAAACTAAAATGAATTTTTCAGAGACTTTTCACACAATTTGTCAAAGAACTTTCCCATTCCTTAAAATGGGACCCAAATATAGATTATTTTGTCTATTGAGTCAACTCTTATTTATTAAAAATGTTTAATTTTTATGTAAAAAAAGACCTGAAAAGACCATTCCCCACAAAATTATAAAAAATAATTTTAATACAAATTTTAAACTTAAATAATCTATTATTAACTGATTTATTAATTTTGTAAAACTATAAAACTCTAATTTGTTTTTTATAGAATTTTATTAAATCCCATCTCCTTAATTAAATCAATTCTTTTATAATCTGTTAAATCAAATTGAATTGGAGTAATTGAAACATAATTATTTAAAATTGCACCTTGATCTGAATCAATATTTTTATCTTTAATATTTAAATTTCCCTTAAGCCAAAAATATTCTTTTCCTTCGGAGTCTAATCTTTTTTCAAAAAAATCATCCCACACGGATTTACCTTGATGGGTAATTTCGATTCCTTTAATTTCATTTAATGGAATTGCCGGCACATTTATATTTAACAACATTCCTTCTGGCAAAGATTTTTGTAAAACAATTTCACTAACTTTTTTTGCAATCACCGCAGCTGGAAGAAAATCTGTATCCTCAAAAGTTGTAACACTAATTGCAATACTTGGAATTTCTAAAATTACACCTTCGGTTGCTGCTGATACAGTTCCCGAATACATTATGCTCACAGCGGTGTTATGTCCGTGATTTATTCCTGAAACAATTAAATCTGGTTTTTTAGGAAGTATAGTTCTTACGGCCAACTTAACACAATCAGCCGGGGTGCCATCAACAGCAATTCCTTTAATTTTATTTGAAAGCTCAACTTCCTGTTTATGAATTGCAGTTGTAATAGTGATTGCATGGCCAACTGCACTTTGTTGTTTATTTGGTGCAACAACAATTATATCAGCTATCGTTTGCAACTCCTCGGCAAGAGCTAAAATTCCGGGAGAAAAAATTCCATCATCGTTGGTAATTAAAATTAATTTTTTTTGCATTTGATATTTTAAATATAAATAAATAAGGGTTCCTCTTGGGAACCCTTAAATTTTTTGTAGCGGGGGCAGGACTTGAACCTACAACCTTCGGGTTATGAGCCCGACGAGCTACCAATTGCTCCACCCCGCGATTTCCAAATATACTCGAAATTCTCTTTTAAACCAATCGCAATTTTTTTGAAATTGATTTGTAATTTTAATATTATCAAAAAATGGATAGCACAATTTACAAACATCATGTTGTAGAAATTTTAAGTAATACTTGGTGGATAATGAATTTAGGTTTAATTCTATTTTTGGTTTTAATACTTCAATTCACAAAAAATAAAAATCTTGAAACTAGAATTTCAATCGGGAAATTTATTGCTCTTTTTATATTAATTGATTTTTTATTTAATCAATTTTGGATGTATTACAATGGCAAATGGAGCGCAACTTATTCTCTTCCACTTGAACTTTGCTCACTTTCTGTACTACTTGGAATTTTTGTTCTTATTACAAAAAATCAATTTTGCTATGAGCTTTTAATTTGTTGGGGAGCTGGCGCGGTGCATTCATTTTTAACTCCTGAAATTACAACTGGCGGCACTTTAATAAATCATATTGATTATTTTATTTCGCATGGAGGAATTTTATTAAGTGGAATTTATGCAACTACGCGACTTGGTTTAAAACCAAGAAATAAAAGTTGGCTTAAAGTTTTTTATTGGACTCAACTTACAATTCCAATAATGATACCTCTAAATTATTTTCTCAATTCTAATTATATGTATTTGAATGAAAAGCCACTTGTAAACAATCCATTCATAATTGGTGATTGGCCATATTACATTATTGGATTAGAATTTGCTGGATTGTTACATTTTTATTTATTCTTCAAATTTCATGAGTGGTTGAGCAAAAAAACTTTTTAAAAAACTATTTTATATTTCTAATTCTTCAACTTTTGTAGATTTAATTTCATCTTCCAATTGAGCAACTGCAATTGAAAACGAAATAACTTTATTTGCGCCATTATTTTTTAAACACTTCGCGGCTTCCTCAATTGTTGATCCAGATGTAATTACATCATCAACTAAAATAATATTTTGATTTTTTATTAATTCATTGTTTCTAACTTCAAAGGCATCTTTTATATTTTCTTTACGCTCTTGTAAATTTAATTGCGTTTGAGTTTTTGTATATTTTTTCCTGAATAAAATATTATCAAGAGTATTTATGCCCAATATTTTAGAAACTCTTTTTGCTAAAATTAACGATTGATTGTATCCCCTTTCTCTCTCTTTTATTTTATTTAAAGGTATTGGGATTATCAATTTATTATCTTCAAATAATTTATTTTCTTTAATTTCATTACCAATTAAATCTCCAAAAATTTCTGCAATAAATTTTCTATTCTCATATTTTAATTGATGTAATAGTTTTTGTAATACGCCATTATTTTCAAAATAATAGAGGCCATAAAAATTATCCAAAACTCCATTATTTTGGAAGCGTTCCTTCATAATTTTTATAGTTAAATCTTGGGGATTTGTTTTTTTAAGAGAGTTGAGGCATTCAGCGCAAATTTTTTCATCATCATTTAAGAGTAATTTTTCGCAACCAAAACAAATTTGAGGAAAGATAAAATTTAAAAGAGGTCTATAAATCAACTCTTTTATAAAGCCAATCATTTTTTTGAAATTAAAATTTTTAGTCTTGTGATTTCATCTCTTAGTTGTGCGGCTCTTTCATATTCAAATTCTTTTGAGGCTTTTAACATTTCAATTTCAAGCTCTTCAATTAAATCATTTTTTTGAGCTGAATCCAATTTTGTAATTATTGTATCTTCAAGTGGTTGATAAAAAGTTTTTTTATTCCCAAAACTATCTTTTGATTTTGCATCAGCAATTGTGGTTGAAGCAATAATTTCATCATAACTTTTATAAATAGTTTTCGGCATGATATTATTTTCTAAGTTGTATTTAATTTGTATTTCGCGGCGGCGAGTTGTTTCATCAATCATTTTCTTCATCGAGTTTGTAATTTTATCTGCGTACATAATTACTTTTCCATTTGCATTTCGTGCTGTTCTTCCTGCTGTTTGAATTAAAGATCTTTCGGATCTTAAAAATCCTTCTTTATCTGCATCCAAGATTGCAACGAGAGAAACTTCAGGCAAATCTAAACCTTCGCGCAATAAATTTACACCAATTAAAACATCAAAATCGCCGAGCCGAAGTCCTCTTAAAATTTCTACTCGTTCAAGCGTCGGAACTTCAGAATGGATGTAGCGTACTTTTATAGAAATATTTTCTAAGTATCCACATAAATCTTCAGCCATCCGTTTTGTTAAAGTTGTTACAAGCACTCGCTCGTGTTTTTCAACCCGCGCTCGAAGTTCTGCAATTAAATTATCAATTTGGTTTTTTATGGGTCGCACATCAACCTCGGGATCTAATAATCCTGTTGGGCGTATTAATTGTTCAACAACAGCTCCACCTGATTTTTTAAATTCATAATCTCCAGGTGTTGCACTTACATAAATTGCTTTCGGAACTAAATTTTCCCACTCATCAAATCTAAGTGGACGATTATCAAGAGCTGAGGGTAACCGAAATCCATATTCTACTAAAGTTTCTTTACGTGATCGATCGCCATGATACATTCCACCAATTTGCGGAATTGAAACATGCGACTCATCAATTACAACTAAAAAATTTTTTGGAAAATAATCAAACAAACAAAATGGTCTTGAACCAGGCTTGCGTGCAGCCATATGTCGTGAATAATTTTCAATTCCTGAACAATATCCAACTTCCAACATCATTTCAATATCAAATCTTGTTCGCTGCTCAATTCTTTGTGCTTCTAAATATTTTCCAACTTCTCTAAAACCTTCAACTTGCATTGAGAGTTCTTTTTTAATTTCTATAACAGCACTTTCAATTTTTTGTTGCGAAGTCAAAAATTGTTTTGCGGGATAAATTACTTCGTAATCACTTTCTGAAATTATTGTGCCATCAATTCTATCAATAATTTGAATTTTTTCAACTTCATCATCAAAAAATTGAACTCGTAATGCATGCTCATTTTCATATGCGGGGATTACATCAAACACATCTCCTCTAACTCGGAATGTACCACGAGTAAATTCGTAATCGTTACGCACATAATGAATGTTGACTAATTTCTTTAAAAGTTCATTACGTGTGATTTTCATTCCTAATTGAATTGGAATTAATTGTTCCAACCATTCATCCGGTGTTCCAATTCCATAAATCGAGCTGACTGATGAAACTACAATTACATTCGGATCTTGAGATAAAAGTGAACTAGTTGTTCTTAAACGCAATCGATCTATTTCATCATTTATAGATGAATCTTTTGCAATGTAAGTATCAGTTGTTGGGATGTATGCTTCAGGCTGATAGTAATCATAATAACTTATAAAATACTCAACGCGGTTTTTTGGAAAAAAACTTTTAAACTCTGCATATAATTGTGCTGCCAAAGTTTTATTATGGCTCATTACTAAAACTGGCATATTAAATTCTTTAATAACATTTGAAATTGTAAAAGTTTTTCCACTCCCCGTAACACCGAGTAAAACTTGATGTTTATCTCCTCGGTTTATTCCCTCAATTAGTTGTTTAATTGCCTCGGGCTGATCACCTTGCGGAGTGTAATCTGACACTAAATCATAAGCCATACTTAATTTTAATATTATTTTTTTAAATTTTCTTTCGCATCAAGTTCGTCAGTTAATGTTACCCAAATGATTTCTTCTTCTTCAATTTTTTTTGCTAAAACTTCATATCTCGCATTTCTATCAAATGACCAACTCTCCGATCTTCTAATAAAATCTTCGTGGATCTCATCATATTCTTTTTTATAAATCGCAATTCGTTCTAATGTTTTTTCTATCTTCCTTTTTTTCGATTTCTTTTCAGATTCAATTTCTTTTCTCAAATGATAATCCGATATTCCTTTTTGCTTTGGATCGGTTTCTTCGGTTTTAACTATTTTACCGCTCATCTCTTTTCTCAAAATATTTTCAAGGTGATAAACATAATCCTCATAAATTCCCGGATAAAGTCTAACTGCTCCATTTTGAACTTCAATAATTTCTGTAGCAAGCATATTTACAAAAGTTCTATCGTGGCTGATAAAAAATAAAGTTCCTGAAAATAATTTTAGCGCTCTTCCTAATGCTTCAACTGTTTCAAAATCTAAATGATTAGTCGGCTCATCTAGAAGAATCACTTGGCTTTTTGATAAAAGTATTCCTGCCAAACAAACACGCGCTCTTTCACCTCCACTTAAGACTGAAATTTTTTTATCAACATCACTGCCACGAAAAAGAAAGCTTCCTGCGAGATTTAAAATTTCCTGCTTTACTACACTCTGAGCTGCAACTTTATAAAGATAATTATAAACAGTGGAGTTCCCATCTAAAGTTGCAAAAACATGTTGCGCGTAATACGCAATTTTTAAATCGTAGCCCCATCTGAATTCTCCTCCCTTTTTTTCTAAATCATCCGCAATGGTTCTTAAAAAAGTTGTCTTCCCTTGTCCGTTATCTCCGAGCACAGCAACATGCGAGCCTTGTGCAATTTCAAGTGAGATATTATTTGCAACTAAATTTTCCGGATAACCAATTTCCAAATCCGTGCAATGTAGTGCAAAACTTTTTTTTACATCAACCTGTGGAATTTTAATTTGAACATTACTTAATGGATGATCAATTTCAATTTTCTTTAACTTTTCAATCTGCTTCATTTTGGATTGAGCTTGTTTTGCTTTTGATGCTTTTGCTCTAAACCGATTTACGAAATCTTGTAATTGTTTTTGTTTTGCCTCAACATTTTTATTGTAACTTATTGCTTGCACTTTTTGTTCTTCTTTAAAAATTAAATATTCTTCAACCGAGCCGGGATACATTGTGCACTCTCCATTTTCAATTTCCAAAGTATCATCGCAGGTTTTTTTCAAAAATTCTCTATCGTGCGAAACAATTATAAATCCACCCCGATAGTTTTGCAAAAATTCTTCAAGCAAAATTAAAGTTTTTAAATCCAGATAGTTCGTTGGCTCGTCCAAAATTAAAAAATTTGGCTCTCTCAAAAGCATCGCAGTAAGTTTTACTCTGGTTCTAAATCCACCGGCAAGCGAACCAATTGTAGCATTCAAAATCTCATTTTTTAGCTGGAATTTATTTGCAATTTTTCCACATTCCCATTCTTCTTTTTCGCAATATCTCATTAAAAATTCAATCACAGTTTCATCCAACCGGTAAGGATCATGCTGCTCAAGATAACTTAATCTCAAATCCTCGTGCTTTACAACTGTTCCTCCATCCTCTTCTTCGTGCCCTGTAATAATTTTGCACATTGTCGACTTCCCCGCTCCGTTTCGTCCTATAATTCCAACTTTTTGATTTTCAGCAAAAGATACGGTTGCATTATCTAAAATTGTATTAGCACCATAATTTTTTTTGATATTAACTAATTGAATTAAAATTTTCATTTATATTTTTTGGATAAATATTTTAAAGATTTTTCTTGCGATATTTTTAGCGAGATTTATGTAATCTCGTACGGACAATTTATTATCGGTGTGTAATATACTGTTCCGTTGCCGGAGTTAAAATATAAATGAGTATTGCTTTAGTTTTATCTTTTATTATTTATGTTAAAAGAAATTTATTTCAGCAATCTATAAAAACTCAGTAAGTCACAGAAACTTTTTTACGCCACTCTTTATACCAAGTCGAAAACTCCCACCAACCACAATAAGTATCTTTTTTAATCGCTTTAAAAACAGTTCGTTGATACTCAAGAGATTCTTCAGGCGTCATGCGATAAGTTCGTTTCGGTTTTCCGTGCAACCCTTTAACTACAAGCCAACGATCGTTCACATAAATTAGTGTGTGTCTAGATGCCTCTCCACCAGTGGGATTTATTAAATAAACATGGATTAAATCTTCCACGCCAGCTAATATTCTACCCCAATTTCCTGACATTACAGGGTTTTTTAAAGTTTCTTGTGTCAACGATGTAAATAGTACATCCACAATACGCCAAGATTCTGCTAAATCTATTTTTCCATCTTTTGCATGCATCACCATATTTTGAATATTTGCTAGTTGCACGGGGACAATAAAATCAACTTTGGATTCTTTAATTCCGTTTTCAAATGTAAATTGTTTCCCGGTGTTGTGAATTGTAAATTTTTCTCCTGTTTCTTCCACAACAATACCAAGATTATCAAACACACCATTAAAATAATTTGATAGCTCGGGTGTTTGCAAAATAGCTCCAAATACCTCTAGCGAAGATTTTGTTTGGGTTTCCGTTTGCGCAAAAATTTTGCTAAACACCAAAAAGATAAATAATGATTTTTTCATAATTTTTTTTGAATTAAGTAATAAATTTAATGTCTTCTACTTCTTCCTCGCAACTTTATAAAGTGTTAATCCCATAATCACAAAACAGATTACGCCAAGTAATTCATAACCTTGTGCGCCAAGTGCGTGATGAATTGTTTCTTCTAAATTAAACATCTTCATAAAATCTTCTGCAAATACTGCTGCGATTGCTACAATTACTCCAAACAATGCGCCACCGGCAACAAGCCCAGTTGCAAATAAGCTTCCTTTACCGAGCTCTGCATCTTCTTCAACTTCATTTTTTTTCTTACGAACATAATCAGCAACCCCTTTAATTGCTCCACCTGTAAAAATTGGAAGTGTTGTTGAAAGTGGTAAATATAATCCAACTGCAAACGATAAAGATTTTACAGAACAAAGTTCCATCACGATCGAGATAAATGCGCCGACTAAAACAAATTGCCAATCAAGATTAAAACTTAAAAGCCCTTTAATTAAAGTTGCCATTAAAGTTCCTTGTGGTGCGGGATATTTTTCTGTTCCGATTGCGTGATAAATTCCTTGCGATAACATTTCGGATGTTGGTGTGTCAAGAATTTGAACTGTCCAACCAATTACTGCCGATGAAACTATTGCTCCAACAAATAATGCCATCTGTTGATATCTTGGAGTTGCGCCAACAATGTAACCGGTTTTTAAATCTTGCGAAGTTGCTCCGCCATTTGCTGCAGCAATGCAAATCATTCCGCCAACTACAAGTGCCATTGGTTCGTAAAAATATCCTGTCCAACCAACGGTGATAAAAATTAAACTTGTTCCCATTAAAGTTGCAATCGTCATTCCGGAAATTGGGTTTGATGATGAACCAATTATTCCAACAATCCTGCTCGAAACTGTTACAAAGAAAAATCCAAACACAATTACAAGAATTCCAATTAATAATTTATTTAAAAGTGTGTCACCGGGGATTTGTGGTAAAACCGCCAAAAGTAAAACTAAAGCTAAGCTGCCAACAATTACTGTTACAAAAGATAAATCATTTTGTGTACGTTCAATTTTTACTGCCGATGCTTTATCTTTTAATGATGCAATGCTTCCTTTAAATGATGAAACAATTGTTGGTAAAGTTTTTAAAAGTGTGATGAATCCGCCAGCTGCAACTGCGCCTGCGCCAATTTGTCGAACATAAGCTCTGTAAATTGCAGGAGCATAATTACTAAATGTGTGAGTTACAGGATCCCATCCACCGGGACCACCTGCTGTTGCTAAATCTTTTAAATATCCAAGTTTGATAAGTTGGAATGCAATAATATCGGCAGGAACAAGTGTTGCAATTAGTGGGATTAAACCGAGCCATGCGAGAACGCCGCCGGCAACAAGTACGCCGGCAATTTTCGGTCCAATAATATAACCAACTCCCATATATTCCGGAGTGATTTCGCCATTTACTGTTGCGCTTGGGAAATATTTATTTGTTTGAGTTGAAACCCAAGTCGGTGCTTCTGCAATTACATGAAAAACTTTTTGCAAAATTGCATACACGAATGCAAATCCCAAACCTTGATATGCGGTTTTAGAAAAATCTCCACCTTTTTCACCTGCAATTAAAACTGATGCGCATGCAGTTCCTTCGGGATACGGAAGATTGCCATGCTCTTGAACAATTAAACTTCTGCGAAGCGGAATCATCATTAAAGTTCCGAGTAATCCACCAAACATTGCTAAAATAAAAATTGTCCAATAATTAAAATAACTTGCTCCGCCACTTTCTGCAGATAAAAATAAAAATCCGGGCAAAGTAAAAACTACACCTGCAGCAATTGATTCACCAGCCGAGCCTGTAGTTTGAATAATATTATTTTCTAAAATTGTAGTTTTTAATAATTTGTTACCGATTGAAATTGCAAGTACTGCAATTGGTATTGATGCAGAAACAGTTAAGCCAGCTTTTAGAGCGAGATAAACTGTGGCAGCACCAAAAACTATTCCGAAAAATGCACCGAGTAAAACTGATTTAACAGTAAACTCTGCCATTAAAGAATCGTTTGGGACGTACGGTTTGAATTCTACTTTTTGTGTTATTTCTGAATTAGACATTGACGCTCCTTTAAAGTTAGTTGAAAATTATTTTTCTAAACCAAAAAATGCCTTTGCAATGTAAAATGCCATTTGCGGATTTTCTTTTAATCGTCGGATAGAATATGCGTACCAATCTTTACCGTATGGAGTATAAACACGAAGTGGGTGACCATCGGAAATTATAGATTTTCTTTTTTCTGCTCGAACACCTAATAACATTTGAAATTCATATTCTGAAATATTTTTTTTCTTTGTTGAAATATAATTTAACGCATCATTAATTAAATTGTCGTCATGAGTTGCAATCCCGATATAAGATTTATTTTCAAATATTTTCTTTAGAAGTAATTTATAATTTTCTCTGACTTCTTCTGCATCTTGAAAAGCGATTGAATCAGGTTCTTTATAAATCCCCTTACAAAGTCTTATGTTCGCTTTATTTTTTGAAAGCAATTTTATATCATTTTCACTTCGCTTTAAATATGCTTGAATAACAACTCCAACATTTTTATAATTTTTATAAAGTTCACTATACATTTCTAACGTTTCGTCTGTGCAAGTGTGGTCTTCCATATCAATTCTGACAAAATTATTATATCTAGTCGCAAGTTTTATTATTGAAGTTAAATTTTTTACGCAAAATTTATAATTAATTTTTAAACCAAGCTGTGTTAATTTAAGTGAAAGATTTGCATTTAATCTATTATGAGCAATTGAAGTTAAAACTTTTTCGTACTCATTTTTATTTTCAATTGCTTCAGCTTCTGAAGTAATATCTTCGCCAAGCAAATCGAGCGTAACAAGCGATCCAGAATTATTTAAGTTTTGCGAAACTTTTATAGAATCATCAAGCGAGGTGCCAGCAATATATCTTGATGAAACTTTGCCAACGATATATTTTGGAACAAATGGTAATGTGGCAGAAATTATTTGGTTAAGCACAAAAATCTAAAAAATCAATTATCCGCCAAAAGGAAATACGAAAGTTATACGAGGTTGAATTCTTCTTTCAGATTCGTATTTGCCTGTTGATTTATTCAAATTAAAAGTATAGAAGTACATTAAATCAATTCGTGTAAAAGAGTTAAGCATATATCCACCTGATAAATATAAAATAGATCTTTCATCTAAAGTAAAAACATCTTTTGTATTTTTGATTTTAGTTTTATCATAGCCGACATTAATTGTTATCATCGGAATTATTTTACCTGTCGATGTTTCAAGATGTAATTTTCCACTTTCTGGAATATCATCCATTTTAGAATATGCACCAGTTATATTTAATGAGCCAAGAATTCCCATACTTAAAACACCAAAAGTTCCGGGGCTTACACTTTTTAAAGTATCAAGTGTTTGTGCTTTTGTAGTATATTCTCTTTCGTAGAAAGTATCAAAATAGTTTGGCATGTATTGTTCAGTGTTAGCATATCGACGCTCAACCTTTGTAAAAATTGTAATTCCTGGCAAAGTTGAATTTATTTCAAGTCCACTTGCTATACCACTTCCGAAGTTAATAATTCTATTCATATCTGTATAAACGCGCGAACTAAATGCCGGGAATTTTGTTAAAGGAAGTGAAATATCAAATCCCAAAACTTTAATTCCGGATAAAGTTGTATCATTTGATTTAATTGTTCTGCCAGAAAATTTTCTCAAATCAGTTACAAAACTTGAACCTAATTCAAGTCCACCAATAACAGGTGTTGCGGCAAGAGCAGTAAATTGCAAAGGTTTAACATAACCACGAGTACCAATTACACCTTGAAAAGCAAAATCGCTGTAAACAGTTTCAAGTCCAAATTTTCCAAAATTGTAATCTAATTCCATTCCAATTTTTCGATCGCTAATGCTTGGACTATTTTTATAAAGATACATAATTGTTCCGTTACCAAGCCGAGCGTAATCTAATATTCCCAATCTTGCATAAAGATCATCACCTTTATTGCCCCATCGAAGATATCTTAAAAATCTTCCACGCTGCATTTCCTTCCATACAAATGAATTATCTTTTGTGTTAATTAATAAATTTACATCAAGGCCAATACCAAATTTACCAATTGCAAATTCTGGAGCGAGTGAAAGTTGGTAATAAGTTTGATCTCCAATTGAAGCAAAGCCGAGACCCCCTTCAAAACTTCCACCAGGTTTTGAGCCGGGCATTTGTGCAAATAAATTTATATTTATTGTAACTATAAAAAGCAGTAAAAAAAGTTTTTTCATTTTTTCTCCAAGTATTTAATTCAGTATTAATTTACAAATAAAAAGCGCACCAAGCATTCCAAATAAATCAGCAATTAAGCCTGCAGGTAATGCGTGCCTTGTTTTTGTAATATTTACTGATCCAAAATATACAGCTAAAATATAAAAAGTTGTTTCCGTACTTCCATACATTGTTGATGCTAAAACGCCAATAAAAGAATCAACTCCATGAGTATTCATTAATTCAGTCATTAGTCCGAGTGAACCACTACCAGATAATGGTCTTAGTATTGCAAGAGGTAATGCTTCGGGCGGCATACCAATTAAATTTGTAATTGGTTTTAGAATTAAAACTAAAAAATCCATTGCGCCACTCGCGCGGAAAATTCCAATTGCAAAGAGCATCCCAACTAAAAATGGAATTATTTTTATTGCTACATCAAATCCTTCTTTTGAGCCTTCGATAAATTTTTCGTATACCTTTACTTTTTTAAAAATTCCAAATAGAACGAAAACCAAAATCATCAACGGAATTGCAACAACTGAAATTATATTTACTATATTTTTGAATTGCTCACTCATTAGTCAATATTATTTGAAATTTGAAATCTTTTCATCCGTTGTAAAATTTTTACTGCAATTAAACCTGCTGTCGCAGCGCAAATTGCTCCAAAAATTGATGGGGCAATTATTATTCCTGGATTCGCTGAACCCATTGCAGCTCTAATTGCTAAAACAGTTGCGGGTATCAAAGTCAATCCAGAAGTATTTATCACTAAAAAAGTACACATTGAATTTGTTGCAGTTCCAATTTTAGTATTTAGCTTGTTCAACTCTTCCATTGCTTTCAATCCCATCGGGGTTGCCGCATTATTTAAACCGAGCATGCTTGCAGAAATATTCATAACAATCGCCGCAATTGCCGGATGATCATGCGGGATATCGGGAAATAATTTTTTTGTAATCGGTCTAACTACTGTAGTTAAAATTTTTAGGAATCCAGCCTCTTCTGCAATTTTCATAATCCCAAGCCAAAGAGCCATTATTCCAATTAGCCCGAGTGCTAAAGTAACTGCAGTTGCTGCATAATCAAATGTGGCATTTGTTACAGATTTTAATTTTATGTAACTAATATTTTCAATTTTGATTTTTATTATAAAAATATTTTCAGTTTCGGTTAAAAGCATTTCACTAATTACGCCCGAAAGTTTTTCTTTATTTAGAGCCCCTTGCGACATCTCTTTCCAAATTTCTGGTGAGTTATTATTTATATCTATTGTAAACTTTCTAATTCCATTTGGTTCTTTTGATATTAAAATCGGTAATTCTAAATTTGATGAAGTTGAAGTTTTGTAATGCTCATTAAATTTATCTTTTTGTATTTGGATTTTCCCCGTTGCTTCTTCTCTTAAATTTGATGTTTGTAAATAGGTTGCTTCTAATTCTTTTCCGTTTTGATAAGAATTATTTACCTCACGATAAATATCTGTACCAATTGCGGAAGAAATTGCAATTACAATTAAACCAACCCAAATATAGTTCAGCATTTAGTTTTCAATTTAATTTTTTTTTATTTAATAATATAAGAATTGAGAGTTAAAAAGAGAATGAATTAAAGTGAGTTTTTTTTATATTTGCATGTTAATTTTGCACCCGTAGCTCAACTGGATAGAGCATCAGCCTACGAAGCTGGGGGTTAGGGGTTCGACTCCCTTCGGGTGCACAAAAAAATAAAATCTCTCTATAAATCTGAAAATAATTAATATATTGCGCATATGAAAAAAATAAAATTTAGTTATCCGATTTGTCACTTGGTGTTTGGGAGGATTAAATTTTCAGGTTGTGCAACATTGAGACCTTCTCTCTTCCAAAATTCCCCCGTGCCTCATCTTTCATCACTTGATCAAAGGAGCAGATAATGACCATGCAGCAATTTTCGGATTCCACACAGGAATCATGGCGGTCGATGATCGCAAAATATCAAAAATCCGATCTGCGTAAAAGCATCTGGCAGATCGTCGATACATTCGTTCCGTATTTCGTCCTGCTTACCGCAATGTATTATAGTATGGGCTATTCGTACTGGATCACTCTTGCATTGGCAATACCGGCGGCGGGATTTCAGGTCAGAATATTTATCATTTTTCATGACTGCACGCACGGCTCATACTTTAAGTTGCAGCGGACAAACGATATCGTCGGCATCATTTGCGGGCTGTTGACAATGACTCCGTATTATGAATGGCGCCACAATCATTCCATCCATCACGCCACCGGCAGCGATCTTGATCACCGCGGTACCGGCGACATCTGGATGCTTACCGTAAAAGAATATCTAGCACTCTCAAAATGGGAACGTCTGAAATACCGCGTCTTCCGCAATCCGATTGTCATGCTGCTCATCGGTCCGCCGGTGATGTTCATTGTTGCCCATCGATTCTCATCGGAAAATTCGGGATTGCGCGAAAAACGGAGCGTGCATTGGACGAGCGCCGGAATTGTTGCGATCACCATTTCGATGAGTCTGCTAATCGGGTTTGTTCCGTTCATCATGATGATGCTTCCGGTGTTATGGATCTCTGGGATGATTGGAATATGGTTGTTCTACGTTCAGCATCAGTTCGATGCCACATATTGGGAGCATCACAAAGAATGGGATTTCTTTGAATCTGCACTGAAGGGAAGTTCGTTCTATAAGCTGCCGAAGGTGCTTCAGTTTTTCAGCGGCAACATCGGATTCCATCATATTCATCATCTCAGTCCGCGTATTCCCAACTACAAACTTCAAAAAACCCAGAAGGAAGTTCCCATCTTTCAATCGGTGAAATCGGTGACGCTTTTTCAGAGTTTTCGATTTCTCGTCCTTCGGTTATGGGATGAAGAAGAACGAAAGCTGGTCGGATTCAGAGCAGTTAAACGATTACTGCGAAATCATAAAGTACTATAATTTTATTTGGTATTTATTCTCCAAACTGCTTCCGGGTTTTTTAATCTTACAGATAAATCTTTTTTCCCAATTTTACATCGAATAATATTAACCTGGATTTTTGAATTATTATAAAGTATTTCATTTTTAATAATTAATTGTTTTGTAGGTTTTATTTTGTCGCTTTCTAAATAAATAAAAAATTCTTTCTCTTTAAATTCATATCCTAAAAACTTTAAATTTAGTTTTTCTTTGCCAACTTCAATTGTAAAATTTTTTTTGATATAATTTTCAACGCAATTAAAAGTTGAAGAATCTGCATTTTGATTTAAAATATCAATTTTTGTACTACAATCTTTTTTTAGGGCATTTTCAAAATCATCTGGAATAACTTTTATGCTTATTTCAAAGGTTTTTGTAGAATCGTTAAAAATTACATCAGTAACTGAAACATGATTTGGGTGCAGCGCTAATAAAAGAAAAGTAACTTGTAAAAAAAGAAAAATCATAAATTAATTTATTGTTGTTTTAATTATTATTCAGTAAAATAAACAAGTTTTTAAAAACTTAAAGATTAATATTAATAAATTTAAATAAAGGATTTTAATAATGAAAAAACTATTTACACTGTTTTTTACCATTTCAGCTTTAACTATTGCACAACCACTTCACAATCCGGGCTCGAATCATGCAAATAGATTTGAGCAATTAAATTATTTGCTCCCCACTCCGAATGAATACCGAACAGCAAGTGGTGCAGCTGGAAATAAATATTGGCAACAACGCGCAGATTACGATATCAATTGCGAAATTGATGAAGAAAATAATATTTTAATTGGCTCCGAAACAATTACTTATTTTAATAATTCTCCCGATGCATTGACTTATTTATGGATTCAGCTTGACGAAAATTTTCATCATCCAAATAGCGATAACAACAGAATTAACACAAGTAAAATGGGCTCGCGAATGAATCACGATCAACTTCGCAATTTGGAACCACAAAAGAAATTAGATGGTTACGGAATTAATATTTTAAAGATAGTTGATAAAAGTAATAATCCACTAAAATATAAAATTAATCAAACGATGATGCGGATTGATTTATCAAAACCACTTTCTGCGGGAGATAAATTTATTATTAAAATTGATTGGAATTATAAATTAAATAATAAAGATGAAGTTCCCGGTCGTGGTGGTTATGAATTTTTTAAAGAAGATGGAAATAATCTTTATTCAATTGTACAATGGTTTCCACGGATGGCTGTTTATAGCGACTTCCAAGGTTGGCAGAATAAACAATTTTTAGGTGGGAGTGAGTTCACTTTAGTTTTTGGAAATTACAAAGTTAAAATTACAACTCCGGCTGACCATATTGTTGCGGCAACTGGTGAGTGTAAAAATTATAATGAAATGTTAACGAGCGCTCAATTTGATAGATGGAAAAAAGCACAAAAGTCATCTGAGCCAATTGAAGTTGTAACTTTAGATGAAGCAACAAATTCCGAAAAATCAAAAAGCAAATCCAAAAAAACTTGGGAATATGAAGCTGAAAATGTTCGTGATTTTGCATTCAATTCATCACGTAAATTTATTTGGGATGCGATGCTTGTAAATATCAACGGCAAAAAAACAATGGCGATGAGTTATTATCCAAAAGAGTCGTACAATCTTTACAAAAAATATTCCACAAAAGTTATTGCGCACACTTTAAAAGTTTATGGAAAATTTTCAATTCCATATTCTTATCCGGTTGCAATTTCTGTTGAGGCCGCAAACGGAATGGAATATCCGATGCTGAGTATGAATTATGGACGCTGCGAAAAAGATGGAACTTACAGCGAGGCAATTAAATATGGAATGATCGGTGTAATTATTCACGAAGTTGGGCATAATTTTTATCCGATGATTATAAATAGCGACGAACGACAATGGTGGTGGATGGATGAAGGATTAAATACTTTTGTTCAATATTTAACCGAACAGGAATTTGATAATGAGTATCCTTCAACTCGTGGTCCTGCAAAATTTATTACATCATATATGCGTCTTCCAAAAACAGAACTTGAACCAATTATGACGAGTGGAGATTTAGTATTACAAGTCGGGCAAAATGCTTATGCAAAAGCAGCAACTGGTTTAAATATTTTGCGCGAAACAATTATGGGACGCGATCTTTTTGACAAAGCTTTTAAAACTTATGCCGAGCGTTGGGCTTTTAAACATCCAACCCCTGCAGATTTATTTAGAACTATGGAAGATGCAAGTGGTGTTGATCTCGATTGGTTTTGGCGCGGTTGGTTTTTTGGAACTGATCCTGTAGATATTTCGCTTGATAGTGTAAAAATTTTTAAACTTGATACAAATCCAACTGCATCTATTGAAGGATCTAAATTTGATAGAACTTTTGATATTGGTCGAGAAATAAATAAAAATGATAAAACAATAAAATTTTTAGTTGATGAAGATCCTTCACTAAAAGATTTTTATTCTTTAAATCCAGGAGCAGATGATTTATTGAGATTAAATAAAAATATTTCTGCAAACGATTCAAGTTTAGATAGATCAAATTACGAAAATTGGAAAAACAAATTTTTCTACGAACTTACTTTTACAAATAAAGGTGGAATGTTAATGCCAATTATTATAGAGTGGAAATTTACAGATGGTACAACTGAAGTTGAAAGGATTCCCGTTTTAATTTGGCGATTAAATGAAGAACGTGTTACAAAAGTATTTATCAAAAATAAACAAGTTGCTTCAATTGTAATTGATCCAATGAAGGAAACAGCAGATGTTGATGAATTAAATAACATGTGGCCAATAAAAGAAATTCCATCAAAATTTCAATTGTTTAAATCTGGTCGATCTCAATCGCGTGGTTTTGGTGGTGGGCAAAATGCAATGCAGGGAGCAAATAAACCCGCCGAAGTTGGGAAATCAGTAGAAAGTGGTAATAAAAAATAATTTACAATTTGAAGGATAATTCTTTCTTACTTTATGGTGCAAATGGTTACACTGGTAGATTAATTTTAAAACTTGCATCCGATTATAATTTATATCCGGTTTTAGCTGGAAGGAATGAAAGTGCATTAGTTCAACTCTCGAAAGAATTTAACAGAGATTATTTTGTTCTTGATTTATCTGAAACAGAAAAATTAGAATCTGTTTTAAAAAAATTTCCATTGGTTTTACATTGTGCAGGTCCATTTATAAATACTGCTCAACAAATGATAAAAGCCTGTTTGAAAACAGGGACACATTACATAGATATTACGGGAGAAATAGTTGTTTTTGAATTAGCTAAAAAATTTAATGATGTAGCAATAAAATCCAATATTATGTTAATGCCCGGTGTTGGTTTTGATGTTGTTCCAACTGATTGTCTTGCCTTATTTTTAAAAAATAAATTACCCGATGCAACAAAATTGAAACTAGCATTTGCATCGATTGGTGGAGGATTAAGTCACGGCACTGCAACTACAATGGTGGGTGGTTTGGGTGGCGATGGAGCGGAAAGAAAAAATGGAAAAATTATTCGCGTTCCGCTCGGACAAAAAAGTATGTGGGTAGATTTTGGATTAAAAAAATTATTTGTAATGAGTATCCCGTGGGGAGATATTTCAACTTCATTTACAACTACCGGGATTGATAATATTGAAACTTATACCGGCACATCTCCAAAAATTTATTATTTATTAAAATTCCAAAAATTATTTAATTGGATTTTGAGAAGTAAGTTTATTCGTAGAATTGTAAAAAATAAAATTGATAAATCATTATTTGGACCATCAGATAAAGTTCGTACAAAATCAAAAGGATTAGTTTGGGGAGAAGTGAAAAATGCTAATGGAAAAATTTTCAGCGCAAGATTAATTGGTCCGGAAGGTTATACATTAACAGCGCACAGTAGTTTAATAATTGCAAAAAAAATATTAGCTGGGACCTTTAAACTTGGCTATCAAACTCCTGCTGGTTGTTACGGTGAAGATCTTATACTTGAAATACCCGATGTTAAAAGAGAAGTAATTTAAAATCTTTTATGGAAACTAAAAATGAATTATGGATGAAGCTGGCGTTACGAGAAGCGCAAAAAGCATTCGAGCAAAAAGAAGTTCCAGTTGGTGCTGTTATAGTTTATAAAAATTTAATAATTGGTAAAGGTTATAATCAAGTTGAAATGTTAAAAGATCCAACTGCTCACGCTGAAATGATTGCAATTTCTGCTGCCGCTGCATTTTTGGAATCGAAGTGGTTGAAAGATTGCACTCTTTATGTTACGATGGAACCTTGTCCAATGTGCGCAGGTGCAATTATACTTTCAAGAATTCCAAAATTGGTTTTTGGTTGTTACGATCCTAAAATGGGTGCTTCGGGTACACTCTATAATATTACTGGAGATTTTAGATTAAATCACAAAGTACATACTATTGGTGGTGTGTTAGATTACGAATGTAAAACTTTGTTAAAAGAATTTTTTAAACCAAAAAGAAAAAATTAAATTCCTTCTTTTAATTTCTCAGCTCTATCTGCAATGCGTAACTCCTCAATTAACCCTTCAATTTTGCCGTCAATAATTGCATCCAAATTATAAAGTGTTAAACCAATTCTATGATCGGTAACTCTGTTTTGAGGAAAATTATAAGTTCTAATTTTTTCGCTTCTATCGCCCGAACGAATAATTGATTTGCGTTGTGCGGTAACATTTTTTTGTTGTTCTTCTATTTTTTTTTCATACAATTTCACTCTCAACATCTTCATTGCTCTTTCACGATTTTGATATTGAGATCTTTCTTGTTGACATGCAACTACAATTCCTGATGGTTCGTGTGTAATACGAACTGCGGTTTCAACTTTATTTACATTTTGTCCCCCTTTTCCACCTGCACGATATGTATCAAATTGTAAATCAGCAGGATTAATTACAACTTCAACATCTTCAACTTCCGGCATTACAACTACTGATGCTGCTGAGGTATGAACTCTTCCTTGCGATTCAGTTTGCGGAACACGTTGAACACGATGTATACCACTTTCGTACTTCATAACTCCGTAAACATCAACGCCTTGCATACTAAAAACAATTTCTTTAAATCCCCCTTTCCCAATTTCGTTCCAATCAATTGTTTCAACTTTCCATCTTTTGATTTCTGAAAAGCGTGTATACATTCTGTACAAATCTGCTGCAAAAAGTGCGGCTTCATCACCACCAGTGCCCGCACGAATTTCTACAATAATATTTTTATCATCATTCGGGTCTTTTGGTATTAATAAAGTTTTTAATTCTTCTTCGATTAATAATAACTCAGGTTGAAGTTTAGTTAATTCTTCTTGAGCGAGTTCTCTTAATTCAGCGTCACCACCACCAACTGCAAAAATTTCTTTACAACTTTCAATTGAGTCGTGAACATTTTTATATTTGGAATAAACTTTTACAATTTCTGCTAACGATGTAAATTCTTTTCCGAGTTCACGGTGTTTTTCTTGATTAGCAATTACAAGTGGATCGCTCAAAAGACTTGTAACTTCATTAAAGCGTTCTTTTATTTTTTCAAGTTTATCAATCATAAAAAATATTAATATCCTTCTGCAGTGCCATATCCACGAGAGTCAGTTGCTCCAAAAATAATTCCTTTTTTTTGATCAACTAAAATTCCTTCTGCCAATCCAGAATTTCCACCACGCTCAACTACATTGTGCCCCATTAATCTTAAATTTTCTACAACATCAACAGCTAATCCATTTTTTTCAAAAAACAATTTATCAGGCAACCATTGATGGTGAATTCTCGGAGCATCAATTGCTTCCTGAATATTCATTCCAAACTCAACAACATTTAAAATAACTTGTAAAACTGTTGTAATAATTGTTGCTCCACCAGGTGTTCCAACAACCATAAAAGGTTTTCCGTTTTTTAAAACAATTGTTGGAGTCATTGAGCTTAACATTCTTTTTTCAGGTTCAATTGCATTTGCAAATCCTCCGACAAGACCAAACATATTTGGTTCTCCAGGTTTCGCGCTAAAATCATCCATTTCGTTATTAAGTAAAAATCCGGCACCATCAACAACAACGTACGAACCAAATCCACCATTTAAAGTTGTAGTCACACTCACACAATTTCCCCATTTATCAATTACAGAGTAATGTGTAGTTTGCGCAGACTCATAATTAGTTGGTGCCCCATTTTTAATCATCACGCTCGGAGTAGCTTTTAAAGTGTCAATTGTGTTTCTTCTTTCGTTAGAATAATTTTTTGAAATAAGCCAATTAACCGGAACTTTAACAAAATCTGGGTCACCTAAAAATTCAGCTCTATCAGCGTAAGCTCTTCGCATTGCTTCAGTCAATCGATGAATATATTTTGAAGAATTGTGTCCCAAACTTTTTAAATTATAATTTTCAACAATATTTAAAAGTTGAATTAATGCTGTGCCACCAGAGCTTGGTGGAGGGACTGAAATTATTTCATATTCACGATACTTACTTACAAGTGGCTCTCGGATTTTTGCTTCATAGTTTTCTAAATCGCTGTGGGTAATTAATCCACCTCCTGATTTCATTTCATCAATAATTAAATCCGCAGTTTTACCTTTATAAAATCCATCTCTCCCTTTTTCTGAAATTCGTTTTAAGGTTTTTGCTAAATCTTTTTGACGAAATAATTCATTTTCTAAAAATTCGCTTCCATTATTTTTCACAAATATTTTTTTTGATGAATTATATTTTGAAAATATTTCTTTTTCAGAATTTATATAAGACGCCAATCGATAGTTTAATGGAAATCCTTTTTCTGCAATTTGGATTGGCTGTTCAAGAATTTTGTCGCGCTTCATTGTCCCATATTTTTCTAAGCCAAGTAACAATCCAGCAACAGCGCCCGGAACACCAGATGCTAAATATCCAAACATACTTTTATCGGAATTAAAATTTCCTAAACTATCCAAATACATATCACGCTTTGCAGATTTTGGAGCCTTCTCGCGATAATCAACCACATAACTTTTTCCATCAGCAAAACGGATATTCATAAATCCACCACCGCCAATATTACCTGCCGCCGGATAAGTTACAGCCAAAGCAAAACCAACAGCTACTGCAGCATCAACTGCATTACCCCCTTTTTTTAAAATTTCAAGTCCAACTTTTGTAGCAATTGGATCAGCAGAAACCACCATTCCATTTTTTCCACGGACTGGATCACGAGATGCTGAAAAAGTTTCAGTAAATAAAAATATTATTGTTAAAAAAAGTATGTAAATTTTCATTGCTTAATATTATTTAAAAAAGAATTTTGGATTTTGCTAAAATAAACTAAAATGGCAAATCATCGGGGGGTTTTGGAACTGCACCACCATTTTCAGATTTGCTATCAAGCATCAAAATTGTATCACAAACAATTTCAGTTATGTATCTTTTTTGGCCATCTTTATCATAACTGCGAGTAGTAATTTTACCTTCCAAATAAACCTTACTCCCTTTTTTTAAATATTGTTGTGCAATTTCTGCAACTTTTCGCCAAACAACAATATTATGCCATTCTGTTTTATCAACTTGATTTCCCTCTGCATCTTTGTACGATTCACCAGTAGCAACCGAAAAAGTAGCAACGGGAGTATTGTTTGTTGTATATCTCATTTCGGGATCTTTTCCCAAATTTCCAATCAATGTAACTTTATTTAAACCGCGTGGCATAAAACCTCCTTATTTATAAAAATATAATAATCGAAAATAAAGATAAATGCAAAACTATTTTTTACTGCAAATTAAAATAGAATTTTTTGTGAGGATAAAATAATTTTCATCAATAATCGAAATATCTCTAAAATCAGCAGCTTTTTTACCTATTATATTTAATGGTTTTATTTGATCTAATATTTTTCCGGAATTGGAATAGATAATGATTTGGTTTTTACTTGTAACAGCTATTTTATTTTCAGATGAAAATAGTGTCAGCGGAGACTCTTGAATGTTAATTGAGAAGGAATTAATAAAATTTCCATAAATATCATAAATCAAGATTTGCTTACCATTTAATACTGCAAAATTATTTTTATTTATAATTGCTAAATCAAGTGGATCTGAAATTAATCCTTTGCCAGATGTAAATTGAACTAATTTTGTAAATTTTTTAGATTTAAGATCATATTTTAAAACTTGTTTTTCGTCTTTGTCTAAAATTAATAAAAACCCTTCTTGCGAAAATTGGATTGCAATTGGTTGAAATGTTTCGATTTCATTTTCAGCAGTAGGTATTGTTGAAATAAAATTTAATGAGCGATCAAAATGTTGAATTCGTCTATTATTTAAATCTGCGACAAATATATCAAGCACTGAGGTACCGCATACGTCATTTGGAGAATTAAATTCAAGTTCTCTCCACCCTTTTCCAGAAATAGAATTTGTTTTTCCCGATAAATAATCAATTGAAATTAATGAAGAGGTTCCGGCATCTAAAATAAATATTTGCCCCGAAACTGAAATTGATAAACTTATTGCATCATTGAAGTTTCCAATTTCACGTTCAACAATTAAGGTTGAAAGAGAATCTGCAAAAGAAGTGTAAAATAATAAATTAAAAAGTACAATTATTTTTTTATTCACATCTTAAATTAAATACTTTTTTACTTCAACAACATCATTTTTTTAGATAATGATTTTTCTGAGGTTTCTATTTTATAAATATAAGTTCCGCTTGATAATTTTGATGCGTCAAAATTAATTGAATGATATCCAGCTATTAATTCTTCATCTAAAATTAATGAAACCATTCTTCCCAATAAATCATAAATTTTTATTTTTACTTTTCCACTTAAGGGAATTCCAAATTTAATTGAAGTTGTTGGATTAAATGGATTTGGATAATTATTTAAGAGTTCTAATTTTTGAGGAATTAAATTATTTTTTGACACATCAGGAGTTGAAACTAATCCATCAAACCAATTAAATACAGTTGTAATAGCTTTTCTTGAAGTAACCGTTAAATCTGCAACAGAGTCGGGTATTGCTTCAATTCCAAATGACCAGAATAAAAGTTTTCCATTTGCAGTTTGATCTTTCCACCAAACACCACCAAATCCTCCCCCTTCAGCATCGTTCCATCTAAAAATTGGCATTGATCCATTATTATTTAATTCATCAGGTGAAGTTTGATTGCCAATTGCGCCAATACCACCAAGTGTAATTTGGTTTAAAATTGCTCCCATTCCATTTGATTGAATACCAAAAAGAGTTCTGCCTAAAAATACATTTTTTGTAAATGAGCTTTTTAATAATCTGCTTGCAAGGGTGCTTTGTCTGATTGAAAAATCTTCAGCAATATTTTGCCCAGTTATAAAAACATTTCCACCACGTTTAATAAAATTAATTAATGAATCTCCCAACTCTTCTGAAATTATATTAGATTTTTTTATTCCTGAAAATAAAATTAAAGTTTTACGATTCTTTAAACTCAAAGTTTGAAAATTTGAATTTGATTGAAGAAGCTCTCCCTCTTTTCCATAATTGGAAAGTATTTGTTCAATTTTTAAACTAACTGCAGTTGAGTTTGTTGTATCAGCATTTAATAATGCAATTTGTGGGAACCCAACCATTACATTCAGAGTAAATTTAAATACTTCTTCGGAGGATGATACTTCAACATTTATATTTTTTCTTCCAGATAAAGAATTTGATTTTACTGAAATAATATTTTTATAAGTTGTCTCTGCAACTGCAAGCCCAGTTACATTTATTTTTAAATTTAAAGTAGTATCAATTAACAAATCATTTGATGCAGAAGTTATTTTAATATTTGCATTTGTTAAATCAACAGGATATGCATTTTCAATTATTAATTTTAAATTTCCTTTTTCTCCTGCATCAACTCTTCCATTTTGATTTGATGTATCACTTTCTAAAAGTTCTGCTTTGATTGATGTTAAATATGGCCGCGTTCCAACATCGAACGATGCAGTCATAATTGTATCTTTATTACTAATTTTACGAATTCCAACATAAGTTTGTTGGTTCAAATAATCTTTGCTGTTTGGATTTGAATATCCATCAAATGTTCTATTTGTAGATGAACCCGGGAATGGATCTCCAGCATCTCCTCTTACTGTTGAAGTATTTAATTGATGAAGTCCATCTGCTTGCTCTAAATCAACAAGTCGGGCATTCTCATTTGCGTTGCTTGTTTTTGAATTATCGATATGCCAAATTAATAATCCCCCTTCAAATAAATATTTATCATACCCAAATTTTTGTCGGTTTTCGACTAAAAAATATTGACTTCCTGCTGAATTTCCTTTTGGATAAAATTTATAAATTTCGGGATATTTCTCAACATACTTAATTTGCTGATTAGGTATATAAGTAGTTATGATCTTTGGTACAACCCATCCCAATTTTTCTTTGCACCAAGCGCTAAATTGTGCTGGCGTTTCCTCGTGCCTACCATCTGCACCGTATGAACCACCAGACATAACACACCAATTTCCAACTCCAGCTGATGAATTATCGGTATCATATAAATCAGGTAATCCAAAAATATGACCAAGTTCATGCGCAAGTACACCAATTGGTTTCATTTGCCCCGAAGAATTATTGCTTCCTCTTAACTCTGGCTGAATGCAATAATCACCATCAATAATAACTGGTAGTCCATTTAAAGTATCGTTTGTAAGATAACGACCATTGGATAAAATTCGAGATACATCTATTAAAGTATCATTTGAACTTTTACGAGTTTTTAATCGATCACGAATATTCCAACGATGCGACCAAATATTATCAGCACCAGAAGCAGCATCAGCGCCAGAGTGATAAATTACTAAAAGTGTAACATGCGCACCTTCAGCATCAACTTTTGAAACATATTTTCCATAGTCGATATTTTTATCTGCTTGAACCATTAAATCAATTGTAAAATCTCTTCCTCCATAACTAAGTCCGGCATTTCTTCCTCCATCTTTAACATAATAATCTTGTGTTCGAGGTAGTCGATACCAACCAATACATTCACCAGTCATAATTAATTGATTGTAACTATTTTCTTTATAAAAATCAGTTACAGTCCCGGTCGCGTTTGGGCCACTAAATAATAATTGTTGAAATTGAGTAGTGGTATAAATTTCATTTTTATCAGAATATTTTCCAAATAGTACTGGCGCAAAAACTGTATCAGGTAAGATTTGATCGATTGCACGACTTCCATATTTTTGAATTTGATCATGACGATTTCTAAATTTTTCTGCCCAATATCCCCCAGAATAACTTTTTCTGATCTCATCCATTAGCTGCATTTGTTTTGCAGTCGGCTTAATATTTTTTTGAGGAATTATTGCAAAAAGATTTAAATTAACAAGTAAACAAACGAGTAATACTTTTTTCATAATTTTCAATATATAAAAAAAAGGGGCAATTTTTCAATTGCACCCTCTTAATAATTTTTATTTAGTTTTTTTTAATTAAAAAAATACGTTGATACCGATAGTTTGAATTCCACCACTAAATATTTTTGTGGAAGAATAAGAATAATCAATTCCAACAGCTGTACCACCACCAAGTTCATAATTTATGCCCATGCCCATTGTAAAGCCATAAATATAATCATCAATTTTATCTCCAGTTGAAAGGGTTTTTTGTGATTTTCCATCTTGCATGCTGTAACCAAATCTACCAGAAACAAAATTTGCATAATCAATTTCAACACCGTAACGGAAAATATCATTTCCAAAATTACTATTTTGGAAAGCTGCACAAATTGTTAAATCCATATCAGATATAATATTTGAGTTATAAGCAACGCCTAATTCAAAAGTTGCAGGTAATTCAAAACTTTGCGAGATGTAACGCACTGGCATTGGTTGAGCATCTTTTTCGGTTGCGTTAGGTGGAGTAATTGTTTCTTCTAAATCACTTCCATTATATGTCATTTCGGGACCAATATTTTTTAATACAACTCCAAAACTTAATCCTTTAAAAGTCCCTTCTTGTGTTACATTATAATTTACACCTGCATCAATTGCAAAACCATTAGCAGAAGTTCGGACAATTTTTTCACTTATATATTTTCCAGTTACTCCAACAGAAATTCTATCTGTTAAAGATTTTGAATAAGTGATTCCCAGTGTATAATAATTTGGAGAATATGTTGAACCAGTTCCATCTGGGAAATCAGTTGTTGTAACTGGTATCTCACCAAACGAAATTGATTTCAAAGTTAATCCGATTGTTCCAATATCTCCCGAATTAAATCCAACCCCAAAATAACTTACACCCAAATCTCCCAAATAGTCTGTATTTGAGAAAAATGCTTCTGCGTTTGTTCCGCTAACACCACCTGCAAGACCAGCTGGATTCCAATGTATTGCATCAATTCCTTTTACAATAGAAATACCAGATCCTGAAAGTGAACTTCCACGACCACCAACGGGTAATAATAATTGAGTTGCGCCAGCTTGTCCTCGTTTTGCCGGATTGCCTGCAAAAAGTTGAGCATCAATTAATAAAATTGATAAAATAAAAATTAAAATAAATTTCATTTTTTTATAAAATAAGTTTTTCATTTTTATATCCTCCCTGGTCTTTCTTCAGGTTGAATTATAGCTAACTTCATAATCCTCATTCCAACCCCATCAATATTTATGTGAATTAAATACATTCCACTCGCAACAGGTAATCCATTTTCATTTCTTAAATCCCAATTAGCAGTTCCTTGATCTGTTACATTTGCATCGGTCAAAGTTTTTACTAACTCACCCGCTAAATTATAAATATTGAGATATAATTTTTGAGCTTTTGGTAACTTTGTAAAAGTTACCATTCGCTGTAATGGACTTGTTTCTCTATTATTATGTGCAAAATATGGATTTGGATAAACATTTATTTTATTCAACTCGCTTTTCATAGTGTCAAGATTATTTGAAACAGGTGCAGTTGTTAAAAAATTAAATGTTCTTGATGAATTTAAACGATAGTTTGGTGTAATAATAAATTTATCATTAGCGGAAAAAGTTGAAGCAGTTTCTAATTTTTTAATTTGTATAATATAAAGCACATCAAGTTGATCAAGTTCACCGAGCAAATCTAAAGATTGTGTTGAATCATTTTTACTGTTTTTATAAAATGTTGAATTCGGATTGTAATCACTATTAAAGATTACAAGATATTCTTTTGCACCATCAGTATATGTTGTTGGATCCCATTTACCATCGATACTTCCACGACCAACATAAGTTTTTGGTGTAGTATTTGTATAAACAGAATCGTTCCATTCCATAAATGCAACATTTAATTGTCTATCTGCAGCGCTTCCATCAGTTTGATCAACTTCAAATGCTTGTAGATTAATAGTTCTCATATCTTGAAAAGGTGAGCCAACAGCTTTTTTAACTATAAATGATGTAAAAGATGGGTCTGCTACAGGGTTATCCAAAAAGACATTCTTTTTTAAATTACCCACGTATCTAAATGCTTGTTGTGTTGCAGAAGTGCTGAACCTGATCTCAACTTTTTTTAGTTGATCAGCTGTAACTGTACTTTGTTTTCCTGTAAAACTTGCACCACGTGGATATACAACTCCACCATCAAACGCATCAAATCCTCCACCACCAGCACCTCCAAACCAAACATTTGCACTTGGTTTATATTCAACCCCTTTTGGAGTTTGAGAATCTCGTCTTGGTCCTGCATCTGGATTAATAATTTTAAGAATAAATCCATCACTCAATTTTTGATTATCACCACCTGTAAAATCTGTAGAGTTTTTTATTAAAGTATCAAAACCAGAAGTACTTTTTGCTCTTAGTAAATTCCAACCAGTTACATTTGTACCAGTTCCGTTAAATGTAACTTTATACTTTGAATTTGTTAAAATGGTTGGTTGTAAAATTACTGCTCTTACCGCATCATCACCAGGTCTATCAGTTGATAAAACTTGACCAATTGTAGTTGGTATTGAAGTCCCAATTGAAGTTAAAATTGGTGTTATATAATTACGACTACCAACACCAATAATTTCTTTTGCATTTTCTAGTACAAGTGGTAAAGTTCCTTTAACGCCGGGAGTTTTATTATATGCATAAGTTGTTAATGCAAAGTAATATTTTCTTCCAGGTATTAGTGGGCTTCCTGTTAAATAATCTTTATCAATTGTTGTATAATATTTTAGTCCGGTATCTTCACCGTAAGCAACTGGTAAGTTATATGGATTCCCTGTAATTGGATCTACTTGATAATCTTCAATTAATTTTATGCCATCAACTAAATCGTAAGTAAATAATCTTTTCCATGGACCATTTTGTGATTGGCCTTGATATAAATTATATCCCTGAAATTCATATCCTTTGAAATTATATTTTTCAGATTTATCAGAATTTGTGCTCCAATCTATGACTATTTTATTCGGGAGTTCAGAAACTTTTACTGTCGGAAGTGGTGGCGCAGATGGAACTTGAAAATTATCATTAAAAGCATCTTGAGCGATTTTATCAGCTTGCTTTAAAGCAGTTATACTATTTAATCTGTCTGTGCCTTGCCCCATTACGATTGCGCCAACAATTTCTTGTGTATCACCTTTTGCAAGTGTAAATGGACCGGTTGAAATCATAATTCTAACATCTTGCGGAGCAAAATTACCAAGTGGGAAGTTTGCTGGTAAATCACCAGTTCCAGTTACGGGATCGCCCGAGAAAAAGTATTTAATAATCCTTCCAGATGGATGAGTTACCCATTGATGAATTGTTCCTGCTTTTCCATTTAAATAATCATAAGCTTGTAAAATATAATCAGCATTTTTATCTGGTGGATCTTGTAATTGTGCAAACGTGCCATTGCAATAAACTACAAAAGATGATGCTGGTAAATTTATTTTTCCCGGACGTCTTTGTCCATCAAATAATGCAAATGTATCTGTTGGTACATTTATCCAAGGATAAAGTTGTTTATATCTATCAATCGAAACACTTGGTCCTTGAAAAAAATCAAAACCTACTGCAGGTGGTTTTTCTCCATAACCATGAGTTGTTCCATCATTATTATCACCATTATACAAATAACCTAAACTTAAAAGCGTATCAACACCAGGTAAATCGTCATTTGCATCGCCAAGATCAGGATCGCTCCACATTCCAATAAATACAGAATCGTAATCGGCATCACTTTTATTTATAATTTTCCACTTCATAAACATAATATTGCCAAGTGCACCGGGCGAGTTAAAACTGAAATATAAATTTTGAATTTCAACACCCATTGGTTGCGAAGTACTTAAATTTGCATGACTCGATACAACAACATCATTTACAACACTCCACATTTGCTGATCACCATAGTATTTTACTTTATCTATTCCTTTATCCCAAGTATTATTTCCATTCATATCAATAAATGGGGCGCCAAGATCTCCGGGCCACTCATTGTAATCAGTATTGTTTGTTGTGCCTGTTGTATCTTTTTTATTGGTTTTATACAAACGATATTTTGATTCTTTTGCTCGTTTAACAGGATTCGTATCCACATTTGTAGAAGTGTTGTAAGTTTCTAAAAGTGGGCCAGGTTGATATTCTGGAGTGTAATCCATATTTGAAATACGAATTTGTTTTGTTGGTCTGTGAACTCCACCCAACCAAATACCTGCTGTAAATATAGGAGTTTTACCAGATCCTTTTGGCCATTCAAGACCAGAGTTTCCTGTTTTACGATAATCGCAATAAGGTCCTTCGGATGAAATTGTACAGTTCAAAGTATTCCCATCCAAAAATTTATATTCACTCACCATCATTTTTGGAGGTGTTGGTAGTGGCTTATTTTTTCCATTATTTTTTACATCACTCAAACCCGAGTTTGAAATAAATAAGATTGTAAAAACTGATATATAAAATTTTAATTTAAACTTCATAATATTTCCTTTTCAATTAAAAATTAACTTGTAAACCAAGTTTAACGATACGTGGCGAACCATAATTGCCTGGCGAATCTTGTAGATAATTATATAACTTAACTGCATCTTCACCATTTGTTTCGGCCCACGATTTTCCTGATTCTGTTGTAAACCAACCATCATCTACCGATGAACCAGTACCTGAATAAACTGCAACAAGATTTTTTTGGTTTAATAAATTTTGTACTATCATATAAATATTCATTTTAAGTTGATTGTAGATTGTAAATGATTTATCAACTCTCAAATCAATTGTTGAGCTCCATGGACCTTGTGATGTATTTAAATTTTCATATGCAACTGGTGCATTTGTTCCTGAAAAAGAAAATGCTCCATCAATTTGGCTACGAGTAAATGGAAATCCACTTGAGAAATAATAAAGCGCATTTACTCCAAAATTTGAAAGTGGACGCATTCCCATAAATTCAGGACCTTCATCATTTTCAAAACGGTAATCTAAATTTACATTTCCGATATGTGTTCTATCAAAATCAGTTGGGGCAGGGATTACCGGGAAGTAGGGTTGATTGTTAAATGAGTTATCTTGCCATGCAATATTAAAATGAGATGAACTACTTGAACCAGTTGATGTTGCGCGAGAGAAAGTGTAAGATCCACGCAAAGCTAATCTGTTAATTCGTCTTAAAGTAAAATCTAAACTAAATCCTTTTGAAGTTCCAAAATCTCCATTTTCGGTTGCGAAGAATGAAGTTGTTTGCGAACCTGGTGCTGGGAAAATTACACGAATTACATGAAGGTCTTTTGTATCCTTATAATAGAATGTAACATTTGTTGAAGCAACATCACCGAATTGTTGTTGAAAACCAACTTCGTATTGTGTTGTGCGTTCTGGTTTTAAATTCGGGTTTGGAAATCTGCGAGCATATCCACCTTGAAAATATTGTGCAGCTGTAGTTCGTGGATCATAATAATCGCCAAGCCGACCTTGTTGTATATATTTTCCATAGGTTGCATGGAAAACTGTTTTATCAGTAACGGGGAAAGAAAAACCAAATCGCGGGCTAAATTGTTCAAAAATTTCTTGATCTTGATAAGAACTATCAGCAACAATTTTTATTCCACCCAAATCATCAATACCAATTTTATCTAATTGTTTGTATTGTTTAGATCCGGGATCAAGTAAATCGTATCGCAAACCTAAATTCATAATTAAATCTTCAAACTCAAATTTATTTTGTAAGTATAAAGCAGTGTAACCTGGTTTACGAGGTCCCTCTAAATCAGATAATTCTATTTTATCTTTATCTTCGTAACTGCCATCTGCTTTACGAAGTTTATCTGTAATTGAACCGCCATTAAATTCTTTTCCCCAAATATCATATCCATAAAATGAAACACCAACTTGATTATAAATAAACCAATCGGTTGCAGTTGGATATTGTTTACGCATTGAATATAAATTTAAAGCACTGATTGAGTATGTACGAATTGTGTAACCAATTTTTTCTGCACCAAGTTTTAATTCCCAATTGTTATTTATTTGATTCACATAATCTAATTTTCCAGTTATTTGCGATCTTACAATTTTGGAATAACCTGAGGGAATAGTTCCTGGCCATGAACCAGAAAATGAATTATATGAAAAGCTTGATGGATTGCGCGATGGTCCAATTAAAACTTCATTACCAGCTAAGTTTGGATTACCGTAGTTTTCAACATTATCCATCCAAATTGGGTCGCCTGATTCGGAGTTGAAACTATAACTATTAAGTTTTAAAGTTATAAACGAACTTGGGTTTATCAAATATGTTAAGTTACTATATAAAGTTTGGTCGGTTGAAGTTGATTTTGAAGTTCTAACATCATTACCGGCGTATCTTATTACTGATAAACTTTGTCCATATCCACCCCAACCTAAATTATTATTATATGAACCACCTAATTTTAAATTAATATTTCCGAGGTCAACAAAAACATTTCCTTGCAAAGCCCAAGAATCTTGGCTAACACCACCTCGCGATCTTCCTCCATCATATTTAGATTTGTTTAGTAAATTTGTTAAAAGAGTTCTGTTTCCACTTTTGCCAGTGGCAACAGGAGTAACACCACCGACAGAATCTTGATTTGTAACAATAAAATCTGCACCAATAATTTTAGTGCTATCAAATGTGATAGGGAAATTTATTCCATCCATAAAACTTGCACCTGAGCGATTAAAAATTCTTTGACCAGCTACAAAAAAACGAATTGCATTACTTGTAATTGGTCCACCAATCGTCATTGCATATTCATTTAACCCATAAGAATATGCACCAAGTCTTTTTGATTCAGAATTTCCAAAGTCATCCGAAATAATTTCAAAACTTCCGTTGTAAGATGAAGCTCCTATACGTGTTGAAGTATTAACAACTCCAGACATTGCATTTCCATACTCTGCAGACATGCCACCAATTTGAGATTGAACTTCTTCAATTGCATTACTTATAACATTTGCTGTCATTCTTCCGTTGATAGGATTATTAACAAGCACACCATCAACATAATATGCAGTTTCTTCTGCACGACCACCGCGAACATAAAAATCACCACCTTGACTAACTACACCACTTGAAAGAGCAAAAACTTGAGTTACACCTCTTATTGGCATCTGTTGTAAAGCATCACCTGTAACAATTGCAATAGTATTTGTTTTACTTTTATTTATAAGTGGAGCTTCGCGAGTGATAATTACAGGACCAAGTTGAACAGCTTCGGATATAATTTTAAAATCTACACTCGTTGTCAAATCAACACTGACTTGAACGTTTGCAATACTTGTTGGCGCGTATCCAATAAAAGTTGCTTTTATAATATAAGTACCAGCGGGAATATTTAAAATAATGTACTGTCCGTCAACATCTGTAGTTGCGCCCCAAGAAGTTCCTTCAACAATAACAATCGCTGAAGGTAATGCTTCACCAGTTTGTGAATCAACAACTTTACCTCTGATTTTACCGGTGGGACCAGCTATTAAAAAAATAAAAGTTAAAAAAGTTAACGAAAGCACTTTTAAAGTGCGATTAATCATAATTACCTCCATTTGAACAATCTCCAGTTTTTGGGAATATATTTTATTGCTTAAAACAATCGAAGCCCTCGGAAAATCCGAAGGCTTCGAAGTTTGAAATTTTTATAAAGTTCCCTTTCGGATTACTTCATTAAAATCATTTTCTTTACATCTTGGAACGAACCTGCATTAATTTGATAGAGATAAACTCCACTTGCGAGTTTTGCACCATCAAATGAAATTGAATGACTTCCGGCTTCTTTCATTCCATTTACTAATGTTGCAACTTCTTGTCCCATCATATTGTAAATTTTTACTGAAACATTTGATGAGTTTGGTAAGTTGAATTTAATTGTTGTAGCTGGGTTAAATGGATTTGGATAATTTTGTTCTAATGAGAAATTTTTAACAACAAAATTATTTTCATCACCGATAGCTGTTAATGCGCCAGATGTTTTATCAAAGCTGACTTTTGCATATTTATAAGGAACAAGTGCTCTTGTACCTTCACCAAAAACGCTGCAACCTGCTGCTGTATCTTGTAAAAATACAAAATGAGCAACTAATTCATTTGTTCCTTTTGGCGTTAAATGTGCACCAGCACTTGCAAACAATCCACCAGATGTACCAGCTAATTTAGCAGCAGTTTTCCAAGTTGTACCACCATCTAGTGAAACGTTCCACCATAAATCCATTTTAGCTATTCCACCTGCTGCAGTATCAACCTTTCCACCAGTTACGGATGGTTGTGACCATGTTGCAAATACAGTACTATTATCATAACCTAAACTTAAAGTTGGATATGCAAATCCTAATGCGTTACCTGGAAATGAGTATGTATCATAACCTGCATAATATTTGTCTGCTACATTTGAAACAACTTTAAAACCTGCAACACCCTCTTTCCAAAATAATGTTGCAAAGTGATTTTGACCAGTTGTATCTGTTAATTTTTTATATAAATATCCATTGATGACGGCATTTAACTTGCCATCTTTATCATATTTATAATCGTATTGTGAAAAATTTTCAAAGTAATGATATAAAGTATCAGTACCAATTACAATTTCTTGTCCATCTTTTCCAACATTTGTCCATGTCCAAGTTGCACCATCAGTTGAAGAAAAATATCCAATTTGGTCAGCGCTATCTGTGTGTGCAGTTCCAAGAGGAGCAATAGTACCAGCTCCAAAAAGTGTAGTAAAAATTGCAAGTTTGCCAGCTGTTGTACCTACCATTGGACCAACTTCTACTTTATTATGAATAGCACCAGCTTCATAATGTTTCTTTGTCATTTTATTTGTAATCATTGCAGTATCAACCGAAGTAAATGTTGCACCAAAATCTACTGTTTTTAAAAGCTCAAGGTTAGTTCTATTTGCATTTGCAGAACTTGTAACCCAAACTGTACCACGACCAAGATCCCAACTTACTTCTGGATCTAATGAGCCTTTCATAACTGAAGTAAAGTTTGCTGCGGAAAATGCTGCAGTTCCTGGTCCAGATTCTAAAGCCCACCAATTTGGTGTGTGTCCAACAACCATTGCTAAAGTAACTGAAGCTCCTTGAGTTACATCAATACCACCAAAACCAGTTGATGCAGACGCTTTTGCAATTGGATAGCCCTTTTTTACAACACCACCTGTAATATATGCATACTCAATTGCACGTCTATTTGCAGGTGCTGCTGTGTTATTAATACCATCGCGCTCCATAACTTGAATCCAAACTTTATCACCTGCTTTATTTACAACTAAACTACGAATATGACCACCGTTTGCCCAGTAATCGTAATCTGTTTTTGTAAATTCAGTTAAACCATCAATTGTGTTAACTTTAATATTTATCGGTTTGGTAGCTTCGGGAATTGAATATACCGAAACGAGTGGTTGATCAACAACGCGTTTTGCTTTTCGTTCTTTAACACCGCTATTTGCGATATTTAAAACAAAAACTAAAAAAAGAAAACTAGTAATTAATTTTCTCATTTAAACCTCCTTAATTGTGATTAATAAATGTTAATTGTTAAAATGGTTTTATAATGTATGTTCAATTTATTTATTACGCAAGTGTTAAATAAAAAATAATTAACTAAAAAATGATAATTATAACTCAATTATTTTAACATTAATAATACCTTCAAATTCACTTAAATCGTTCAGTAAATTTTGTGGTAAATGGCTATCAACACTTATTATAGTTAAGGCTTTTTCACCTTTGCCGGTGCGGCCTAAAGCAAGCCCTGCAATATTTATATTATTTTTTGCAAGCACATTACTTACATGCGCAAGTATGCCGGGTTTATCTATATTACTATAGTATAACATTGTCCCTTCTAATTGTGCTTCAATAAAAAATGAATCTACTCTAACTAATTTAATTTGAGAATTACCAATAACAGTTCCGGAAATTATATGATCTTCTTTATCGGTTTTAAAATAAACAGAAATTAATTGATTAAAATTTCCTGTATCAAAATCTTTTTTTTCGCTCAACAAAAATCCGAGTGATTCTGCAATAACTGGAGCGTTAATATAATTTATTGGTTCTGAAATTAACCGAGAAAGTAAACCTTTTAAAACACTTATTTTTAAAATTGCAGAATTTTGATGCAAAAGATTTCCGCGTAGTTCTACAGAAACTTCTTTTAATTTTCCATTTGAAAGTTGTTCCATTAACGATCCAAGTTTTTCTCCCAAAATTGTATAAGCTTTTATATCCTCAGGAATTCCATCTTCAAGAGCAGAAGCATTTACTGCTCCAACAATATTTCCTTTAAGTAAAGCATCACAAATTTGTTCAGCAATTTGAATTGAAACTTTTTCCTGAGCTTCATCAGTTGCTGCGCCAAGATGCGGAGTAAAAATAATATTTGGATTTTTTAAAAGTGGACTATTTTTGGGTGGTTCAACTTCAAAAACATCAAGCGCAGCTGCTGCCACATGACCACTATTAATTGAATCAAGTAAAGCAACTTCATCAATAATTCCACCACGAGCACAATTAATTATTCTAACTCCTTTTTTACATTTTTTTAAAGTTACTGAATTAAATAAATATTTTGTTTCATCATTTAATGGAGTGTGAATAGAAATAAAATCTGATCTTTGATATAAATCTTCAAGTGAGACGAGTTCAATTTTTAACTCGTTTGCAACGAGCAAACTAATTAATGGATCATATCCAATTATTTTTATACTTAATCCTTTTGCACGTAGTGCAACTTCTCTTCCAATTTTTCCTAAACCGACTAAACCTAAAGTTTTTCCAAAAACTTCAACACCACGGAATTTTTTACGATCCCATTTTCCGGACTTTACATTTTCATAAGCTTGAGGAATATTTCTAGCAACTGAAAGTAACATCGAAATTGTATGCTCAGCTGTAGAAATTGTATTCCCACCAGGAGTATTCATAACAATAATTCCTTTTCTGGTTGCAGATTGCACATCAATATTATCAACACCAGTCCCGGCTCTGCCAATTACTTTTAAAGAATTTGCCGCGTTAATTATTTCGGAAGTAATTTTTGTCCCACTGCGAACTACTAATGCATCATAATCAGAAATTATTTTTACAATTTCTTGATTCGAGATTTCAGGTTTATGATCGACTATTAAATTATTTTTTTTGAAAATATCAATACAGGATTGCTCGATTGGATCTGTAATTAAAACTTTCATTTCATTTATTGTTTTGGAAATAATTCATCACAGCCTTGACGCCAATCCCAGATTCAAATTTATAACCGACTTCATGCAAACACATTTCAAGCGCTGCAATCATTGTAACCATATCAAACTCATCATAATAACCAAGATGTGAAATGCGGAAAATTTTTCCTGTAAATTCTTCTTGCCCACCGGCAATAGTAATTCCATAAATATTTTTGAGAGCCGAATTAAATTTTTTCCAATCAATTTCTTGTGGTAACCAAACAGGAGTTACTGCAAAACTTGGTTTGTCTGTAAAAAGTTTTAATCCTAAAGCTTGAACACCAGCTCTAATTGCCATTGCTTTACGTTTATGTTGATGCCAAATATTTTCGATACCTTCATTTTTAATTATTTGCAATGCTTCGTCAACACCAATTATTAAAGTTATTGCAGGAGTAAATGGAGTATCATCATCATAAAAAGATTTCAATGCTTTTTTTAAATCAAAATAAAATTTTGGCATTTGAGATTTTTCGATTTTCTCGATTGCTCTTTCGCTTAAACAAACAAATGCAAGTCCCGGTGGAATCATTAATCCTTTTTGTGAGCCAGTAACACAAGCGTCGATTCCCCACTCATCAAAGCGTAATTCATGAGCGCCAATTGCAGTAATTCCATCAACACAAATTAATGCATCAGAATTTTCTCGAATTATTTTAGAAAGTAATTTTATATCTGTTGCGGTGCCGGTTGAAGTTTCGCTGTGAGTTAAATAAACAGCTTTTGCATTTGGATTATTTTTTAGTGCTTCTAAAATTTCATTTTCAGTTGGAGCAGTTCCCCATTTATTTTTAATTTCAATTACATTTAATCCAAATACTTTTGGTAATTCAACCCATCGCTCGCCAAATTTTCCACCATTCACACTTATAATAGTATCACCCGGAGAAAATAAATTTACAAAAGTTGATTCCATTCCCCCAGTACCAGAACATGTTAAAGTTAATACAGGTTGATTTGTTTGAAATAAATATTTTAAATTTTGATTAACTCTTTTAAATATTTCTCTAAACTCTGGACTTCTATGATGAATAATTGGCACCGCCATTTTTAACATCACTTGTTCAGGGATTGGTGTTGGTCCTGGAGTAAATAATCTCTTTTTAATCATTGAATAAATAATTTATTTCGAATGTACAAAAAAAACAGAAAGCGAACTTAAAGGTTCGCTTTGTAAAAATAAGAATTATTTAGTGATATTTTATGCAGCAGTTGTAACTTGAGTTTTATTATTATTTGATACTTTTTTTGATAAATAATCTTCAATCAAATGTAAAAGTTCTGCTCTTCCATTACCTGTTACTGATGAAAATGGAAGTACTGAAACTAACTGCTCAAAACTTTTTAATTCTTTTTTAATTTTTTCTATTTGAATTTTTAATTTACTAACAGGTAATTTATCTGCTTTTGTCATTACCAAAATAAATGGAACGTGATAATAATCTAACCAACCGAGCATTGTGCTATCAAGTTCAGTGGGACCGAGGCGTGCATCAACAATTTGTAACGCAACTGCAATTTGTTTTCTTGTTCTAAAAAAATCTTCAATTAAATTTGACCATCCTGCTTTAACATGTTCAGCAACACGAGCATAGCCATAACCTGGTAGATCAACAAAATAAAGTTTTTTATTGATCATGTAATAATTTAATTCTCTGGTTTTGCCGGGAGTTGCGCTAACACGTGCAATTTTTTTTCGATTGCAAACTCTATTTAGCAAAGATGATTTTCCAACATTAGATCTTCCTAAAAAGACAACTTCAGGTAATTTATCTTTTGGTAATTGATTTAAATTTGTTACTCCAATTACAAAGTCGATTGCTGATATTTTCATTATCTTAAACTTTAAAAAATTATTTTAAGCAGTTGCAGATGTAGTTGTCTCAGCTTCAATTTTCTTCTGAGATTTTTGATGAACTCTTTTTTTACGATCTGTTTTAGTTGATTTTGTTGGTTCTTCGGCTGTGGTTGTAAAATCAACAAGTTGAATTAGTGCGATATGTGCACCATCACCAAGACGTTGACCTAATTTTACAATTCTAGTATATCCACCATTTCGCGTTGAAACTTTTGGGACAATTTCCTCAATTAAAGTTTTTACAACTTCACGATCGTGCAAAGCTCTAAAAAGTTCTCTCCGTGAGTGGACATTTTTTTTACCATCTGTTTCTGATAAAACTGCCTTTTTAGCACGGGTTATAATTTTTTCAACTACCATTCTTGTAACTTTTGCTTTTGCAAGTGTAGTTGTAATTTTTTTATGTCGTAAAAGTTCTTTTGAAAGTGAACTCAAAAGACTTTTGCGATGACTTGCAGTGCGGTTAAGTTTACTTTTTCTTCTATTATGAATCATTTTATTCCTTTGTTATTCTAACTCTTTCAAATATTTATCAACATCCATTCCGAATGTTAGTTTTTGTTCTTCAGCAAAAGCGGAAAGTTCAGCTAAAGATTTTCTGCCAAAATTACGAAATTTTAACAATTCATTCTCGTCGCGTCTTACTAAATCGCCAACAGTATTAATTTCTGCAGCGCGTAAACAATTGTGCGAACGGACTGATAATTCTAATTCGCTTACATTTGTTTGAAGTAGTTTACGTATTCTTAAAAATTCATCATTATACAATGTTTCTTCTTTTTCGTTTTCAACAATATTTCCCAAATTCAAAAATAATTGAATATGATCTTTTAAGATTTTTCCAGCATAAGCAACGGCATCTTTTGGCGAAATTGAACCATCGGTTTCAATCTCTAAAGTTAGTTTTTCGTAATCGGTTTGTTGACCAACACGAGTTGACTCGATATTAAATTTTACATTTACAATTGGTGTAAAAATTGAATCAATTGTAATTGTGCCAAGTGGTTGATCAGCAACTTTATTATTTTCAGCAAAAACATAACCACGACCTTTTGCAATTCTTAATTCAATATCAAAGTGTGCCTCTTTATTTAAAGTCGCAATTAAATGTTTTGGATTTAAAATTTCAACATCGTTACTTGCATTTTCAATATCACCTGCTGTAAATTTACCAGGTCCTTTTAGAGTGACAACAACTTTTCCAATTCTTTTATTTGTCTCTTTTAATCTAACTTCTTTTAAATTTAAAACCATATCTGTTACATCTTCAACAACTCCTGGGATTGTAGAAAATTCATGTTGCAACCCATCAATTCTAATAGAGGCAATAGCATAACCTGGTAATGATGCAAGCAAAATTCTACGAAATGCATTACCGAGTGTTACACCATAACCTTTTTCTAAAGGTTGAACTGTAAATTTTCCATAACTATTTGTTAAAGATTGTTCATCTACTTCAACAAGTTGGGGCATTTGAAATGTTAATGTGCTCATATTTTTAAATTCCTTTATTTCTTAAAAAAAATTATTTAGAATACAATTCAACAACTAATTGTTCGTTTGCAAGTAATGGTACATCAGCACGCTCAGGAACATTAAGAAAAATTCCTTCTAAGGTGGCTTTATCCAAACTTAGCCAAGGCAACATTGCAGAATCCTTCATTCGTTTCATTGAGTCGTGAATAACTTCTAATTTTTTACTTTTATTTTTTACTTTTACAATATCACCAGCATTCATTAAAAAACTTGGGATATTTACAGCATTATTATTTACTAAAAAATGACCATGAGTAACTAACAATCTTGCTTGTTTGCGTGACGAAGCAAATCCCATTCTGTAAATTACATTATCAAAACGGCGTTCTAAAGTTTTTACAAGAATTTCGCCAGTTCTTCCAGTTTGCTTTAATGCATTTTCAAAATAATTTCTGAATTGTGATTCTAGCAAACCATAACTTCGTCTGATTTTTTGTTTTTCACGTAATTGCAAACCATACTCCGAGAGTTTAGAACGTCTCGCTTTTGCAGCTTGCCCAGGCGGATAATTTCTTTTTTCAATTGGGCATTTTTCGGTATAGCATTTTGATCCTTTGAGAAATAATTTTTGTTTTTCTCTTCGGCAAAGTTTACAACTGGCATCTATGTAACGGGCCATATTTTATTTTCCTTTAAATTCTTAAATTAAACTCTTCTACGTTTTGGTGGACGACATCCATTATGTGGAATGGGTGTCATATCCTTAATTACTGTAATTTCTAAACCTGCAGTTTGTAAAGCTCTAATTGCTGCTTCTCTTCCAGAGCCTGGTCCTTTTACAAAAACATCTACTCTTCTCATTCCTAAACTAAATGCATCTTTAGCAGCTTTTTCTGCACAAACTTGCGCAGCAAATGGTGTATTTTTACGAGATCCTTTAAACCCATTTTTACCTGCAGATGACCATGAAATTGTATTTCCATAATTATCTGTTATGGTAACTATTACATTGTTGAAACTGGCTTTTATATATGCTTTGCCATTTACATCAACATGAGCTTTGCGTTTCTTTTTAACTGCAACTGGTGCTGCTTCAGCAGTTTTGTTTATTTTTTGTTCTTCTGTTTTTGCCACAAAAGTTCCTTTTACTTATTAATTAATTATTTTTTTTCTAGTGCTTTTTTCTTTCCAGCAACTGTTTTACGTTTACCTTTTCTGGTTCTGGAATTTGTTCTTGTACGTTGGCCACGAACAGGCAATCCTCTGCGATGTCGTAACCCACGATATGAATTTATATCCATCAATCTTTTAATATTCATTTGGGTTTCAGCCCTAAGAGATCCTTCAGTTTTAACTTCTGTCTGAAGTATTTCTCTTATTTTTGCAACTTCTTCATCATTTAAACTGCCATTTAATTTACCTGGATCGATTTTTGCTTTTTTCAAAATCTCGAGTGCGGTTTTTCTTCCGATTCCAAAAATATATGTTAAGCCAATTTCGGCTCTTTTATTTTTGGGAAGATCAATTCCTGAAATACGTGCCACTTATAATTTCTCCTTCTTAACCTTGACGTTGTTTGTGTTTTGGATTTGTGCAAATTATGCGGATAACCCTTTTACGTCTCACAATTTTACATTTATCACATAATTTTTTTACTGATGCTCTTACTTTCATAAACTTCCTTTTTTATTTATAACGATAAGAAATTCTACCTTTTGATAAATCATAAGGAGACATTTCAATTGTAACTTTATCGCCAACTAAAATTTTAATGTAATGCATTCTCATTTTGCCAGAGATATGAGCTAAAATTTCGTGCCCATTATCTAACTTGACTTTAAAAGATGCGTTTGGTAAAGTATCAAGAATTACTCCATCCATTTTAATAGAATCCTGTTTTGACATTCTTAAGTTAAAATCTCTGCTTTGTTTTTACCAACTACAATTGTATGCTCAAAATGCGCAGAGGGTTTTCCATCTTTCGTTTTGATTGTCCAACCATCATCACCAACAATTACTTTATAACTTCCTGCATTTATCATCGGCTCAATTGCGAGTGTCATTCCTTCGGTTAATTCAATTCCATCTCCAGGTTTTCCAAAATTTGGAATTTGTGGTTCTTCATGCAATTCTCTTCCAACTCCATGACCGACTAAATCACGAACAACTGAAAAACCTTCCTTCTCAACAAAACTTTGAATTGCATGAGAAATATCTCCAATATGATTTCCAACAATTGCTTTTTCAATACCTTTTTCGAGTGACTCTTTTGTAACATTCATTAAATGTTCTTTTTCAGATGAAACTTTTCCAACTTTAAATGTTGATGCACTATCAGAAAAATAATTTCGATATTCTACACCAACATCAACCGACACGATATCACCTTCTTGTAATTTTCTATCAGAAGGAATCCCATGAACAACTTCATCATTTATTGAAACGCAAAGTGTTGCAGGATATAAATTATTTTTATCGTGACCATAATTTTTAAATGCTGGAAAAGCACCTGCTGATTTAATAAAATCAAAAGCAACATCATCAAGTTCTTTTGTTGTAACACCAACTTTTATAAAAGAGGAAATTAGTTTTAAAACATCTGAAGTAATTTTGCCACTTGCGCGCATAATATTAATTTCTTCTTCGGATTTAACTAAAGTTGATGTTCTTTTAAACATTTTTATCTTCCGATTCTTCCTTTAATTTTTCCACTTTGCATAAACCCATCATAATGACGCATCAATAAGTGAGATTCAATTTGCTGTAGAGTATCAAGCGCAACACCAACAATAATTAATAAACTTGTGCCTCCAAAAAAAGAAGCAAAGTTCGAAGTAATTCCAAAATTAATCATGAATGCTGGTAAAATTGCAACGAACGCTAAAAAGAATGATCCTGGTAAAGTAATTTTTGTTAAAATATTGTCAATAAATTCTGAAGTTGGTTTTCCGGGTCTTATTCCAGGAATAAATCCACCTTGCTTTTGCATATTTTCGGCAACATCTTTTGGATTAAATGCAATTGCAGTATAAAAATATGTGAAGAATACAATCATCAATCCATAAATAACTGAATATGTAATTGAGGTGTAATTAAAATAACCTGAAAGATTTGCTACAAATTCACTTTCAGGAAAAAATGTAAACACAGTGCTTGGAATAAACATTAATGATTGTGCAAAAATAATTGGCATCACTCCAGCTGTGTTAATTCTAAGTGGAATATATTGCGTTACACCACCGTAAACTTTTCGTCCAACAACACGTTTTGCATATTGTACCGGTATTCTTCTTGTAGCTTGTGTTACAACAACAACGCCTGCAACAATTAAGATCATCAATCCCCAAATAATTATTTCAACTAAAAGTGGACGAGCGCCTGAGTTAACCATTTGAAGTTCGTCAATAATTGAACTTGGAAAGAGAGCAATAATTCCAACAAAAATTATTAAAGAAATTCCATTTCCAATTCCACGCTCTGTAATTTGTTCTCCAAGCCACATCATAAACATTGTACCTGCAGTTAAAATTATCATTGTAGTAATTGTAAAAGAGAGTCCCTGAACTTCAATCGGAACAATTGATACTCCGTTTGCATTTAAAGTTAGCAATCTAACACTAACACCCCATGCTTGTAAAAGTGAAACTAAAATTGTGCCAAGGCGAGTGTATTGATTTATTTTTTTTCTGCCACTTTCCCCTTCTTGCTGAAGTTTGTGAAAAAATGGAACTATCGCACCCAAAAGTTGAATTACAATTGAGGTACTTATGTAAGGCATAATTCCTAATGCAAAAATTGCTGCGTTGCTAAATGCGCCTCCAACAAATAAATCGTACAATCCAAAAAGTGTGTTTGATTCTTGATTACGCATTGCACTTGATAAAACACTTGCATCAACACCAGGCAATGTAATATGCGAGCCAATGCGAACTACAATTAGTAAAGCAATTGTAAAAAATACTCTAGCTCTAAGCTCTTCTATTTTGAGAATGTTCCTGATATTTTCTGAAAAAGTACTCATTCGTAATTTTTAATTTGTAGATGCAGTTGGTTTACTTTTTAGTTCAATATGATTTACACTTCCACCAGAGGCTGTAATTTTATCAGCAGCAGTTTTTGAAAATTTATGAGCAGTAATTGTAATTACACTTTTTATGTCACCGTCACCTAAAATTTTAACTAAAGAATTTTTATTCGGAATTAATCCAGCTTTAGATAAAGTTTCTGGATTAATTGTTGAATCAAGTTTTCCTTTTTGAATAAATTCACTAATCTTATTTAAATTAATTACTGAATATTCAACTCTAAAAATATTTGTAAATCCAAATTTTGGAAGACGACGAATAAGTGGCATTTGTCCACCTTCAAAATTTCTTTTTACTCCTGCACCAGAGCGAGACCACTGTCCATTATGACCACGAGTTGCAGTTCCGCCATGACCCGAACCTTGTCCACGACCAATGCGTTTGGTTTTTTTTCTGGATCCCGGAGCGTACCTTAAATTACTTAAAATGCTCGACATATATTTATTCCTTCACCTCTTCAACTCGCACTAAATAATTAACTCTATTAATCATCCCGCGAATTTGAGGAGTATCTTTTTTTATTACTGTAAAATTTGGTCTTCCCAAACCTAAAGCTATGATAGTTGCTTTATGTTTTTTTAAAGTATGAATCATACTTTTAGTTTGAGTAATTAATAATTTTTTTTCCATTTTATTTTTCTCTTTTCATTATTCGAAAAGCTCATGCAAAGTAATTCCACGAAGATTTGCAATTGATTTTGCATCTTGTAAATTTAAAAGTGCATTTAAAGTTGCTTTAACAATATTATGTGGATTTGATGAACCCATTTGTTTTGTTAAAACATCTTTAATACCAGCGGTTTCTAATAATGCACGAACACCACCACCTGCAATTAATCCTGTTCCGGGAGATGCTGGTTTTAATAAAACTTTACCAGCGCCAAATTTACCAATAACTTCATGTGGAATAGTTCCATTTACAATCGGGACTGTTACAATATTTTTTTTAGCATCTTCAGTACCTTTAGCAATTGCATTCACAACTTCGTTTGCTTTACCAAGACCAATACCGACATGTCCATTTTGGTCGCCAACAACAACTATTGCGCTAAAACTAAATCGTCGACCACCTTTAACAACTTTGGTAACTCTACCGACGTGTACTAATTTTTCTTTAAGTTCAAGTTCGCTTGTTTTTAAACGTGCCACAATAATTCCTTTAATTAATATTTGAATAAAAAATTATTTGTTGTCGGGAGAGGAGTCGAACCTCTACAAACGCCTTCAAAGGGCGCTGTCCTGCCATTAGACGACCCGACAATCTTACTTCGTTTGTATTTTTTTTCGAAAATAAATTACTAATCAAAACTGCAATCCTCCTTCACGAGCTGCATCTCCAAATGCCTTTACTCTGCCATGATACAAAAAGCCGTTTCTATCAAACACAACTTTTGTAATATTTAACGATTTTGCTTTTTCTGCTAAAACTTTACCAACAATTGCGCTTTTACCAACTTTTGATTTTGCTTGTTTCAAATTTACTTGAAGCTCTTTACTCTTTGTTGATATCGCTAATAATGTTTTACCGGTAATGTCATCAATTATTTGACCATAAAACTCATTCAAACTTCTATAAACAGAGAGACGTGGCCTTTCTGTTGTACCATTAATTTTTTTACGAATGTGTTTTTTAATTTTTAATCTACGTGCACTAAAATTTTTTGTAATCATTTTATTCCTTATTTACCAGCTGTAGCTGCGGTTTTACCTGCTTTACGTCTGATTATTTCTGTATCGTATTTAACACCTTTACCTTTATATGGCTCTGGCTGACGAAACGATCTTATCTTTGCTGCAACCAATCCAACAAGTTGTTTATCTACTCCAGTAATAATAATATTTGTTTGCGTTGGAGTAGTAATTGTAATTTCTTCTGGCGATTTAAAAACAATTGGATGCGAAAATCCAAGTTGTAAAACTAAAACTTTTCCTTTCATTTCAGCTCTGTAACCAACACCGACAAGTTCAAGTTTTTTTGTATAACCTTCTGTTACACCTTTTATCATGTTTGATACAATTGCTCTTGTAGTGCCATGTAATGCTTTTTCAAATTTATTATCATTTGATCTTTTAATTGAAACTTCTTTTTCAGAAATCTCAACTAAAATTTTTGGAGAAATATTTGCTACAAGCTGGCCTTTTGGGCCGATTACTTGAATCAAATTATTTTGCAATTGGACTTTAACTCCTTGCAAAATTCCTACTGGTCTATTTCCTAATCGTGACACTTTTTTCTCCTTTAATTACCAAACGTAACAAATAACTTCGCCACCAACTTTTTCTTTGCGGGCTTGTTTATCTGTCATTAAACCTTTTGATGTTGAAATTACAGCAATTCCCATTCCGTTTTGAACTCTTGGCAATTCATCATGCGCGCGGTATTGTCTGATACCGGGAAGACTGATTTTTTTTAAACCTCGAATTACACTTTGGTTTTCGCTATAACGTAAATTAATTTTTATTTTTCCTTGTTTTGTATCTTCAATAACAGCAAAATCATTTATAAATTTTTTAGCTTTTAATATATTTGATAATTCTTTTTTCATGTTTGATGCTGGTATTTCAACTTGACGATGACCAGCTTTAACAGCGTTTCTAATTCTTGTTAAAAAATCTGCAATTGGATCTGAGTGTGACATAATTTTTCCTTTACCAGCTTGATTTTACAATACCTGGAATTTTTCCGCTTAAAGCCATTTCGCGGAAAGCTATACGAGATAAACCAAATTTTCTCATGTAAGCACGTGATCTGCCTGATTTTTGACAGCGATTGTGTAATCTATTTGGAATACTATCACGTGGTAGCAAACGCAATGCTTCGATATCTCCTTTTTCTTTTAATTCTTTTCGGAGCGCAGCATACTTTGCTACAGTTTTTTTTCTTCTAAGTTCTCTAGCTATTGAGCTTGTTTTTGCCATAAAAAAATTTCCTTACTGTTTAATAAAAGGCATTCCAAAATTTTTCAAAAGCTCTTTTGCTTCTTGATCAGTTTTGGCAGTTGTTACAAAAGTTATATCCATTCCACTAATGCGATTTGTTTTATCAGGATCAATTTCTCGGAAAATGATTTGTTCTTTAATTCCAAGAGTGTAGTTTCCAAATCCATCAAAAGATTTATTTGAAACTCCACGGAAATCTCTAATTTGCGGCATTGCCACATTTATTAATCTATCTAAAAACTCAAACATCATTTTACCACGCAAAGTTGTTTTAGCGCCAATTGGAATATGTTGACGTAATTTAAAATTTGAAATTGCTTTTTTTGCTTTTGTTGTAATAACTTTTTGGCCGGTAATTGCTTCTAATTCTTTAACAGTTGTTTCAAGAATTTTTGCATCTTGAGTAGCTGCACCAACACCTGCATTAATTGCAATTTTTTCCAACTTTGGAACCGCCATTATATTTTTATATTTAAATAATGAAATCATAGCAGGAATAACTTCCTTTTTATATTTCTCCATTAAACGTGGAGTAACGCCCGGTAAAATCTCAGCGACTACTTTTTCTTTTTTTTCTGTCTTTACAATTTTTTTATCTTTTGCCATTTTATAATAAAATTATTTTTTTAAAACATTTCCTTACTTCGTCTTGAAACTCGCATCACTTTGATTTTTCCTGTAACAGAATCTTTAACTCTTGACGAACCAATTCTTGTTGGTTTTGAAGTTTGCGGACATTTAACCATTACATTTGATGCGTTAATTGGTCCCTCTTTTTTAACAACTCCACCTTGTGGATTTTTTTGAGATGGCTTTGTATGACGCTTAATTATATTCACTCCTTCAACAATAATTTTATTTGTTGCAAGAATAACTTGTAAAACTTTTCCTTCTTTGCCTTTTGAGTTGCCTGTAATTACAATTACTGTGTCGTTCTTTTTAATATTCATATAAGTTACTTTAAATTACTTCCGGAGCTAATGAAACAATTTTCATATATTTTTTTTCGCGAAGTTCTCTAGCAACGGGGCCAAAAATTCTTGTTCCTCTTGGCTCACCTTGTTGATTTAAAAGCACAGCAGCATTTTCATCAAATCTGATATAAGAGCCATCTTTACGACGAACTTCTTTTGCGGTTCTTACAACAACGGCTCGCGAAACTTCACCTTTTTTAACTCCACCACCTGGGATTGCTGATTTAACTGCAACAACAATCAAATCTCCAAGCGAAGCGTATCTTCTTTCATGTCCACCGAGAACCCGAATGCAACGAACTTTTTTTGCTCCCGAATTATCTGCTACGACTAAATTAGTTTCTTCTTGAATCATATAATTTTTCTAGTTTTTTATTTTGCTGTTGATACAACTTTTACTAAACGCCATCTTTTATTTTTACTTAATGGTCTTGTTTCCATAATTTTTACTGTATCGCCAACTTTTGCAATATTTGTTTCATCGTGCGCCATTAATCTTGTTGTTCTTTTAAAATATTTTTTATACAAAGAATGAACTATCCTTCTTTCAATTGCCACAACAATACTCTTTGCCATTTTGTTACTTACAACTTTTCCGGTTTTAACTTTTCTTTGTGATGAACGTGTTTTCATTTTTTAAATTAATTATTTTTTCTTTTGTTCAAGTTCGCGTTCACGCAAAATTGTTTTCATTCGCGCAATACTTCTTCGCGATAAACTAAAAAGAGATGGCTTTTGAATCTGACCGGTGGTTTTTTGAAAGGTCATTGTTGCCAATAATTCTTTTTCTTCTTGAATACGTTTTACCAATTCTGAATCGGTTAAACTTCTTATTTCTTTAGTGTCTTTCATCTTTTCAAAAATTAATTATGTTCAATGTAATCATAACGCATTGAAAATTTTGTTTTAACCGGGAGTTTGTGTCCAGCTAAACGCAAAGCTTCTTTTGCTGCCTCTTTATTCAAACCGGCAACTTCAAATAAAACTGTTCCTGGTTTTACAACTGCAACCCAAAATTCAGGAACACCTTTACCACTACCCATTCTGGTTTCTGCAGGTTTTTTTGTTACAGGTTTATCCGGAAAAATTCGGATCCAAACTTTTCCTTCGCGTTTCATCATTCTAGTTAACGCCACGCGTGATGCTTCAATTTGTCTTTGTGTAATCCAGCCAGCTTCTAAAGCTTTTATTCCAAAATCACCAAAAGCAATAGTTGCCCCACGAGTTGCAATTCCTTTGCGTCTTCCTCGTTGACTTTTTCTAAACTTTACTCTTTTTGGCATTAACATAAAACTAATCTTCCTTACTTATTTAATTTTTCAAGTATTTCGCCTTTGCAAATCCAGACTTTAATTCCAATCAAACCATAAATTGTTAAAGCTGCTGTATTTGCATAATCTATATCAGCGCGTAAAGTATGTAGCGGAATTCTTCCTTCTTTATATTGTTCCGATCGAGCAATATCAGCACCACCAAGTCTGCCACTGCATTTTATACGAATTCCTTCTGCCCCCATTCTTCGAGCTGATGTGATTGCTTGTTTCATTGCACGTCTAAAAGCAATTCTTCCTTCAAGTTGTCTTGCAATTGTTTCTGCAACTAATGCTGCGTCAAGTTCAGGACGCTTTATTTCACTTATCAAAATTTTAATATCCTTATTTGTCAGCTTTCTTAATTCTTCTTCTAAGATTGCAATATCTTTTCCACTTTTTCCGATTACAATACCTGGGCGCGATGTGTGAATTGTTATACAAACATATTTTGGCGAACGATCAATTGTAATTTTTGAAACTCCGGCAGTTTTTAATTTTGTGCTTACAAAATTTCTAATTGCTTCGTCTTCTTTTAATTTAGATGCGTAATGTTTTGGCTCAAACCAGTTTGAATCCCAGCCTTTAATAATGCCTAATCTAAAACCAATTGGATGTGTTTTTTGTCCCAAGTTTTTATTCCTTACTTGATTTATTGCTATCGTTATTTTGTTTTTGCGAAACTACAATTGTAATGTGGTTCGATCTTTTTAAAATTTGATATGCTCGTCCCATCGGTGCAGGCATCATTCTCTTCATTGATGCACCACTATCAACAAAACATTCTTTTACAAAAAGTGAGTGCGTGTCAACTCTTCCAGAGTGATCTTTATTTTGCATATTCGAAACTGCCGAGCGTAAAACTTTTTCTGCTGTTTTTGACGCATGCTTTGGTAAAAAATGTAAAATATTCATTGCCTCATCAACTGACTTTCCACGAATGAGATCAATTACTAATCTCATTTTGCGAGGCGATGTTCCGATATATCTATTTATAGCTTTTGCTTCCATTAAGTTTCCTTTTAAGCTGTAGTTGTTTCTTCTTTTTTAATTCCTGGATGACCTTTAAAAATTCTTGTTGGTGCAAATTCACCAAGCTTGTGGCCAACCATCATTTCGGTTACATAAACTGGAATAAATTTATTCCCATTATGCACTGCAAAAGTATGTCCAACAAATTCAGGAATAATTGTGCATGCACGTGACCAAGTTTTTACTAATTGTTTTTTATTCGATTTATTTAACACGTCAACTTTTTTCATCAAACGTGAATCGATATAAGGACCTTTTTTAATTGAACGGCTCATATTTAATTTCGATGCTTAATAATATATTTTTCAGATCTTCTGTTTGCATGTCTGGTTTTTAATCCTTTTGATTTTTGTCCCCATGGACTAACCGGGTGACCACCACCTGAGGTTTTACCTTCTCCACCACCCATTGGGTGATCAACTGGATTCATAGCAACACCACGCACGTGAGGTCTTCTTCCTAACCAACGCGAACGACCTGCTTTTCCTAAACTAATATTTTCTTTGTCGGCATTGCCAAGCATCCCAACTGTTGCAAAACAATTTGAATGAACATTTCTAATTTCGCCTGACGGAAATTTTAATAAAACAAAATCTCCTTCTTTAGCTTGAACAACTGCAAAATTTCCCGCGCTTCGTGCAATTTGTCCACCTTTTCCTTTTCTGAGTTCAATATTATGGACATTTGTATTTATTGGAATTGCTGAAAGTGGTAATGCATTTCCGGTTTTAATATCTGCAGTTTCTGATGATAATAAAACATCATTAACTTTTAATTCATTTGGAGAAAGTATGTATCGCTTTTCGCCATCTGCATAAACTAGCAATGCAATTCTTGCAGATCTATTTGGATCGTATTGAATTGAATCAACTCTTGCTGGAATATTATATTTATCTCTTTTAAAATCTATAATTCTGTATAATCTTTTATGTCCGCCACCACGATGACGCGATGTAACTCGTCCATGATTATTTCTTCCACCAGATTTTGACAATCCCTCTACAAGAGATTTTTCTTTTTTAGTAGAAGTTATCTCTTCAAAACTGGAAACAGAATAAAATCTTGTTGCCGGAGTATTTGGTTTTAATTTTCTTAATGCCATAAAATATCCTTAATTAAGCAGTTGGTAACAGATCAATTGTCTGTCCTTCTTTAATTGTTACAAATGCTTTTTTCCAACTTGGTCTTCTGCCTTCAACTCTTCCTTTTTTAGTCATTTGGCCTTTTAATTTTCCTTTAACATTAACAGTGCGAACTGATAAAACTTCAACATTAAATTTTTTTTCAACTGCTTTTGCAATTTCAATTTTATTTGAATTAATATTTACCGAAAAAGCATATTGACGAAGAGATGTCATTGATGTCATTTTTTCGGTTAAAAGTGGTTTAATAAGAGTGCTTATCATATTAGTTCAACGAAAAAGTTTTATTAATTATTTCTACAGATCCTTTTTGTAAAAGTAAAATATTGCTGTTTAATATTTCGTATGTAGATGCTTTGTTGGCTTCAAGAATATTTAATTTTTTAATATTTCTTCCGGACTTAATAATATTTAAATCGCTCGAAGGAGTTAATAAAAGAATTTTTTTATTCTCAATTTGAAGAGCCTTTAAAATTGTAACCATATTTTTTGTTCTTGGTTCACCAATTATAAAATCTTCAATAACAATAATATTATTTTCTTTTGCTTTGTAACTGAGTGCAGACTTCCTTGCAAGCTTTTTAACTTTGCTTGGCAACTTCACAACATAGTCATGAGGTTTTGGACCAAAAATTGTTCCACCACCAACCATTATTGGAGAACGTCTTGTACCTTGTCTGGCATTACCAGTCTTTTTTTGAGAATAAGGTTTTTTACCACCACCACGAACTTCGCCACGCTCTTTTGTTTTATGTGTTCCTTGTCGTTGATTTGCCATGTATGATCGAACAGACATATAAATTGCATGATCGTTTGGTGTTATCTCAAAAATTTCAGGAGATAGTGTGACCATCTCTCCTGTTTTTGAACCGTTTGTTTTTATAACTTCTATTTCCATAATTGTAAAGTTACTTTGTAATTTTTACGTAAGTGTTTTTTGCACCAGGTATTGAACCTTTTATTAAAATTAAATTTGATTCATCAATAACTTTTACAACAACCAAATTTTTAATTGTAACATTGTCAAAGCCCATTCGTCCGGCCATTTTCATTCCTTTAAAAACTCTTGATGGATAAGATGAGCCACCAATAGATCCTGGTGCTCTAACTCTATCCGATGCTCCGTGAGATGTCATACCAACACCACTAAAGTGATGCCGTTTTACAACTCCCTGAAATCCACGTCCCTTTGAACGAGATGTCACATCAACTTTTTCCCCTTGAATAAACAAAGAGGCCTTCACTTCCATTCCGACAGAAATATTTTCGGAATTAAAATCACGAAATTCTTTAATTAAGCGCAATGGCTTTACATTTGCTTTTTTGAAATTTCCTTTTGATGGACTGTTTACTAATCTTTCAGGTTTTTCATCAAACCCAAGTTGAACAGCGTTGTAACCATCTCTTTCTTTAGTTCTGATATTTGTAACATAACAAGGACCAGCTTCAATAACGGTACAAGGAATCGATAATCCGTTTTCGTCGAAGATACTCGTCATACCAATTTTTTTTCCTAAAATGCCTTTCACTATTGCTCCTTAAGTTCGAATAAGTAAACCGTTAAGTTTTAATTTCAACATCAATACCAGCTGGCAAATCAAGTTTCATTAAAGCATCAACTGTTTTTGAGCCTGAGGTTAAAATGTCAATTAATCGTTTGTGAATTCTTGTTTCAAATTGCTCACGCGATTTTTTATCCACATGTGGCGAACGATTTACTGTATAAACTGTTTTTTTTGTTGGCAAGGGTATTGGCCCAGAAACTATTGCTCCACTTGACTTTACTGTTTTGATAATCTTATCAGCAGATTTGTCAATAAGGTTATGATCGTACGACCGCAACTTAATTCTAATTTTTTGACTTGCCACTTTTAACTCCTAATTTGAATATTAATAATTTTTTTTACTCAACTATTTTTGTTACAACACCAGCACCAACTGTTTTTCCACCCTCACGGATAGCAAAACGTAATCCTTCTTCCATAGCAATTGTAGAAATTAATTCTACACTCATATTATCTACGTTATCGCCAGGCATAATCATTTCAACACCAGTTGGAAGTTGTACATTTCCTGTAACGTCGGTTGTTCTAAAATAAAATTGTGGACGATATCCATTAATAAATGGAGTGTGTCTTCCACCTTCATCTTTTTTAAGAACATAAACTTGAGCTGTAAATTTTTTATGTGGAGTAATTGAACCAGGTTTTGCAACAACCATACCACGTTGCAAATCATCTTTTTCAACACCGCGTAAAAGAATTCCGGCATTATCACCTGCAACAACTTCATCTAATTCTTTGCGAAACATTTCTGCACCAGTGATAACTGTTTTTTTATGTTGACCGATTCCGATAATTTCAACTTCATCTCCAACTTTTGCACGTCCTCTTTCAACACGACCTGTTCCAACTGTACCACGTCCTGTAATTGAGAATACATCTTCAATTGGCATCAAGAATGGTTTTGCATCATCACGTTGTGGAACTGGAATATAGCTATCAACTGCTTCCATTAACTTAAATATGCATTGTAAATCTGGATGATCTGGTTTTGTATCTGCTTTAACTGCAGCTTCCATTGCTTTCAATGCTGAGCCACGAATAATTGGAATTTCATCTCCAGGATATTCATATGATTTTAATAAATCACGTAATTCCATTTCAACTAAATCTGCTAATTCAGGATCTGAAGCATCAATTTTATTCATGAAGACAACAATGTGTGGCACACCAACTTGACGAGCAAGTAAAATGTGTTCACGAGTTTGTGGCATTGGTCCATCAGTTGCAGCAACAACAAGAATTGCACCATCCATTTGTGCCGCACCAGTGATCATATTTTTTACATAATCAGCGTGGCCTGGGCAATCGACGTGTGCGTAGTGTCTATTTTCTGTTTGATACTCAACGTGTGCAGTTTGAATCGTTATCCCACGTGCACGCTCTTCAGGTGCATTATCGATGCTATCAAATGTTCTGACAGAAGCAAGATTCTTTTTTGCCAATGTCATTGTAATAGCAGCTGTCAATGTGGTTTTTCCATGATCAACGTGACCAATGGTTCCAATATTAACGTGCGGTTTATCGCGCAAGAATTTTTCTTTAGCCATGGTAACTCCTTTTTATAATTTGTGATTTAATTTTGTTTTTCATTTTTAAATTTTATGCAGAAACTGATTCTTTACCTTTTACTTTTTCAATAATTTCTTCAGCAATTGATTTTGGCGCTTCATCATAATGCGAAAATTGCATTGTGTAATGTGCTCGACCTTGAGTCATTGAACGAAGTTGTGTTGAGTAACCAAACATTTCTGAAAGTGGAACCAAAGATTTTATTACTTGTGCATCTTTTCGTGTGGTCATTCCTTCAATTTTTCCACGACGAGAACTTAAATCTCCCATTACATCTCCCATATATTCTTCAGGAGTTACAACTTCAACTCCCATCATTGGTTCTAATAAAACTGGATTTGCTTTTTTTGCAGCAGCTTGGAAAGCCATTGAACCTGCAATTTTAAATGCCATTTCTGATGAATCAACTGGATGGAATGAACCATCAATTAATTTTACCTTAACATCTTCAATTGGATATCCGGCAAGCACACCATTTTTTAAAGCTTCTTTAATACCTTCCATTGTTGGTTTTATAAATTCTCTTGGAACCGAGCCACCAACAACTGCATCTTCAAAATCAAAACCTTTTCCTTTTTCGTTTGGTTCAAGTTCAATCCAAACATGACCATATTGTCCTTTTCCACCAGATTGACGAATAAATTTTCCTTCGGCTTCAACTTTTTTACGAATGGTTTCTTTGTAAGCAACTTGAGGTTTCCCCACATTTGCTTCAACTTTAAATTCACGCTTCATTCTTTCAACAATAATTTCGAGGTGCAATTCACCCATTCCACCAATTAATGTTTGACCAGTTTCTTCGTTTGTAGAAATTCTGAAAGTTGGATCTTCTTCAGCAAGTTTTTGTAAAGCTTCTGATAATTTTTCTTGATCAACTTTTGTTTTTGGTTCAATAGCTTGGTGTATAACGGGATCTGGAAATTCCATTCTTTCAAGAATTATTGGATCTTTTTCATCACACAAAGTATCACCAGTGCGAGTGCTTTTAAAACCGATTGCTGCTAAAATATCTCCTGTAAATCCTTTATCTACATCTTCACGAGTGTTTGCATGCATTCGTAAAATTCTTCCAACTCTTTCTTTTTTTCCACTTATTGAATTGTAGATGTACGAACCAGCATCAACTGTACCGCTATAAATTCTAAAAAATGTTAAACGACCGACATAAGGATCGGTCATAATTTTAAATGCAAGAGCTGTAAATTTTTCTTGATCACTTACTTGACGAGTAATAGCGTCGTGCATGTTTTCGTGATGACCCGTAATTATTCCATCATTAACATTTAATGGCGATGGTAAATAATCAACCACAGCATCGAGCAACATTTGTACACCTTTATTTTTAAAAGATGATCCGCATAAAACTGGAATAATTTTTGATTTGATACAAGCTTGCCTTAAAACTTTTGAGATTTCTTCTTGTAAAATTTCTTCACCGTTCAAATATTTTTCGAGCAAAGTATCATCTTCTTCTGAAACAGCTTCAAGCATTTTAATTCTGCTTTCGTTTGCAATTTTTTGCATGTCGTGTGGGATTTCCATGTCTTCCCATTCTTGACCATTTGTAGATTCATCAAAAACTCTAGCCTTCATTGTTGTAAGGTCAATGATACCTGTAAACATATCACCTTCACCAACTGGAATTTGAATTGGAACAGCATTTGCACCGAGGCGCTCTTTCATCATATTAACTGCACCAAAAAAATCTGCTCCAACGCGATCCATTTTATTTATAAATGCAATTCTTGGAACGCCATACTTATCAGCTTGTCGCCATACGGTTTCAGATTGTGGTTCAACACCACCAACAGAACAGAATAATGCAACTGCACCATCTAAAACACGAAGTGATCTTTCAACCTCGATTGTAAAATCAACGTGACCCGGAGTATCAATTATATTGATTCGATTTTCACGCCAGAAACAAGTTGTTGCAGCAGAGGTAATTGTAATTCCTCTTTCCTGCTCTTGTTCCATCCAATCCATTGTTGCTGCGCCATCATGCACTTCACCCATCCGGTGAACAACACCAGTATAATAGAGTATACGCTCGGTAGTTGTAGTTTTACCGGCATCGATATGAGCCATAATACCGATATTGCGTGTACGATCAATTGGATATTTACGTTGCATAAAATTTTATAAAACTTTAATCTTCAAAAATAGGATAGGTATTTCTACCCTCCTGTTAATAAATTTTTTATACGTTTAAACTTCCGCTTTATTACCAGCGGAAATGAGCAAACGCTTTATTTGCTTCAGCCATGCGATGAACATCATCTTTTTTCTTCACTGCATTGCCTTCATTATTAGAAGCAGAAAAAATTTCTGCAGCTAATTTTTGAGCCATTGATTTGTCCGACCTTTCCTTTGCATAGGAAATTAACCATCGGATTGCAAGAGCGGTTCGTCGCTCTGGACGAACTTCTGTGGGAACCTGATATGTAGCACCACCAACACGCCTAGCTTTAACTTCTAGTAAAGGAGAAACATTACCCATAGCTTTTTTAAAAACATCAACAGGATTATTACTAGATTTTTTCTCAACAAAATCAAACGCATCATACACAATTGTTTGCGCTAATTGCTTTTTGCCATCTTTCATAATATTATTTATGAATAGCGATATAATTGGATCGTTAAATTTTGTATCGCTTGAAAGATTATTATGTTTTTTAGCTTTTTTTCTCATTTATTTTTTTGCTTTTTTTGAACCATATTTTGATCGACCTTGTTTTCGATCTGTAACTCCAGCCGTATCAAGTACACCACGAATTATATGATATCTTACACCTGGCAAATCTTTAACACGACCACCACGAATTAATACTATAGAGTGTTCTTGTAAATTATGCCCTTCACCCGGAATATATGCTGTTACTTCACTTCCGTGAGATAAACGAACACGAGCAACTTTTCTCAAAGCTGAGTTTGGTTTTTTAGGAGTTGTTGTATACACACGAGTGCATACTCCGCGTTTCTGCGGATTCTTATCAAGAGCTGGTGACTTACTTTTGTAAGCTACAACTTCTCTTCCAAAACGTATAAGTTGGTTTATTGTTGGCACAATTATTATCTTTCTTTCTATAAAAAAGCCTGTTAAAGTAGTGTAAAAATATTTTTAAGTCAAGTTTTTCTGCATTAATTATTTTTTAACTTTCACTTTTCTTTTAACTTTTTTTGCTACAACAACTTCAGAATCATCTAATTCATTATCTTCTTCTTCAGTTTCTGATACTTCACCTATCTCAGTATTTGCAATAACTTGTATATGTTTAAACTTCTTTAAACCAGTCCCTGCTGGAATTAAATTACCCATAATTACGTTTTCTTTTAATCCGAGTAATTTATCAGTTTTTCCTGCAATCGCAGCATCAGTTAATACTTTTGTTGTTTCCTGGAAAGAAGCTGCAGAAATAAAGCTTTCAGTTGAAAGGGCTGCGTTGGTAATTCCGAGTAAAATAGGTTCACTCATTGCAGGTTCGGCATCACGGAACTCAGCTGGTTTTTTATCTTTCTTTTTTAATTCTGAATTAATTTCTTTTACCTCTTTTTTGTCAAGAACTAACGATTTAAATTTACCATCACCTTTATTTGTGATAAAAATTTTATCATTTAATTTTTGGTTTTCAACTTCAAAGAATGATTTTTCAACATTTTCACCTTCAAGGAAGTGTGTATCACCCGAATCAGTAATTCTAACTTTTTGCATCATTTGGCGAACGATAACTTCCACATGCTTATCATTTATTTTAACACCTTGAATTCTATAAACTTCTTGAATTTCGTTAACAAGATATTTTTGAACTTCAGATGTTCCTTTAATTTTTAAAATATCATGCGGGTTAATTGCTCCGTCAGTAATTCTTTCGCCACTTCTAATAATATCATTTTCTTGAACAAGAACATGTTTACCAAGTGGAACAAGATAAGTTTTTGCAGAAGATTTATCAGAACTCTCAACAATAATTTCTCGTGAGCCACGTTTTTGTGCACCGAAGCGAACAATTCCATTTATCTCACTTACAACAGAGGGATCTCCAGGTGAACGAGCTTCAAATAATTCTGTAACGCGTGGAAGACCACCGGTAATATCTCTTGTCTTTCCGATATCACGCGGAATTTTTACAAGAATTGTTCCAGCAGTAATTTCCTCATCGTTATCTACAATTAAATGTGCTCGAGTTGGTAAAATATAATTTATATGTTTTCCATTTTTTGAAGTTTGAACAGAAATTGCAGGACTTAAAGTTTTATCACGTGAGTCGATAACAACTTTTTGGATATGTCCAGTTTGTTCATCTGGTTCTTCTCGAAATGTAATGTTTTCCTTTAAATCTTTGTAATCAACTCTTCCTGCATGTTCCGAAATAATTACCGCATTGTATGGATCCCATTCATAAATAAGTTCACCTTTTTTTACATGCGATTTATCTGGCACCATTAAAGTTGCGCCGTATGGAATATCATATTTAGTTAAAAGAATTTTATCCTCATTCAGAACATTTATTACACCACTTCTACCGAGAACAATCATTTGTTTTCCAAATTCACCGGTAGTAGTAATAAATTTAACACCTTCAAAATTAACAGTTCCATCAAATTTTGAATTAATCTGAGATTGAGAAGCAATTAAACTAGCAGTACCTCCTGTGTGAAATGTACGAAGTGTTAACTGAGTTCCCGGTTCACCAATTGATTGTGCTGCGATTATACCAACAGGTTCTCCAATTTCAACAAGAGCTCCCGTAGTTAAATTACGTCCATAACATTTTACACAAATTCCACGGCGCGCTTCACAAGTTAAAGCTGAACGAATTTCTACTTCTTCAATTGAAGTTTCAGAAATATTTTGCGCTTTATCTTCATCAATAACTTCTCCAGATTTTACAATTGTTTTTCTTGTTAAAGGATCAATAATGTTATGTACAGCAACGCGGCCAACTATTCTTTCAGAAATTGGTTCTTTAATATCTTCACCTTCTTTTAATGCACCAGTTAAAACACCACGAATTGCTCCGCAATCTTCCATAGAAATAATTGCATCTTGAGCAACATCAACCAAACGTCTTGTTAAATATCCTGCATCAGCAGTTTTTAAAGCTGTATCAGCAAGTCCCTTACGAGCACCATGTGTTGAAATAAAATATTCTAAAATTGTTAATCCTTCTCTAAAGTTCGAGAGAATTGGATTTTCAATTAATTCACCAGCAATACCACTTAAAGATTTTTGTGGTTTTGCCATAAGTCCACGCATACCTGCTAACTGACGAACCTGTTCTTTTGATCCACGAGCACCAGAATCAATCATCATATAAAGAGAATTGAATCCTTCTTTTGAGTGTTGAAGTGTGTCAAATAATTTTTCAGAAACTTTTGAAGAAATTCTTGTCCAAATATCAATTACTTTATTATAACGCTCACCGTTTGTAATAAATCCATTTTGATATTGACGCTCAACTGCTTCAACTTCTTTTTGAGCCTTATGAATCATTTCATCTTTTTCTTTTGGAATTGTAACATCATTAACATTAACTGATAAACCACCCTTCATAGCATGAGTAAAACCAAGCTGTTTTAATTCATCCAAAAATTGTGCGGTTTTTGTATTTGGGGAAACACGGAAAATGTTTCCAATTATTTGAACCAATCTTCTTTTGTTTAAAAGTTCATTTATAAATCCAGTTCCTTTTGGAACTATTTGATTAAAAATTACTCTTCCAACGGTTGTATCAATTAATTCACCCTCATGGTGAAGTTTAATTTTTGCGTGAAGTGAAACTGCTTTTTCGTTATATGCAATTATTACTTCTTGCATGCTTCCAAATGTTTTTCCTTCACCAAGTTCATTCGATCTTGATTTTGTAAGATAATACATTCCCAAAACCATATCTTGAGTTGGAGTAACAACCGGCGCACCATTAGATGGAGCTAAAATATTATGACTAGACAACATTAATAATCTTGCTTCTAACTGAGATTCGTACGAAAGTGGTACGTGAACAGCCATTTGGTCGCCATCAAAATCAGCATTAAAAGCAGTACAAACCATTGGATGAATTCTGATTGCTTTTCCTTCAACCAAAACTGGTTGAAAAGCTTGAATTCCTAAACGGTGTAAAGTTGGTGCTCGGTTTAATAAAACTGGATGACCGTCAATAATACTTTCTAGGATATCCCAAATATCGGGAGTTTTTTTATCAACAAGTTTTTTTGCGCTCTTTACAGTTTTTGCAATTCCACGCTCTATTAATTTGCGGATGATGAATGGTTTAAAAAGTTCAACGGCCATATCTTTTGGCAAACCACATTGATGAAGTTGTAATTCAGGACCAACAACAATTACCGATCTTCCGGAATAATCAACTCTTTTACCTAAAAGATTTTGTCTAAATCGACCTTGTTTACCTTTTAAAGTATCTGATAAAGATTTTAATGGACGATTGCTATCTGTCTTTACAGAATTTACTCGACGAGTATTATCAAATAAAGAATCAATTGCTTCTTGCAACATTCTTTTTTCATTTCGCAAAATTAATTCAGGAGCTTTAATATCAATTAATCTTTTTAAACGATTGTTGCGAATAATTACTCTTCTATATAAATCATTTAAATCTGAAGTTGCAAATCGGCCTCCCTCAAGAGGAACAAGCGGTCTTAATTCCGGTGGAATAACTGGAACAACATCAATAATCATCCAATCTGGACGATTAATATTTTCTGCAATCGATTTACGGAATGCTTCAACGACACGAAGCCTTTTTAAAGCATCATTCTTTTTAATGACTGCAGTTTCTGTTTTAACTAGAGTTCGCAAATTACTAGACAATGCCTCAATGTCAATACCTCTAAGAAGTTCTTTTAAAGCTTCACCACCAATTTTTGCAACAAATTTTTTTGGATTCTCGTCGTCAAGATTATTATTTGTTTCTGGAAGTGACTCCAAAATTTCAATAAATTGATCTTCATTGATCATATCCATTTTCTTTAAACCAGTTGTACCGGGATTTATCACAACATAAGTTTCGTAATAAACAATCCTTTCGAGATCTTTATTACTAACTCCAAGTAGATTTCCAATTTTACTTGGCGCTGATTTAAAATACCAAATGTGAGCAACGGGAACTGCTAAAGCAATATGTCCCATTCTCTCACGACGAACACTTTTTTGAGTTACTTCAACACCGCAACGATCGCAAATAATTCCTTTGTATCTGATCCTTTTATATTTTCCACAATGACATTCCCAATCACGAATCGGACCAAATATTTTTTCGCAAAATAATCCATCTTTTTCCGGACGGAATGAGCGATAATTAATTGTTTCCGGTTTTGTAACTTCACCATACGAACGAGTTAGAATTGAATCTGGTGAGGCGAGACTAATTCTAATTTTCGTAAAACCTTTTATTGGTACTGAGTTTTTATTTTTGTTATGCATATTTTTTATTTCTCCAATTTCTATTGAAAATGAGAGTTACTAATAATTATTCTGTTTTAATTTCAAGCGCTAAGCCTTGAAGTTCGCGAACTAAAACGTTAAATGATTCCGGAATATTTGAAGAAGGTAAATTTTCTCCTTTAACAATTGCTTCATAAACTTTTGCTCGACCAACAATGTCATCCGATTTTACAGTTAAAACTTCTTGTAAAATATGAGCCGCACCATAACCTTGAAGAGCCCAAACTTCCATTTCTCCAAATCGCTGACCACCAAATTGTGCTTTTCCACCGAGTGGTTGTTGAGTGATTAATGAATATGGTCCAACTGAACGGGCGTGAATTTTATCATCAACCAAGTGCGAAAGCTTCATCATATAAATATATCCGATTGTAACATCTTGATCGAATTTATCGCCAGTTCTTCCATCAATTAAAGTACTTTTTGATTCTGGATTTATTCCTGCTTCTTTCATAAATGATTCGATATTGCTCCAGCTTGCACCATCAAAAATTGGTGTTGCAAATTTTTTATTTAATTTAAAACCAGCAAAACCCAAAGCAGTTTCAAATAATTGTCCTAAATTCATACGAGAAGGGACACCAAGCGGATTTAAAATAATATCAATTGGTCTTCCATCTGGCATAAATGGCATATCTTCCTGCGGAACAATTGCAGCAAGAACACCTTTGTTACCATGTCGACCTGCCATTTTATCCCCTACAGAAAGCTTTCGTTTTTTTGCAATGTAAACTTTTGCAAGTTGTACAATTCCTGGAGGAAGTTCATCGCCAATAAGAATTTTATTTTTTGCATGACGGAAAGAATCTTCAATTTGATTTTTTGTATCAAAATAATTTTCAAAAATCTTTTCAACTAAATTATTTTTACGAGTATCACCTGTCCACTCTTTTGTGAATTCAAGTTGCTCTAATGCATTGTTACTCATAAATAATGATTCTTTAAATTCTGTGGCTGCGCGAATAGCCATTGTTCCATCAGAATTCCGAACACCAACAGATTCAAATCCATCAAGTAAAGTTGAAAGTTTTTTTTGCAATTTTAAATAAACTTCTTTTAATGATTCTTCATGTTCTCTTTCAAGAACTTCTAATTTTTTCTTGTCTTCCTTTTTAGTTTCAGCATTTTTACGTTTGCGGCTAAAAAGTTTAGAAGAAATTACTGTGCCCTTCATTCCTGGAGGAGCTTTTAAAGATGCATCTTTTACTTCACCAGCTTTTTCTCCAAAGATTGCTTTTAAAAGTTTTTCTTCTGGAGTTGGATCTGTTTCACCTTTTGGAGTAATTTTACCAATTAAAATATCACCTTCATTAACTTCGGCACCAACACGAATAATTCCATTTTCATCTAAATCTTTTGTTGCTTCTTCGCTGACGTTTGGAATTTCGCGAGTTAATTCTTCTTCACCACGCTTTGTATCACGAACTTGTAGTTCATATTCTTGAATATGGATAGATGTAAAAGTGTCATCTGCTACAAGTTTTTCATTTATAATTATAGCATCTTCAAAATTATATCCTCTCCAAGGCATAAATGCAACGAGAACATTTTGACCGAGAGCTAATTCACCATTTTGAGTTGCACATCCATCTGCAAGAATTTCTCCACGTTTAAATCTTTGTCCAGGATATACAATTGGACGTTGATTTATACATGTATTTTGGTTTGTGCGGAAATATTTTACCAATTCATATTCAACTCGTCGTTTGTCTTCAAAGCTTGTAAGGAGTTCTGCGTTGGTATCGTCAATATCATATTGAACAACAATTTTATCACCATTAACACTTTCAACAATTCCTGAACGTTCAGCAACAATACAAGTTTTTGAATCGCGCGCAACTTTTAATTCCATTCCGGTACCAACAATTGGAGCATTTGGTTGTAAAAGTGGAACCGCTTGACGTTGCATATTCGATCCCATAAGTGCACGGTTTGCATCATCATGCTCAAGAAAAGGAATTAGCGCTGCAGCAGCACTAACAATTTGTGTTGGAGCAACATCTATAAATTGAATTTGTTCCGGTTCTTGAATAACATAATCACCTTTGTTTCGACATGAGATGTGAACATCAATAAATTTGTTTCTGTTATCTAATTTAGAATTTACCTGAGCAATTGTATATTTGTCTTCTTGTTCTGCATTTAGGTATTCAACTTCATCAGTTACTTTTCCATTTTTTACAGCTCGATAAGGTGTCTCAATAAATCCATATTGATTTACACGAGCGTGCATAGCAAGTGAAGAAATAAGACCGATGTTTGGACCTTCTGGAGTTTCAATTGGGCAAAGTCGTCCATAGTGTGTATAGTGAACGTCACGAACTTCAAAACCAGCTCGCTCGCGAGTTAGACCACCAGGTCCTAACGCAGACATTCTTCTTTTATTTGTTAATTCTGCTAATGGATTTGTTTGATCCATATATTGCGAAAGTTGATTTGTTCCGAAGAAAGTATTTATCACGCTTGAAATTGTACGCGCATTTATCAAATCAGCAATTTTAAATCCTTCTTCATCACGTTGATTTAATCGCTCTCTTACAGTTCTGCACATTCTTGCAAGACCGATATTATATTGTCCGGCAATTTGTTCGCCAACTGTTTTAACACGTCTATTTCCTAAATGATCAATATCGTCAACTGTTGCTTTGCCATCTTGGAGAGCAATCAAATATCGAATTATTGCAATAATATCATCTTTTGTGAGAGTGGTAGTAGAATTAGAAATTTCTAATTTTAATTTATCGTTAATTCTGATTCTACCAACTTCGCCAAGATCATATCTCTTTGAATTAAAAAATAATTTTTCAAATAAACTTTTTGCTGTTTCAAGATCTGGTGCTTCGCCTGATCGAAGTTGTTTGTAAATAATTTCGAGTGCATCTTGTTCGCTGCGAACTGAATCTTTTATAATTGTATTTGCAATTATAGAACCGATTCCACTTTCATCACCCATCAAAATTTTAATTTTTGATATATCTGATTTTTTAATTCTCTTAATTGCTTCTTCGGTTAATTTAGAATCTTTGTTAAGAATTATTTCGCCGGTTTTTCTATCAACAACATCACTGCAGATTGTACGATCGATATAATTTTTTAAATTAACATCACCAACTTTAATAGTTTCAATTAAATTAAAGAGATGTAAAATATCATCATCAGATGAATAACCAAGAGCACGTAATAAAGTAGTAACTGGGAATTTCTTTTTTCTATCGATGTAAACATACATTATATTATTTACGTCGGTAGTAAATTCCATCCAAGATCCGCGGAAAGGAATTATACGAGCTGAATAAAGTGGCGTTCCATTCGGATGAACTGTTTCTCCAAAAAATACACCGGGCGAACGATGCAACTGACTTACAATAACTCGCTCTGCGCCATTAATTATAAATGTTCCCTTAGTAGTCATGTATGGTAAAACTCCTAAATACACAACTTCTTCAATTGTATCTGCGTACTCATCACTATTTTCAACTTTTGATGAAAGACGCAATTTTGCTTTTAATGGAACAGAAAAAGTTAATCCTCTTTCCTGACATTCGCGAATTGAATATTTTGGTTTTTCAACATAGTATTCAACAAACTCTAAAAGATGATGACTGCGTGAATCTTGAATCGGAAAGTTTAAATTAAATATTTGTTGAAGTCCTTTATTTTTTCTTTTATAGGACGGGGCTTTTTCTTGTAAAAAATTCTCGAATGCTTCTAATTGAATATTGAGCAAATGTGGATATTCAACAACTTGCTCAATTCGAGAAAAAGAATGTCGCTCTGCAGATCCGTTTGTTTGTGAAGATGTACTCACTTTATCTCCTTTATAAAATTTTTCAACTTAAAAAAATAAATCACATCCATTGGAAGAATTATCAATTGATAATTTTCCCAAATGAATTAATGAATGTGTTTTAAAATAAATTATAATCGTATTAAACAGTTAAGATGGTTATTGTAATTCAACTTTAGCTCCGGCATCCTCAAGTTCTTTTTTGAGTTTTTCGGCATCAGCTTTGTTTACACCTTCTTTAACTGTTTTTGGTGCGCCATCAACAAGATCTTTAGCTTCTTTTAAGCCAAGGCCTGTTGCTGCGCGGACAACTTTAATAACATTAATTTTTTGAGCACCACCTTCTTTTAATACAACATTAAATTCGGTTTTTTCTTCACCAGCTGGAGCTGCGGCTCCTGCTGCTGGACCTGCCATCATAACAGGTGCTGCTGCAGTAACACCAAATTTTTCTTCAAGTGCTTTTTTTAACTCGACTGCTTCGAGTAAAGTTAATTTTTCAATTTTTTCTACTATTTCTAAAACTGCTGACATTTTATTTCTCCTTTTTTATCTTTGTTTTTTTAAAATTTATGCTGCTTTTTTCTTTTCAATTGCATCAATAACTGAAACCAATTCTCTTACAACTGCATTTATTGTACCAACAATTCCTGATGCTGGTAATTGTAAACTACCAAGCATGCTTGCAATAAGTTCTGGTCGTGAAGGAATTTTTGCTAACTCATCAAGTTTGTTACCGGGATAAACTTGCATCTCGACAACACAAGCTTTACAATTTAACTTTTGAGTTTTATCCTTAAACTTTTTAATAATTTTTGCAGGAGCGATTGCATCATTATAACTAAATGCAACTCCAGTTGGTCCAACAAGAGATGTATAAATTGAATCGTAACCAGTAACTTGTTCAAGGGCTTTTTTAAGTAAAGTGTTTTTTACAACAGAATACTCAACTCCCGCTGAACGGAAATCTCTTCGCAATTCAGTTTCTTCAAGAACTGTAATTCCAGAAAAATCTGTCAAGAACAATCCCTGCGCCTTCTTTAATTTTTCTTCGAGGCCAGAGATAACATCTGCTTTTTGGTTTTTGTTCATATCTTTTATTTCGTTTTTGCATCGCACTGAGAAGCCCCGAAATTATTCGGGCAGCACTTTGCGTTTATTTTTTTATGAGTGCGTAATTCTTTATTAATGGACCTCTGTCAAATCAATTTTTACCGCAGGTCCCATTGTACTTGACAATGTGATAGATTTAAAATATTGACCTTTTGATGAATGAGGTTTTACTTTTAAAATTGTTGATAAAAACGTATTCACATTTTCAATCAACTTTTCAGCATCAAAGTTTGCTTTACCGACAGATGAATGTACAATACCAGCTTTATCTGTGCGATATTCAATTTTACCAGCTTTAATTTCTTTTACAGTTTTTGCAACATCCATTGTTACAGTTCCACTTTTTGGATTCGGCATTAATCCACGAGGTCCTAAAATTTTTCCAAGTTTTCCGAGTTCAATCATTGTATCAGGAGTAGCAACAATAACATCAACGTCAGTCCAACCTTCTTTAATTTTATCAAGATATTCTTGAAATCCTGCAAAATCTGCGCCAGCTTCTATTGCTTCAGTATCTTTTGGTGATTTTGCAATTACAAGAACTTTGATTTTTTTTCCAATTCCGTGTGGAAGAGCAACTGTGCCGCGTAAAGCTTGATCTGCTTTTTTTGGATCAAGACCGAGTCGGATTGCGATATCAATTGATTCAACAAATTTTGCTGTTGCTCCATTTTTTACAACATCAACTGCATTTTTAAGGTTGTAAGTTTTTTTTGCTTCTACATTTTCGGAAGCTTTTCTAAATCTTTTACTATTCTTCATATTTATCCTTTTTGGTACAAACGCCTTCTGGGCTCCCAAATTGTGATTAATTAATTTTCTACAGTTATTCCTAAACTTTTTGCAGTTCCTTCGATCATTCTTGCAGCTGCATCAGGATCAGTTGCGTTTAAATCAGGTAATTTTGTTTTTGCAATTTCAAGTGCTTGTTTTTTAGAAATTTTTCCAACTTTATTTCTATTTGGCTCACTTGAACCTTTTTCAACATTTGCTGCTTTTTTAATTAAAACTGCTGCTGGTGGAGTTTTAGTTATAAATGTAAAACTTTTATCTGAGAAGACAGTTATAATTACAGGAATTATTAATCCTGCTTGACTTTGAGTTTTTGCATTAAATTGCTTACAGAACTCCATAATATTAACTCCCTTTTGACCAAGTGCTGGACCAACTGGTGGTGCCGGGTTTGCTTGCCCTGCGGGAATTTGTAATTTAACATAACCAGTAATTTTTTTTGCCATATAATTTCTCTTACTTTTCTATTTCTATTTGATTGAAGTCTAATTCCAGAGGTGTTTTACGACCGAAAATACTAACCATAACTTTTAATTTTAATTTGTCAGGATTAATTTCCTGAATAAATCCTGAAAAATTATTAAATGGCCCATTAGTAATTTTAACCGGTTCTCCAACATGAAAAGGAACCTCAATTCGAACTGCTTCATCACCTTCGCCTTTGCTATCAATTAAAGTTCCAATGTATTTTTTGATTTCAGAATTAGGTAGTGGAGATGGTTTATCTTTGCCACCGAGGAAACCCATTACAGCCGGTGTGTTTTGAATTAAATGTTTTGTTTTTTGATCGAGTAAAGTTTCAATTAAAATATAACCTGGAAACATTGTTTTATCTCTGCTCCTTTTTTTGCCTTCTTTTATTTCATAAATTTTTTCAGAAGGAACAAGTACTCGAGCAATGTTTTCTCGAAATCCTAATCTTTCAGATTCAGTTTCGATAAAAGATTTAACTTTTAATTCGTGTCCGGAAAAAGTTCTTACAATGTACCAGCGTTTTTGTATTGCGATTTCTTGCATTAATTTTTTATTAAAAAATATTTTTTAAAATTTGACTTACAGCTGTATCAACTAAATAAACAAAAGCAGAAAAAATTAAACAAACTACAAGTACAATTGTAGTTGACTCTTGAAGTTCTTTTTTTGCAGGCCAGTTGACTTTACTCATTTCTGTTTTAATGCCCTGAAAATAATTTAAAATTTTATCTTTCATTTTTTTCTTTCTAAACCTTTGTCTCGCTCAGCACGTGTGGAGGGACTCGAACCCCCAACCAACGGTTTTGGAGACCGCTACTCTACCAATTGAGCTACACACGTAGATAATTATTTTGTTTCTTTGTGAATAGTATGTTTTCTGCAGAAGCGGCAAAATTTTTTAAACTCAACTCGATTAGTATGTAGCTTTTTATTTTTAGTAGTTGAATAATTTCTACGTTTACAATCGCTGCATTCAAGTGTAATAATATCTCTCATAGTGCGTTTTTTTAAAAAAAGTTTTTTTTTGAGCTGACGATCGGGATTGAACCGATGACCTCATCCTTACCAAGGATGTGCTCTACCAACTGAGCTACGTCAGCATTCTTTTAATATAGAGCTAAAAAATCCTGGAGCGGGAGACGGGACTCGAACCCGCGACCAACAGCTTGGAAGGCTGTGACTCTACCAACTGAGTTACTCCCGCACATCCAACATCGTCAACTATTTTTATTTTTAAATAAATTCTAATTTCTCTACTGCAGTGGGCAGGGAAGGATTCGAACCTCCGAAGACCGAAGTCGACAGATTTACAGTCTGTTGCGTTTAACCACTTCGCTACCTACCCTCTCTTTCGAGCTGGCGATGGGACTCGAACCCGCGACCTGCTGATTACAAATCAGCTGCTCTACCAACTGAGCTACACCAGCGTTACTTACTGGCTTTACATAGCAAGAACACACCACACCTCTTAAGTGTGGATTTACTCAATTTTTTAATTTTGACATTTCAAAAGAGCTACAAAAATACAAATTTTTATTTAAATATCAAGAGTAAACTTCCATCTTTTTAAACTAATAATGTTCGAAAATCTGTTTAATTTATCCTTATTTTAAATAATATAATTAATAGATATTGCTTTTTATGGGTTTTTTAGATTTTGCTATGTTATTTAATAATTAGTAAAAAAGATTAACTTTAACTAACTTTATTTCCTCTATGACTAAAAATTTATTGTTACTTATTATTGCTGGATTTATTTTTAATTCCTGCTCATTAAAACAACCGACTCAACCAGATGGACCAATTAGTACTTTTGTTCCGCCTGCACCACCACCTGTGGGGAAAGGTATTCAACTTATTTTGGGACCATTTGATGTTGAAAAATATAGCGAGCGCGAAGTTTATATGTTCAACAATTTGCAAAATAGTGACTCTTTATTTTTAGATAGTATCGAAGTTGTTATGAAGGGATACAGTCATCATTTTATTTTATACAGATATGATGCAAACGATTTGAGTCCAAATGTTTTGAGAGATTTATATACAAGTGGAATTTTAAATTTACCTGAAATTCAACGCACATTAACTCGTAAATTTGTTTTTGGGTCACAAACACAAAATGCATACTTCAAATTACCAAAAAATATTACTCTTCCAATTAAACCAAATTTTGGGTTTGATTTAAATTCTCATTTTGTAAATGCAACCGGTGAAAAATTGCCGGGACAAGTTTGGGTAAATTTATACACTCGAACAAAAAGCGATAGTAGTAAGTTTGCAATTCCAATTTTTGATACGAATTTTAAAATTGATTTGCCTGCTCTAAAAACTACAACAATTACCGGTACAACTTTATTTAATGAACGAAAAAACATTTTCGCTCTAACCTCTCATGCACATAAAAGAAATACAAATTTTAAAATTTATATTTCAGGTGGACCTCGTAATGGTGAATTAGTTTACGAGTCAAGCGATTGGCACAATCCCCCACTTAAAATGTTTGATCCTCCAATTATTTTAGAAGCAGGAGAAGGTTACAAATATGAATCAACATATTACAATGAAACTTCTTCGTCAAAAAGATTTGGTTTAACAAGTGAAGATGAGATGTGTATTGTGCTTGGTTACTATTATAAATAATTTAATCTTCTAAAATTTTAGTTTCGTAAAACAGTTTGTATTTGTCAATTGCTGAAAAAATTGATTCAGCAATTAATTTTTGTCCCTCTTCACTTTTTAATTTTTCTTCTTCATCTGAGTTTGATAAATAACCAGTTTCAATTAAAACATTGGGCATTGAAGCTCCAACCAAAACATAAAAACCAGCTTGTTTAACACCGCGACTTTCGGTAGTTAATTTTTTAGACATTTCACGTTGAAGAATTTCGGCAAAATCTTCACTTTGTTTAATAAATGATGACTGCGCCATTGTTAATAATATAAAGTTCTCTTCAGTCAATTCTTCATATCTAGCTGTATAATCAGCTTCCAATTTAACAACATCATTTTCGCGCGATGCAATTTTTACAGCTTCATCAGTTTTCCCGGGACGTAGTAAATAAATTTCAAATCCTGCTGGTGATTGTTTATCAGAATCAAATGAATTGCAATGAATACTGATAAATAGCTTCCCTTCTAAATCATTTGCAAATTTACCTCGCCTAAAAAGTTCGACAAACGAATCATTTTTTCGAGTATATCCAACTTTAATCCCTTTTAAATTTTTTTTAATTAACTCGCCAAGTTTTAATGATATCCCCAAAGTTACATCTTTTTCTTTTGTGCCAGTTACACCAATACTGCCGGGATCTCTTCCACCATGGCCGGGATCTATAATTACCATATCAAGCTCCCATCTTTTTTTTTCTTGATCAATATTAGCAGAAGTTGTAATTTTGTTTTTTTCAGATTTAATTACAGGATCTATTTTTTGTAATACATTTTTCTTTAGAATTATTTTGATGTTTATAGATTTGTTTTTTTCATCAAAACTTAGTTCAACAGATTTAATTGATAACTGCTGGCGAAATACAAATGAAATTGTTGAATTATTATTTTCATTTTTAACAAATGGGGATAATAAATATTCTGGAACTTTTACTTCCTCAATTCTACAATCATATAATTCAACTGAAAATGAGTTTTGTTTATTTTGTTTTAATTCAAATTTTGTTGGATTTGTTTTAGTTGGGATTATAAATTTTAATTCATTTTCGTTTTCAATAATTGAATAACCAATTATATCAAAATCTGAATTTGTAATATTTTTATTCTCAAAATTAAGTTCAATATTTCCAAACTTTTTAAACTTTTCAACTACTTCAACTGATTCAACATAAATATTTGAATCAATTATTAAAGCTGGCAATTTAATTTGTTCAACCCATCTTTTATAATTTGTTTGATCGGTTATTACAACAAAATGGTTATTGTTTGAAAATTTTACTAAGTAATCTCCAATATTAAGCTCTCCCTTTTTTAAAACAAAGTTTTGATAAACTGGTAACGAAAGTTTTGAAGCTAATTCATTTATTGATAAATAAAATGAATTATTTTCCTTGATTACTGAAATTGATTCGTATTGTACAATATCAGATTTAATCTCAACTTCAACTGAATCAATTGTTTGTGAATTTAAAATTTTTACAAAAAATATTATTGTAAGAAATATTTTTACAAATCTTGCAACCACTTTATCTGTAATTCACAAATTGAAGTGGGATATTAAAATCTTTCCCTTTTAAAAGTGCAATTGTTTGTTGAAGATCATCTCTGTCTTTTCCACTAACTCTAATTTGTTCATCCATTATTTGTGTTTGAACTTTAATTTTGGATTCCTTAATAAATTTTACAATTTCTTTTGCAATCTCTTTATCAATTCCAACCGTAATTGTAATTACAACTCTTGCCATTGCATTATGAGCTTGTTCAATTTTTCCATACGAAAGTGATTTTATTGAAAGCCCTCTTTTAATCCACTTTCCTTGAAGAACATCATTCACACTTTTATATGTAAAATCGTTCAAAGATGTAATTGTAATTTTTTTATCTTTTTGATTAAAATCGATTTCGGTTTTTGAATCTTTTAAATCGTAACGCTGTATAACTTCTTTTCGAGTTTGATTAATTGCATTATCAACTTCCTGCATGTTGACTTCCGAGACAACATCAAAACTATTTTGCTGTGCCATATTTTACCTTTATTTTTTAAAAATATAATTAAAAATAAGTTACTTTAATATTTCCCCGGTATTTTGAGACCAAAATAATAAATCAAGTTCGTTAATCGGGATATTTATTTTATTTGAAAAGGATTGAAATTTTCTTTCAATTTCAAAATATCTTTTTTTAGAAATCGTTTTTGGTAGATTTTTTATAACACCATATTTTTTTAAACATCGTAATATGTGCCTATCGAGAATTGCTAGTTCTCCATTTAATCCAACATTACGTAAAAAGTGCGTTGCTTCTTTATAACTTAAACCATTTATATTTTTTACAATCCATTCTCTTTTTTCGTTTTGCGGGATTTTAGAGTGGATTGTATTTTCAACATCAATAAAATTATTTTTTAATTGAAGAATGTATTTTGCTTTTAAATTATGAAATCGAATATAATTTTCTTTTGAAAATAATATTTTTAATGGATTAATATTTCTTTTGAGCAAATTAGATTGTTCAAATTTGATTTGTGCTTTAAATGCTGATTTTGCGCTTGACTGAGGAGTCATTATGCAAAATACCATTTCATAAAAATATTTATTTTTTGGTATTTGTTTGAATTCATGTAATCTGTTTTGAATTTCTTTTTTCTTTTTTTTGTATTCCAAAAACAATTCATTCAGATTTTTAAACTTATTATTCATAATCTGAAATTAATTTTTTTACTACATTTTTATTCCCCTCTAAGATATCAAATTCCTTTAACTCGCTAATCGGGATCCATGCAATTTGTTTAAATGCCAAATTTCTAACATTCTCATTTTTTAAATTGATTAAATAATAATGAACAAAAAATTTTCCTGAATCTTTATATTCCGCAAATTGCTGGTGATATAATTCGCAAGATTTTATATCAAGATTAAGTTCTTCCTTCAACTCTCTTTTTAAACAATTTTCGATTGATTCATTTTTTTCTACTTTTCCACCCGGAAATTCCCATTTTAATGGATAAAGTGAAGTTTCTTTTCTTTGGCCTAAAAGTACAGCTCCTTCTTTAATAATTATTCCAACAACAGTTTCAATCATCTCTAATAATAAGGAGAAGGTAGTTTTAATCAAAAAAAAAGCCCGGATTTTACCAGGCTTTAAAAAAGTTACAAACCTTTTACTTCATTAAAATCATTTTTTTAATTGAAGTAAATTTATTTTTCTGATCACTCACATCAGTTGCCTCTATCTTGTAGAGATACATTCCCGAAGAAAGATTTTTTCCATCCCAAACAACTTCATAATAATGTGCAGATTGAACTTCATTTAAAAGCTCATCAACTTTTTGGCCGAGCATATTAAAAATTTCAATTTTCACAAAAGATTCTTTTGGGAGCCCATATTTAATTGTTGTTTGTGGATTAAATGGATTTGGATAATTTTGTTCAAGCGAGAATACTGTTGGAATATTTGTTCCAACCGGGACCGAAGTAATTACATTTGCTGATAATAAAATAGTATCAACACCTTTAGCAGTATTACTAACAATTCCCAATCCACCAACTACAGAACCGAGTGTAGCTGGAGTAAATCTGATTGTATCAATTCTGGTTCCAGATGGTGGAATTTTTCTAAGATAACTTTTAGCACTAAATACTGCAGGAGTTGCCATCATATTCATTATTACAAGAGTATCTGTTGTACTTAAATTTGTAATTACAAAAGTTGTGTCTTTAGTAAGATGTTGTTTAACTTGTCCAAAATTAATATTACGTGTGTTTAATTGTAATATTGCATTTGATTCTCTAATTCCAATTGTAAGATCTCGCCAACCACTAATGCTATCAATTCTAATTTTATTATTTCCCAGATAAGTTTGATAACGTATTGGTAAAAGTGAATCACCTCGCTCATGTAAAAATACAATTCTGTTTACTGGTATTTGTGAACTCAAATTAGTAAAATCAAAAGTTGCACTAGCAACGTAATCCTTCATTGTAGTTGCAATATGGAACCATGGCGCTTCGGGAGAATATTTAATATTTTTTGGTGTATTAATTATATTATTTTCATTAAACGATCTTGAAACAGCAACAGCCACCCTTCTTCCAGAATTTGTATTTACTGGTAATGAATCTCTTCCAAACATCGCTCTTGTAAAATTAAATTCAGCACTTAAATCGTTAAATGTAATTGTTGAAGTATAATTAATTGCACTTCCTTGAGTTGGTAAACTTATTGTACGATATCCAAAAATTGATCCTGGCATTCTGTACAAACTTACTATGCCATTATAAAATCCAAATCCATTTGGACAATCTGCTGTATTTACTCCAACTGGTGAAAAATTTTCAATTCCCATTCCAATAACTCTACTCCCAACAGAACTTATTTCATTTATCCAAGTTTGATCTCCAACAGTTGTATCTATTATTCCGAATGCCTCTGCTTTAATAGTTCCAACACAAGGATCACCTGAACCAATTGGAGTTGGGTAACGTACATCATTCATTAAAATAACATTTCTTAATCTTAGTTTAAGACTTAGGCCTTCCATAATATCTACTATACCATTTAGATAAATTCTTTCATCACCTAAATTCCCAGTGTTAGGTGGCAAATTATAATCTTCGGTATTTACTTTGTGATAACCATATAATTGTAAACTATCAATTTTAATACTAACATTTTGTGGTGATGTTAAAACATTTAAAGATTCAGCAACACAAATAGATTTTGACGAATCTACATCCCAACCAACTTTTGTAAATGCATAATATGTAGCTGCTCCACAAGCTTGTTGGCCAGTGAACATTGTATCACCACAATTTGGAAAAGCTTTTAAATTTTTTACATTAAATTTTAGAAATCCTTTTGGATCAAAATTTCCAGGTCTGCCAGCTGATAAAAAGACAAACTCATCCGGCGAATTAGCTGTACGAATTTTTAATGTATCAAACTCAAATTGATTTTGAGTTGGTGTAAATTGGACAATTATGGTAGTATCTTTTAATTTATTATTTGCATCTTTTGGTAAACGAATAAATCCAGTAAACTGACTTTGCCCTTTAACTTTAATTTTGAAAGATGAATTTGGTCGAACACCTATAAATACACTATCAACTAAACCTTGAGCAAAAATTCTGAACGAATCAACTTTGGTTATGTTTGGTTCAATTGGTCCAAAATACATGTGGTTTTTGTTGATAAATATTTTTCTTAAAGTATCTTTACCGAATTGTCCAGCATGTAGATGTACATATTCAGTTCTTAATGAATCAATTTTTACTTTTAAACTATCAAAATAATTATTTTGATTTCCGGCAGTAAATTGAATTTCAAATCGCATGCGAACATGTTTATTTAAAGTGTCTTTATTTAGAATAAAAGAATTTCCAAATTGTTGTGCACCATGTAATTTAAATTTGAAAGCTGAATTTGCACCAACAGATAAGTCAATATTATGTAAAACATTTCTTCCTTTAACTATAAAGCTGTCAATTCTTGTATAATTAGGTTCAAATGGTCCTGGACCAAAACTTAAAAATCTTGGATATACATTTACTTCGTTCATCACTGGAGGTTTAATATGAATACTATCTATTTTTCTATCAGAAAATAATGCAACTATATCACCCAATATTTCTGTATGACCATAATTGCCAGATGTATCTTTTGATCTGATATCATTAAAATAGTAGAGGGTAATATCAACATTACCATTTGCCGGTATTGTTTGAGATGAACTATCACGATTTATAAAGAGACCACCCTTTATAGTATCTCCATGAGATATTTGAGTTCTTTCAACTGCAAATGCCGTTCCATAACCTGTTTGAGGGGTTAAACCAAAACCATATTCTCCATAAGTAATTTTTGGACTTGATCTTTGATAATGAATTCCAGTTTCCATCAACCAATATAATTTAGCTGCGGCATTACTTTTATTTTTAATTGTGTAAACAAGTTTTAATGCGTTTTTAACTTCAGGAACTATTTTTGGAAAGTCAGATGATTTAGTTTCTGAAATAAAGGAAATTTTTGATACTAAATTTGAATCGACAGAATTATGTAATGGATGAACAAAAATACCTGCTCGAGCACGAGCTAATGAATCATATCTTTCTACAAACAAGGAATCTCTTACTTTTAAAGTGTCATTAAATTTTACAAGCGCAGTATCTTTAGTTGTACTTGAAGTTCTAAAAGATGTTCTGATATTTGCAAGATTCCCAGATATGTAATGTGGGATAATCCTAGTTGCAACAACTTCAAAAGTTTTATTTTGTTGCTGCGCAACCAAGGAAAGACTATTTAAAACTAAGAACAATAAAATTGTAATAAATTTTTTCATAAGTTAGATCCTTTTTATTTCTTTAATGTAAATTAACTTTTTTAATTAAACAATAATAAAAAAATTAAATGTGTTTTAGCGCAAATAAAAAGAGCGTCTTTTTTAAATAATTAGGATTTTAGACTTTTCCCTTATAAATATAGATATAAAAGAGTGTGCCCGGCGCGAATCGAACGCGCAACCTACAGCTTAGAAGGCTGTTGCTCTATCCAATTGAGCTACGGGCACAAAAATTTATGCAATATAGCTCAATTTTATTTATACTAAAATTATACTTTTTGTTTTTTTCTTCAAAAATAAAATTTTGCTTTTCATAATTTTAAACTTTCTATATTTTGATTCGCTATGTTAACACCTTTAATGAAGCAATATTCAGATCTCAAAGCAAAATACCCCGAAACAATTTTGCTTTTTAGACTTGGTGATTTTTACGAAACTTTTTTAAAGGATGCTGAAATTACTTCAAAAGTTTTAGGAATCACTTTAACAAAACGCAATAATGGACTTGCCGGCGAAACACCACTTGCAGGATTTCCATATCACGCGCTTGAAAAATATATTCCAAAATTTTTACAAGCTAATTTGCGAGTTGCAATTTGCGAACAACTTGAAGATCCAAAACTTGCAAAAGGAATTGTTAAAAGAGATGTTGTTGAAGTTTTTTCTCCGGGAGTTGCCTTTTCGGATGGTTTTTTAAATCAAAAGAAAAATAATTTTTTACTTTCTTTTTTTGGAGATGATATTGTTGGCGTTTCAGTAATTGATATTTCTACAGGTGAGTTTTTTGCAACCGAAATCCAAAAATCTCAACTTCAACAATTTATCCAAAAAATAAATCCTTCGGAATTAATTGTAAAAAAAGAAATTAAAAATTCTATAAATGAATTATTTACTACAAATAAAATTCCATTTATAAGTTCGGTTGATTCGTGGGTTTGTTCTATTAATTATTCAACTGAACTTCTCACAAAACAATTTAACACACCTTCGTTAAAAGGTTTTGGATTGGAATCGCACAATGAAGCAACTATTGCCGCGGGAATGTTGTTGCATTATTTAAATGAAAATCAAAAATCAAACATTCCACATATTTGTTCAATTCGTTGGATTGATCAAAATAAAACAATTCAACTCGATTCATCAACAATAAAGAATTTAGAAATTATTTTAAATAAAGGCGAAACCACTAATACACTTTTATCAGTAATTGACGAAACTTTAACTGCAATGGGAAGCAGATTAATTTCGAAGCTGTTAATAAATCCTTTAAAAGATGTAAATGAAATTCTTGAAAGATTAACTGCTGTTCGCAAATTAAAAGAAAACAAAAAAAACCTTAAAGAATTAATTTCTGAACTTTCCAAAATTCAAGATGTAGAAAGATTATTAAGTAAAATTGCAACTCAACGCGCAACACCTCGAGATGTAATTGCCTTAAAAAATATTTTAAAGTTAATTCCAACAATAAAAAAATTAATTTCTGAATCTAAAAATGAAAGTAGTTTAATTTTAAAATTTCATGATTCATTAAATCCTATTGAACATATAATAGAGCAAATCGAGTTGGCAATTTCAGATGATTCATCGATTAATTTGGGGGAGGGAAATTCTATAAAAAAAGGATACAATGCCGAATTAGACGATCTTGTAAATATTGCCACAAAAGGAAAAGATTGGATTTTAAATTTACAACAAACTGAGCGTGAGAGAACAGGAATTAATTCTTTAAAAATTGGATTTAATTCTGTTTATGGATATTACATCGAAATCACAAATACACACAAATCAAAAGTGCCGGTAAATTACATCCGTAAGCAAACGATGACAACTGCCGAAAGATATATTACTCCCGAATTAAAAGAATACGAAGAAAAAATTTTTTCAGCCGAAGAAAAAATATTAAAACTTGAAACTGAGCTTTTCACAGAACTCAGAACCAAAATCGGAAATGAATCAATTGCAATTCAACTAAATGGAGAAGTGATTGCAAATTTAGATGTGCTATTAAGTTTTGCAATAGTTGCTGAAAAAAATAATTTTTGCGAGCCAATAATTTCTGATTCCTCAATTTTAAAAATAAAAAATGGGAGACATCCGGTTATTGAAAAATTATTACCATACGGCGAGGAGTTTATTCCAAACTCAATTGAACTTGATACTATAAAAAATCAAATTCTTGTAATCACCGGTCCAAATATGAGTGGTAAATCTTCTTTTATAAGGCAAACGGGAATTATTGTTTTACTCGCGCAAGTCGGGAGTTTTGTCCCCGCTGACTCGGCTGAAATTGGAATTGTTGATAATATTTTTACTCGAGTTGGCGCTAGTGATAACATCTCAACTGGCGAAAGTACATTTTTAGTAGAAATGCACGAGGCTTCAAGAATTATTCATCAAGCAACAAATAAAAGTTTAATTCTTTTAGATGAACTTGGAAGAGGGACGAGCACTTTTGATGGAATTTCAATTGCGTGGAGTTTGACAGAATATTTGCATAATAAAATTGGAGCGAGAACTTTATTTGCAACTCATTATCACGAGTTAAATGAGCTTGCTCAAAAATTTGAGCGTATTAAAAATTATAAAGCTGATGTAAAAGAATATGATGGCAAAATTATTTTTACACATAAAATTTTACCGGGCTTTGCTGACCACTCATACGGGATTTATGTTGCCGAAATGGCTGGTTTGCCAAAACAAATTACAAATCGCGCAAAAGAAATTTTAAAAAATTTAGAATCTTCAGATCTTTCAATTCACACGCATGTTGATGAGTTAAAACAATTAAATATATTTGAATTAAAAGAAGATTGGCTGCGCGAAGAATTAAAAAATGTTGATATAAATTCTTTAACCCCAGTTGAAGCTTTAAACTTAATTTCTAAATTAAAATTGAAGTTGTTTAAATAATAAAGATTTATAAATTTTTATTTATCCCAAATTTCGCGGCCTTCTTTATCAATAATACCCCATTTACCACCGAGCATTATTTTTGCAGTCCCCGCACTAAAAGGATAAATATCATCATAAACAATTGGAGTTAATTCTTTTCCTTCAGTATTAATCAATCCATACTTTCTACTTTTACCAACTTTTGCTACACCAAGTTGAAATGGAAACACATCATCATATTTTATATCTGTAATTTTTGTTCCTTTTTTATCAATCACACCATATTTGCCATTTAATTTTACAGTTGCCATATCTTCGCTAAAAGGTGAAATTGATTCGTAAATTATCTGAACAATTTCTTTTCCATCCCGATTTACAACACCAACTTTGCTACCAACTTTTATTTGAGCAACGCCTTCAATAAAATCTCCAATATAACTGTATTTAATTGGAGTAATTTCGCGGCCGTAATTATTAATTAAACCTAAACGACCTCCATACTTTACATGAGCAGCACCTTGAATAAAATCTCCAATGTATTGATAACGGATCATTGTAATTTCCTTCCCCTGTTTATTAACCAAACCTTTTCGGCGATTAATTTCAACTTCAACTAAACCATCGCTAAACTCTTTTACATCGTCATATTTAATTTGTGTAATTTGTTGACCACGACGATTTATTAATCCCTTTTTTCCATTTTGTTGAACTGCAATTAAACCACCAACAAAATTATAAACTTCATCATATTCAAATTTTGTAATTGCTGTTCCCTCTTGATTAATAAAGCCATACTTATCGGCAACTTTAACTTGAATAATTCCATCATTTAAATTAAAAATATCATCATACTCGATTGCGGTAATTTGTTTACCAATTGAATTTATAATTCCAAATTTTGAGCCAACTCTAACTTTTGCAACATCATCTACAAATTCATAAATCTCATCAAAGGTTGGAGCGCTAACTTCATCACCATTAATATTTATCAAACCAACTTTTCCATCGACAATAACTTCAGACAAACCTTTATTAAAATTATAAACGGTATCATATTTAAGTGGTGTAATTTCAATTCCGTCAGTATTTATAAAACCATGTAATCCGTTTAAGTTTACACTAAACGTTCCTTCAGAATGGAGTCCGATATCTTCGTACTTTAATTGAGTTACTTCTTTACCTTGATTATCAAGTAATCCACATTTATCTGTAATCCAAACTTTGCTAAAACCTTGTCCGATTCCATTTATCCGATCATATTTAATCCCAGTAATTTCCTGGCCTGCATCGTTTATCAATCCATATTTATTTTTGACTTGAACTTGCATATATCCATCATCCGAACTCCAAACAGCATTATATTTAATTGGAGTAATTTCTTTCCAATCGGAATTGATAAAACCGAATTTCTTCTTCAACCTAATTTGTGCAATGCCACGTTTAAATTCTCCAACGTATTCATATTTAAGTGGCGAAATATCTTCTCCATTTTTATTTATAAAACTCCATTTGCCATTTAAGTTTACAAGAATCATTCCTTTTATATAATCTCCCATGTAATCATATTTTGGTGGAATAACTTCTTTTGATCCGTTATGCAAGCCAAACTTTGCATTTTTTGAAACCTTTTTCAGGTTTTCTGCCAAATCCCAAACACGATCGTATTGAGCTAATTCTTGTCCAAATAAAAAAGTTGAAGCAAATAAGCTGGCAACAAAAATTTTTTTAAGTTTCATTTAAATCCCTTTTATTTATTTTTGAAATCTGTAAATTCTTTTCCACTTCGCGAAAGCGAAAGTTTTTTACCATTTTTTTTAGCTTCTGCCCAATCATCAATAAAAGTTCCAATTGAGTCATATTCAAGTTCGGTTATCAAAATTCCTTCGTTTGTAATAATTCCAAATTTATTATTTTTACCGACAACTGCTCCATTATATTCAAAAGATGTGACAAATTCATATTCAACGGGAATTATTTCCATTCCCATTCTATCGATAAATCCCCAAAGATTAATTTTTTTTACTGGAGCTAAATTATTATCAAACTTCCCGATATGGTCATAAATTGCTTCGGTTAATTCCTTGCCAGTTTCTGAAAGTAAAAGATATTTGCCTCTATATTTTGCAGTTGCGATACCATTTAAAAAATCTCCGATATATTCATATTTAAGTGGTAAAATATATTTTCCTTCTTCGTTTATAATTCCAACTTTACCACCCAACATAACTTCAGCTCTTCCATCTGCAAATGGATAAACATCATAATAAATCGGTGGAACAACTATCGAGCCAGTTGTTGATACAAATCCAAAAAGTATTTTTCCTTCATTGTAAATTCCAATTGGGATTCGGTTGTTAATATTTTCGCCAACGTAATTATAAATAGTTTCATTCAGCAAATAATAATTTGGATCGGTAAAAACGAATTTTGATCGCTGCTCTCCTAAAACAATAAATGGTGCATCAAGTGATCTGATTGATAAAATATTCCATTTATTGCGTTCACTCAAAATCCCAAATTGATATGGTAATTTGTAGCGTTGAGCTGGATACAATGAAATTGTAGGTTGTGCAATTATTACAAATTTAGATTGAAGTAAAATTACAAAAAGTAAAATTATCTTCTTCATTAAATATTAAATTTATTTACTTCCTGTAGCTTCTTCTGGTTGTTCATTTTCTTCGGATGTTTCAGATTTGCTAGCTTCAGTAAATTTTAATGAATCAGTTTTTTTTATGTATTTAACTTTTATTTTACTTCCTTCAGAAAAAGTTCCTTTTAAAATTTCTTCTGAAATCGGATCTTCAATATATTGTTGCAAAGCACGTTTTAATGGTCTCGCGCCATTTGCAATATCAAATCCTTTATCAGCTAAAAATTCTTTTGCTTGTTTGGTAATTTCAATTGTATAATTTAATGTTCCCATTCTTGAAAATAATCCGCTCATTTCAATATCAATAATTTCAACAATATGATTCTTTTCAAGTTGATGGAAAGTTATTGTTTCGTCAATTCTATTTAAAAATTCAGGATTAAATAATTGTTTCATTGAATTTTCAAAAGTACCCTTCATGGCTTTATATTTATCGGTATCAGCATCGTTCCCAAATCCGATTGCGCCGCCAGCTTTAAGGTCGCGTGAGCCAACATTTGAAGTCATTATTATAATTGTATTTTTAAAATCAACTTTTCTACCTAAACTATCAGTCAATTGTCCATCATCTAAAACTTGTAATAAAATATTAAAAACATCAGGATGAGCTTTTTCAATTTCATCTAAAAGTACAACCGAATAAGGTTTGCGGCGAACTTTTTCTGTTAATTGACCACCTTCTTCGTAACCAACATAACCTGGAGGAGCACCAATTAATCGCGAAACCGAAAATTTTTCTATGTATTCGCTCATATCAATTCTTATTAAAGATTCATCCGATTCAAAAAGGAATCTTGCTAAAACTTTTGCAAGCTCAGTTTTACCAACACCGGTTGGACCTAAAAATATGAACGAGCCAATTGGCCTGCGCGGATCTTTTAAACCAGCGCGAGCGCGGCGAATTGCTTTTGCAAGTTTTGTAATTGCCTCATCTTGCCCGATTATGCTTTTCTTTAAAGCATCTTCCATTCTTAAAAGTTTTTTTGTTTCAGATTCTGCAATTTTATTTACAGGCACACCGGTCATCATTGCAACTACATCAGAAATACTAACTTCTGTAACATCATGAATTGTAGAAACAGTTTTTTGATTCCATTCCCTTTTTGCAATTTCAAGATCACTCAATAATTTTTTTTCAAGATCTCGCAATCGAGCAGCTTCCTCAAAATTTTGATTTTTTACAACTTGATTTTTTGATTGTTTAATTTTTTCAACTTGCTCTTCCAAATTTATAATATCTTGCGGAACAACAATGTTTGATAAATGAACTCTTGAACCAGCTTCATCCAAAACATCAATTGCTTTATCTGGTAAATTGCGGTCAGTAATATATCTATCGCTCAAGCGCACTGCATGCTCAAGAGCTTTATCTGTGTAACGCACGCCATGATGTTCTTCATATTTATGTTTTATACATTTCAGAATTTGTAAAGTTTCATCCGGTGTAGTTGGATCGACCATAATTTTTTGAAATCTACGATCGAGCGCGCCATCTTTTTCAATAAATTGTCGATACTCATCCAAAGTTGTTGCGCCGATACATTGCAAATCGCCACGTGAAAGTGCCGGCTTAAACATATTTGAAGCGTCGAGTGATCCACTTGCGCCACCTGCTCCAACAATTGTATGTAGTTCGTCAATAAATAAAATTACTTCGTGAGATTTTTCCAACTCGTTCATTACAGCTTTCATCCGTTCTTCAAACTGACCACGATATTTTGTGCCTGCAACAAGCGCGGCCAAATCAAGCGTTACAACTCGTTTATCATGCAAAACACGCGAAACTTTTTTTTGTATAATTCTTAAAGCGAGTCCTTCGGCAATTGCAGTTTTACCAACTCCCGGCTCCCCAATTAAAACAGGATTATTTTTTTTACGGCGACTTAAAACTTGCGCGACTCTTTCAATTTCTTTTTCTCTTCCAATTACAGGATCAAGTTTTCCATCGGCAGCAAGTTTTGTTAAATCTCTTCCAAAATTATCAAGTACAGGTGTTTTAGATTTTTCTTGAGATTTTTTTTCAGATGTTTCTTTACCGATTGGTGCAGTAGTTGGTTTGCCACTAATTACATTATCAAGTTCGTTACGAACACCGTCATACTGAATATTAAATTGATGCAAAATTTGAGATGCAATATTATCATCATCTCTTAAAAGTGATAAAAATAAATGCTCTGTTCCGATAACATCACTTTTGTAAAGTTTGGCTTCGAGATAAGTTATTTTTAAAACTTTTTCTGCCTGTTTTGTAAGTGGGATGTTGCCGATTGTTAAAGTTCCGCCCGAAGTGCGAACGGTATCTTCAATTGATTTTTTTAATTTGTAAAGATCGACATTTAAATTGCGTAAAATTTTTACAGCAATGCCTTCTCCTTCACGAATAATTCCGAGTAGTAAATGTTCAGTACCAATATAATCGTGCCCCAAACGAATTGCTTCTTCACGGCTTAAACGAATAACATCTTGTACACGATTTGAAAAATTGCCTTCCATAATTTCTTTCTAAAAAATGAGTTACCTAAAATAAGTAAGAATTAAATTTGCAGATTTTAATAATTCTTACTTTTGTTTAACAAATTTATTGAATAATAGAAGGCAAGTCAACATAACAGAAAATATGGTAGGAACAGATATTAATTGAATTAGTGATGAGTTTTATATAAATTTGTCCTCCAAAATAAAAATTCCGCAGTAGCTCAATGGTGGAGCATTCGGCTGTTAACCGAAGGGTTGTAGGTTCGAGTCCTACCTGCGGAGCGAAAATAATTAATTTTAATCTTTAATAATTTCAAGATCAAATTAGCCTTTTAATTTTTTTCTCATCTTGTTACTTGAAAAACTTCGTAGTATTTTACATACTCAATAAATTAAATTTCTAATAAGATTACCTTTAATGAATAAAACTGATAAAAAATTAAAAGAAGTTACAATTCGTTTTGCCGGCGATTCGGGAGATGGAATGCAAATTACCGGCACACAATTTACAAACACTACTGCATTTATGGGGAATGACTTGAGCACTTTCCCTGATTACCCTGCTGAAATCCGTGCGCCACAAGGTACACTTTTTGGTGTCAGTGGATTCCAAATTCATTTTGGGAGCACAGAAATAAATACTCCCGGAGATAATTGCGATGTTCTTGTTGCGATGAATGCAGCTGCTTTAAAAGTTAATTTGCGCGGATTAATTCCAGGTGGTTCTATAATTGCAAATACAGATGGATTTATTGATAAAAATTTAAAACTTGCCGGTTACACATCAAATCCATTAAAGGATGATTCATTAAATCAATTTAAAGTTTATCAAGTTGATATTACAAAATTAACATCACTAGCTTTACAGGATATGAATCTATCAAATAAAATTGTTGATAGAACAAAAAACTTTTTTGCTTTAGGAATGATGTATTGGATGTATAATCGTCCACTCGAAAATTCAATTAAATGGGTTGAAAAAAAATTTAAATCAAAACCAGAAATTGCAGAAGCAAATATTCGTGTACTTAAATCTGGATGGAATTATGCAGAAACAACTGAAATTTTTACAGTAAAATATACAATCGAGCCGGCAGCATTACCAAAAGGTAAATATAGAAATATTACTGGTAATTCTGCAACAGCAATGGGTTTAGTTGCCGCTGCAGAAAAAGCAAATCTCGAACTTTTTCTCGGCACTTATCCAATTACACCAGCAAGTGATATTTTGCATGAGCTTTCAATGTTTAAAGAATTTGGAGTAAAAACTTTTCAAGCTGAAGATGAAATTGCAGGCGTCACTGCCGCAATTGGCGCTTCATTCGGTGGCTCACTTGCCGTAACAACTACAAGTGGTCCGGGAATTGCATTAAAAACAGAAGCAATCGGTTTAGCGGTTATGGTTGAACTTCCTTTAATTATTATTAATGTACAACGTGGTGGACCAAGCACAGGCCTCCCAACAAAAACTGAACAAGCAGATCTTTTACAAGCAGTTTATGGAAGAAATGGCGAAGCACCTGTTCCTGTAATTGCAGCTTCAACTCCGGGTGATTGTTTTTACACAGTATTTGAAGCAGCTCGAATTGCAATTAAATATATGACTCCTGTTTTTTGTTTAACAGATGGATATTTAGCAAATGGATCGGAACCATGGTTAATTCCAAACCCAAATGACTTGCCAGATATTTCACCAAAATTCAGAACTGACCCAAATAATTATTTGCCATATTTACGCAACGCACAAACTTTAGCTCGTGAGTGGGCAATTCCTGGAACTCCGGGACTTGAACACCGAATTGGAGGTCTCGAAAAAGAAGATATAACCGGTAATATAAATTACGAACCTGAAAATCATGATAAAATGGTTCGCTTACGCGCTCAAAAAATTGAAGGAATTGCAAATGATATTCCATTAGCACAAGTTCATGGAGATGAAAAAGGTGATTTACTTGTTGTTGGTTGGGGTGGAACTTTTGGAGCAATTCGTACTGCTGTTGATAAAACTCGCGCAAAAGGAAATTCTGTCTCACACTTACATCTAAAATATATTAATCCATTTCCTAAAAATTTGGGTGAGATCTTATACAACTTTAAAAATGTTTTAATACCAGAAATAAATTTAGGTCAATTAAATAAAATAATTCGTGCAAAATATCTGGTTCCAACAATTGGCTATAATGTTGTAAAGGGTTTACCCTTTACAACAATTGAACTTGAAAATAAAATTGAATCTATTTTAAATGGAGACACAAAATGAGTAACCTTGTTGAAGAAGTTGTAACAAAATCCACAACACCAAATTCTAAATATACTTTTAAAGATTTTCAAACAGATCAAGACGTCCGTTGGTGCCCGGGTTGCGGAGATTATTCAATACTTGCGCAAGTACAACGTATAATTCCAGATTTTAATTTTCCAAGAGAAAAAACTGTGTTTGTTTCCGGAATCGGCTGTTCATCTCGTTTTCCATATTATATGGAAACCTACGGTGTTCATGGAATTCATGGTCGCGCAACAGCAATTGCTTCCGGTCTTAAAATGGCTCGTCCCGAACTTCAAGTTTGGGTTGTTACCGGCGATGGAGATGGATTAAGTATTGGCGGAAATCATCTAATTCATCTTTTAAGAAGAAATCTCGATATCAATATTTTACTTTTCAATAATCAAATTTATGGATTAACAAAAGGTCAGTACTCACCCACTTCTGAATTTGGAAAAGTTACAAAATCAACTCCGCAAGGATCAATTGATAATCCTTTTAATCCAATTGCACTTGCTCTCGGCGCAAGTGGAAATTTTGTTGCTCGCACTATGGATAGAGATCCAAAACATATGCAAACAATTATTAAACGCGCCGTTGAACATAAAGGAACTTCTTTTATAGAAATTTATCAAAACTGTAATGTGTTTAATGACGGTGCTTTTTTTACTTTTACAGAAAAAGAAACCAAAGAAGATAATGTTGTGTTTTTAGAACATGGCAAACCATTAGTTTTTGGAAAAGAAAAAAATAAAGGAATTCGCTTGGATGGATTCACTCCAAAAGTTGTTTCTCTTGCTGATGGAAAATTTTCTGTGAACGATTTATTAATTCATAACGAAAATGATTCAACGCTTGCATTTATTCTCGCAAATATGACAACAAATCCTGAATTGCCAAGACCAATGGGAATATTTTTAGATAGTTCTGATCATTGTTATGAAGTTGAAATGCAAAAGCAAATTGAAAATGTAATCCAGAAAAAAGGAAGAGGAAATTTAGAAAAATTACTAAACTCGGGAGATACTTGGTTTATTAATTAAAAAATAAATTGGCTGAATCTTTTAAAAAGCTAAACAGGCGTCGTTTTTTTTCGAACTTGTTTAGCTTTTTATTTTATCTGTTTTTACCTCAAAAATTAAAATCTGCAAAAAACGAATTACTACTTCATCACACTCCATTTGGTTTTAAAAATATTGATCCAAATTTTAAGCGAGCAAGAGGAATTGATGTTTTCAATTGGTTAATCTCTCGTGGCGCAAGAAGATCATTTTCAAAAGAAATAGCAATTATACCATCAACAACTTTTAATAAAGAATTAGTTCAAAATAAAAATCAAAACAGTGTTACTTGGATTGGCCACTCAACTGCACTTATTAGATTTAATGGAAAAATAATTTTGACCGATCCAATTTGGAGTGAAACTGCAGGTCCATTAAATTTAATGGGAGCTAAAAGATACACTCCCCCCACAATATTGAGGGATCAAATTCCAGAAGTTGATATTATTTTAATATCGCACAATCATTACGACCATTTAGATACCGAAACAATTAAATTTTTTGGAAAAAATAAAAACACAAAATTTTTTGTTCCACTTAAATTAAAAGAATTTTTTACAGATCTTGGAATTGAAAATGTAATTGAACTTGATTGGTGGGAAGAAAAATATATTTTTGATTTTAAAATTGTTTGTACACCTGCTCAACATTTTTCAGGCAGAACTATGTTTGATGGTGACGAAACTTTATGGGCTTCGTGGGTTGTGACATCTAAAAATAAAAAACTTTATTTTGCCGGAGACTCTGCATATTTTAATCAATTTAAAGAAATCGGTAAAAATTTTGGACCATTTGATTTAGCTTTAATTCCAATAGGTGCATATTTGCCACGCAATATTATGGGACCAGTTCACGTTGATCCCAAAGAATCAATCCAAACATTTTTAGATATAAATGCAAAATTTATGCTTCCAATTCATTGGGGAACTTTTAGAATGGCAGATGAACAAATTGACCAGCCTCCAAAAGATTTAATTATCGCTGCAAAAAAAATGGAAGTTGACTGGAATTTGATTGCCCCTTTTAAAATTGGTGAAACCAAAATTTGGTAATTATTATTTTTCTAGAAAATAAACTTGCTTTTTGTAAGTAATTTTGTTTATTTAGTTTATACTTCACTTGTAAAGTAGATTGCTAGATAAATTAGTTAACAAATTACAAATCAATTACCTACAACGGGTTGAAAAATTCAACCACCGAAAATCTTTCCCAAAATTATGACAACAAAAAATTCTAAAAAACAGAAAAAAATTTTTGTTTTTGATACAAATGTAATTTTACACGATAGCGATTGCATTCACCATTTTGAAGAGCACGATATAATTGTTCCTGTTGCGGTACTTGAAGAGCTTGATGCTTTTAAAAAAGGAAACGATGCAATTAATTTTCATGCACGCGAATTTACAAGAACTGTTGACGCTTTGGCAAGCAATCATTTATTTAATGGTGGTGTTTCGCGAGGCAAAGGGCTTGGTAAAATTTCAGTTCATTTGGATAAAAAATTTCATCCCGATTTAGTTGGAAATTTTTCTCCATTAAAAACTGATCATAAAATTTTAAATGTTGCTTACACAATTGCAATTGAAAAAAAACCCCGACCAGTTATTTTAGTTACAAAGGATGTTAATTTAAGGATGAAGGCAAAGGCAGTTGGTTTATTAGCAGAAGATTATAAAAGTGATCAGGTTTTAGATATTTTTTCACTTTATAAGGGACACCGTTATGAAGAAAATATTAAAGAAGAAATTATTACCAAATTATATTCTGAGTTTGGAGTTGAAATTTCAAAGTTCAGTTTTAAAAATAAAATTCAACCGAATGAATATGTTCTTTTAAAAAATGGAAAACATTCTGGTTTATCAACCTACAATGCAAATAATAAAGTTCTTCAAAAAGTTGATAAATCTACTGCATATGGAATTCAACCAAAGAATGTTGAACAAGTTTTTGCTCTTGATGCATTATTAAATCCAAATATTCAATTAGTTTCTTTAACTGGCAAAGCCGGAACTGGTAAAACTTTGCTTGCTCTTGCATCTGCTTTGGAACAACGTAAATTTTATCGTCAAATTTATATTGCGCGTCCAATTATCCCTTTAAGTAATAGAGATATTGGTTTTTTGCCAGGCGATGTGCAATCTAAAATTGATCCATACATGAAGCCTCTTATGGATAATTTATCAGTTATTCAAAATCAATATAAAGAGACTGATAATAATTATACTCGAATTTCACAGATGTTGGAATCACATAAATTAATCATCGAACCATTAACTTATATTCGTGGTAGAAGTCTTGTTAAAATATTTTTTATAATTGATGAAGCACAAAATTTAACTCCGCACGAAATTAAAACAGTTATTACTCGCGCTGGAGAAGGAACAAAAATTGTTTTCACCGGCGATATTTTCCAAATTGATCATCCATATTTGGATAGCCATACAAATGGATTAAGTTACTTGATTGAAAAAATGCAGGGACAAAATTTATACGCGCATGTAAATTTAGAAAAAGGTGAACGCTCTGTACTTGCAGATTTGGCAAGCAATATACTTTAATCTTAAAAAATATTTTTTATGACTAATTTACCATTCCATTACGCTTTTCTTGTAAAAGATTTAGAATCAACTCGAAAATTTTATTGCGAAATTCTTGGATGCAAAGAAGGGCGTTCAACTGAAACTTGGGTTGATTTTGATTTTTTTGGTAATCAACTCTCGGCACATATTTCAAGTGAAATTCCAAAACCAATTAATTGTGGTCATGTTGATAAAATTACAGTACCAATTCCACATTTTGGATCTGTAATTGATTGGGATAAATTTCAACAAATTGCAGAGAGAATCAAAAAAAATAATATCCAATTTATTATTGAACCAACTTTGCGCTATGAAGGAAAACCTGGCGAACAAATGACAATGTTCTTAACTGATTTCAGTAACAATCCAATTGAGTTTAAATCATTTAAAAAATCGAACGAGATTTTTGCATCTTAAAACAATTTAGAATAAAATAAGTTTTTAAATCTTAATAAATTAAATTACTTATTAATGAAGTTAACAACTCGCACTGCAGAAATAATTATTATCGGTGGTGGAGTTATGGGAGCGTCACTTGCATATCATTTATCTAAACGGGGGTGCACCGATGTTACGGTTTTAGAAAAAGGAAAAGCAATTGGTGAGGGAAGCACAGGCAAAGCTACCGGTGGATTTAGAACTCAATTTAGTACCGAAGTTAATATCAAACTTTCAATTTTATCAAGAGATAAATTAAAAACTTTTCAAGAAGAAGTTGGAATAGATTCCGGCTACTCGCCAAATGGATATTTATTTATAATCCACAATCAAGAAACTTTTAATAAAATTAAATCTATAAGAACTTTGCAAAATAATTGTGGATTAAATGATGTGTTTGATTTATCAATTAATGAAGTTCAAAAACTGCAACCTTTTATAAATTTGCAAGGTGCTTTTGGTGGGGTTTATTGTCCTTCCGATGGTTTTATTAATCCAATAAATATTTTACAAGGTTATACAAACAAAGCAAAAGAATTAGGTGTAAAATTTATTTATAAATGCGATTGTGAAAAGTTTGAAGTTTTAAATAATCGAATCGTTACGGTTTCAACCTCAAGTGGAGTGTTTTTTGCCGAAACTTTTGTAAATGCTGCAGGAGCTTGGGCAAGTATAATTGCAGAAAAAGCTGGAATTAAATTAAATGTTACACCACTAAAAAGACAAGTTGCGGTTTTGCAAGAAATTGATTTGCTTCCTTCAAAATTACCAATGACAATTTTTTTAGAAGATGGTTTTCATTTCAGAGTAAGAAACCGTCAGCTACTTTTGTTAAATCCAACTTTACCAGAAACAATTGATCCATTCGATACAAAAGTCGAACCCAATTGGTTAAAAAAAACACACGAAATCTCAAAAAAAAGAATTCCCATTTTAAAACATACATCGATTGATATTGAAAATAGCTGGGCAGGCTTGTACGAAATGAGTCCGGATGAACATGCAATTATTGGTAAATCGGAATTAGAAAATTTTTATTTTATGAACGGATCATCAGGCCATGGTATAATGCATGCACCCGCACTTGGTCAATTACTTGCTGAAGAAATTCTTGATGGTAAAGCACATTCTTTAGATATTTCAGCATTAAGACCATCAAGATTTAAAGAAGGTAAACTAAACTTAAATTTACACTTATTATAAAAAGGAATTATTATGAAAAAGTTTTTAATCAGTTTAATAATTTTTAGTACTTCAATTTTTTATATTTTAAATCTACCAAAAAAATATTCTTCCAAATTAGTTTCAACTTTTTCAATCGTTGCAATTGATACTTTAAATGGTGATGTGGGTGTTGCCGTGCAATCAAAATTCCCAAATGTGCGACCAGTTGTGCCTTGGGCTGAAGCTGGAGTTGGCGCAATTGCAACACAATCTTTTGTAAATGTAAGTTTTGGTAAACGTGGTTTAACTTTAATGCGAGAGGGGGCAACTGCTCATGAAGCACTTAAAATTTTAATAAATAGTGATGCCGGACGGCATTCTCGACAAGTTGGAATAATTGATTCAAAAGGAAACTCTGCAAGTTGGACTGGTGCAGAATGTTTTGATTGGGCTGGCGGACTTGTTGGTACAAATTCAGCAATAAATAATTTTGGTAGAAAAGGAGAAATTATTATTGGCAAAGGATTCGCAGCTCAAGGAAATATTCTTGTCGGAAGAGAAACTGTCGAAGCACTTGCTAATACTTTTCGAAATACAAAAGGTTCTCTTGCAGATCGATTGCTTGCTTCACTTATTGCAGGTGGAAAAGCAGGAGGAGATCGACGTGGCGAACAATCAGCAGCATTATTGGTGAAACGTGCAGGTGCTGGTTACGATAATACTACCGACGATCTTGTTGACATTAGCGTTTACGATCATCAAAAACCGCTGCAAGAATTAGAGCGATTATACAACATTCATAAACTTTTCTTTTTTAAAAGTGATCCAAATAATTTAATTGATGTTTCGCCAACAGTTTGTAAAGAACTTCAATCTATAATGTCAGATAAAAACTATAAAGGATTTCTTTTTTATTCCGGACCAATTGATGGAAATTTTAGTCAATTAACCAAAAAAGCTTTACAGGATTTTATGGGTTGGGAAAACTATGACGTCCGAATTCGCCAAGATAATAAAATTGACAAAGATGTTTTAGCAGATATTCGAATTCAATACAAAAATTATAGCGTTAATAAATAATCTTATTTATTTTTTAATGATATTAAATTACCAAGTAATTTATAAGTTGGTGGGTGTATATTCATTAATTGGTGGTGGAGATTTAAATTAACATAAACCAATAATCCCTTTCCAATTTTTTTGCTAGAAATTACTGGATTTAATTCATCTCCAATTAATATCTCACCATTATTTTTTACAATTAATGAATTATTAATTTTTTGATAAAGCCAATTATCAAATAAGTTTTCAATTTTGTTTGGTGTTAAAAGTAGGTCCCCCTTTAAAGATATTTTTTGATTTAAATCATCTGAATCAGTTTTTAAATTTATCTCATTTGCAAAATAATTTGAATTCATACTTTCAGCTTCTTGCGATAAGATAATTATTTTGCCACCAGAATTTATAAAACCATTAAGTGCTTCAACTTCATTTTGTTTTAATTGAGATTTTAAAAATTCATTTCTATCAATTATCACAATATCAATATTTTGCAAATCACTTATTATTTCATTACAAATTGATTTAACACCAATTCTATTTAATGAGTGATATAAAATTGATTTTGTTTTTAATTGAGATCTGACAAAAACAGATTTTGGTGTGTCAACTTCAACATCAAATTTACGAGCTGCAAATTTACCTACTACATCCCCTTTAATTGCAATGTTTAATAAATAATCACCTGTTGGTGCATTCTTAACTTCTTCAATTGTTAATGTATCAAGCTGCGAATTACCTTTATTCATTAATCTAAAATTAATTGGCGGACCAACTGCAAGTGTATCATTCACATTTATAATATCATAAACCGGATCACGCGAATTATTTTGGAAATACATCGGAATAATTTCATTTTTTTGTAATCGAACAACCGGCCATTTTGGTTCGGCAATAAATCTATCTGCCGGAGTTATTTCTAATGTATTTTCCATCATAAAATTGTAAATCGGATTTTCATCATAATGTATCAAAATATATTTATACGGATAATTCAAAGTTCGTCTGTACGGATAATATATATGTTCGGGAATGTAACTTTGTACATCTCTTGGCGATATTATTCTGTATCTGGTTGGATATTCAAAAGTTAATCTACTTTCAAGTGATTCATTTATAATCCATCCTTTTGAAGTCATTGTAAAATATATTTCTGTTTTCCCTTTTAATTCAATTGGGAAAGAAACTGAATCAATATCTAAATATGCAATTTGAGCAGGCGCTAAAACATTTTCAGATAGTCTTGTAAATAACTTTATTTCTAATAATTTAACTCTAATATTTTCAAGTTTCTTTTTCCACTCAAAAAGAATATCAATATTTAATTTTGATTTAAGAATATTCTTATCTCTCATTTTTGAATCAATTTCGCTAATTACAATTGCAACCTCTTTTAGTAGAAATGATCTATTATCAAATCCTTTTTCTAGTTTTTTGCCAATTGTTGTTATTTGATTTTTAATTTCTTTTAAATTTTGTGGAACTGTTTTTTGCCAATTATATTTTTTTATACTTCCGGTTAGATATTTTTTTGAAGTTGTATCTGGTAATAAATATTTTTGTGGAATTGATCTATACAACATTTTAACATATTGGCTGTACGAATTATAATTTTCATGTAATTCTTCACTATAAATATTTGTATTGATTTCAATTCCATTTGATGATTCTTCGAACAAAACTATTTTACCAAAATCATTTATATTTTTTTTATTTGTTATATAATTTTTTAGTTCACTTTTAAAATAATTGTATCTATGGTTTTGTTGTAAATAATTTTTCTCGGCCATTAAAATTATTACATCCGTTCTTGCTGCATTAATCAAATCCGAAATATTTTGTTTCATTACTTCTTTATTCCATTCCTTATTAATCTCTTCTAATGAACTTGAAACTGTATATGGTAAATTCAGAAAATAATAATCTCCACCTATCATTTTTATTACAGACGCAGCTTCTTCCCTTTTTTTAGGGGCATTATCTGCTGGTAATAAATCTTCTTTTGCGTTGTAATTCCCCTCCCCATTTGTAATATATGCGCTTGTTATTTTTGCACCAAGCTCAAACTTGAAATAAGATATTAAACTGATATCTTCAAAACCTGGTTCTTGAGAAATGAATAATACCTTTAAATCTCTTTTTAATTCTTTTCCTAAGAATTTTAAATTGTCTTCTTTTCCTGAGAGTAATGTGGAAGTTAAAAATAGAAAAGCTATAAAAAATTTCATTGCCCAAAATACAAATAAAAAAGGCTGATTCTTTTTATGAACCAGCCTTTTTGTTTTAAAAATTAATTAGTTTTAGAAACCTAATTTTACCGATAATACATTATTACTACCGAGGTACTCAGTATTTCGAACTGCATAATCAACCATAATGGTCATACCTTCGGTTCTGTATTTAACTCCACCGCCCATTGCAGGTTTAAAAATATCTGTGTCATCTTCACCTGTTACAGGATCGCTTTTTGTTTGCGCATCTGCTATACCAAAACGTCCGTAAAGTTCAATATCACTAGTTACTGTAAATGCAAGCTCTCCGCCATATCTAAATTCATCCACATACATACTGTTGTTTGTGTATGTACCTGATAAAGATAATTTTGCAGGACCTAAATCTACATTGTAAGCAAGACCTAAATCGATTGTGGTTGGTAATTCAAATTCTTGTGCTTCAATTGTATAAGTTTGCTCTGGACGTGCACCTGTTGTAACTTGAGCTTTTCTATACATACCTGATCCGCTGTATTGCATTTGTGGCCCGATATTTTTAATAACTATTCCAAGATCCAATCCTGAAATGCCAACTAAGTTTGCATATTGAACACCCATATCTGCTGCCCAACCTGTTGAACTTGCATCGAGAATTTTTTCTGAAATAATTTTACCTGTAAATCCTACTGTTACCGCATCTGATAAAGATTTGGAATAAGTAAGACTAAATGTTGAAAAATCTGGTTCGTAATATCTTGCACCTGTATTTTCTGGATCATCTTCAGTTGTGTTTGCAACTTTTCCAAAATCAAGTGATTTCATACTTACACCAATGCTACCAAAATCTCCAAACGTTCCACCTACTGCAGCATACTTAACACCAATATCTGCAATATAAGTCATGTCCGAAAACATTCCTTGTGCGCCATCTTTCATTTTGGTTAAACCAGCTGGATTCCAATACATTGCTTCAACACCTGATGTTGTTGCAATACTTGATCCACCAAGTGCAAAATCACGACCACCAACAGGTATTAATAATTGTGTTGCTGCTGATGTTCCTGTTCTTTTATTTTGTGCTACTAAATTGCTCCCGTTAGTCAAAATAACCATGCACAAGAGCACGCTTATAACTTTAAATATATTTTTCATTGTCATATTCTCCTTATGTAAGCTCTTTTTCATGATTAATAGTTATTAAGAATTTCTTTTTCTTGGATAATTCCAAGTTTTAGAATCTTAGTTTTTTCTTCTGCACCGACTGTTCCAGTTAAATGCGCAATGTACATTCCACTTGCAACTGGGAAGTTATCATTATTTAATAAATCCCATTTCAAGAATTGTTCGGCATCATTTTTAGTAATAGTTTTAATTAATTGACCTGCTAAATTATAAATACGAACAGTTACAACATTTGGTAAGTTATTAAATTTAACATAGCGTGCAAATCTGCTTATTTCTTGTGTGTTAGATCCATAATAAGGATTTGGGTAAACACCTACTCTATCCCAACTTGCTGTATTAATAGAATCATTAGTTTTAGGTTGAGTTACGGTGTATGTATATGAATGCTTAGGTGAATTAACTCTGTTCGGAATTAATTGTATTTTTTGTGCATTAGCTCCTACATCTGTCCATGCAGCATCACTTCTTCTAGCCCATGTTGCAAAATACATATATTGCATGGGATTTAAAAGTGAATTAAGTGTATCCAATGGATTCAAGGTTTCTGAATATGTTCTATTAGAAATAAATAACCATTCACGAGGTCCAGATGATGCAGTATTATCAGCAACACCATAATTAGGAGGATCATATACACCATTTACTCTTCCTCCTGCTGCGTTATTTTCAAGAAATCCAACTGTTAACCTTCTTGGAGGTGTAGCATCCATATCATAAACAGCAAGTGGTACATTTCTTTCAAATGCATTAAATCCATAACTACCATTCCATGGTTTAGTTAAGAATGGAGCGAATTCAGGTTTTGCTGCTGCGCCACTTCCACCTCTCACATAACGATATCCAAAAGAACCATTTGCATTTGCTGAAGTTTTATCCCAAGTGAAATTTCCTGTTGCTGCATCTATTGTAACATTTGCAAATCTGATTTCAACCTTTTTTAAATCTGAAGCAGAAACTTCCGGTGGGATGCCATAAAATAATGTTGCAGGAGTAGTATAACCAAGTGCACCTTGGAAACTCTCAAAACCGAATCCGTTGGCACCGCCAGCCCAAGTTAAATTTCGTGCACCACTTGTCCAGTCCCAACCCCATGTATTTGCATCACTATTAGTAAACATATCTTCACGCTTTAATCCTGGTAATGGTCCGAGAACCTTTAAGAATACTCCACCCTCAACCATTTTATAATCTGGATCATCTGCTTGGTTTGTTTGACCAGTTAATACAACTTTATTATCAGTAAGGTTTGTTAACTTCCATTTTGTAGATCCTGAATCTGCTCCTTTTGCGGTTTCAAGATAAAAATTAACTTTATAATCTTTTCCATTTGCCTCTCCGGGGCTAACTACAATCGGTACAACACTACCATCAGTTGCCGAAGCACCAGCTTCTGCTTGTTTTGCCCATGCAAGTGTATCGCCATAGCTATTTGCAAAAACTTTTCCAAATGGAATTTTTGATTTAGCAATTAAAACTAGTGGTGATGATTCTAATGATTTTGGCAAAAAGCCTGGAGTTGCTGCAACGCTATAAGCAGTTACTGCAAAAAAGTATTCTTGTCCATTATTTAATTTATTTATATCACGATACCAATCACGATTTACCAAAAAGTTGCGTTCAACACCGCTATTTGTACCAAATTGGACTGGTATTGATAAAATTTGTCCTGAAGTTTGGTCAAACTTTTCGTCCAAAATAACTACGTTTTCATTTACAACATCCCAAGTTTGAATTCTTTTTGCTTCTGCTAAAGTTGCTGATTTTGATGGTAATTGATATAAATTATAACCTTCAAATGTATATGCACCTGGGTTACTTATAGCTTCTTCAGTTTTCTTAACACCGGCTAAATTACTACCCCAGTCAATTATAATTTTACCATCTAACTCAGAAATACTAACACTTGGAATTGCAGGTGCTGCTGCTACTGCAAATAAACCATTATAAGTATTTTGTGCAAAACGGTCATTAAACTTCATAACTGCAACACTTGATAATCTATCAGAACCCATTCCGCAAACTGAGCCGATAACTATTTCTTGTGTGTCTTGTGCAGCCATACTGAAAGGTCCAGTTGTTACAAGTAATCTTCTATCACCAGGGGCAAAGGAGCTTGAGGTGCCTTGACCATCTAAAAATCCTGTTCTTGCGACAGGGTCACCCGAAAGTGGGTATTTTGAAGCTGGGAAATCTCCACTTGCATATGGTGCATCAGCAGTTGTAAAAGTTCCGGCAGGAGCAAATCCACGTAACATTTTCCACCATCTACCAGAACCTGCATCATAGTTTGCTGCGCCACCTGGAGGATCTGAGTATGGGCTACCTGCTGAGAAGTATGCGAATGATGACATTCCTAAATTCTTTTTACCTTTAACATATTTTAAATTAACAACTGCTGAATCACCTGCTACGCTTGGTACTGCTGGACCTTGTAAAAAGTCGTAACCAGCTGCTGGTGGTGGATATCCGTATGAAGCATAAATTCCATCAACTGCATTTGAGTTATAAACATATCCCATACTGAGTAATGAATCACAACCAAGAAGATCATCAGCGAATGTACCCAGATCAGGATCTGACCATTGGCAAACATACATACTATCAATTGTAAAGGTACCTTTTTGACCGGCTGAAGTGTCAGCACCACCTTTATTGATTAAACGATATTTACCAAAATAAATATCTCCAAGAGCGTCACTTCTTTTATATCCCCAAATTGTTTTTTGTACTTCAATACCAATTGGGTTTGATCCCATAAAACCAATTGCTTGAATTGCATCTAGATCATTATAAATTGTAAATAAAACCTGATCTGCTGGTGAATTTGGATCTGATCCTGCTAAACCTGGCTCATCATAATTCTTTTCAATTAAATCATCAACAGTCCAACCACTTGGTGGAGCTTGATAACCAGCTGTTCCATTACGCTCAATATATGGGGCACCCTTTGCAACTGGCCAGTCAGTCCAGTCGGTTGCATATTGAGTAACAATAGCTGATGTCATAGTTGAAGTAACTGCATCAATTGTAGTTTCGTTTGATTCTGCTGCATCGCGAGTTATTTCAATTGACGACATCGATTTATAATCTCTTCTAATTCTATAAATTTTAACAGCCGCAGTTAATTCACTTTCGCGCGTAGCAGTTGCGCCTGTACCATTTATCCAACCTGCTTTTGTACCAACACCATAAGTACCACCACCAATACGAACTGGTTGTACTGCAGCAGGAGTTAGTTTAGCTGCATCAGTAAAAACTTTACCACCCCAAACAATACCATCTTGGTAAATTAAATTAGCAGCATTACGTGGAAATCTTGTACCATCAGCACCATTTCTTGTGTGGTTCGATTTTCCATCATAAGCATGCCAAGTTGTAAGGTTGTTAATATTAAGAACCTGATATTTTGGGTCGCCTGCTGAATTTGAAAGCGAGGTTTTTGATCCTTGTTTTAAATCTTTTGGATTTTTTGCTAAAGCAAAATTAGAAACAAGGATTAACATTACAAATGTTAAAATAAATTTTGTTTTCATATTTTTATTCAATTCTATTTTAGAGTTCGTTGATTTCATATTTGGCTCCTTCATTTTATAACTCCGCTTTCAAGCCAAATCGAACTTGGCGTGGTTTACCGAATAAGTCGCCGCCAGCCATTTGACCTAAACCACCTTGTGCACCAATATTCATATATGCCCATCGGTTTGCTAAGATTACATCACGGTAGAATGCTTCGTAATTTTCAATATTTTTATACGAAACTGCGAATGGATTCTTCAACCATCCATCATCATCAGCTGTTGAAGTCGTTGGGAAGAAGTTCAGGATATGTTTTGTATTTAATAAGTTTTCTATACGAACAAATAAATCAACTGTAACGCCTGGCAAATATAAAGTCTTATTTGCTGTTAAGTCCATATTAAAATACCATGGTGTTTGTGAAGAATTAATTGACTCAAGTGGCGTACGGCTTCGTGAGTCAATTAAAGATCTAACTCCAATATTCCATGGGCTAGCTTGACCTAAATTTTGTGGTTCTTGAATTTTTGTATAGTTATGTCCGCTGTTAAAAGTAACAAGCGCATTAACTCCAACTCCTTCAAGTAATCCACCTTCACCTTTTGCATATCGATAGTCAATCACTGCACTACCAATATGTGTTTCGTTAAAGTCGAGTGGATAAACAAAATTCGGGTATCGTGCAGTTATATCATCAGTTACAGAATTTTGTGATGAACGAGATGTTGAACCAGTTCCACGAGCATCAGATAATGTATAATTTACTTTTGCTGATAAACGATTTGTTCTGCGTAACTCTAATGTTAACTCAAGACCTGAAGAAGTTCCAAAATCTTCATTTTGGAATGCAACAAATAATGGGTTACCATTGGCATTAAAAACTCTTTTTAATTGTAGTTTATCTTTTTCATCTTTATAGAAACCAGTAACTGTTAAACCTAAGTTATCAGTTAAAATTTGGCGGAAGCCTAATTCATATGTTGTTGAACGTTCTGGCTTCATCAAAAATCCTGCAGCTGAGCCACCAAGGTTATATGGTGAACGCGTTGATGGATTTACAATTGAACTTAATGTTACATTACTTACATATAATTGATTTAACGAAGGCATTTGAACATATTTTCCATACTGTGCATAGAAAACAGTATTTTCAGTAACAGGGAAACTAAAACTTACACGTGGTAAAAGATAAGTGTAGTCACCTGTTTCGCCTAATTCATCATATTGTAATTGACTCAGTGTATCCAATACTGGCTGGTTATAATCATCTTTTCCCGTTAGTGTGTTCAAATTTGGAACAAGCGCTGTACCGTTTGGAGCAAAACTTTCGAAACGTGCACCAAAATTTAATACTAGATCATTATATTCAAATTTATTTTGAAGGTATCCTGACATTGTAACTGGTTTACCAGGCTTTGTAACGCCAGGTCCACCTTCTGATTCAGTTGCTCCTAAATAATCCCAACCAATATTACTAATTCCACCTGCGCGGATTAAAGAAATGGTTTTATGATAGTCACTTGTAAATTGCTTTTCTTCATCCGAAGATATAGCTCCATCTTTATTTGGATCAAGTTTTGTTAAATAACCTGAAACACTGCCAATTGAATAAGATCGGATAGTCCAACTTTCGGTGCTAAATCCACCTTTTAATTCCCAATTGGAATTAATTTGAGAAGTGAAGTCTCCAGTCATAGCAATTGACTTTTGACTGCTTTTTGAATAACTGTTATTTGGTGCATCTTCATTTGCAAAATTAAATTGGAAGATTGTTGAATAACCAAGTGGACCAGTATAACGATCAACCCATTTGCTTGTTTTAAAAGTATCAGTACCAACAATTGATTGTCTTCCTAGACCATAATCTAATGCATAGTTAGCGACGCTATCTGGATACTTTATCCATTCATCACCAAAATCTTTATCATAAGAGCGTGATTCGCGAGATTGCGTTGAAACACCAAACTCAGCAAATGTTGATGGGCTGAAGATATAAGTTAAACGAGCATTTAAGAATGAGCGATTGGTTTCGTTAATTTTATTTTTCTTTTGGTTAAACATTAAACCTAAATATGATGGCCATGATGTTCCACTTGGGCTTTCGGCAGTTTCGTAAGTACCTGAAACTTTTAACTTCATTGAACCCATATTATATAATAGTGTACCTTGCAATTGTGTGTTTTTGCTATAATTTTCTGGTAAAGAATTTTTATTTAATGCAACTGGACCTGGAAGTGGAATACCAGCAGGAAGTGCACCTTTATCATCTGTTCTAAGATAACTAGATACAGAATCCTGAATACCAAAGCTAAATGGTTCTAACCAAATTGCTTGTCTGTTATCGATACCACTATTTTGAAAAGCTGCAAAAAATCTTAAGTCATCCATCAATAATGGACCACCAACTGTTGCAACTATATTTTGATAACCTTGAGCAACTGTTCCAAATTGTTCTGCACCTTCTTTTCCATCCATTTGAAGATCAAGAGTTGCATTAAAATTTGATCCGCCAGTTCTTAAAGTACTGCGAACGAGACCTGCATTTGCTCCACCAAACTCTGCAGTATATCCACCAGTTTGAACTTGAACTTCTTCAAGAGCTTCTTGAATGACATTTATATTTTGAGAATTATCGATTGGGTTAGTTGTGTTAGCACCATCAATAAAATATGCAACCTCACCAGCACGACCACCACGAATATAAAGTTTGCCATCTTTTTGAACAACACCAGCTTCGAGGGCAACTATATTTTGTAATCCGCGAACCGGAAGGTTCTCAATATTTTCTTGAGTGTTAACGCGAATAGTATTTGTTGTGTTACGCTGAATAAGTGGACGCTCTGCAATAATTTCAACTGCTTGAACTTGAACGTCGGAACTTTGAATTTCAAAATTTTGTGTTGTTGTAATTTGTGATGCAACACGAATATTTGAAATTGTAACTGTTGCGTATCCAACAAAAGATACTTTTAAAGAATATGTACCAGCCGGTACACTTAAGATAATGTATTCACCATTTACATCTGCTGCTGCACCAAGCGATGTACCAACAACTTGTATGGTTGCTCCAACGAGAGCTTCACCATTCGCTTTGTCAACAACTTTACCTCGCATTTTACCATCTTGCGAAAGTAATGATAATGGCAGTACACAGAAAACAAACGCTAACATCAATAGTCTTCGTAAAAACATTTTAATGCCTCCATATATATTTGTGATTAAAAACAGTTTTTGTCAATGTCTTTTTATTAATACAAGATTGACAATAATAAAAATTTAATGCTATGTCAAATAAATATTAAGAAATTATTATTATTTTTTCCCCCCCCCCATTACACCACACATATAATAGAGTAAGGTTGGGCTTGCTAATACTCAGTCAGCTTTATTAACATTTGCTTAAACTGTTGTTTTGGCAAATAATTCCACTCGAGGGGTTTAGCAAAAGGTACAGGGGTATCAATTGCAGCAGAACGTAATACTGGCGCATCTAAATAACTAAAACAATTTTCTGTAATTCTTGCGGATATTTCTCCACCAATACCACCAAATAAATTATCTTCGTGTAAAATAATTGCACGGCCAGTTT
>JAQCAB010000015.1 GCA_027622375.1 Bacteroidota bacterium
AATATTAAAATTACAATTATTGGCACCTGATAAGTTGGATTAGTTACTGTCGCAGGTTTGGCTGATATGGGAAATAGTGTACTTTGCACTGACTCCGACAAAGAAATAGTTAAGAAATTACAAAATGAATAAACTCGGCTTACTAGCTTTTCTTATTATTTGCAGTAAAATATCTGCTCAAATAAATTCCTCAATTATTACTAATATACATTTTACTGAAAAACAGAAATTATACATTCCAAATAATAAAATTCATACTTCAATTTATCCTTTTATTTCCAACAATATTACAGATAGCATTTATAACGCTTTATCTAAAATTACAACTGACAGTTCAAAATCACTTACCTATAGAAAAATCTTTAGTGAGAATTTAATAGAGTATAAATTTGAAAGTCAGAAAACATTTATAAACTTTTATCCCGATTTCCAAGTTGGACGAGATATAAATGGCAAAAGAAATATTTATATAAACACAAGAGGCTTCGAACTTAAATCAAATATTTCAAATAATTTATTCTTCTCAACATTATTTTATGAAAATCAAGCAAGGTTTCCAAAATATTACGAAGAGAAAGTAAAAAAAAATGGAATTGTACTTGGTCAAGCTGATATGTCGGCTGAGTCAAGTATTATTGATTGGGCCTATAGCAAAAGTATTTTATCGTACTCACCATCTAATAGTTTAAATATCCTATTAGCTTACGATAAACAATTTATTGGTGATGGATATCGATCTGTAATTCTTTCAGATGCTTCTTCAAATTATCCTTTTTTACGATTTACTTTTTCATTTGAACCATTTGTATATGTTTCTTCAATAAGTCAAATTCTGTATCCTAATAATGGGAGAGTGAATAATTTAGTTGGCTATGAAAGGAAATGGTTTTTATTTCACTATTTGGATTGGAATATTACAGATGATTTAACTGTTGGTTTTTTTGAGTCTATGACATGGGCAGATTCGCATAACTCAATTAAAAGAGGATTTGATTTTACATACTTGAACCCATTTTTATTTTTAAGGCCAGTTGATAGAAAAAATGCTTCACCAGATAATGCAATTATTGCGGTAAATGTAAAATATAATTTGAGTCATAAACAAAATATATATGCGCAATTTTTACTTGATGAATTTACAGTAGAAGAGTTATTTTCAAACTCTGGTTATTGGGCAAATAAATATGCTTTTCAATTTGGTTTAAGGGGGTCTGAAAAATATAAATCGGGTAACTTTAATAATCTACTAGAATACAATCATGTTATGCCATTTACTTTTTCCCAAGTAAATCCAATAACAAATTATGGAAATTATTATCAACCATTGGCTCATCCAACAGGTGCAAATATGAATGAACTACTCGGATATATAAATTATAATTTCGATAATTTTAATTTCCTTTTTAAAGTAAATCAAATAAACTCTGGATTAGATACTGCAAGTTTTAATTTTGGAGGAGATATTTTTAAATCCTATGAAACAAGATCATTTAACTATGGAAATAAAATTTTACAGGGATTGAAAAACAATTCTCTATTCATTGAATCTTCAATAAATTATATTATCAATCCTGTTACAAATTTAAGAATAGAAGTTGGGTTATTATACAATAGAGAAAAAAATAAAAATTCAACTCAACATAATTTAACAACATTTATCGGCTTACGAAGTTCTTTCCGAAATTTATACTTTGATTATTAACTTATTTTCTTTTCCTATCAAAATAATATTTTAAGTTCTCTTCAACCTTTCTCACTTTTATCTGTCTATAATTACACTCCTCGGATAAGCCGGGGATTTTTTTTAACTATTTTAGGATTAACACCAAATGAAAATAACCAGATATATCTATATAATCATTGCCTTTATTAACAATTTATCACCAGCTTTTAGTCAATTAAGTAATGTTAAAGGAAAACTTCTTGACAGCAAATCTGACGCTCCAATAATAAACTCAACCGTAAAATTTGTTAACGAATCTGATACGACACAAATTTATTATTCAGTAAGTCAGTTAGATGGAACATTTACAATCTCAAATGTCAAAATTGCAAATTATAAAATTGAAGCGACTTCTATCGGATATGAAAAAAAGATAATCAAAAAAAATATTGATAAAGCAAATTTTGATCTTGGAATTATTAAAATGTCCGATAAACCAATTTCGGTTGATGAAATGATTGTTGAAGGGAAAACTGTAATAGCTCTACAAAAGGGAGATACAACCGAATTTAAATCATCTTTTTTTAAAACAAATAAAGATGCAACTGCCGAAGAATTAATTACAAAACTTCCTGGTTTGCAAGTTGAAAGTGGAACAGTAAAATCTGGCGGTGAGCAAGTCCAAAGAGTTTTAGTCAATGGCCGGCAATTTTTTGGAAACGATCCGATGATTGCTCTCCGCAATTTGCCTGCCGAAGTGATTGATAGAATTCAAGTTTTCGATAAACAAAGTGATCAATCAGCATTAACAGGTTTTAATGATGGCAATACAACTAAAACTATGAACATCGTTACTCGTCCCGATAGAAAAAATCTACAATTTGGAAAATTTTCTGCAGGATATGGTGAGTCTGAACTTTACAGCTTAAATGGCTCGATGAATAAATTTGAGGATGGTCAGCAGTTTTCTGTAATCGGAATGTCGAACAATGTAAATCAACAGAATTTTGCAATGCAAGATCTTCTCGGAATTATGGGTGGTGGTGGAAGTGGTGGTCGAGGTGGAATGATGTTTCGTGGTGGAAGTGGAATGATGTTTCGTGGTGGAAGTGGTGGTCGAGGTGGGAATTTTAATCCTAGAAATTATATGGTTGGTCAACAATCAGGCCTTAATACAACTAATTCATTGGGATTAAATTATTCTAACAAATGGCAAAACGGGATAGATTTACAATCCAGTTATTTTTTAAATATTTCAAAAAATAATAACCCACAAAATCTAAATAGAGAATATTTTGTTACTCAAGATTCAAGTTTTTATTATAACGAAAATCGTGAATCTGATAGTGAAAATTTTAACCATCGATTAAATTCTCGTTTTACTTTTGCTGCCGATTCAAACAATACTTTGATTATTTCTCCAACAATAAATTTGCAAAATAACAACTCAAACTACATTACTTCTGCTAATAATTATAACGGAAATATTAATTTTAATAGTTTAAATTCAAATGAAGCATCAAATTCAAAAGGATATAATATTTCTAATAATATAATTTATAGGCACAAATTTGATAAACAAGGCAGAACTTTTTCATTTGATTTTGGATCAAGCTTAAATAATAGCACTCGAAATTCAGATATTAATTCCATTACAAATTATCCTGCAAGGTCGAGGTTGAATGATTCTTTAGATCAAAAAGGGAATTCACTTACAGATGGTTATTCAGTTAATTCAAGAATACAATTTACAGAACAATTGACCGAAAATTCAATTCTGCAATTAAATTATTCGCCATCATATAGTAAAAATATTCAAGAAAATTTTAAAAATAGTTTCAACAAAATTACAAATAGTTATTCTCTGCTTGATTCAAATTTATCTGGAAATTTTGATAATCGCGTTACTCAACAAAGAGCTGGGCTTGGATATCGATTTAATTTACCAGGATTTAATATCAATGCAGAATTATCTTATCAAACATCGTTGCATAATAATTTTCAAAAACTCCCCTTTGTAAAAGAATTTAATAGAAGTTATAATGCACTTCTCCCAAGTATGAATGTGAGTTATAATGTTTCTCAAGATATGAGATTAAATATAAATTATCGGACCTCTTCAAATGCACCATCTGTTACACAATTACTTGAGTCGGTAGATAATACAAATCCGCTACAGCTTACAACTGGTAATCCTAATTTAAAGGAAACATTTAATCATAATTTAGTTGCAAGATATTCTAAAACAAATTTTGCAGCAGCTCAAACTTTTTTTGTGATTTTTATTGCAAACTATTCTGATAATTATATTGGCAATGCAAATTATATATCGAGTGGAGATTCATTTTTTGTTGGAAGTGTGAAGTTAAATCGCGGATCACAACTTAGTATGCCTGTAAATTTAGATGGATATTGGAGTACTCGTGGATTTTTTACTTTTGGGATGCCAATTACAAGTTTAAGTAGCACAATTAATATTAATACAGGATTATCTTACACAAGCACTCCAACTTTAATAAATGGTAATAAAAATCTCTCGAAGTCATTAACATTAAATCAAGGATTAGTTTTTGCAAGTAACATTAGTCAAGAATTTGATTTTACTCTAAGTTACTTCGGAAATTTCGGACTTGCACAAACTTCAATCCAAAATAATATTGATAACAATTCATTCAACCATTTAGCATCATTTAGATTAAACTGGACTTTTTGGGAAGGAATTGTTGTGAGAACAGAAATTGCAAATACATTTAATAAAGGTTTAGCATCAGGTTATAATCAATCTTACACAGCGATGAATTTATCATTTGGTAAAAAGTTTTTAGAAAAAGAAAATGGGGAATTTAGAGTTTCGTTAAATAATATTTTAAATCAAAGTAACAGTATTAATAGAACAGTTACAGATACTTATATTGAAGATTCTCAATCGAATGTTTTGGGGCGCTACGCAATGCTTAATTTTACTTATACAATCAGATAAAATTTTACTTAAAAATAAAATTATTTTTGATTAGCTGATTTATTTTATTTAAAAATCCCAATTTGTATCTTAACAATACTTATTGGGGCTGTAGCTCAGTTGGGAGAGCGATTCGTTCGCAACGAATAGGCCGTCGGTTCGATTCCGATCAGCTCCACAAAAAATTATGTGCGGAATAATAGGTTATATAGGTTATAAAAATTCTCTTCCAATTTTATTGGATGGATTGCGTCGATTAGAATATCGTGGTTATGATTCAGCCGGAATTGCTTTGATTGAAAATGATAAAATTGAAATTCTAAAAAAGGCAGGTAAAGTTTCAGACCTTCAAGACAAATTAAAAAATTATTCTTCTCAATCTACTATTGGGATTGGACATACTCGTTGGGCAACTCATGGCGCTCCGAATGATATAAATGCCCATCCACATAATAATTCTGATAACTCGATTGCCTTAATTCATAATGGAATTATTGAGAATTATCAAACAATCAAAAAAAAATTATTGAAAGATGGTTGTAAATTTCAATCCGAAACTGATACTGAAGTGCTTGTGCATTTTATAAGTTCATTTTATAAAAATGGTAATGATCTTTTTACTGCGACAAGATTAGCCTTATCTGAAGTTGAAGGAGCTTATGCAATTTTAGTAATTTCGGCAAAAGAAAAAAATAAAATTATTGCAGCTCGCAAAGGTAGTCCTCTAGTTTTGGGAATTGGCGAAAATGAAATGTTCGTTGCATCAGATGCTTCTGCCTTAATTTCTTATACAAATAAAGTTGTTTATTTGGATGATGAAGAAATTGTGCAATTGACTTCAAATAATTTTGTTACAAAAACAATTACTGATGAAGAAATTGAAAAACAAATTGAAAAAATAGATTTAGAAATTGGGCAGATTGAAAAAAACAATTTTGATCATTTTATGCTCAAAGAAATTTACGAACAACCAGAATCTGTAAAAAATTCTATTCGTGGGAGAGTTTTACTTGAAGAAGGAGATGCAAAACTTGGTGGCCTTCAAGATTTTCATGATCAATTAAAAAAAACTAAAAGGATAATAATCACTTCTTGCGGAACCTCTTGGCATGCTTCACTTGTTGGGGAATATATAATAGAGCAAATGGCTGGTATTCCAGTTGAAGTAGAATATGCATCTGAATTTAGATATAGAAGTCCAGTAATAAATTCTGATGATTTAATTTGGTCTGTTAGTCAAAGTGGAGAAACTGCCGATACACTTGCTTCAATTCGTGAAGCAAAAAATAAAGGGGCAAAAACTTTCGGAATCGTGAATGTTGTTGGAAGTTCCATTGCACGAGAAACTTCTGCCGGAGTTTATATTCACGCAGGTCCCGAAATTGGTGTTGCATCTACAAAAGCATTTACTTCGCAAGTTGCAGTTTTTGGATTGATTGGTTTGCTTTTAGGAAGGCAACGTGGGATGCAAATAGATCAAGGGAGAATAATTGCAAACGAAATAATTTCGCTTCCTGAAAAAATAAAAAAGGCATTAAATTGTGTTGATCAAGTAAAAAAAATTGTTGATGAATTTAAAAATACTTCAAACTTTTTATTTTTAGGGCGTGGCACAAACTTTCCAACCGCACTTGAAGGTGCTTTAAAATTAAAAGAAATTTCTTATATCCATGCAGAAGGTTATCCAGCAGCCGAAATGAAGCATGGACCAATCGCACTAATTGATGATAAAATGCCAGTTGTGTTTATTGTTCCAAAGGATAATTTATATGACAAAGTGATGAGTAATATTCAGGAAGTCCGAGCTCGTGGTGGTAGAATTATTGCAATTGCAAATGATGATGATGACGAAATTGATAACTTTGCTGAATTTGTAATAAAAGTTCCCCGAACATTAAATTATTTTGGTCCAATTTTAAATATAATTCCATTGCAACTATTAGCTTATTATATGGCAATTGCGCGTGGATGCAATGTTGATCAACCGAGGAATCTTGCAAAAAGTGTTACAGTAGAATAATTAATGACAATAATCCTTTACGAATCTGAAAAAGTAAATTCACTTTTTCCAATAACTTTAACAATGTGCGCGAGTGATATTTTCTGCGCGGGAATTACTTTAACAGAATTAATTGAGAAAACATTTCCCAAAACCAAAATTATTAAATTAAATAGAAATTATTTACAACAGTCACAATTTAAAATTCCAAAAAACGAAACCGAAATATTATTTATGAATTCAAATTTAGCTCCACATTTTGATTCGGTAATCGAGTTTAAAAATAATTTAAAAAATAAGTCAACATTATTCGTAACAAAATCGAATTCTATAATTGGAGCATATTTAAATATAAAAGGAATTAATTTACAGGAGTTGAATTTATTAACACCATTAACAATTGATAAATTTTTATTGAATTTAAATTTGAATAAAACCGAAGTCAAGTGGCAAATGTTTGAGCATATTTGGCAACTTGTAACTTTTAATAAACAAATGCTTCAAAGTAATTTAGAATATTTAAAAAAGGGATTCATAAAAAAAGGTAAAAATTTTTATACTGGTAAAAATGTAATTCTTCCAAAAAAGTTTGAAGTAGATTCAACCAATGGAACTATTTTAATTTCATCCGGTGTAAAAATATTTCCATTTGTATTTTTAGAGGGGCCTGTTTTTATCGGTGAAAATTGTTTAGTAAAAGAATTTGCATCAATTAAAGATGCAACTTCAATCGGCAAAATTTGTAAAATTGGTGGAGAAGTTGAAGCATCAGTTTTCCATTCATATTCAAATAAACAACATACAGGTTTTATTGGACACTCATATATTGGAAGGTGGATAAATTTAGGCGCTGGTACTACAAACTCTGATTTAAAAAATACTTATTCAAAAATAAAAATTAAAGGTTCTGAAACTGGTGAACAATTTTTAGGTTGCTTTATTGGTGATTATTCAAAATCTGCAATCAACACATCTATTTATACAGGAAAAATTATTGGTGTAAATTCATATTTGTATGGAACAGTTACAAAAGATGTTCCATCATTTACAAATTATGCATCTCAACAAAATATAAAAGAAGTCCCATTTGAAGTTGCGCTCAAAGTTCAAAAAGCAGTATTTGCACGCAGAAAAAAAATCCAAACAAAAGAAGATGAATTAATTTTACGCGAAATCTATTCATCAACAAAATCTGAAAGAATAATTAATAATGTAAAAGCAGGGAAGTTTAGTCTTTAAAAATATATTTTGGGGAAGTTTTAAATAAGTCGTATTTTGTAATTGGTCAAGCACTGTACAGCCAAAAATTAACCAACCCCGCCAGGTTCGGAAGAAAGCAACGGCCGTTAATGGATGGTGTGATACAATCAGCTTGACCGTTTTATTTTTAGAGCTTTCTTGCAGCCCTTTACAATTTTCGGTATTTTGATAAGAAATTGGAACAAGTTTTAAAAATAAATTAAAAACAGATTTAAAAATTTAAAAAAAGCTTTTATTTACAATGAAAAAAGAAATTATTATAAACTCGACTGAAAACGGTAGTCGAGTTGCAATTACCGAAGAAGGCAAATTAGCGGAACTTTTTGTTGATTCACCAGATTCAGAAAAACACGTTGGAGATATTTATTTAGGACGTGTTGCAAAAGTTATGCCAGGTATTAAAGCTGCATTTATTGATGTTGGAATGAAGAATGATGCGTTTCTTCATTTTTCAGATATTGCAGATACACAGGATTCGTTTGATAAATTGATTGAGGAGGGAGCAGATGTTGATGACGATGATGACATTGAAGATGAAAAAGCACCAACTCAAAAATCTGCAAAGACTAAAACTGAGAAAAAACCACAATTTAAAAAAGTAAACTTAGTTACTGGGAAAGAAATTATTGTTCAAATTACAAAAGAACCTGTTGGTAAAAAGGGAGTTAGAGTAACTTCGGAGGTTTCTTTGCCGGGAAGATATTTAGTACTGCTTCCATTTTCAAAATTAATTGGGGTTTCAAAAAGGATTTCTAATTTTAAAGAAAAACGAAGATTAAGAAAACTTGTAAAAAGTATTTTACCTTCTGGTTTTGGTGTTATAATTAGAACAAATGCCGCTGGAGAAGATGAAAAATTACTTTTAAGTGATTTAAAAAGTTTAATTGATACGTGGAAAGAAATTGAAGAGACACTTAAAGGAGAAAAACCCCCCACAATTCTTTATAAAGATGTAAAAGCAACTTCAAGTGTAATGCGCGATTTATTTAATGAAGATATTGTGCGACTTGTAATAGATAATAAAAAAATGTTCCGCGAAATTAAAACTTATGTAAAACAAGTTGCTCCAAATTTGCTCGAAAAATTAGAATTCTATAATAAAAAAGAACCTGTGTTTGATGCATTCGGTATTGAAAAAGAAATATCTCGTTCTCTTTCGCGTAAAGTTTGGTTAAAAAGTGGCGGATACATAATTATTGATATTGCAGAAGCAATGACGGTAATTGACGTTAATAGTGGAAGATTTTCAGGCAAACAAGAGCAGGAATTAAATTCATTAAAAACAAATTTAGAATCAGCTCGTGAAATTGCTCGTCAGATTCGGTTAAGAGATCTTGGTGGAATAATTATAATTGATTTTATTGATTTGCAAGATGAAAAAAATAAAAAGAAAATTTATGATGAAGTTCGAAAAGAACTTTCGAAAGATCGTGCAAAAGCAACAATGTATCCACTTACAGAACTAAGCATAATGCAAATTACTCGTCAGCGAATCCGTCAAAATGTTTTACAAACATTTTCGGAATCTTGCCCATCGTGCGGTGGAAGTGGAATGATACAATCCAAATCAACAATTTTAAGTACAATTGAAAGATGGCTTCGCAGATTCAAATCAGAAACAAAAGAACATAAACTAACTCTAAAAATCCATCCAAGTTTTGCTGAATTTTTAAAAGAAGGATTAATTAAACGAATCACAAAGCTGCAATTAAAACATATGGTTTTTATCCGTATTGAAATAGATAAAACAGTTTTGCCTGATGAATTTAAATTTATTTCCCGCAAACAAAATCACGATATTACACAATTGTATAATTCTTAATTAACGGAGAAAAAATGAAATTTTTTATTGACTCAGCAAATTTAGAAGAAATTAAAGAAGCAGCATCTATGGGAGTTTTAGATGGAGTTACAACTAATCCATCACTTGTTTCAAAAGAGGGAAAAGAATTTTTTCCTTTGCTGAAAGAAATTTGCGCAATTGTAAATGGTCCTGTTAGCGCAGAAGTTATTTCAACCGAGCTTGATGGGATGTTGAAAGAAGGTCGTGAGTTAGCAAAAATTCATAATAACATTGTAGTTAAAGTCCCAATTATTAAAAATGGATTAAAAGCTGTTAAAATTTTTAGCGCTGAAGGAATTAAAACAAATGTGACACTTTGCTTTTCATCAACACAAGCAATTATGGCAGCAAAAGCTGGGGCATCATACATTAGTCCTTTTGTTGGAAGAATTGATGACACCGGACAAAATGGAATGGAATTAATAAATCAAATTGTTACAATCTATAATAACTATGGATTTGAAACTGAAGTTCTTGTTGCATCAATTCGCAATCCACTACATGTGATTGAAGCTGCAATTATGGGAGCGGATGTTTGTACAATTCCATTTAAAGTTATTGAACAACTAATTAAACATCCTTTAACAAATATTGGATTAGAAAACTTTTTAAGTGATTGGAAAAAAGGGAATGCGAAGTGAAGCTTACAGCACTTCATGAAATCCATAAAAAATTAAATGCAAAATTAGTTCCCTTTGCTGGTTACGAAATGCCGATTCAATACTCTGGAATAATTGAAGAACATAAAATTATCCGAAACAAAGTTGGTGTATTCGATGTTTCTCATATGGGTGAATTTTTTATTGAAGGTCTTCGGGCAGAAGAATTTTTACAACAAGTTACAATTAATGATGTTGCAAAATTAAGTGATTGTAAAGCGCAATACACAGCAATGTGCAATCCTAATGGGGGAATAATTGATGACGTTTTACTTTATAGATTTACAAAATCAAAATATATGATGGTTGTGAATGCGTCAAATATTGAGAAGGATTTTAATTGGTTAATCAAAAATAATTTGTTCGATGTTGATCTTCAAAATAAAAGTGATGAATATTCTTTACTCGCAATTCAAGGTCCAAAATCAGAAATTGTTTTACAAAAATTAACCGAAACTAATTTAAGTGAAATACAGTATTATTCTTTTATTGAAGGAAAAATTTCAAATTGTCCAGCAATAATTTCCCGGACTGGTTACACTGGCGAAAAAGGCTTTGAATTATATATCAAAAATGAATATGCTTGCAAAATTTGGGAGCAACTTTTTGAGACCGGTAAAGAGTTTGAAATTACCCCAATCGGTTTGGGTGCTCGTGATACTTTAAGGCTTGAAATGGGATTTTGCCTTTACGGAAACGATATTGATGAAACTACAAATCCAATTGAAGCAGGTTTAAGTTGGATTACAAAATTAAATAAAGAAAAATTTTTTGGGAAAGATGTTTTAATTAAAATTAAAGAAAATGGATTAAAACGTAAACTTATCGGAATAAGTTTAAATGAGAAAAATGTTGCTCGACATGGTTACAATATTGTAGATTGTAATTCATCTCAAATAATTGGAAGTGTAACAAGTGGAAATTTTTCACCCTCACTTGAAAAACCAATTGCACTCGCATTTGTAGAAACAAATATTTTTCTAAATCAAAATCCAAAAATTTGTGTAGATATTAGAGGGAAGTTGATTGAAGCAAATATTGTAAAACTACCATTTTATAAAGGATCAAATTAGTGAAAATAAAAGTTCGATTTTCATCATCCGGCATTGATGAACTCGCGATGAAAGATTGCAATATTTGTGTAATTGATGTTTTTCGATCAAGCACAACAATTGCAACTGCGTTAAATAATGGTGCGCGAGAAGTAATTCCTGTTGGCTCAATTGAGAATGCAGTTAAGGTCTCAAGTAGTTTAATGGGAGAAGTTGTTATAAGAGCTGGAGAAAGAGGTGGAAAAATGATTGATGGATTTAATTTAGGAAATTCGCCGGCAGAATTTACTGAAGAAGCCGTTAAAGGAAAAGCAATAATCTACTGTACAACAAATGGAACTGTTACAATTACAAAAACGAGATATGCAAAAAAATTAATTATTGGTGGATTTGTAAATATTTCAGCAATTACAAATTATATTTTTTCAACAAATGAAGATTGGGAAATTATTTGTGCAGGCAGAGAAGAAGAATTTTCAATTGAAGATACTGTTTGTGCAGGAATGTTAATTAATTTATTACAAAACCAAAATCAATTCCCACTTGTGTTAAATGATTGCGCGCTTGCATCATTACAATTGTATAAAACCTATTCAAAAAAAATAAATTCGCTTGCAAATATTTCTGAGCATGGTAAATATTTAAAAACCCTTGGCTTTGAAAATGATTTAATGTTTTGCTTGGCAATAGATTCGATACCAGTAATTCCAATTTATTCTGATAATGTAATTAAATTAACAAAAGTCTGATGGCTGAAAACGAAGAGAATAAAACTTTACCGATAGAAGAAATCCCCGAGAAAAAAGTTAAAAAATCTCAAAAGCAGAAAAAAGCTTTACAAGTAACATCTTTTATGATGCTAATTAGTGGGGTTATTTTATTTTTAAGTATAATTTCGTACACGGCCGCTGATGAAGTTTATGGAGAATTAAGTTTTGGATCACTTTTTAAAATTTTTGTTAATGATCCGATTTTAAAAGATAGAGCGGCAAATACAAATAATTGGCTTGGACTTTTTGGTGCATATTTTTCAAACACTCTTATTAATAATACAATTGGATATTTTTCAATTATAATTCCAATAATTTTAGTTGGCTGGGGATGGTTTTTAATCCATAAAAAGAAACTTGCTAAAATAATTTACTTCACAAATTATACAATTATTATTTCTTTACTTTTAGCATCACTTTTTGCCTATTTGAGAGAATTATTTTTAATGGATTATCTATCACCACAATGGAATGGTGTTGTAGGAATGTTTCTCACGACGATATTAATTCAATTCGTTGGAAAAATTGGAACCGGAATTATTTTGTCATCCTCAGTAATTATTTTATTTGTTCTTTTAATTGATATGGATATAAATCAAACAATTGAAAGAATTAAAAATTGGTTTATTAATTTTAATGAAAATGTTAATTCAAAAGTTGATTCTTGGAAAGAAAAACGAACAGAAACAAAAAATAATGAAGATGTGATTTCAGTTAATCGAGAAGAAGTTGAAACTGAAATCCCGAAAGAAAATTTACTTGAAGAAAAAATTATCGAAGAAAAACCAATTCCACAAAAAGTTGAAACTGAAAAAATTCTAGATGAAAATTTAACGATGGATATACATGAATCAATCCAAGAAGAAGAAGAAGTTGAACTAGATGAACGTGAAGTTGAAGATGAAGAAATAGATTTTGTTTTTCCATCTGTTGAATTGCTTGAAACAATAAAACTTAATGAACAAGTTGATGAAAGTGAATTAAAAGCAAACGCAGAATTATTAAAAGCAAAACTTGCAGATTTTGATGTTGAAATCACAAGTGTTAGTGTGACTCCGGGACCGGTTGTAACTTTATATGAAGTTGTTCCTGCAACAGGAGTAAAAATTGCAAAGATTACAAGTTTGGCAAATGATTTAGCTTTGGCACTTCAAGCAAGAGGAATCAGAATTATTGCACCAATGCCCGGTAAAGGAACTGTTGGTGTTGAAATTCCAAATCACACTCCATCAATTGTTTCATTACGAAGTGTGATAAATTCTTCAAAATTTAGAGATGCAAATTCTCCACTAACATTAGCTTTTGGTAAAACAATTTCGGGTGAAGTTTTTGTGGAAGATCTTTCAAAAATGCCACATTTGTTAATTGCAGGTTCAACGGGATCAGGAAAAAGTGTATGTATTAACACACTTATTATGAGTTTGATTTATAAATTACATCCATCTGAATTAAAGTTTGTTTTAATCGATCCAAAAAAAATAGAGTTAAGTTTATATAAAAAACTTTCACAGCATTATTTGGCACTCTCGAAAGATTTAGATCAAGCAATTGTAACCGATCCACAAAGCGCAGTACTATTTTTAAAAGCCGCTGAACTTGAAATGGAAAAAAGATACGACATGCTCGCTGCTGCAGGTGTGAGAAGTTTAATTGATTACAATTCAAAAGTTGCAACTGGAAAATTAAACGATACTGAGAAAGTAAAACACAAGAAGTTGCCATACTTGATAATTATTATAGATGAGTTAGCTGATTTAATGATTACCGCTGCTCGCGAAGTTGAGGAACCAATCGCGCGATTAGCTCAACTTGCGAGAGCGGTTGGAATACATTTAGTTTTAGCAACTCAACGTCCATCGGTTGATGTTATTACTGGAGTTATAAAAGCAAACTTCCCGGCAAGAATTGCATTTGTAGTTTCTTCAAAAACAGATTCGCGAACTATTTTAGATATGAATGGTGCTGAACAATTATTAGGAAACGGTGATATGTTATATCTTGCAGCTGGAAGTTCAAAGCCAATTAGAATTCAAAATGCATTTATTTCTTCTGACGAAGTTGAATCAATTGTAAATCATATCGGCAAACAAAAAGGATATTTAAAACCTTTTGAGCTTCCTTCAGTTTTAGAAAAACAAAGATCTAAACTCTCACAAATTTCTGAAGATACAGATGAACTGTTTAATGATGCAGCAAGAGTAGTTGTTCAGCATCAACAAGGTTCAGTTTCACTTTTGCAACGAAGATTAAAAATTGGATATTCACGCGCAGCAAGATTAATTGATGAGCTTGAAGCAGCAGGAATTGTGAGCCAGCCAGATGGAAGTAAGGCAAGAGATGTTTTAGTTGAAACCGAATCGCAGCTCGAAATAATTTTAAAAAGTCTCCGATAATATTTTTTGAAAAGAAAATTTAAATATCTTTTTTCTTTTTTATTCACTCTAGTTTTTTTATTCCTAGCTTTTAAAGATATTTCCTTAAACGAATTAATTTCATCATTTAAAAATGTAAATATTTTTTGGCTTGCAATTTTTATTTTTGTTGGACTAGCAAGCCATTTACTAAGAGCATGGCGGTGGAAAATATTACTTTCAGCTTTTAAGGAAAATATTTCAATCAAAAACACTTTTGGAAGCGTGATGATTGGTTATTTAATAAATACAGCAGTTCCAAGATTAGGTGAATTAGGAAGAGCGTTTATTTTAGCAAAAAACGAAAAGCTAACAACAGCAGCTACTTTTGGTACAGTTATTACCGAGCGTTTATTGGATTTAGCTTTTTTTATTTTGTTCATTTTCACAGCAATTTTACTATTGCCATCTCACTTCGAAAAAATTCTACCTTCAATAGAACAAAATAAATTGCTTTTAAATTCGATTGCAATTTTAGTTTTGATAAAAGTTTTATTAATAATCTTTTATCCGCAACTAATTAGAAAAATTGGAAATATTATTTTTAAACCTCTACCAAAAAAAATAAGTTTACCTCTCGAAAAATTAATGGAGGGAGTGCTTTCGTTTCATAAAATTAAAAACAATACAAGTAAATTAATTGTCATTATTCAAACCGTGTTAATTATTTTACTTTACACTTTAAGTTTTGAAATTGCATTTAAAATTTTCCCAAATATGAATTTAGAAAATTTAGGATTTGAAGTTGCGATAGTATTAATGGTTGCTTCGGGAGTCGCATTTACACTTCCTGCGCCGAGTGGTTTTGGGACATATCATTCATTTATTACCTACATACTCGCGACGAATTATTTAATTGAAAAACCAATTGCATTAAGTTATGCAGTTGCAACTCACGAGCTGGGAATTATTTTAACTGCGGTAATTGGATGTTATTATTTTTTCAAATTTAATATTTCGATTAAAGAATTAAAAAATAATGAAGCAATCAGTAATTAAATTATTGGTAATCTCAAATATTATTTTGTCTGATTTAAAAGCTTTCAATTTTGGAGTTGATTCATTGTCACAAAAACACAATATAAGTGGTGGAATTGGAGTTTTAAGTGTAAATATAAAAGATGTCATTAATTTTGTGAATTCTAAAAATGCAGACGAGCATATTACAGAGTTCAGTTCATTACCGGAATTTTTTTTGTATTACAGTTATAATATCAACAATAACTATTCTGCTGGACTAGAATTAAATTATAATGTAAAATATTTACCATTAACAAATTCTAATGATGGAATTGGAGAAATAGATTACAATCTAATTAGTTATATTATTAATCTCTCTAAAAATAATATTGAAAAAAATTTAACTTACAGTTACGGAATATTTACCGGATTTGTAAAAGGGGAACTTTCTGAAAAAAATAATATTTATGGGATCGAAAAACTTTATTCAACAACAGGATATGTTTTTGGTGCAAAAAGTCTAATTAAATTATCATTTGATGAAAAATTATCTTCGTATATTGATCTCGTAATTAAAAATAATTCAACACAAAAATTAAAAACAGCAAAGAATGAATTAAAATTCAATTCAAATAATGTAACTTTAAGTTATTTTGGAGTTGGAATCAGATTTGGACTAAGTTATAATTTATAATCAATTAAAGGATAAAAAAATGAAATACATATTTTTAATTTTAGCATTATTAGTTACAAATGCTAACTCACAATCTAAAAAAGTAGATAAAGTAAAAGGAAAAATAATGGAAGAAACCAAAAATGGAAACACAAAAGTATTAATTCAAACCTCGAAGGGTGATATTACAATCGAATTATTTGAAAAAGAAGCGCCGAAGCATTCGGCAAATTTTATAAAACTCGCAAACGAAAATTATTATGAAGGAACAACTTTCCATCGTGTAATCCCAGGTTTTATGATTCAAGGCGGCGATCCAAATTCAAAAGATGATGATCGATCAAATGATGGAGCAGGTGGTCCAGATTATAAAGTTGATGCAGAAATCGGAATGACACATGAGCGTGGAGTAATTGCTGCTGCGCGTCAGGGTGATGGAGTGAATCCACTTAAACAATCAAGTGGAAGTCAATTTTATATTACAGTTGTAAAAACACCATCTTTGGATGGACAATACTCAGTGTTTGGAAAAGTTACAAGTGGGATGGAAATTGCAGATAAAATTGTTTCAGTCCCGCGCGACCAAAGAGATAATCCATTTGATAAAATTGTAATAACAAAAGTTACATTTTTAAAATAATTTTTTATGGCTAGTTCGTCATACGAACAAATCTTAATCCAATTAAAAAATAAAAAGTTTTCACCTCTTTATTTTATTTTTGGTGAAGAAGAAGTATTTATTGATAAATTAGTTGAAAAATTTTTAAGTGATGTTTTAGCTCCTAGTGAAAAAGATTTTAATGCTGAAGTTCACGATGGCGATATTATTACCGGAGATGAAATATTAGTTAAAGCAAAAGCTTATCCACTGATGAGTGATTATCGTGTGTTAATTATTAAAAATTTTGATAAAACTCAAAATTTAGAAATTTTAACTGACTATTTTCAAAATCCCGCTCAATCAACTATACTTGTATTAACATCAACAAAAGTAGATTTACGTAAAAATCCATTTGCATTATTAAATAAAATTGCTGTTTCGGTTGATTGTAAATATTTAAAAGGGGCTGAACTTGAAATGTATATCGACAAATATTTAAAAGATCGAAAAAAAAATATTTCTTCTCATGGAATTGATTTATTAATCTCGCATGTTGGGAATTCGTTACTCGAAATAAATAATGCTCTCGATAAATTAATTCTGCTTAAACATGATGATGCAAAAATTGAGGATGCAGATATTTCTTCAATTGTTGGAGCAACAAGAGAAATAAAAGTTTTTGAACTAACAAATTTTGTTGGCAATTGCGAATTAAATAATGCTCTTACAACTCTTGAAAAATTAATTCGCCAAGGCGAAAACCCAATCTATTTTATTGTAATGTTAACTAGGCATTTTACAATTTTATGGAATATTTGGGCTGCGAAAGAAGCAAAAATTGAAACAAGTAATATTGCAGCTGAGTTTAAAATCCATCCATATTATTTTAAAGATTATGAAAATCAATTAAAAAAATATTCAATGACCGAAGTTGAAAATGTTTTACTTCATTTAACCGATGCAGATAAAATGTTAAAATCAACTTCTATGGATAAAATTTTGATTGTTGAACTTTTATTAAAAAAAATAATCTCAAAATCTAAATTTGTACCAACCGAGGAATTTTCAATTTCTTAAATGAAACTTTTTGCTGAACCAACAAGTTTTGAGTGGTTTATATTTTTTGGTTTATTGTTTGGGATTCTGATTCTATTATTAGTTGCTGAAAAACTTCGCAAAGTTTATATAAACTCTCCAGAAATCACACGTAAATTAGTTCATATTGGAGTTGGTTTAATAATATTTTACTCACCAAAAATTTTTACCTCCGGTATTCCTCCAATTTTACTTTGTGCAATTTTTATTGTAATTAATACATATGCACTTTTAAAAGGAAAATTAAAAGGAATTCATGGTACACAACGATTTACATTTGGAACAGTCTATTATCCAATTGCGGTAATTATTTTACTTTATTCTTTTTGGGATAATTCTCCTTTTATAATTTCAACTTCTATCTTAGTGCTTGCTTTTTCAGATTCAATGGCTGCAATAGTTGGTGAGAATATTAAAAATCCAAAATATTATTTTCTATCAGGCGAAAAAAAAAGTTATCAAGGCTCAATAACTTTATTTTTAGTTACAACGATTATAGTTTTTATTTCTCTTTATAGTACCCAACTTCAATATTCAAATGAAGAAATTATTATGATAAGTACTATTTCAGGATTAATTGCAACTTTACTCGAAGGAGTTTCTATTAAAGGTTTTGACAATTTAACATTACCGTTGGGTGTTGCATTTATACTTCATTATTTTTTAAATAGAGTAGATTATTCAAATTTATATTTAGGTATAATTTTAGCTTCGGTAATTTCAATTTTATCTTATAAATTAAAATTGCTTTCAAAGAATGGAGCTGTTGCAACTTATTTAATGGCATTCACAATCTTTTCAGTTGGAGGATGGAAAACTACAACCCCAATATTAATATTTTTTATTTTATCAAGTATTCTTTCTAAAATAGGAAAAAATAAAAAAGGGAGCGCAAATTCAATTTCTGAAAAATCAGAAATTAGGGATTTAGAACAAGTAATCTCAAATGGTGGAGTAGCAACTTTAGTAATAATTTATATCTATTTCACAAAAAATATCGAAACCAATTATTTATTTTATCTTTCAACTTTAGCCGCAGTTACAGCAGATACATGGGGAACAGAAATTGGTTTATTTTCAAAAAAGAAACCAAGATTAATTACAAATTTTAAAACTTCAGAAACCGGAACAAGTGGTGCAATTTCAACATTAGGAATTATTGGTGGAATTTTTGGTGCTGCAATAATTGCGCTAACAGGAAGTTATTTTCATATAATTTCATTAAATCAATTTTATGGAATTATTCTTGCTGGTATTTTTGGGTCTCTTGTTGATAGTTATTTTGGTGCTACAATTCAAGCTGAGTATAAATGCAATATTTGTGAAAAAATTACAGAAAGAAAATATCATTGCCAAAATCAAACAAAATTAATAAGGGGATTTGCATTTATAAATAATGATTTTATCAATATTATTTGTGCTATTTCGGGATTATTATTTTCACTTATATATTATTCCCTTTAATTTTATTAAGACTAAAAGATTGTTACATTTTTTAAAATGAATAAAACTGTAAAAATAAATTCAATAAAAATAGATAATTCAAAACAGATTGTTTTAATTGCCGGGCCATGTGTTGTTGAGAGCAGAGAATTAATTTTAAAAACTGCTGAAAAAATAAAAAATATTTGCTCTAAATATAATTTGCCGGTTATTTTTAAATCATCTTATAAAAAAGCAAACCGAACAAGTTTAAAAGGATTTGAGACAATTGGAATTGATGAATCTTTAAAAATCTTAAGTGAAGTTAAAAAAGAACTCTCTCTTCCAATTTTAACAGATGTTCATAGCGAATCTGAAATTAAATCAGCTTCAGAAATTGCAGATATTTTACAAATCCCAGCTTTTTTATGTCGTCAAACAGAATTATTAATTGCAGCAGGAGAAACTGGAAAATGTGTAAATATTAAAAAAGGACAATTTCTTTCTCCAAAAGATATTAAATATGCAATTGAAAAAGTTGAATCAACAGGAAATAAAAAAATACTTTGCACAGAACGTGGAAGCAGTTTTGGTTACAATAATTTGGTAGTTGATATGCGTGGAATTGAAATTATGAAATCTACAGGTTATCCAGTTATAATCGATGTAACACATTCGGTTCAATTACCGGGTGGATTAAATGGAGAAAGTGGTGGTGAAAGAGAATTTATTTTTACAATTGCAAGAGCCGCAGTTGCAGTTGGAGTTGCGGGAATTTTTGTTGAAACTCATCCCAATCCAAAAAAAGCAATGAGTGATGCAGCTTCTCAATTACCACTAAATGAATTACCAAAATTAATTGAACAAATTTCAAAAATTGATGCATTAATAAAATCTGAAAAATGGTAATACGAATTTCTGAAGAAATAATTAAACAAGATATTGAAAGCGGAAAAAGAGTAATTAAACTTGAACTCAATTCTATTTCAGATTTGTTAAATCGAATTGACAAATCTTTTTCTGAAGCGATTGAAATAATTTTTAATTGCAAAGGACGTACGATTGTAACTGGTGTTGGCAAATCAGGATTAATTGCACGCAAAATAGTTGCAACAATGAATTCAACCGGGACGCCTGCAATATTTTTACATCCTTCGGATGCTGTTCATGGCGATTTAGGAATGGTTCGCAAAGAAGATGTTGTAATTTGTATTTCAAAAAGTGGAACAACAAATGAACTTCTTCAATTAATTCCATTAATAAAAAGAATAAATGTGCCTGTAATTTCGATGGTGGGAAATATTAATTCACAAATGGCAAAATTATCAGATGTAGTTTTGGATATCACTGTTAAAGAAGAAGCATGTTCTTTAGATTTGGCACCAACTTCATCAACAACTGTAACACTTGCAATGGGTGATGCGCTTGCAATTACACTTTTGGAAAAAAGAAATTTCACAAAAGAAGATTTTGCAAAATTCCATCCCGGTGGTGATCTTGGAAAAAGATTATCTTTGAGTATAAACGAACTGATGGTTGTTGCACCGCATTTACCGATTATAAAACGCAATGCATTAATTAAAGATGTAATTTTAGAAATGACTACAAAACGGCTTGGCGCAACTTGTGTAATTAATGATGATGAAACTCTTTGTGGAATTGTTACAGATGGTGATTTACGAAGAATGCTCCAAAAACAAAATCACTTAGATAATTTAACGGCCGAACAAATAATGACAAAAAATCCAAAAGTTTTGATGCAAAATGTTTTAGCAATTACTGCTCTTGAAGAAATGGAAACTTACAACATCACTCAAATGGTAATTATAAATGATGATAAAAAACCTGTAGGAATAATTCATTTACACGATCTGGTTAAAACTGGTTTATCAACGGATTCTGGTGTGTGAAAAAAATAATTTTATTTTTAGTCCCATTTATTTTTATTTCCTGTGTAAAAAAAATTCAACCAAAAGTTCTTGGTGATGAACAAAGTTCCTCCCTTCCATCACAGGAAAGTTGGAACAGTGTTGTTACATTTTCTGATAGTGGAAGAGTAAAAGCAATTTTACATTCTGATTATATCCAAACTTCTGAAGGAAGCTCAAAAAAAAATATGAAGGGGAATATTGTAATCAATCTTTATGATGAAAATGGAAATCATTCTTCAACAATAACTTCAAATAGAGGAACCGCAGATGAAGAAACTTATTATATTGAGGTTGAAGGCAATGTGATTGTAACTTCAAATAATGGTGTTGTAGTTAAAACTGAAAAAATGATTTGGAATCAAGATCGACAAATTGTTATGTCTGAAACTAATGTTAAAATTACAAGTTCAACAGAAATAATTAATGGTGTCGGATTTGAAAGTGATCAATTCTTAAGAGATTATAAAGTTTTTAAAGTTTCTGCAATAAGCACAAGATGAAAATTTATATTTTATTTTTAATTTTTTCTATAAAATCATTTTCTCAAGAATCTGCTCCATTTGTTTTGGATCATGCTGACGAGTTAATTGGAAAAACTATAAAAGGGGAAACAGTACGTGAATTAAAGGGAAATGTATCATTTCATCAAGGAAGTCTTAAAGTAAAATGCGATAATGCAATTCATTATATAACGCGAAATGAACTTGAACTTTTTGGAAACGTAAATATGTTTCAAGATTCAATTAATCTGAAATCAGAAAAAGCGTTTTATAACACTCTAACTAAAAGTGCAAAGTGCGAAATTAAAGTTGAATTAATTAAAGGTTTAACAACTGTCTATTCGGAGTTTGCTAATTATGATGTTGATAAAAAGATTGGAAGATTTTTTCCAACCGTCAAAATAATTTCAAAAAAAGATGATGCAATTATCACCGGGAATGAAGCTGAGTTTAATGACAAGTTAAAAAGTTTGAAGATATTTTCAAATGCAAAGTTAGTTCAATTAATCCCTCTTGATAATACAATTGATACATTGGCAATTAAAAGTTCAACAATGGAATCTATAAACGAAGGTGATTTATTAATTGCAAAAGGGAATGTGCTGCTGGCTCGAAATAAATTTGCTTCAAGCTCAAATGAGATATATTTCGATAAAATAAACGAAACTATAGATTACTTTAATAATCCGATTTTGTGGTATGAAAAAAATCAAATTTCAGGAGATACAATTAAGATAAAATTAAAAAATAACAAATTACAAAAAATGGATATTGCACGACGAGCATTTGCAATTACAATGAGTGATTCAAATTATGAAAACAGATTTAATCAAATGACAGGAAATTTGATGAAGATTAATTTTTATAATGACACAATCAAAAATATAATTGTTTATAGAAATGGAATTAGTTTATATTATATTTACGATGAAAATCTACCAAATGGAGTAAATGTTGTAAGTGGTGATGAAGTTATTTCAGATTTTAAAAATGGAATAATTGATAAAATAAATATTAAGAAAGGTGTTGAAGGAATTTATACTCCCGAAAAAATATTGAATAGAGATATTTCAAAAGGTTTTCTTGATGGATTTAAATTAAATAAAAATCGACCAACAATAAATTCAATCATAAATGATAAAAGTTTTTCAAATCTAAAATAAATATAAACTTGAATCATTCAATTTTAGAGGCACAATCTTTAATAAAAAAATATGGAAAGAGAACAGTTGTTCAAGATGTTTCTTTAAATGTTGAACAAGGAGAAATTGTTGGATTACTTGGGCCAAATGGCGCAGGCAAAACTACAACTTTTTATATGATTGTTGGAATGATTTCTCCTGATAATGGGGATGTTTTGTTGAATAAAAATTATATCACATCAAATCCGATGTATATCCGATCTCGAAAGGGAATTAGTTACTTGCCGCAAGAAGCTTCAATTTTTAGAACAATGACTGTTAGAAATAATATTTTATCAGTTTTGGAAATGACAAATTTAAATCTGAAAGAAAGAAATGATAAATGTGATAATTTACTTTCAGAATTTAATATTTTAAAAATTGCAGAAAGTAAAGGTTATATGCTTTCTGGTGGTGAACGACGTAGAACTGAAATAGCTCGCGCACTTGCTTTAGATCCAAAATTTATTTTGCTCGATGAACCTTTTGCCGGGATTGATCCCATTGCAGTTGAAGATATAATGCAAATTGTACTTGGATTAAAAAAACGTGGTGTTGGAGTTTTGATAACTGATCATAATGTTCATGAAACGCTTTCTATAACTGATAGAAGCTATTTACTTTTTGAAGGAAAAATTTTAAAATCGGGAACTGCTGAAGAATTAGCAAACGATCCACAAGTTCGGAAACTTTATTTAGGTGAGAATTTTAAACTAGATCGTTATTTATGATTTTTTATCCGATTTTGGTTTTTCGGACGATGCAGTTTTAGTTTCTTTACTTGTTGTTAATGATTCTTTTGTTACAGATTTTTTTTGTGCGTTTTTATAATCTGTTAAGTAAAAACCACTTCCTTTAAAAATCATTCCACTTCCACCACTTACTAATCTTTCTAATTTGCGTTTTTTACATTTTGGACAAATTTTTAGTGGATCATCTTTCATCGATTGTAATTCTTCAAATAAATAATTACAAGACTTGCATTTGTATTCGTAAGTTGGCATAAATTACTTTAAATTTTTAAATCCTTGAATTAATCTTTCTCCCGCAATTTTTAATGATTCCATTGATTCTGCATATGAAATTCGAAAACAATTTTTTGAACCAAATCCACTTCCCGGTACGAAAGCAAGTTTAACTTCATTCAGAAAATACTCACCAAGCGCATCAACTGTTTTAATAATTTTACCATTAAATTTTTTCCCTAAATAATTACTGACATTTGGGAAAAGAAAAAAAGCTCCTTCCGGTTTTGTGCATGTTATTTTTGGGATTGAAGAAATCACATCAAATAAATAATTTCTTCGTTCTTCAAAAACTTTCCTCATCGCCTCAATAACTTCTCCAGATTTTCTATTATTTAAAGCTTCAATTGCAGCCATTTGCGAAATTGAAGAAGCATTTGAAGTCATTTGTCCCTGGAGTTTATCCGCAAGTTGAATAATATTTTTATTTGCGCATAAATATCCCAATCGCCAACCAGTCATTGCAAAAGATTTTGACAATCCATTTACTGTTAAAACTAAATCTTTCACATCTAAAATAGAACCGATGCTAAAATGTTTTGCACCATCATATAAAAGTTTTTCATAAATCTCATCAGCAATAATAAAAAAATTATATTTTTTTGCAATAGCAGCAATTTCTCTCAACTCATCTTCGGAATAAACATTCCCAGTTGGATTTGATGGTGTTGAAAATAAAAATGCTTTTGTTTTTTTAGAAATAACTTTTTTTAATTGCTGAATTGTAACTTTGTAATTTGTTTTTTCATTAGTATTGATAATTATTGGTTTTGCATCGGCCAGTTTAATCATTTCGGGATAACTAACCCAATATGGCGCGCCAATAATTACTTCATCACCTTTGTTACAGATTGATTGAAGAGCGTTATAAATTGCATGCTTTGCGCCATTTGTAACAATAATATTTTCGTGATTGCATGTAATATTATTTTCCTTTTGCAATTTTAAGGCAATTGATTTTCGTAACTCAATTATTCCGCAGTTTGCTGTGTATTTGGAATAATTTTCTTGAATCGCATACATTGCTGCACGTTTTATATGAGTCGGAGTGGGGAAGTCAGGTTCGCCAGCAGTTAATCCGACTACATCAATTCCATTATCCTTCATTTCTTTTGCTAATGCATTTAATTTTAAAGTTGGCGAAGGAGATAAATTAATTATTTTTTTCGAATACAAATTTTTCATCAAAATTAAATTGAAAATTTATTAATATAATTTTTTCTTAATCATTTTTGCAACCGATGGAGGGACAAAGTCATCAATTTTGCCTTTGTGAGTTGCAATTTCCCGAACTATTGTTGAAGTCAAATATGTATGAATTTCGAGTGGCATTAAAAAAACAGTTGATATTTTTGGAAAAAGTTTTTTATTCATCAAAGCCATTTGAAATTCATATTCAAAATCTGTAACAGCACGCATTCCACGAATTAATGCAGTTGCATTATTTTGTTTTGCAAAATTTACTACAAGTCCCTCAAAACTTTTTACTTCAACATTTGTGTATTTATTAATTTTGATTACTTCTTGAATCATTTTACAACGATCTTCAACATTAAACATTGGTTTTTTTGAAGAATTTATTGCAACAGTTATAATTACTTTATCAAAAATTTTTACACTTTGATCAATAATATCAATATGTCCAAAAGTTAATGGATCAAATGAACCAGGGTAGAGTGCGATTTTCATAGTTTATATTTTTTTTGTAAAATAAGTTACAGTTGTTCTTCCAAAACGCTTTTGGATTTCTACATTATACAAATCACTTTTGGGGAATTCAAGAGATGTAATATGCTCAATTAATAAATACCCATTTTTAGAAAGTATTTTATCACAAATTATACCTGGTAAATTTCTGGTCAATTGATATTCATAAGGAGGATCAGCAAAAACTAAATTGTATTCAGAATTATTATTTTTCAAAAAATATTCAACACTTGATTGAAGAAGTTTAGTTTTATATTCATCTTTAATTAAATTAATATTTTTAATTATTGACTCACAAATTTCAGAATCTTCTTCAACAAAAGTAACAAATTTTGCACCACGGCTTAAAGCTTCAATACCCAAACTCCCACAACCAGCAAATAAATCAAGCACATTTGCATTATCCAAAAAAATTCTGTGTTGAAGTGAATTAAAAATTGAACTTTTTACTTTATCTGTTGCTGGGCGAACTTTTAAACTTTTAACACAAAAAAGTTTTCTCCCTTTATGAATTCCACTTATAACTCTCATTTATCAATTCTAAGAGCCAGCCCAATTGCTGATGTGAATTTTTGCCGAACTTCAATTTGTTCAATTTGTTTTGCAAAAGATTTTGGGATTTCAATTTTTTTAAATGGATCAATTAATTGAACTGGGATTTGTGATTTAGAAACAAGTAATTCATGAAATTGTGGATTTAAAGCTCTCCCATGTAGAAATATTTTTGACAATTTATATTTTAGGATTTGTTCATTTATTTTTAAAATAATCTCATCAGAATTATTTAATGTTATAGTAAAAACAGGAGAGCCATTTTGCATAATTGTAAAGTCAGTTGTTTCTTCATCGCAATTAATAATTAAAAAAGGATTCAAAATATCTTCTGGATAATTATGAAGAACTGATTGTTCGGCACCAAAATGATCTACATTAATAATATTTAATTCTTTCCCGCAACCAACTGCAACATCATTAAAAAACCAAATTAAATCTTGGCGAATACTTACAGAAATAGTTTCTTCAAAAGCTTGGTTTTTATTTTCTTGAACATAAAACACATCACTTTCATACGAAACAGATTTATCATGGTAAAAATGTTGATACAATTCCCAGGTAACGTGCTCAATTTTTTCTTCTTTTGTTAAAGATATATCAAATGGTAAAGTTTCAACAAACATCATTGCGCTATTTAAACCAAATGATATATTTTTAGATTTAAATTTATTTTTGGCCAAAAATTGTGAAAGCTCAGTAATAATTATTTTTTTTGGTTCTTGATTGTTTAAAAGTAATTCAATTTTATCTGTATTAATTTGTGAGGTATAAGTCCCAAAAGAATTTAGAGAATATTTATTATTTCTAAATTCAAGTTCAACACAAAACACTTGATCCCATTCAAAAACTACGGCGGTATGTAAAATTGAACTCATTTTATTCCAAAACAAGATATGGTTTTAATTTATCTAATTTCTTTTTTCCAATTCCTTTAACTTTTAATAAGTCATCAATATTCTTAAAAATCCCTTCATTATCACGGAATTGAATTATTTTTTCGGCAGTAACTTCACCAATCCCAGGTAACAACATCAGTTGACGTTTTGTTGCTTTATTTAAATTAATTTTTTGATGTGGAACTAATTTGTTTGTTTTATGATTTTCAGTTTTGATTTGAGGAAAAGATCGAGCTTTAAAAATGCTGTCGCTTTCTGAATAATTAAATATTAATGGAGCAGAATTTAAAAAATATCCATTTGTAAGTTTGATAATACTACCAGAAATAAATATAACTGAAATAATTAGAAATATCTTTTTTTCATTTGATGTGAATGAAAAAAAATCTTTTAATTTATCTGTGAACCCCATAAAATTTTATAGAAATAAATTTTTTAATTTATAAATAAATGATTTTGATTTTTTTTCTTCTTCACTTGGTTTGTTATTTATTTGAAATGTTATTGCTGCTTAATAAAACATTTCTAGGGTCAATTTCTATTTTTTCTGGAATACCTTTTACTTTAAATGATTGGTTAATTTGTTTTTTATTAAGATTTAATTTTAATAGTATTGGTGTATTACTTCCTTTTGTGTAGTAGCCTATTTCGATAGGTAAATCAAAAATGATATCAGCTATTTGTGTTTGCGTTAATTCAATATTGATTTTATTATTTACAGAATCAAAACTCCATTTTGCATCAATTATTGGGTTAACAGGTTGGTATAACCATTGTTTGAAAAATATCTTTAAATCCTTCCCTGATGCTTTTTCCATTTCAAATCTAAAATCATCAGTGGTGGCGTTAGCGTTGTAAAATATTTTATAATAAGATTGAATTCCTTTTTTAAAATTTTTTTCGCCAATTAAATCTCTAAGCATATGTAAAACCCATGCTCCTTTTTGATAAGTGATGCCCGTAGTGACTTCTTCTTTTTCAGCAGATCTATTAGCTATTATACTAAAATTTGGATTTTTTGACATCATATTAAAAACGGATTTTTTTGCCTTTACAATACCGTTTTTATATTCATCTTGGCCATATTCATTTTCAATAAATAATAAAGTGAAAAAAGTTGCAAATCCTTCACTTAACCACACATCATCCCAGGTTGTTTCTGTGACTGCATTACCAAACCATTGATGTGCAATTTCATGAATAACTACATTTCTAGTGCGTTCATCTCTTTTTCCATTCACTAAATTTTCCCCATAAAAAATGGCTGAGGATGTTTCCATTCCACCACCAACACTCGCCGATTGAATATTGGCTAATTTTTCATAAGCAAAAGGCCCAACATAACTACTATAAAATTCCAACACTTTTTTTGTGGGTTCTTTAAAATCATAAAATCCAGCTTCTCTGTTTTTTGAATACACCCAGGTTTGAATTGATTTGCATTCAAATTCATCTACAAATTGCACAGCAAAGTCAGCTACGCCTAATACAAATAACCAACTTGATACAGGAATAGATTGTTTCCAATGGGTTAACTTGGTGTTATTACCTAAATCAGATTCCTCCAATAACAAACCATTCGAGACTACTTTATAATGAGATGGCGCTTTTACAATAAATTCTGATGTCGCTTTGTCGTAAGGATGATCGATTGTAGGCAACCAATGCCTTGCTCTATTAGGCCAATTTTCATTGAAAAAACTACGATCACCAAATTTGGTAGTATCAATTCTTAAGCCATCAAAAGGTATTCCATGATATTGAATTGAGAATTCTAATTCTGTTTCTGAATTGCTAACTTGTGGCAAATTAATAATTATCGCATCGTTTTGATGTGTAAATGATATTGATTGATTTCCTAATTTAATAGCATCAATCACCATCCCTTTTCCTTTTTTATCGATTGACTTATTAATAAAATCCAATCTAAAGTTTTGAATGCCTTCCTTTTTAAATAAGATTTTAATTTTAGTATGTCCAATAATTTCATTTGAACTATCAGACAAATTTATTTCAAAAGAATAATGTTTAACGTCAATATTTTTATTAATAGGGTATTGGTCAGCCCATAAAAACCGCGGTAATAAAATAAAAAAAGTAATTAAATATTTTTTTATGTTTTTCATTTTTATAAAGTTACTTTTTTCAAGTAAAAGCCTTTTGCGTCTATTTGAGGGGGTGTAGCGCTATTAACAATTATACCTTCAGTTGGAATTATTGTTCTGGTAGTTATTCCATTAGTAGTAATATCAAAAGGTAAAGCCATAAAGAAATTATTAATTTTAATTTGGTATTTCTGATATCCAATTTCCTTAATGTTGATATCCAGAAGATTCGTGCTTCTTAAATAAAAATCAAAAAATGGTTTTAAATTTTGTTCAGATGCATTACTAAATAGTTGTTCAACATCCATAGTTGTAACAAAGTTGTCATAAGTATATTTTGGATCTGTTGAGAGTTTTCTTAAAGTGGGGAAAAATATTTCATCTCCTAGTACATATCTTAAACTATGCATAAAAAAGGAGCCTTTGCCATAAATGTCTCCTCCAGAATATACTTCTTCCTCTCTAACTTCTTCACCAAGAACCATTGCTTTTCTATTTTTTACACCTCTTCGATGTCCAGCAATTATTTCATCATAAGCAGCTTCACCACCTATTTCTAACATTGCCAATGCTTCAGCATAAGTAGCAATGCCTTCCTGTATCCACATATGCGCCCAATCTTTATTTGTTACTTTGTTTGCCCACCATTCGTGCGCAAATTCATGAAATAAATTTGCTGAATATTCCTGACCACCAATTGTTTTGTATAAAAATTTGTTATCAAAAGTAATCATTGTTTGATGTTCCATTCCTGAATTTGGTACTTCTGCAATTCCAATCTTTTCTTTTATCCAAGGATATTCACCAAAATATTTTTCTAAAATTTTACTATCTCTTTTCCTTGTTTCAATTACTTTTTTTGCATGCATCGTATCAACTTCTAATACATAATATTCAATTGGCACTTTGTTTCCCAAAATAGTTTTGTATTCATCTTTTACAACTTTGTATTTGCCTATGTTAAATAATATACAGTAATTGCTAATAGTATAATTTGTTTTCCAATGGTAAGTGGATTTATTATTTTTGTTCGTCACACTCATTAACATACCAGGTCCAGCAACGACTAAATTGTAGGGGATGGTTATTTTTAAATCAGCACCTTCATTGGGTTCGTCGCTTGGATGATCTTTACATGGGAAATACATTTTTCCCCCTTCTCCTTGAATATTTATTGATACCCAGTCATTTCCATTTTTATCTTTTTCCCAAGTAAAACCTCCATCCCAAGGGGGTCTTACTGCCACTGGGGGAATGCCATTATATTCAATAAATACTTTTTGATTACCTTTTTCAAAACCTTTACCTTTTGCAGCAGTTATGAATATTTTATCATCATGTTGATAAAAACTAGCAGTTTTATTATTTACTTTAATTTTTGTAACTGTATATAAATGAATTAAATCAAGTAAAATTGTATCTGATTTTTTATATAAGTTTAAACTTATTTCAGTTGAACCATTTATTGAATGATTTACCATATCCACCTCTAAGGAAATTGTATAATGCCGTATATCCATATTTGCTTGGAGGGGCAGAAGTTTGCCTCCAGAAGTGAGGTATGAAATGTCTCTGCTATTTATATTGTCATCATTTTGACTTTGTACTATAGTGCTTTGTAATAAAATAAGTACGAGGGTGGTAATTTTTAAAATTTTAGAAGTCATAGTTTTTACAGTTTTAGTTTTATTAATTAGTTAAAATTTAAAGTTTTGTATTTAATATCAATATTTAAAATATAAATAAAAAAAACTTTATTTCAATCGGTGTGAATGAAAAAAATCTTTTAATTTATCTGTTAACCCCATAAAATATTAAAGAAATGCATTTTTTAATTTATCAATAAATGATTTTGATTTTTTTTCTTCTTCACTCGGGAGGATGTGCTCTAATTTATTAAGTTCTTTTAAAATATCTTTTTCTTTTGAATTAAATTTATTTGGAATCCAAACTTGAACTTTAATAATTTGATCTCCCCGACGATTACTATTTAAATGTTTTATTCCTTTTTCACGCATTCGCAATAATTTACCAGGCATTGTTCCTGGCTCAATAGTTAATCTTGCTTTTCCTTTTAAAGTCGGGACTTCAATTTCATCTCCCAAAGTAGCTTGAGGAAAACTAATTAAAGCTGTGTAAATAATATCATATTCATTGCGCACAAATAAATCGTGAGGTTCTTCATGAAAAATTACAATTAAATCTCCTTGTTCACCACCACGTTTTCCAACATTACCTTGACCTTGTAAAGTCATATATTGACCTTCAGCAATACCTGCAGGAATATTTATTTTGATTGTTGTTTCACCATGCTCGCGGCCATCACCTTTACAATGCATACATGGTTCTTTAATAATTGTTCCCTCGCCGTTACAATAATTGCAAGTAGTTACATTTATAAATTGACCAAACATTGATCGCGAAACTTGTCGAATTTCTCCAGAGCCATGACAAGTTGAACATTGAACTCTTGAAGAATTAGATTTTGCGCCACTACCTGAACAAACGGAACAATTTTTATAATTTTTTATTTTAACTTTTTTTTCAATTCCATCTGCAATTTCTTCTAAAGTTAAAGAAATTTTTATTTTTAGATCAGAACCCGGTTCGCCACCTGTTCTTCTCCTTGAACGAGAAGATCTACCACCACTAAAAACATCTTCAAAAATAGAGCCACCAAAAATATCTCCAAAGTTTGAAAAAATATCATTGATGTCTGTGTATTGATGGAAATCTCTTCCGCCACGTAATCCATCATGACCAAATTGATTGTATTTTGCTCTCTTATCTTTATTTCCTAAAACTTCGTATGCTTCAGTTGCCTCTTTAAATTTATCTTCAGCTTGTTTATTTCCTGGATTTTTATCAGGATGAAATTGCATTGCAAGTTTGCGGTATGCTTTTTTTATTTCATCATCATTAGCTTCGCGGCCGACACCTAAAATTTCGTAATAATCTCTTTTCATTTTCTTTTAATTTTTTGTAGATACAATTACTTTTGCATGCCTAATTACTTTGTCGTATAAAAGATATCCTTTTTCAACTTCTTGCAAAATTGTATTTGGTGGTACATCATCTGATGGTTGTTGAAGCATTGCATCATGAAAATTTACATCAAATTCTTTCCCGACACATTCCATTTCTTTTAATCCTTTTTCCTGTAACAATCTCATAAATTTATTGTAAATCATTTCAACGCCAAGATAAAATGGATCTTCTTTTTCGTCGTGTGAATTTAAAAATCTTGTTAAATCATCAAGAATTGGAATTAAATGAGTGATTGTCGATTCAATTGAATATTTTGAAATTGATAAAAAATCATTTTCTGTGCGCCTTTTGTAGTTTTCAAACTCTGCAGCTTTTCTTAAAAATTGATCTTTAGATTGTAAAATTAATTCTTCTAAACTTTTTATTTTATCCTGTAGAATTTCTACTTCGGATTTTATTTCAGTTTCAGGAGTTTCAATTTTTTTATTTTCTTCTTGATTATTTATATCTGTGTTTTGAATATTATCTGTCATAATTTAATTGTTAAACATTTCTGTAATTGTTTTTGAAATATGATTTACTAATGGAATTAATTTTGGATAATCCATTCTTTTATTACCAATAATTCCAACTTGTCCTTTAAGAGTTCCAATTTTGTATTCTGTTTTTAAGATGCTTAATTGTTGAAATTGTTTTTGTTGATTTTCGGAACCAATTGTAACTGAAATACCAGTTGTGTCAACTTCATTTTTTTGAAGTAGATGAATAATCATATCATCTTGATTTATAAGTTCAATTATACTTCTATAATTGCCCGATGTATTAAATTCTTTTTGATTTAATAAATTATGAGTTCCACTTAAATGCATTTTAGAATGCAATAATGAATCTTCAAAAATTTTATCAGATGACTCAATAAACATTCTAATCAATCCGGTATTTTCAATTGCGGAATCTCGAAGTCGATCTGAAAAAGTTTCTTTAATATTTTTTAAAGTTAACCCAGATAACTTTTCATTCAATAAAGTTGAAACATTATTTAAATTATCTCTCGAAACTTCGCCACTTACTTCCATCATTATTGTTTTTACTAATCCAGATTTAATTGATAATATCACCATTAATTTTGTAGATGAAAGAGAAATCAATTCAATTTTTTCAAGAATACCTTCAATAAAATTTGGAGCAGTTACCACACCAAGTTGATTTGAAATTTCGCTAATTAATTTTGAAGTGATAATTAAAATATCATCGTGCGAAGTTGCATTACCAAGTTGTGTAGAGATTTTATCCTTTTCAATATTTGTTAAATCTTCAAGTTGCATTAAAGTGTTTACAAAAAAACGATATCCTTTATCAGTTGGCACACGTCCAGCAGAAGTATGTGGATGATTAATCAATCCTTCATCTTCAAGATCAGACATTACATTTCTAATTGTCGCAGCACTCCACGATATTGCACCTTTTTTTGAAATAAAACTTGAACCAACTGGCGTTGCAGTTTTAATAAACGATGAAATAATTGTTTTTAAAATGGTTTTTTCGCGATGCGATAACTCGTGATTAAGCATTGTTTTATTTGATTTAAGATACAAAAATACTAATTATTAAAATTTACTCCAATAATAAATTTAATAAGAAATTTGTTGCAAAAATTATTTAGTTTTAAAGAATTATGTTGAAAGATGATAATTTAAATAAGTTAGCCATAACTCATTACGAAAATTTTCCTGTTGGATCATTTTTAATTCCAAAAAAATATAGAGATGCATTACATTTAATTTATGCTTTTGCAAGAGTTGCAGATGATATTGCAGATGAATTAAATGATACTAAAAATAATAAAATAAAATTATTAGAAGAATGGGAAAATAACTTGAATGAAGCTATCGATAAAAATTCTGATAATCCTTTTTTTATTAAATTAGCAAATCAAATTGAGCAATTTAAAATTCCACTAAAATATTTTTCAGATTTAATTATTGCATTTAAAATGGATTGCAATCACAGCCAACCAAAAAATATGGATGAGCTACTATTCTATTGCACAAAATCAGCAAATCCAATTGGGAGAATTTATTTAACTTTAATCGGTAAAAATACGGATGAAAATTTTATATTAAGTGATAATTTATGTACAGCGTTACAGGTAACTAATTTTGTTCAGGATATTTCAATTGATAGCAAAAGAAATCGTTTTTATATTCCTTTTTCAATAGAAAATGGAATTCTATATAATTCCAAAAATAATTATTATGATAAAAAAAATATCATTTCATCGTTTATAAAAATAATTAAAGATATGTTCATAAATAGCAAACCATTAATAAATAAATTAAGCTATCCATTTAATTTAGAGCTATCATTAATTTGGAATGGCGGAATGAGAATTATTAATAAAATTGAAAAAGATAATTTTGCCATTCTTACACAAAGGCCAAAATTATTTATGAATGATAAAATTTATATATTTCTCAAATCAATTATTAATAAGTAATGAGAACTTTAGCATTAACAGAATTTTTTATTTATCCAAAAAGTAATTTTACAATTTCTTTTATTTTCCTCCCAAAGAATAAAAGAGAAGCAATGAATCTTATTTACAATTGGTGTCGGGTTTCTGATAATATTGTTGATGCCGAATTGCCACTTGATGAAAAAAAGAAATTTTTAGTTTCGTGGATTAAAGAGTTTGAAAAAGGATTAAAAAAAGAATCGAGTTATCAAATATTAAATAATTTATCAACTATAATTGAAAAATTTAATATACCAACTGAGCATTTTAAGGATTTATTAAGAGGTATGGAATTCGATTTAATAAAAAATTCGTACAACAATTTTCAAGAATTGGATGAATATTGTTATTGTGTTGCAAGCACAGTTGGTTTAATCAGTGCCAAAATATTTGGGTACAAAAATAAATCGATGGAAGATTATGCTATAACACTTGGTAAAGCTTTACAATTAACAAATATTTTAAGGGATGTAAAGCAAGATGCAAAAAAGGGAAGAATCTATTTACCAATTGAAGATCTGAAAAAATTTAATGTAGATAAAAAACAAATATTTGAAAATAATATGAATGATGATTTACGCAATCTCTTAAAATATAATTGGGAGCGAGCATATAATTATTTTATTGAAGCAGATAAATATTTATCAATAGATGACAAAAAAGGGTTTTTAGCAGCCCAAATTATGAAAGAAATTTATTTTACGATTCTTTTAAAAATAAGAGATTCAAATTATGAAGTATTTACAAAAACATTAAAACTTTCTGCAAGTAAAAAAATATCAATTGCGCTTAATTGTAGGTGGAAAAACAGATAAAAAGTTTTGATGTAATAATTGTTGGTGGTGGATTAAGTGGCCTTTCGGCTGCTGTTAAACTTTCTCAAAAAAATTACAAAGTCGTAATAATTGAAAAAAATAATTATTTGGGGGGAAGAGTTTATTCATTTGTTAATAATAATATGGGGGATGATGTTGATAACGGCCAACATGTTTTAATGGGGTGTTATTCAGATACAATTGACTATTTAAAAACCATTAAAAGTTTTCAAGATTGTTTTGTCCAAAACAATCTATCAATAAAATTTAAAAAACAAATTGGGGAATTTGATTTAAGTGGAAAAAATTTACCCGCGCCATTTAATATATTATTTGGAATTTTATATTTAAAAGAATTTACATTATCCGAAAAACTTTTACTTTTAAAAGTTGGCTCGTTTGTTAAAAGATATAATCCAAGTGATGATTATAAATTAACAAATATTACTGTTTTGGAATGGTTA
>JAQCAB010000035.1 GCA_027622375.1 Bacteroidota bacterium
AAAATTTTCAATTCTTGAAAGTGTTGAAGAAGTTAATTTAGAACAGAGAAAAAGATTTGTCCAAAAAATCTTAAATCATTTTAAAGGAAATATTAAAAATAAAAAATTAGCAATTTGGGGATTATCATTTAAACCAAACACAGATGACATGCGAGATGCTCCATCAGTTACAATTATAAATGAGTTAGAAAAAAAGGGTGCAAATATATTCGTTTATGACCCTGTTGCAATGGAAGTCGCTAAAAATGTATTGCCAAAAAATACTCATTACGGAAAATCGGCAACTGAAATCCTAAAAGATGCAGATGCATTAATTATTGTAACTGAGTGGGGAGAGTTTCGAACTCCCGATTTTAATAAAATTAAATCAGTTATGAAATCGCCGGTTATTTTTGACGGAAGAAATATTTATGATCCAAAAGTTCTTCGGGAAAATGGTTTTACTTATTTTGGAATTGGTAGAAAAAATATTTAATAAAATGAAACTTAAAGATTTATTTTGGGATTATAGTTTTAATGAGGCGGAATTAAGATCGTTACTTGAAGGAAAAGTTAATAAAGTTTCACATCTGGATAAAGCCGGACTATATGCACGAATTCTTACTTCAATGAGATGGTATGAGATAGTTGATTTAGTAGGCAAAGAAAGACTTGAAGAGCTTTTAGATGATGAGGTATTAACAAAAATATATTCAAAAGACCTTAGAAGAAAATTTACAATTGCTAAAAGAATATTACATCAATAAACTTTATCCACTTCAAGATATTGTATTAAACGAAATAGCAAAGTACGATACAGATTTTTATTTGACAGGAGGAACAGCATTAAGCAGATGTTATCTGCACCATAGATTTTCAGACGATTTAGATTTTTTTGTTAATGGTAAAGAAAATTTTACAATTTTATATAAAAAATGTACTAAAGGATTAATCGAAGCAAACTTAGAAATTATTATAGAGAAAGAGTCAAGCGATTTTGTCCGAATAAATTGTGTAAGTAATAATATTAAACTGAAAATCGATTTTGTAAATGATATTCCTTATCGCTCTGATTCCACAATTAAAACACCTATTTATTTAAGAACTGATTCATGGTGGAATATATTATCAAACAAGATTTGTGCATTAGAAAGAAGAGAAGCAAAAGATGTAACCGATATTCTTTTTATTTGCAGAAAATATAGTTTTTCCTGGGATGATGTTTTTATCGAAGCAAACAAAAAAACAACTTATATAGATGCTCTGGATATAAGTGTAATAATCGATCAGTTTCCAGTTGAATATTTTTCAAAAGTGAATTTTTGTAATGAATTAAATTTAAACGATGCACTTGTGGATTTAAAAGCAATTTCAAAAGACATTTTAGAAAAAAAGGAAAATTCGATTTATAAACTCTTTAGAAATTAATTTATGCCAATCTCAGTTGTAACAGGCGGCGCAGGATTTTTAGGTTCACATTTATCTGATAAATTAATTGCAGAAGGTCATTCTGTAATTTGCATTGATAATCTTTTAACCGGAAGCGAAAAGAATATTGAGCATTTATCTGATAATAAAAATTTTACTTTTATTAAACATGATGTTACAAAATTTATTGATCTTCCGGGAGAAGTAAATTTTATTTGGCATTTTGCATCACCAGCAAGCCCGATTGATTATTTAAAACTTCCAATTCAAACTTTAAAAGTTGGATCTCTTGGAACACATAATGCTTTGGGACTTGCGAAAGCAAAGAACGCAAGATTTTTACTTGCATCAACTTCTGAAGTTTATGGCGATCCGGAAGTTCATCCGCAACCAGAAGAATATTGGGGAAATGTAAATCCCGTTGGACCCCGCGGAGTTTATGATGAAGCAAAACGATTTGCCGAAGCGATGACGATGGCGTATCATAATTTTCATAAAGTTGATACAAGAATTGTAAGAATTTTTAATACTTATGGTGAAAGAATGAGAATTGATGATGGCCGCGCAATTCCTGCTTTTATTTCGCAATGTTTAAGTGGAAAAGATGTAACAGTTTTTGGTGATGGCTCTCAAACAAGAAGTGTCTGTTATGTCTCAGACTTAATTGATGGGATTTATAAATTAATGATGTCTGATTATAAATTACCGATGAATATCGGAAACCCTGAAGAAATTACAATGCTTGATTTAGCAAAAGAGATTATTGAATTAACAAACAGCAAGAGCAAAATTGTATATAATGAACTTCCTATTGATGATCCGAAAATTCGACAGCCTGATATTGCCAAAGCGAGAAATATTTTACAGTGGGAGCCGAGAGTAAATAGGAAAGATGGAATTGAAAAAACAGTTAATTATTTTAAGGCGAACATATAAAAGTTTATAAGCTTCAAAGTATTATATTGAAATGCTATACGATTTAATAATAATTGGCGGAGATATTAAACATTCCTTTGCAAGCATTACATTGGCAGAAGAAAAGATATCTTATCAACCTCAGTTAAAATTTATTGATGGATTACTAAAAACTATTGAGTGGTACAAATTAAATAGATCAAAGGTAGATAATGCTAAACGATAAAACAATTTTTGTAACAGGTGGAACAGGATCTTTCGGTAAAAAATTTACCGAAACAATCTTAAATAATTATCAACCAAAAAAAATTATAATTTACTCTCGAGATGAGCTTAAACAATTCGAAATGCAACAATCTGAGGATTTCAAAAAACATGATATTATTTTGCGATATTTTATCGGTGATGTTAGGGATGAGTCGAGGTTAAAACGAGCAATGGAAGGAGTTGATATTGTGATTCATGCTGCTGCATTAAAACAAGTTCCGGCAGCTGAGTACAATCCTTTTGAGGCAGTAAAGACAAATATTATTGGCGCTCAAAATGTTATCGATGCGGCAATTGATTCAGGTGTTAAAAAAGTAGTTGCACTAAGTACTGATAAAGCCGCTGCTCCTATTAATCTCTACGGTGCAACCAAATTGGCTTCGGATAAATTATTTATTGCGGCAAATAACTATCGTGGACGGCACGATATCAAATTTTCAGTTGTGAGGTATGGTAATGTGATGGGGAGCCGCGGTTCTGTTATACCATTTTTTTTAGGAAAGAAGAACGATGGTGTACTGCCAATTACCGATGAAAGAATGACTCGATTCAATATTACCTTACAACAGGGAGTTGATTTTGTTATCAATTGTTTGGAACGAATGTGGGGCGGAGAGTTATTCGTTCCCAGAATTCCATCATATAAAATACTTGATGTTGCCCAAGCTATTGCACCTGAATGTAAAATAAAAATTGTTGGTATACGGCCAGGCGAAAAAATCCATGAAGAAATGATTACTGAAACTGACGCCTTGAATACTATAGAGTTTGATGATTATTTTGTAATACTTCCTTCAACTCAACTTTGGGACGTTGATGAGTTTCGATTAAAAAGTAATGGGAAGCAGGGAAAATTTTGTGAGTTTGGATTTAAATATAATAGTGGCACAAATAATGATTGGCTATCAGTTGAACAATTGAAAGAACTCATTAAAAATCATGTCTACTAATAAAACTTATTCATACGGCAAACAAACCATCGAAGAAGATGATATTCAAGCTGTTGTGAATGTTCTGAAAGGCGATTGGTTAACCCAAGGGCCATATGTAAAAGAATTTGAAGAATCATTAGGTAAAAAATTTAATGCAAAATATGTTTCGGCGGTTGCAAATGGAACTGCTGGGCTTCATTTGATTGCATTGGCACTAGGATGGAAACAGGGGGACATTGTTTTAACAACCCCAATAACTTTTTTGGCAAGTGCGAATTGTATTCTGTATGCTAATGCAACTCCAGATTTTGTTGATATTAATCCTCAAACTTATACAATTGATATTGTACGGTTGGAAGAAAAAATAAAGAATTATTTGAGTCGAGGTAAAAACATTAAAGCTGTAGTTGCTGTAGATTTTGCAGGATTACCCTGTGATTGGGAAAATCTTCGCCGTTTAGCTGATGTGTATAACTTTCAACTTGTAAATGATAATTGCCATGCATTAGGGGCAGAATATAATGGTGATATTGGATATGCTACAAAATATGCGGATATTGTTAATATGAGTTTCCATCCAGTGAAACATATTACAACTGGTGAAGGCGGTGCAATTCTTACAAATGACGCTTTACTAGATAAAAAAATTAAAATTCTTCGTACGCATGGAATTACAAAGGATGAAGAATTATTGACAAAGAATGATGGACCATGGTACTATGAAATGCAACATTTAGGTTTTAACTATCGAATTACTGACTTTCAATGTGCACTTGGAACAAGTCAGCTTAAAAAATTAGATGGATTTGTCAACAAAAGGAATGAAATTGCCAAATTCTACGATGAATCATTTAAAGAAGACAACAGATTTATTATTCCAAGCGTTCAGGGCAATATTAGGCATGCATATCACCTATATCCACTTCAAATAAAATTTGAAAATATTGATATTGCAAAAAAACTTTTATTTCAAATTATGAAAAACAATGGCATTGGTTTACAAGTCCACTACATACCAGTACACTTACAGCCGTTCTATAAAGAAAATTATGGTTTCAAAATAGGAGATTATCCCATCTCAGAAAAATTTTACGAGAGAGAAATATCGATCCCTATCTACCCAGGTCTTAATCAAGAAGACATTATATATATTGCAAAAAAAGTTCAAGAGATAGTAAAGTGAAAGTTGTAATATTGACTGAAGGTTCTCGCGCGACAGGATATGGGCATTTAACACGATGTTTGTCTATATATCAGGCGTTTGAAGAAAAAGGAGTAGAGTCGGTTCTGGTTGCTCATTGTGACGATAGAGGCAAGGAGATTCTACAAGATGTTCAATTGATTGGTTTCAATTGGTTGGTTGAACTAGAAAAATTATATGAAAATATTGATGGTGCAGATTTATTAATTATTGATTCTTATTTGGCTCCGGAATATATTTATTTAGAATTAAGTTCCAGAGTTACGAAAGCAATATATATCGATGACTATCGGAGGATAGAATACCCCAAAGGAGTTATTATCAATGGAACTCTTGGTGCTGAAAGTTTTGGATTCGAAACAAACAGCCACCACGAGTTATTATTAGGTGCAAAATATATCCCGATAAGAAAAGAGTTTTGGAAAACCCCAATAAAGAAAAACAGGGAAACAGTTCAAGATATTTTAATTACTGTTGGGGGACATGATAAAAAAAATATTTCTTTTATCGTTTTAGATATAATGCTTCATGAATTTCAAGACATGAGCTATACACTTGTGATGGGAAGTGGAATTAATAACAGTTCAATATATAAATACTCGAAAGAAAAAAATATCAAGATATTACATTCATTGGCAACACCAAGTATGCTAGATTTAATGTTAAAATGTGATGTTGCAATATCTGCCGCTGGTCAAACTTTATATGAATTAGCACGAGTAGGAGTGCCAACAATTGCGATTGGTGTCGTAGAGAATCAACAAAACAATTTAATGGGTTGGGTCAAAAACAAATTTATTTTGGATTCTCTTTGGTTTGATGATCGAGATTTCAATAAAAAAATTATTTCTTCCTTTAATAGCACAATGATGAAAAACCACCGAGAAATAATTTTAAAAACAATGCCTACTTTAGTTGATGGTCAAGGTGCTCGTAGAATAGTTTCATATTTATTGGAGTTGAATAAAAATGATATTAAGACCAGCAAAATTGGATGATATTAAAATAATTTTTGATTGGGCAAATGATAAAGAAATGAGGCAAAATTCTTTTGATTTAAAATCAATTGCATGGGAAAATCATGTTATTTGGTATAACAACAAATTAAATCAAAATGATTCTATAATCTTGATTGGAGAAACAGAACATTTTGAGAAAATTGGTCAGA
>JAQCAB010000036.1 GCA_027622375.1 Bacteroidota bacterium
CAAATACGATAAGATCATACTTTTTTACCACAACGAGTGGTGCGCTGCTAACGGGTATCCCGTTAGATTATATAAATTAAAATCTGGCAGACCTAGGCTGCAAGCAGCAAGCAGCAAGCCGATAGATATCTTAAATAAAAAATTTACTTAACCTGCTAATACTTGTAAATTTTCTTGTATGTCTTGATATTTAATCTGATTTCTTACAGATTTAATATTACTCTCTGTTTTTAACATATCAACTGTACAAATACCATTGGTCATAAAATCCGCAGACCACCTATGTTCTAAGTGCTGAAGTTTTGTTAACAAAGCCAGTTTCACTGGACTCATTTATTTCCTCATATGTTATGAAAGTTCTGTGATTTACATAAAAACCTTCATCACTGATTTCTATAGAACCTTCTTTAACTTTTTTAGAAAAATTATCTAAGGCTTCGTCGCTAGAGTTAGCCTTAATAATATCCACTAAATACTTTCCTAAAGCTCTAGCTTGGATACGATAAGTCTTCATGAGATAAGATAAGATAAAATTGCATATGTGTCAATACTAGTGTACTTTATCTTAAAAAAACAACAATGCGCAAAGATGCACACCAAAAGGCTTGTTGTTAATCCTAGGGGTTCTTCACACCAAAAGGCTTGTTGTTAATCCTAGGGGTTCTTAGACACCTTTAAAGGGGTTTATTTAAGGTATGTTATGTGTATTATTATTAAGTATGTTTGAATTTATGGAAAGTTACAAAAGTTTTATAATAGCCTTAATGTTGGCTAATAATAACGTATTACATATAGAGCTATTTAATGAAACTTGTGAAGAATTTTGGAATAAAAACGTAATTACACACGAAAGAAAAATAACATTTCATAAACAAAACCATTATTTTCATACTTTTAAAAATAAAGCCGTTTTTGGTTATTACTGCATTAATGAAAAAATTAAGTAGATTCTTGTTTTAAACAACCAAAGTTAATTAAAATTTTAGCTTTATTAACTTCCTCAGTTCCTAATTCTTTCATTAAACTCATACTTTTTATAAAACCGTTGGTTGCACAATCGTAATGTGAACTATATATTGGGTATGTTTCCCATGGTTGTGCACATTGTTGTGTTAGTGCTGAACATATTTGCATAATTAATAAATATTTCATATTGACTTTAGCTTAAATCTTATCTAAATAAGAGAAGTTTTATTAATTAATTATAACATAATTAACACGTAAACTGCTAGAACTGACAAATGAAAAAAATAACAGAAGAAGAATTTGCTGCTCACGTAGCTGAACTACAAGATTCAGGAATTTATAACAGAGAACCTTATAAAAAAAATAGTTGGAAAGATAAACGCATAGCAGCTATTAATCGATTGTCTAATCGTAAAGGTTTAGAATGTAATGATAATAATCCTTATTTTGAACAATATAATACAATCTGTAATTCAAATGCTAAATCACTTTTAAAATTTAAACAACAATGGAAGGAAAAAAATGGACGTAAATAAATGGAAGAGTATGGCTATCAAAAAAGAAAACCATGCTTTATTAAAAGGCCTATGTGCTGATAAGTACCGAGCACCTGCAGCAATGTTTGAAAAAATATTATTAGATTATATAGAATTTCAAGCTAAAAAAAGAAAAATTGATGTTACTAAATTTAAGAATGAACTTATAAGTAAAGGCCAGGATAAACAAATATGAGTCTAATAATGGAAGATATTAAAAGAATAAATGCTCTTAAACAATTTAACAAAGAATTTTTTAAGGTAGAATTTAACTCTGATGATAGTACCTTAACTTTAACCGTCAACGGTATGAGAAGAAATTATATAGAAGTAAAAAATGCAGAAAAAGCTTTTGATGAAGTTTTAGAACTTGTAAAAAATTTTTTTATAGACCAAAGATCAGAAGGGTTTGACATTAAAGCAGATGAAATTAAAAACTAACAAACCAAAATTATTAGTTAAAATATTAATTGTAAGACTTAGAATGTTTTATGCAAAACTTATGGGCCGTAAACGATGGAACTATGATGCAAGTAAACATTATATGAAAAAAAACAGTATGACAATGTAACATGGAAAAATTAAAAACTAACACAATAAAATTAAATAAATATCAAAAACATTGGGTACACACTAAAACTTACGGGCACGATATAGTAATATTTTCAGGGCCAAATCAAAAACTTATTATAAAATGTAAATGGCCTGATAAGATTAGAAGCAAAGACGGGAGAGTACATGATACAAGGGGATAGCACAGAATACGATTTGTTAGCCAAATGGTCTAACTTTGATTGTGATGGTCATCATTCGTGTGAGATCGGTGTTCGTGATGGTATGGGTTCTAAGATCATTATGGATAATATTAAAAACAATTACATCCACACAGGAGTTGATCCATATGCAAATTTAAATTATCAACATTACGATACTAGTTCTTCTTACATTGCAGATTACACCGATGAGATGCGGGATACTATGCTTAACGATTTAAAGTCGTACAGGGACGTAGGTAAATTTAATCTAGCTAATATGACGGATACCTTGTTTATGTCCGATCCTTATTACAAAGATACTAAATATGCTTTTGTGCATTTTGATGGCCCGCATATGACTAAGAATGTTATTGCCGAAGCAGTGTGGTTTGCTAATCGAGCGGCTAAACACACAAGATTTGTGTTTGATGATTATCCTAAATACTATATGCAATTAGTTTTAGATTGTCTTAAACCTTTTGGCTTTGTGGTCTTAGAGAAGGGTATTAATAAAATATGTTTGGAAAAAAAAGAATAAATATCAAAACCATTGGATGCATATTAAACCTTGTAGGCATGCTATAATTTTTAAAAAACTAAATGAAAAAAATATTAAATGTAACTGATACTGGGTTATAGGCCCTGCTTACGTAAGACTATTGCATTTAATTTAAAATAAGTTATGAATAAAGTTAAATCTATTTTGATTTGCTCGAAGTGTAAAGGAAATGGGTACGTGAGAGGTTCATTAGGGAACACCGGTACTTGTATCCACTGCTTCGGTTCAGGACATGACGATCACGATCATTACGCATCACAAACCACGCTTGACGACATCTTAAGTGTAATTGATATGTGTGAAGATTATGTCCAAAAAAACGACAAGAACAGAAAAACCCACTGACCTAACAAAACTACTTGTTTTGTTATCTAAACGTCTATCCTATAACGAATATAAAAGATCATTACCAACTTTGGCCGCTTTGTTATGTGGCGTTCCCTTTGGTTATGAAGGAGGAATCAGTACTAATTTTCTTAGAGATGCCCTTGACATTTATATCATTCACGCAAAAGAAGGTTTTGACGAAAATTTAAAAAAACAAATTTTAAAAGAACAATTAAATATAATACCTTTTCAAGTTATTCGTGGGGGCAAAGAATAATGTATACTACTCACATGAATACGAATAGAGATTATGAAATCATTCAAGAGATGATTTTTGCATTAGGCTGTCACGGCGCACAAATAACTAACATCATTGAAGATGTTCAATTAAATTACGAGGTCGCCTCTCATAAAAATAATCAAATGAAGGTGTACTACCGTGATTTACTCTCCCGACTTATTAAAACTTATGGGCATTAGCATTGCTGCTGACCTTATTAATCAGACACACGTATCAAATGAACAAAAACTTTGGCGGCATGTTATTTTAATTGCGATGGAAGATGTTAGGGCCACGACTAGTGATCGTAAGACTTCAATATTTAAATTTAATGCTCACCACTGGATACTTTATGATAAAGATTTTGAAATTATTTGCTGGTGGGCCAATTGGGATCCTGAAGAAGTAAGATTTCAATATAAAAAAGCTTTAAGTAGTTTAGCTATAAAATTTACCTACAGACAAATTGCTTGGAAACACTATTATGACTTATATAAAAAACTTAAAGAGGCCAAACAACTGGATGAAAGAAAATATTTAAGACAAAAGGTAGAAGAAGCAAGGCGTGCTGTGATGAACGCAAAAACCGTTGCAGTTACTACGTTTTTTATTTTACCGACAGCTTGATCCCATTTACTTTATTTAAGATAATGTTGTTTTAACAATCAACAAAGGATCAGTCATGTTCGGATATAAAGATGAAGATATCGAAAATAAAAATAAAATAGAGCAATTAGAAGATAAGGTTGAAAAACTAGAAGATAAGATTGCTAGCATAATGGACGTATTAGAAATCCAAGAAGAAGAAGAAATGGATGATATGGACGAAGACGTTGAAGAGTCGGACAAAGATTAATTAAAATAAATTAAGATAAAAACCCACCGTAAGCAGGAAACTCACGGTGGGACTTAATTAACATAACTATAATAAGAATAGTTTATTTAAAGCCCTTTGTCAAAATAATTTTTTTAAAAATCCCAAATTGTATGAGGCAATCTGGGATTGTATTTAGGAATAAAAAATAAATGAGGCAAAATTATACTACCTAAGCCATACTACCTGCAATACCACACCTTTATTTAAGGATCCGTGATTCGTGTATTTTGACGATATAGACAGGGTAGGGTAGCCACCCATCACGGCTCACGGGCCACGGTTCACGGGTACTACAATCCCTCTTCCTAGAGAAAAAAAAAAATAAAAAATAAATTTGTAGGGAAAAAACCAGGAAACTGGGAAAAAATGCAAATAAGTGAATAAAATCAATGCAAATACCTTCCTAGTTTTAAAAAAAAAACCAGGAAAATTCCCAGTAAACTAGGAAATCTTGATCCAACTCATTATTTTTTTAATTAATTTTTTTTATTTTTCCTAGATTGAGGTATATAGCAGAAGCCAAACTAGGAAAAATGTGATACAAATAGGTCAATATGGGTAAAAAGAAAAATGCTTTAAAATCGTTCTCTGAACTTACTTCAAAACAAAGAATGTTTGTTGACATCTATGTAGAGAATTATGGACAAATAAGTAAGGTTAAAGCCGCAGAACTTGCCGGATATAAATCTAAAAGCCAATATGGCCCTACTGAAATTGCATCAAGATTAACTAATATTGATCTTAATCCTCACGTGTGTAGATATATGGAAATGCGCATGCAAAAAGAATTACAAATTTATGAAAAAGATAAATTAAGAAAATATAAAAGATTTGATCATTTATCTAAAAAAGCAGAAAATAAAGGCCAGTTAGGTGTTGCTGTAAATGCAGAATACCGGTCAGGTCAAATGTCAGATATGTTTGTAAACAAATCACAAATAACGCATGTTGGATTGGAGGGTATGTCTCGTGAGCAATTGGAAAAACGTTTATCCGAACTTGAGCAAAAAATCGGAGAAGCAAAAAACATTATTGACGTCACGCCAAGTAAATCTATTGAAAAATAGAAACTGGCATTCTTTTATCCAGGTTTTTAATGAAGTGCATAATCCTGGGATGTGTACTTCTGTTGGAACTGTAAGCGTAAAAATAAAATCAAACCCTGGAAATTCATAGGGGAAATAAAATCAAACCCTGGAAATTCATAGGGGAAATAAAATCAAACCCTGGAAATTCATAGGGGAAATTTTTTAAAGAATAAAAAAGAATAAAAAAAAATAAAAAAAAAATAA
>JAQCAB010000037.1 GCA_027622375.1 Bacteroidota bacterium
GCACCTATTTTTGTAATTATTCCACTTTCATTTAATGCTGAACCGTTCCTTCACTTTTCAGAAAAAATGTTAGCATTAGATCCAGAAGCTTTTTCTTTAAGATGGTATGAGGAAATGATATTTGGCACTAAAAACCCCTGGGGGTTAGCAACTAAAAATAGTTTCATTATTGCTTTCTTTGCAACCATTGGTTCTACAATTCTTGGAACAGTAGCAGCCATAGGTTTAAGCAGTAGGTATATGCCATACAAGGCTGCATTTATGGCCTTACTAATTTCACCAATGATTGTGCCGATAATTATTTCTGGAACTGCAATTTTCTTCTTTATGGCAAAAGTGGGTTTAGCAGCAACACATACTGGAATTGTATTATCACATATTATTTTAGGTACACCCTTTGTAGTAATTACGGTTACAGCAACTTTGTCGGGCTTTGATCATAGTGTCACTAAAGCTGCCACTAGTCTTGGAAGTAATCCTGTAAATACATTTATGAAAATCACGTTACCTTTAATTATGCCAGGAGTGATATCTGGAGCTTTGTTTGCTTTTGTAACGTCGTTTGATGAAGTTGTGGTTGTATTATTTTTAGCGGGTCTTGAAAATACCACGATACCAATTCAAATGTGGGTAGGTTTAAGAGAACAGTTGAGCCCAACTATATTATCAGTAGCAACATGTTTAATTATTTTGTCAACCTTGATCCTTGTGACAGCAGAATTATTAAGAAGAAGATCTGAACGATTAAGAGGAATTAATAGATAAATTAGTTTACAACTACCTCTATAATTGTAGCAACGGTCAGATCAATACCAATCAATTGAATCGCTATAGCAAATTTGTATTTTAATAAATTAAGCTAATAACTCACTAATATTTTTATCTAATTTTTTTTCAAATTTTTTGTCATTACCAGGATTTGCGGCACAATGACCGTAAGGTGAATCAAAAGATCTTAAAGATACTCTTTTAATGAATTTTTTTTCATAAATATTATCTTCAGTTCTAAAATATAAGTCTTGATTACAAGGCATTAAAATTGTTTTCGCTTTAATTGATTCTAGAGATTTAATATAATTGCCCCTGTATAATGGGTTGTTACTGGTATCATTTAATTGCCAGGTTCTTAATTTGCATAAAAGGTTATTAGCATCCCAATTTCTTGCATGATCATTTGCCCAATCATTTAATAAATCTTTAACATCAGAATATCCAAGTTTTCTGTAAAGTTTTTCTCTATAAAAATCCTGAGAAAAAGCCCATCCCGCATATACACGGCCAAAAGCTTTTAGCCCATTAACTGGCTGTTTTTTATAATTGCCATTTTTCCATTTTGCGTCTGCTATGAGTGCTGCTTTTACACCTTCTAAAAAAACATAATTATGTGTTGAAGTTTTTGAAGATGCACAAAAAGGTAAAATTGCTTCGACCATATTTGGATATTGTACTGCCCATTGGTAAGATTGACATCCTGCCATAGACCAGCCAGTTATTAATGCAATTTTTTTAATTTTAAATTTTTCAATTAAAAGTTTATATTGACAACAAATATTGTCCCAAAGAGTTATTTCTGGAAAATTGGAACCGCTTTGTGATTTAGATGAATTGCTTGGCGAAGTAGATAAACCATTACCAAACATATTTATTGAAATGATAAAATATTTATTAGGATTTATTGCTCTATTTTTTCCAATGAAACCCTCATTGCGAACATGTGTTCCTGTGTAAAATGTAGGAAGTAAAATAAGATTAGATCGATCTTTATTTAATTTACCATAAGTCTTATAAACAAGTTTGGCTGAATTTAAAATTTTACCAGATAAAAGTTTAACATTTCCCAAGTTAAACACCTGTTGATTATTCATTAATAAAGTCTGAGATATTCTTTTACTTCCCAGTCTGTAACTGCTTGATGGTAACGTTCCCATTCATCATTTTTATATCTAAGAAATGATTTTTTCATTACTGGACCCAAAACTTCATCAGATAATTTATCATTTTTAAGTGCCTCAATAGCCATTAATAAATTTCTTGGAAGTCTTTTAATTCCTAGTTTTTTTAATTCACTTTCAGTCATACTATAAAGATCTTGATCAGTCGGTTCTCCTGGGTGTATTTTTTTTTCTATTCCCTCAATTGCGGCAGAAATTGTCATTGAAAGTGCCAAATATACGTTCATAGTCATATCTGCAGCTCTATTTTCAATACAATATCTATTTTGAGGTAATCTAAATTGAGCAGATCTATTATTATGTCCGTAAGTAATATTAGTTGGTGCCCATGTAACTGTTCCTCCTTCAAATCCACCAACTCTTGGTACTAATCCATTGTATGAATTTACAGTTGAACAAGTTATTGAAGTTAAAGCTTCAGCATGCTTCATTAATCCACCAACCGCATAAATGGAATCTTTAGACCATTTATTCCCATTATTAAAAATATTTTTTCCTAATTTATCAATCATTGAAAAATTTATATGAGCTCCTGATCTCCAGTCACCTATTGTTGGTTTTGGCATAAAGGTAATGAACATATTATTTTTTTTTGCTACTTCTTTTAGCAAAATACGAAGGAAAACAAAACGATCTGCCATTTCCAAAAGATCGGTATAATGAAAATCTAATTCAAATTGTGAATAAGCACCTTCGGCAACAACATCATGAAGCATCCATCCTAAGTCATTTAAAATATCAATAAGTTCTTTTAAAAAATGCATTGAGTCTAATGAATGTTCAACATCATAACCAAATGCTTGACGTCTTGGTCTAATACCATTTATTGGGTCAGTATCGATGGCTTTGATAGGTTTACCATTTTCATCATATTTCATTGCAATAAACTCAGGTTCTATTCCTGCCATACCTTTGTAGCCAGCATCTTGAGCTTTTTGTATGGCACGTTTTAAAGCTTGTCTTGGGCAAACATTGTAAGGTCTATCTTCCCAAAATAAATCTGCAAATATTATTGCAGTTGTTTTGTCCCAAGGGCAAACATAAACAGAGTTTAAATCAGGTAACATTACTTGATCAGAGTCTGCTGGAGTAAGTTCCGGAACATAAGATATTGAATGAACTGCAAATTGTGGTCCTTTACCCACACACAATGTTTCAAAGTCACTCATTGGTACAGGTTTAGTTTTTGGAATTCCATGTAAGTCAATCCAACTTGATAAAACATACTTTACACCAGCACTTTTTAGTTTTTTATAAATTTCTGGAATTTTTTTTTTATTACGCTCAACCGCATCTTTAAAGTACTCGTAATATATTTGTTCTTTTTTAAGCATATAATAAAGCAGTTTCTATATTAGAATTTAATTTAAAGTATTATTATTTGCAATAAAATATTTTTTATAATAGGGTAATTTCTTTTTAATGAAAAATTCAAATTTTAGTAATAAAATTTTTAGTGGTTATAATCAAAATTCTTTACCTAATATAGATGAGCTTTTAGCAAAAACAAATCCAGGTACACCGGGTGGTGAATATTTAAGAAGATATTGGCATCCAGTTGCTTTAACAAGTGAAATTAGTGAAACTCCAAAAGAAATTCGTATACTTGGTGAAGATCTTGTAGTTTTTTTAACAAGCAAAAAAGAAATTGGTCTAGTACATAAAGCTTGCCCTCATAGAAGAGCATCTTTAGCTTTTGGAAAAACTGAGGATAGAGGAATTAGATGCTGTTATCATGGTTGGTTATTTTCAACAACAGGGGAAATTCTTGAAACTCCTGGGGAGGATCCAAATTCTACACAAGCTCAAAATTTAAAAAAAAAATTTAGACTTGGTGCATACCCTGTAATCGAATTTAACGGTTTGGTATTTTCTTATTTAGGCCCAATGGATAAAATTCCAGAGTTTCCTAATTATGACGCATTTCAGATTCCAGGTAATACTACTAGACCTTATCGTATAGAATATAATTGTAATTGGATTCAAGTTCTTGACGCAATTATGGATCCTGTGCATACCTCTTTTTTACATGGTCAAAGTTCTGGCATACAATTTTCTAAGGGTTTTGCTGAAGTTGGTGAAATAGATTTTTTTGAAAGAGGAATACAATATCTTGGATCTAATACACGTCGTATAAATGATAATATTTGGGTAAGAGTGAATGAATTGATTTTACCAAATTTTACACAAGCTGGAGCCGCATTTGCAGCAGATGGTACTAAAACTCGATATTTTGGTCGAAGTTCATTTACAAGATGGGTGGTACCAGTAGATGATCATCATTGTTTAGCTTTAGCATGGGCCAATTTTGGAGATAGGGGTGATCCAATTGAATATAATAACAAAGAAGGATGTGAAAGAATTGAATCTGGAGAAATTATGGATCGAACTTTTGAAGAAAAGCAAAAGTCTCCTGGAGATGCTGAAGCCGTTGAGGGAATGGGTTATATTACTGCGCATAAAGGTGAACATTTGATGCCAACAGATCAAGGTATTATGATTTATCGGAGAAGAATTAGAAAATTAATTAAAAGTTTACAAGAAGGTAAAGAACCGCCACAACCACAAAAAAAAAAAGGTGAAGTGGTAAAAACAAACGGCCAAGATACAATTTTAAGAATACCTAAAAGAAATATAAATGATCGTAAATTTATTAAGTCAATCGGGAATGCGGTTATGAAAATGCAATTTGAATTAGACGATATGTTAATTGAAAATCGTGATGATCAAATTATAAAAAATCTATTAAAAATGGAAAAAAGTGGTAATTTTAAAGACTTATAAAAAAATAAAAATTCATGTTAAAAATAATCATGCTAGTTATGGCAGTTTTCCATCAGATCTTGAGGGTGAAAAAAATTTTACAATAACTAAAGAACATTTTGAAAAAGCTTTACAAAAAAATCTTGACATTAAAAAAAAAATAGAATTTTTTATAGATTGGAATGAAGATAATTTCATTTCTTCAATGTCAAATACAGACATTTTACTTACTTATGATTTTCCGAAAAAAAATATTAAAAAAATTGCCCCAAATTTGAAATGGATTCATATTACGGCAGTAGGTGTAGAGCATTTATCCCCATTTGATTGGTCACCTAAAGAATTAATAATAACCAATAATAGTGGTATTCAATCGAAAAAAGCAGGAGAATATGGTTTAATGAGTGTTTTGATGCTTGAAAATCATCTACCAAAAATTATT
>JAQCAB010000016.1 GCA_027622375.1 Bacteroidota bacterium
ACAAAATGAAAATATCCTTTTAGAAAAAATAAAAGAACTGATTTTATTAATTCAAAAAAAAGATAATACTACCAATCTAATTACAATTGGATACGACATAAGAAAAAATTCTAAAAGTTTGGCATTTGAAAGTGCAACCACTGCATTAAAATGTGGTTTTGAAGTAAATATTTCAGATCAACCAATCCCAACTCCAATTTTAAAATATAATGCGATTACTTCAAATTCATTAATGGGATTAATGATTACTGGTGGAGATTTAGATAAAAATTGGAATGGATATAAATTATATTATCCATCCCTTATTCCATTAAACGATGAAACAATTATAAATTCAAATTCTCAAAATGTTCAAGATAAAATAAATATTATTCCACAAAATTATATAAATGAATATAACGCTTATCTAAAAAAAATAATTAATTTAGAACTAATAGGAAAATATGGTAAAAGTCATCAACCAACTGAAAGTATTTTGATTGATTCAATGGGTGGATGTGGTAAAACATTTATGGAAGATATATTAATCGAACATGGATGGCGTGTCCAAACTATTTTTGGCTCACCACTTGATACATTTTATGAAAGAATTCCAACAATTAATGATGAACAAATTAAACCACTCAGTTATAATGTTAGTGTTACTGATGCAATCCTCGGAATTATGTTAAATGGAGATTGTTCGGAATGTGGAATTGTTAATTATGATGGAAAATTTATTTCTAAAAATAAAATATCTGATCTCATAAAAAATTATTATAAAACAATCGAGGGTGAACAATTAAAATTGATTATGGAAGATGGAATATTATCTTCGTTAATTATTTTAGAAATAATTTGTGTTTATGGAAAAAATATTTTGGATTAATGAAATACAATAAAATATTTTTTCTTTTTGTATTTATAAATACTTTAAATGCACAAGAACCTGAAAATTCAATTGATGTAAAATTATTTAGAGAAATAAATAATAATCAATCTTCATTTAAAACTAATTTATTAAATATTACTGACAAAACACTTATAAGTGTTTCTGCAATAGCTCCAATTTCTGTAATCGGTTATGGTCTAATCAAAAATAATAATGATATTGCAAATTATGGAGTTGAAATGGCTTCTGCACAAATATTATCTCAAGTTATAAAAACTATTCTCAAGGAAGTTTCAAAGAGAAATCGTCCATTTAGGGATTTGCAAAATGTAAACTTAAGAGAAAATGAAACTGAAGAATCTTTTTCATTTCCATCAGGTCACACAACAAGCGCATTTGCTCTGGCTACAACGGTAGCTTTAAATTCTGATAAAAAAGAGCTAATAATACCAATGTATTTGTGGGCAACTGCAGTAGGTTATGGAAGAATTTATTTTGGAGTTCATTACCCGAGTGATGTTTTGGGAGGTGCAATTTTGGGTTGCACTGTGGGTTATGCAATTCATAAATATTTTGATAATAATGAAATTAAAATATTTAAAAATGAAAAATTTAAATCAATTTTTGGTGTTACTAAAATTAATATTATTCCATTTATAGATAAAAACTATTCCGAAGTTAAAGTACAAATAAGTTTTTAAGGGAAAAGAATCGCCGCGGCAATAACTGTTGTCCATAATCCATTACGGTCGCCTTCAGCAGATTGAGTAACGTTAAATGTTTTCCAAATTTTTCCACTTGTTTTAAAAACTTCTTCTCTTTCATCCCAAGCTGTATCAGGATTAAATTCAACACCTAAAGTTGTTGCGAGCATAGTAGCAGCCAAATCTTCAGCATATTCTCCAGATTTTATTTCAGTTTCGCCATAAGGATGATGTTCTGATAAATAACCATATTGAGTATCATCAGCTGGTTGAGCAACACCAATTGATGCAGCAATTAATCTGTTAGGTTCATTTGTTGCGTTACGAGCCATTACACTAAAAGTAACCGCACCTGGTAATAATAATTTTTGAGCTTCTACAGTATAAATTCTTTTGCACTTTGGTGGATAAATACTTGAAACTGTAACTAAATTACAAATTTCAATTTTTGCATCACGTAATGCAAGTTCAAAAGATTGAAGATAATCTCTGTGGCGACCTACACCTTTTGTAAAAAATAATTTTGTTGGAACAAACATATAACCCTCTCTTTAGTTTATGGTATTAATTTTAAGAAATTTCTTTTTCCTACTTTTAATATTGAAGATTTTTTTAAATCAATAATTAAATTTGAATCTGACAATTTAATATTATCTAAACTAACCCCACCTTGTTCAATTAATCTACGTGCTTGGCTTTTTGATTCACACATTTTTGAAGTTACTAATAAATCCAGAATAAAAATTGGTTTTGACTTTAAACTATATTCTGCAATATCATAAGGTAAATTCTTTTTTATAAAAATCTCATCAAATTCTTTTTCAGCTTTTTGTGCTGCACTTTTTGTGTGATACATTTCAACAAGAGTTCGAGCTAATTCTCTTTTTGAATCACGCGGATTTAATTTTCCAGAATTCATATCACTTCCAATTTTCTCAACATCTTTTATGTCAACATTTGTAGTTAAAGTAAAATAATCCACAATTAATTTATCAGGGATTGAAAGTGTTTTGCCGTAAATTTGAGATGCAGATTCATTAATCCCTACATAATTATCAAGCGATTTACTCATTTTCTCAATGCCATCGGTTCCTAATAAAAGTGGCATAGTTAAAATAACTTGTGGAATTTGGCCAAATTCTTTTTGCAGATCACGGCCAACTAATAAGTTAAATTTTTGATCAGTTCCACCTAACTCAACATCACTTTTGATTGCTATTGAATCGTAAGCTTGTGCAAGTGGATATAAAAATTCGTGAATTGAAATTGGCTCACCCGATTTATAGCGATCTGTAAAATCATCTCGCTCAATCATTCTTGCAACTGTATATTTACTTGCAATATTAATTACATCAGCAAAATTCATTTTGCCGAGCCACTGGGAATTATATTTAATTGAAATATTTTTTGATGAAAGAACTTTTGATGCTTGTTCAAAATAAGTTTTACCATTTATTTTTGCTTCTTCCAAAGTTAAATGTGGTCTTGTTTTATTTTTTCCTGTTGGATCACCAATCATTCCTGTAAAATCTCCAACAATTAAAATTGCAAGATGACCAAGTTCTTGAAAATGTCTTAATTTTCTCAAAACCACTGAATGGCCTAAATGTAAATCAGGACGAGTTGGATCGCATCCTAATTTTATATTTAATTGTTTTTTAGATTTTTTAGAAAGAATTATTTTTTTTTCTAATTCTTCCTCTGGAATAATTTCAAAAACTCCTCTTTGTATCAAATCCATTTGTTCGTTTAATTCTGGAAAGTTTTTCATCATTTATTCAAAATTGATACTCTTTTTAAATTACGCTTAGTTTCTCTTTCTTTTATAGCTTCTCTTTTATCGTACAATTTTTTTCCTCGGCAAAGACCTAATTCAATTTTAACATGATTTTTAATAAAAAATATTTTTAATGGTATCAAAGTTAATCCTTTTTCTGAAATTTTTCCATATAATTTTCTAATTTCACTTTTTTGTAGAAGTAATTTTCTTTCACGTAAAGGATCTGGCACATCTATCGTTGCTTGTTTAAATGGATGTATAAACATCCCATGTAGCCAAACCTCACCATTTTTAATTATAGCGTATCCTTCTTGTAGATTTGCATTTCCTTCACGAATTGATTTAACTTCACCACCTTGCAAAACAATCCCTGCTACAAAAGTTGAAATTACTTCAAACTGAAATCTTGCTTTGCGATTATTTATCACAACATGGTTTGAAGAATTATTTTGCATGAAATAAGATAATCAAAAATTTTAAACGATTATTAATTTTTGTGATTTTATCTCCTTGAAAAATCAATAGCTTATAATTAATTTGTATAATGAAGAATGATGAAACACTTTTAATTCTTGATTTTGGTTCACAATTCACACAATTAATTGCCCGCAAAATAAGGGAATTAAATGTTTATTGTGAAATTCATCCATATAATATTTCGCTTGAAAAAATAAATTTAATAAACCCAAAAGCAATAATTTTTTCAGGTGGACCGAGTAGTGTTTATTCGAGTAATGCGCCGATTCCAAATAAAAATATTTATAAACTCGAGATTCCAATTTTAGGAATTTGTTATGGAATACAACTTATAGCAAAACAGTTTAAAGGGAAAGTTGAGAAATCAGATAAAAAAGAATTTGGAAGAGCAATTTTAAAATTAAAAAGTTCATCTAAATTATTTAAAGGATTTAATTCTTCAACTGAAGTTTGGATGTCTCATGGTGATTCATTGACGAAGATCCCAAAAGGATTTAATCCAATTGCAACAACATCAAATTCAAAATTTGCAGTAATTGAAAATAAAGATAAAAAAATTTATGGAGTTCAATTCCATCCCGAAGTTCATCACACAAGAGAGGGAAAAAAAATATTACAAAATTTTCTTTTCAATATTTCAAATTTTAGAGGGACTTGGTCAACTAAATCTTTTATTAATTTTGCTGTAAATGAAATTAGAAAAAAAGTAAAAAATGATAACGTAATTTGCGCATTAAGTGGTGGAGTTGATTCGTCGGTTGTTGCACTTCTTTTAAATAAAGCAATTGGCAATCAACTACATTGCATTCATATTGATAATGGCTTAATGCGAAGTGATGAAAGTAAAAATGTTGTAAAAACTTTTAAAAAAAATTTTAATTTGCAGCTTTATTTTGTTGATGCTAGAGAAAAATTTTTATCAAAATTAAAAAATATTGAAGATCCAGAATTAAAAAGAAAAATTATTGGAAAAACATTTATAGAAGTATTTGATGAAGAAGCAAAAAAAATATTAAATACAAAATTTTTATCGCAAGGTACTTTGTATCCTGATGTGATTGAATCGGTTTCGTTTAAAGGCCCTTCTGTTACAATAAAATCGCATCATAATGTTGGTGGACTACCTAAAAAAATGAATTTAAAATTAATTGAACCATTGCGTGAACTTTTTAAAGATGAAGTTCGTGAAGTTGGTAAACTTTTAAATTTACCAACTGAATTATTAAATCGACATCCATTTCCTGGTCCCGGTTTAGCAATTAGAATTTTAGGATCGATTACAAAAGAGAGATTAAAGATTTTACGAAAAGCAGATGAAATCTATTTAGAAGAATTACACAAAAATAATTTATACGATTCAATTTGGCAGGCATTTGCAATATTACTACCTGTAAAATCAGTCGGAGTGATGGGTGATGAGCGAACTTACGAAAATGTTTTGGCGTTGCGCGCTGTAACAAGCACCGATGGAATGACTGCTGATTGGTTTAATATTCCAAATGATGTTCTTGCAAAAATTTCGAACCGGATTATTAATGAAGTAAAAGGTATAAATAGAGTTGTTTATGATGTAAGTTCAAAACCACCAGCAACTATTGAATGGGAATAAAAAATAAATATATAATTTTTGTCGTTTTATTTTCAAATATTTTATTTGCAAAAACAAAAGTAAATTATTCAGTTAAATTAGAAAAAGAATTTAACAGAGGGTTATTACTTTTTGCACAACATAAATATGATGATGCAAAAAATATTTTTTATAATTTATCGGATGAAAAATTATTCCATCAAAGGAGTAGTGCATCAACTTTATTATTTGCAAGAACTTTAACTTTGTTAAATAAATATTCCGAATCGAATGAAGTTTTAAAAAAATTATTACAATTATTTCCTGAAACAAATTACATAGTTGATTCAAAAATAACTTCAGGAATTAATTTTTACGGATTAAAAAATTATGATAAGGCAATTCAAAAACTTAGTGAAGTTTTGAATTCTGAAAAATCAAGTGAATACAATAAAATAATTGCAAAAAATTATATTAAAGAAATTATCTTTTACAATTCACCATTTACTTCAATAAATAATTTAGTTGCTAATCTTGAAAATGTAACTCCTAATTCAGCCGAACTGTTTATTTTAATGCAAATAGCAGAGAAATTATTTATTGAGAATGAATATCAAAAGGCAAAAAAAATTATTGAGTTCATACAATCTAACACAGAAGAACCTTTATTAATCTCGCAATCGGATGCATTATTACAATATGTAAATAGAAATAAACCAGTTGAAATTGGAGTTATTTTACCTTTGTACCAAAATATTGATTCAACATTTCTTCAGAAAAAAATTGCAAATGAAGTCAAAAACGGAATAATTAATGCTGCAAATCTTCATAATCAAAACTCAAAAACAAAAATAAAATTAATAATTTATGATATGGTAAATGAGGTCAAATTAGCCGCAAATCAACTTCATGAATTATCACAAAATAATAATTGCATCGCAATTTTAGGTCCACCTTTTAGTTATGAAATGCAAGTACTTTCTGCAATGGCACAAAGACGTAAAATAAATTTAATTTCACCAACAGCAACTGATACCGGAATTTCGTCAAAAGGGAAATATATTTTTCAATTTAATTATGATTACAAAACAAGAGGGAAACTTTTAGCAAAATATGCACTTCTGCATTTGAATAAAAAAAATATTGCAGTTCTTTCGCCATCATCTTATCCTCAAAGATTAATTTCTGATATTTTTGCAAAAGAAGTGATGGATGGTGGAGGAGTTATAATTTCTGATATTCGATATCCAAAAGGTGCAAATGATTTACGATCTTCATTCCGCGCGATTAGAACGGACGGAATGATGAATGAAATTGATACAACTTATATGAAGGGAAAAAGAAAATTTTATATCGATAGTTTAAATTATCCGATAAAATCAATTGATCTTTTATATGCTCCAATAATTACTAAAGAGCAAATCGGAGTTATTGCTTCGCATTTAAAATTATTTAATATCTCAACTTCAATACTTGGTTCAGGTGAATGGTTGGATAATGATGAATTGGAATTTTATAAAAATAATTTTCAAGATATTTTTATTCCAAATGATTTGGATTCAAAACAAAAATTGAAATCTATAAATTTTTATTTAGGATTTGATTTAATGTCAGCTATTTCAAAATTGGTTAATGAAGGTGCAAAATCTCGTGATGTTTTAGAGAATGATTTATCTGAGCTACTTTTTATTGAAGGATTAAAAGGGAATTATTTACTTTATCCAAATAATTCAAATTCTTCATTTAAAATTATAAAATTTTCAAATGGTTTTTTACAACCAATAGATGAAGTAAGTCATTTTGAATAAATAAATTTTATATTAATTTAGAATAGTCAATGCCTAAAAAATCAATAATAATTTCGAATGCAGATATTCAAACTATACTCGGCCCACAGGATAAAAATTTAGTTTTAATTGAAAAATCTTTTCCAAAAGTTACTTTTGGTTTACGTGGTGGAAAGATGAATTTAAAAGGGTCGTTAAATGATTTAGGAATAATTTCAAAAGTTATCAAAGAACTTGAAATTATAATAATGAAAAATGGCAATTTAAGTAAACGCGATATTGAAACTGTTATAGATTGTTTTACAGAAACCGGAACTAAAATTGAAGATCAAGTTTCAAGAATTTTAGAAAATAAAATTGCTGTTATTACAAATACTGGAGTTGTAAAAGCTAGAACTTCAACCCAAAATGAATATTTAAAATCAATTTGGAATAATGATTGTGTTTTTGCAATTGGTCCAGCTGGAACCGGAAAAACATATCTTGCAGTGGCAGCTGCTGTTGCATTATTAAAAGAGCACCGTATCTCAAAAATTGTTTTAACGCGTCCGGCAGTTGAAGCTGGAGAATCTCTCGGTTTTTTACCGGGCGATATGAGAGAAAAAATTGATCCATATTTGCGTCCACTTTATGATGCACTTGAAGAAATGATTACGCGAGATAAATTAATTTCTTTGATGGATGAAAATATTATTGAAGTAATTCCACTTGCATATATGCGTGGCAGAACTTTAAATAATGCTTTAATAATTTTGGATGAAGCGCAAAATGCAACTTCAATGCAAATGAAAATGTTTTTAACTCGGCTTGGAATTGGATCTAAAACTGTAATTACCGGTGATATAACTCAAATTGATTTGGAAAGCGATCACATTTCAGGCTTAGTCCAAATACAAAAAATTTTAAGAAAAGTTGAAGGTGTAAAATTTATTTATTTTACAAGCGAAGATGTAATACGACATAAATTAGTTAAAGATATTATAAACGCTTACAATAAATTTGTAAAAAAGAAAAAAGAGTAGTTATTCATTTTTTTTAACTTCATTCCAAATCTTGTCAAGTTGGTTTAGGTTTAATTCTCCAAATTTTTTATTTTTTAACTTCATTTCATCTTCTAATTTATTGAATCGATTAATAAATTTATTACATGCATTTTGTAATTGAATTTCAGGATCAACATTTATGAATCGTGAATAATTTACTACCGAAAATAAAAAATCACCAAACTCCTCTTCGATTTCTGATTCTGTTTTAGCATTTTCAAGTTCGTTTAATTCCTCATAAATTTTTTTAATTACATCTGTTTTATTGTCCCAATCAAAACCAACTGTAGCAACTTTTTTTTGGATTCTATTTGCACGAATAAGTGCAGGAGTTGCAAGGGATTTTAATTTATCAAGTAAATATCCACTTTCAGATTTTAATTTAGTTGAATGCCAATTATTAATTTGTTGATCTAAATTTGGCGCAGGTTTATTTAAAGCAATTTCAGGATGACGATCTTTTAATTTTGCTAATATATTTTGAACAACATTATCAATTGTAAAATTATTTTGTTCTTGTAAAATTGCACATTGCAAAAGAATATGAAACAAAACATCTCCTAATTCGTCGCATCGTTCAATATTATTTTCTGAAGCTACTGCTTCATAAACTTCTTCAATAAAAAGTGGTCGTAAAGTCTCAAATGTTTGCTTTGCATCCCAAGGACATTCTTTTCTTACCTTATTAACAAGTTCAACAAGTTCATTAAATAATTGATTATTCATTATGGCTCCAAATTTATATTTTAATATATAATCTTATATTGTTATAACGTAATTAAAATTTTAGAAAAAATTAATAATGACTTCAGTTGAAAATAAAAATTGGACAATTCTTGAATTAATCGAGACATCAACAAATTATTTAATTCAAAAAAATATAGATGATGCTAGATTATCTGTAGAAATAATATTATCGCACACATTAAATTATCCAAGAATAAAATTATATTCTGATTTTGATAAATATATTTCTAATTCAGATTTAAATAACTTCAGAAGTAAATTTACCTCACTTTTAAAAAATGAACCACTTCAATATATTGTTGGTGAGACTGCATTTTATGGAATAAAAATTAAATGCGATAAACGAGCTTTAATTCCACGCTCGGAAACTGAATCAATAGTAGAAAGTACAATTGAATTTATAAAAATAAATTATCCAGCAAATAAAGAAATTTCAATTTTAGATATTGGAACAGGAACAGGATGTATTTCAATTGCACTTACAAGTAAACTTGAAAATGTAAAAATAATAGCAATTGATAATGATGAAGATGCAATTGCACTTGCAATTGAAAATGTTAAAAATAATTCTTTTGAAGATAAAATTGAGTTGCAAAAAATTAATTTTGATGAATTTGTAAATAACTCATCTTCAAAATTTGATATCATTGTTTGTAATCCACCATATATTTCATTAAAAGATTATAATGATTTGCCAGCACACATTCGTCAATTTGAACCTCGGAATGCACTAACAGATGATTCCGATGGTCTTTTATTTTATCAAAAATTATTAAAACATAGCAGTGCAAAATTAAAACAAAATGGAGCATTGATTATTGAACATGCATTTAATCAATCTGAAAAAATTATTGAAATGTTTAAAAATCAAAATTGGGATTGTGAATCTGTAATTGTAGATTTATCAAAAAATAAACGTGGAGCAATATTAAGACCGATTGAATAATGAAAGCACTACTTCAAAAAGTTTCGTCAGCATCTGTAGCGGTTGATGGAAAAATAATTTCAAATATCAAAAATGGGTTATTAATATTTTTGGGAATTGCTAAAGATGATTCAGAAGTTGAGTTAAAGAAACTTGCCCAAAAATGTTGCCAACTAAGAATATTTGAAGATGAAAATTTAAAATTAAATAGATCAGTTTTAGATGTTGAAGGAGAAGTATTAATTGTTTCGCAATTTACTTTATTGGCTGATACAACTCGCGGATTGCGTCCAGGTTTTGAAGAAGCGGCAGCTCCTGAAAAAGCAGAAAACTATTATTTAAAATTTATTAATGAAGTGAAATTAATTTTAGATCCTTTAAAAGTTAAAACAGGAATATTCCGTGCAATGATGAAGGTTGAATTAATTAACGAAGGACCAGTTACAATTATTTTGGAAACAAATAAAAGTAATTCCTAAAAATGGAAATGGTGGATAAATCAAAATTCTTCCAAACTAAACCAGCATTATTTGTTGCAATATTATTAGCAATCGGAATAATTATTTCAAATTACTTTAACGTAATATTTATTTGGATAATTCTGATTTTTGGTTTTTTATTATTAATTATTCTAAATCAAATAATATTTAAAAGTATATTTTTCCGAAATATTATTTTGGTACTAATTCTCATATTTTCTGCATCGCTTCAACATTCAGTAAACAAAAACTACTTTTCACAAAATCACATCTCAAATTATTTAAATTTAAATCAAGAATTTGAAATTATCGGTGAAGTCGCAAATGATCCAATCGAGAAAGAATTATATTATTCTACAATAATTAATACTCGTAAATTAATTAATGACTTTGATACTATAATTGTAACTGGTAAAACTTTAATATCAATCCCAAAAAAATATACTTTAACAAAAAAAATAAATTTTGGTGATTTAATCAAAATTGTAGGCGCAATTGATGAGCCATCAATTTCTAGAAACCCCGGAGAATTTAATTATCGTGAATATCTTTTAATGCAAGGTATTTATGGAATAATAAATTCAGAAAATAATAAAATTGAGGTTATCGAAACTGGAAATCAAAATATATTTTATTCAAAAATAATTATACAGTCGCGAGAATTTATAAAAAAAATAATCGAATTTACTTTGCAAAAGGATGAAGCATATGTAATGCGTGGATTAATTTTGGGTGATCAAGCGATGATCTCAACTGAAACAAAAAATTATTTTATAAACACTGGAACAATCCACGTTCTAGCAGTATCAGGCTCACACATTGTTTTGGTGATTGCAACATTTTATATTTTATTTGGATTACTTAGAATTCCATTTGAATTAAAAATTATTGCAACAATATTTGGAATTATATTCTACATGTTGTTAACAGGTTCAACTCCATCAGTTGTTCGTGCGTCAATTATGGGAATTGTGGTTTTGGCTTCTCAATTATTAAATCGGAAAACTAATCTTTATAATTCACTCGGTGTCTCGGTAGTAATAATATTATTGTGGGACACACGGCAATTATTTGATATCGGATTTCAGCTATCTTACGCAGCTGTTTATGGAATGGTATATTTCTATCCAAAAATATTTCTGATTTATAAAAAAATATTACCACAGTATTTTTTTAAAAATATAATTTTAAATAATATTTTACTTTTATTTGGGATAACTTTATCAGCACAGATTGCTACATTTCCAGTAACAATATTTTACTTTTACAAATTTTCAGTTATATCACTTTTTGCAAATTTAATTGTTGTACCATTAATTGCTATTGTAATGCTTATAAGTTTTATAGCAATAATAATTAGTACTATTTCAATTTGGATTGGTTCAATTTTTATTGAACCTGCAGGTTTAACTTTAAAGTTTATAATTTATTTTGTTGATATGATGAATCAAGTACCATTTGGAGTAGTTGAAATTTACAATTTTAATTATTTTAGTTTCATTTATTTTTTATTAATTCTTGTAATTTTGGCTTCACTTTCAAATATATTAAAAGTACGTAAATTGGTACTTTTCTTTTTTGGAATTATTACAATCAATATTTGGTATTCCAATTTTAACCAAATTCAAAAAAATAATTTATTGCGAATTACAACTTTAGATGTTGGGCAAGGGGATGCAATATTTATTCAAACTCCTTTAAATAAAAATATTTTATTGGATGTGGGATTGATAAATCGAAAATCTAATAGTGGCGAAAAAATTATTACACCCTTCTTAAAAAGAATTGGAGTTTCAAAAATAGATTACTTAATTATTTCGCATCCACATAGTGATCACATCGGTGGCGCTATAAATATTTTAAATTCTTTTAATGTTGAAAATGTTTTGGGCTCTGGTCAAAAATCTGAATCAAAAATATTTAATGAATTTCAAAAAATAGCTCATCAAAAAAATTATAAAAGTTTAAAACGTGGCGAAATAATCAACATTGAAGATAATATTAGATTTTATGTTTTACATCCAATAATTGAATTTATTGACACAATTAGTTCAAATGGATTTTCGGAAATAAATAATTCATCACTTGTTATTAAAATGGTTTATGGGAAAACTTCTTTCCTTTTTACTGGTGATGCCGAGATTGAAACCGAAGAAAACTTATCGGATGTTTATAGTAATTTTTTAGATATTGATTATTTAAAAGTTGCACATCATGGTTCAATTACAAGTACAAGTGAAACATTTCTAAACAATACAACTCCACAAAATGCTGTAATATCAGTTGGAAAATGGAATAAATTTAAGCATCCGTCACCTATTGTAATTAATAGAATTGAAAATTTTAAAATTAAACACCACAGAACTGATAAAGAAGGTGCAGTAATTTATGAATCAGATGGATCAAAAATTTCAAGAGTAATTTAAAAATTATAATTATTTTGTAGTTCTGTTTAAGTTATTTTATTTTAGTTAAATTTATAAAATGTCATCAACTAAATCTAAAAAATATAATTTGGAATCTGGAATCGAAATTCATCCAACTTATTTTCCATCTTCAAAAAATAATATTGAAGAATTTCCAGGTGAATATCCATTTACACGTGGGATACATTCCAAAATGTATCGTTCAAAATTATGGACGATGAGGCAATATGCTGGTTTTGGTTCTGCAGAAGAATCAAATAAAAGATATAAATATTTATTGGCTCATGGCACAACGGGGCTTTCAGTTGCATTCGATTTGCCAACTCAAATGGGTTATGATTCGGATCATCAATTGGCGGAAGGTGAAGTTGGAAAAGTTGGTGTTGCAATTGATACTTTGGCCGATATGGAAATTTTATTTAAAGATATTAAGTTAGAAAATATTTCTACTTCGATGACAATAAATTCCACTGCAGCAATTTTATTAGCGATGTATGTGGCTTTGGCAAAAAAAGAATCTGCAGATTTAAAAAAAATAAATGGAACAATTCAAAATGATATTTTAAAAGAATATATCGCTCGCGGAACTTATATTTATCCCCCAACACAATCAATGAGATTAGTTACAGATATTTTTAGTTGGTGCAGTCAAAATTTAAATCAGTTTAATACAATTTCTATAAGTGGATATCATATTCGCGAAGCGGGTTCTACTGCAGTTCAGGAAGTTGCATTTACAATGGCAAATGCAATCGAATATGTAAACGCAGCAATAAAATCTGGATTAACAATTGATTCATTTGCTTCAAGAATTTCTTTCTTTTTTAATTCGCACAATAATATTTTTGAAGAAATTGCAAAATTCCGAGCTGCTCGTAGAATTTGGGCTTCAATTTTAAAAAATAATTTTGGATGCAAAAATCCTGAAAGTTTGAAAATGCGTTTTCATGTTCAAACTGGCGGTTCAACTCTAACAGCGCAACAAATCGAAAACAATATTACACGAACAAGTTTGCAAGCACTTTCTGCAGTCTTAGGTGGATGCCAATCTTTACATGTAAATTCAAAAGATGAAGCTTTAGCATTACCAACTGAATCTGCTGCGAGAACTGCTTTGAGAACTCAACAAATTATTGCGCATGAACTTGGAATTTCAAATACAGTTGATCCTTTAGGAGGATCATATTTTGTTGAAAGCTTGACAAGTGAAATTGAAACAAAAGTTCAAGAATATTTACAAAAAATTGATTCTCTCGGTGGAGCAGTGAGAGCTATTGAAAAAGAATATTATCAAACTGAAATCTCAAATAGCGCTTACAATTATCAAAAACAGATTGATGCAAAAGAAAAAATTATAGTTGGAGTGAATGATTTTATTGAAAAAGAAGCTGATGATAAATCAATTTTAAAAATTGATAATTCATTACAATTAAAACAAATTACATCTCTTAAAAAAATTAAATCAGGAAGAGATAATCAAAAAGTAAAAGAGAATTTATCTGAAATTGAAAAGTGTGCAAATGGAAATGAGAATTTAATTCCAAAAATAATTTCTGCCGTAGAAAGCTACGCAACAATTGGAGAAATATCAGATACTTTACGAAAAGTGTGGGGCGAGTATAATTGATGAGTTCAACAAAACTAACTAAAAATATTGCACAGCTTTTAAGAAGTTTATCTTTAAAAAAATATAGAGAGGAACAAAATTTATTTATTGTGGAAGGGTGGAATTCGATTTCTGAAATTATGAATTCAAAAATTGAAATTGAAATTTTAGTTTCAACCGAAAATCAAAATCAAGATATTTTGAAGAAAGCGAAACAATTAACTAAAAGTTATTTTTATGCAACTGAAAATGAAATAAATAAAATATCGAACACAAAAACTTCTCAAGGAATTTTGGCAGCTGTAAAACCAATTGATAAAAGTGCAGACTTTATTTTTAATCAATCTAAAAAAAATAAAATAATTGTAGCTTTAGATTCAATATCAGATCCTGGAAATTTGGGTTCAATTATTCGCACTTGTGATTGGTACGGAATCGATGCTTTATTTATCAGCAAAAATAGTGTTGAACTTTACAATCCAAAAGTTGTTCAAGCAACAATGGGTTCACTTTTTCATTTGCTAATTTCTTGCAATATTGATTTAAATAATAAAATAGATGAAGCTAAAAAAAATGGATTTACAATTATCGGAACCGATGTGCATGGAAAAAATATATTATCAAAAGAATTATTTAATCCTCAAAAAAAATATTTAATTGTTTTTGGAAATGAAGCTCACGGAATTGACAAATCACTCAAAAATAAAATTGATAAATATATTACAATTCCAAAATTTGGAAAAGCTGAATCATTAAATATTTCTGTTTCAGTTGGAGTTATATTATCATCCTTAAAAATAAATGAATAATTTAATAACAGATGTTGATGGTGTAAAAGTTGGAAATTATACCGATTTAAAAAACTTAACTGGTTGCACAGTTATACTTTTGCCAAAAAATACAATTGGAAGTTGCGATATTCGTGGTGGCGCCCCTGGTTCAAGAGAATTAGCTTTACTTTCACCCGAGAAGCATGTCGAAAATATCAATGCAATATTTTTAACAGGTGGAAGCGCATTTGGTTTGGATGCAACTGCTGGAGTGATGCAATTTTTATCTAAAAAAAATATTGGTTATCAAACTCCCTGGGTAACTATACCAATTGTGCCAGCTGCAGTTATTTTTGATTATAATTTTCGTAAATCTAAAATTTATCCAAACCCTAAAAATGGATTAACAGCTTGCAAAAATGCTTCAAAAAATTATTCACTCGGGAATGTTGGTGCCGGTACAGGTGCAACTATTGGCAAATGGAATGGATCTGAATTTGCAATGAAAGGTGGACTTGGATCTGCTTCAAAAAAAATTGGAGATTTAATTGTTGGTGCAATTGCAATTGTAAACTCTGTCGGAGATATCCTAGATGAAAATGGAAAAGTTTTAGCTGGAGCAATTTCAAAAAATAAATTTTTAGGAAAAGCAGAACGAGATAATTGTTTTTATAACAAAGAAGTTTTACAAAAAAAGGGAAATACAACTTTAGTAGTTGTTGCAACAAATGCAATTTTAACAAAAGTTGAAACTAATATTGTTGCGAATCGAATGCACAATGGATTTGCGCGCGCAATTCAACCTGTTCACACTTCTTTTGATGGAGATATTTCTTTTGCAATGGCAACAAACAATATTAATTCTTCAGTTGATTTAGTTGCGGAACTTTCTGCTGAAGTTACTGCTTCAGCAATTCGATCGGCAGTATTAAATGCAAAAAGTTTAAACGGATTTTTGGGGCTGAAAAATAATCCACATAAAATAAAACCAAAATTTTAGTATATTTTGTAAAATTATGAAAATTTTTATTACAGGTGGCACTGGTTACGTTGGTCGTCAAATAATTCGAGATTTAGTAAAATCTGGGCATTCAGTTACAGCATTAATTAGAAGTGGTTCTGAAAATAAAATACCAACTGAACTTGATGGAAAAATAAATATTGTTTTCGGTGATATTATTCATCCAGAAACTTATAGAAATTCATTAATTGGAATTGAGGCAATAATTAATTTGCCTGGATTATTGAGAGAGTTTCCAAAAAAAGGAATCAAATTTGAGGATGTCCATTTTCTCGGTACAAAAATTTTAATTGATGAAGCAAAAAAAGCTGTTGTTTCTAGATTTATTCAAATGAGCGCTCTCGGAGTTCGAGAAAATTCTTTTACAAAATACCAACAAACAAAATTTAAAGCTGAAGAATATTTAAAACAAAGTGGTCTTAATTTTACAATTTTTAGACCCTCAGTAATTTTTGGAAACGAAAAAGAGGGACAAATAAATTTTATTACTGTTTTAAGTGAACTATTAAATTTATTGCCAATTTTTGTTCCAGTTGTTGGGAAGGGTTTGTATAAATTTCAACCAGCTTCAATTGAAAATGTTTCTCAAGGATTTGTAAAAGCATTATCAACTCCAGAATCAATTGGAAAAACTTTTGAAGTTACAGGAAAAGATGTTTATACATACAATCAAATTTTGGAAATGATAATGCACGCAAGATCGAATTATAAAATAAAACTTTATCAGCCTTATTTTGTAATGAAGATTTTATCAAAATTATTGGATCGATTTCCATTTTTTCCAATTTCTGAAGGGCAATTAATAATGTTAAAAGAAAATTCTGTTTCAGAAAATTGGAATGAATTTTATAGCACATTTGGAATTCAGCCAATCCGGTTGGTTGAAACAATAAATAAAAATTTAAATTAATTAATGCCACAATTTAATTGTGCAATTGTAGAAGTATGCGTATGCGCAAAAATAGATGATGAATTCAAATTTTTAATTTTAAAAAGATCTCAAACAGTTAAACTTTATCCCGGACAATGGCAAATAATTACTGGTCATTTATTAAATGATGAAAAATTGCAACATGCTGCACTTCGTGAATTGAAAGAAGAAACTGGTTTCACTCCAATAAAATTTTGGATTCTACCACACACTAACACATTTATTGACGCTGCAAATGATGTTGTAAATGTTACTGCTATTTTTGCTGCTGAGGTTGAATTAATTGAAAAAATTAAACTTTCAAATGAACATGAAAAATATTTATGGGTAAATATTGAGGAAGCAAATAAATATTTGGTTTGGCCCGGACAAGTTAAAGCAATTGAAGTTTTAAAAAATTATATTCTTTCAGAAAAAGAAACAAACAAGCTTTCACAAATTAATTTATAAAAAATGAGTCTATTAGTAGTCGGTTCAGTTGCAGTTGATGATATTGAAACTCCATTTGGAAAAGTAAAATTTACAATTGGTGGCGCTGCAACTTTTATTTCAATTATCTCAAGTTATTTTTGTTCTAAAATCAATCTAGTTGGAGTTGTTGGAAGCGACTTCCCGAAAGAAGGAATAAAAATATTTAAGAATAAAAAAATAGATTTAAAAGGATTAGAAGTTATTGAAAATGGAAAAACTTTCCATTGGGGAGGAAAATATTTAAAGGATATAAATATCAGAAAAACATTGTTTACTGATTTAAATGTCTTTCAAAAATTTGATCCAATTATTCCAACTGCATATAAAAAAAGTAAATATATTTGTTTGGGTAATATTGATCCTGTCCTACAAAAGAAAGTTGTTAGCCAAATAGAAAATCCAAAATTAATAGTTTGTGATACAATGAACTATTGGATTGAAAATAAATTGAAGGATTTAAAAGCAATTTTAAAATTAGTTGATGTTTTAATAATTAACGATTCTGAAGTTAGAATGTTGGCAAATGAATCAAACATAATTACATCTGCAAAAAAAGTTTTAAGAATGGGTCCAAAAATTTTGGTGATAAAACGTGGTGAACATGGTTCTTCAATTATTACAGATTCGTTTATTTATTCTATTCCTGCCTTTCCGACTGAAAAAGTTGTTGATCCAACTGGTGCCGGTGACACATTCGCAGGTGGATTTATAAGTTACATCGCTTCCAAAAAAAATATTTCAGATGATATTTTAAAAAATGCATTAATTAATGCAACCATTGCCTCATCATTTTGTGTTGAAGGGTTTGGAATAAATGGAATTAAAAAATTAAATAAGAAACAAATCAAAGATAGAATTACAAAATTTAATTCATTAATTAAACCTCCAAAATTATAAATATAAATTATGATTGTTAAATCAGATGCAATTATTCTCCGCTCGATCAAGTTTAGAGATACGAGTAAAATAATAACTTGTTACTCAAAAGAGTTTGGTCAAATTAAATTATTAGCAAAAGGAGCTCGATCTCAAAAATCAAAATTTGGCGCATCTCTTGAACCAATTACCGAATCGCATATTGTATTTTATAAAAAAGAGGGGAAAGATTTAAATTTACTTTCGAAGTGCGAAATTATTAATTCAATCAATCCATTTTTAAAAAATTATGAAATATTAGTTGAAGCACTTTCGATAATTGAAATCTTTTACCGATCGCATCATCATGAAGAAAAAAATGTTAAAGCATACTTTTTAATTTCAGAAACACTAAAAGCAATTTCTCAAAGCAATCCAAATATTACACAAATAATTATTTGTTTTTATTTAAACCTTTCAAAATTATTTGGTGTCTCTTTAACATTAGATCATTGCCATGAATGCAAACTTGATTATAAAATTGAAAAAAATATTACAACAAACTATTTAATAAAATCTAATGGGACCCTAATTTGTGAAAATTGTTATAACTTAAAAAGCACATTAAGTTCATTTAAAATTGGTAAAAACTTATTGCAAGAATTAATTCTTATTTCTAATTTAAATCCACAAGAAGTAATTAAAATAAACTTTCCCAATTTAGAATTTAACGAGCTTAGAAATGTATTGTTCGAATATATAACTTTACACATCGAAGGAATAAAGAATATACAAAGTCAAAAAATATTTTAAATGAATTTTGAAAAAATAAAATGGAGTTTTAAAAAAATGAAAAAACGAACAAAAATATCAATCTTAATTTCAACGATTTCAGCAATTGTTGTTTTATTTATTTTGACGAATTATTCTGATTTGCTTTTTAGTTATGCTGAAGGTAAAAAAGTAAAAATCGGTGCAACAAAAAAAGAAAACACAGTGCCACAAGATTTGCAAAAATTTAACGACGCATTTGTAAATGTAAGTAATCAAGTTACTCCATCAGTTGTTTCAATAATTGTTACAACAAATGCTAAAAAAACTAATCCTCATCAGTTTGATGAATTTTTCAGATTCTTTCCTGAAAATCCGCAAGTGCCAAAACCAAAAGAGGAAGATTTTCAAACTCAAGGAGGTGGTAGTGGAGTAATTGTAACAAGTGATGGATACATTATTACAAATAATCATGTTGTTGAAAATGCAACTGAAAATGGAATTGAAATTATTTTTAAAGAATCAAAAAGAGTTAAAGCAAAATTAATTGGTCGCGATCCACTGACTGACGTTGCAGTTATTAAAATCGAATTAGATAATCTTCAACCTGCGTTTTTAGCAAACTCTGATGAAGTCAAAGTTGGTCAGTGGGTTTTGGCTATTGGTAGTCCACTCGGATTAAATTCTACAGTAACTGCTGGAATTGTTAGTTATCTCGGTCGTAGAATTGACATCATTCAAGATAATTATGGAGTTGAAAATTTTATTCAAACTGATGCTGCAATAAATCCAGGAAATAGCGGTGGAGCACTTGTTAATTTGAATGGCGAAGTTATCGGAATTAATACTGCAATCGCTTCAAGTAATTATCGATATCAAGGATATGGATTTGCAATTCCAATAAATTTAGTAAAAAGTGTTGCTGAAGATTTAATTGAACATGGAAAAGTTACACGTGGATATATTGGCGTTCAAATTCAAAGTGTTGATGAAACAATTGCAAAGGCAAATGGACTTTTAAATCCTGAAGGAGTTTTTGTTCAAAGTGTTCTTGAAGAAGGTGCTGCTAAAAGTGCTGGAATTCTTGAAGGTGATATTATTTTAACTATTGATGGTAAACCATTAAAATCATCAAACGATTTGCAAGCTTATGTTGCTGGAAAACATCCAGGTGATGTAGTTAAATTAGAAGTTTGGAGAAATAAATCTAAAATAAATATTTCGGTTTCACTCAAAGAACGTGCAAACGAACAAACTAATCTTGCATCAAATAATACTTCATTAAACGAGAATGAATCACCAGTTACAAAAGTTGCTGATTTTTCGAAATTAGGATTTATCGTAGAAAAAGCATCTTCAACAATTATGAACCAACGCAAAGTTCAAAGCGAAGTATTAGTTAAGGAAGTTCGTAAATTTTCAGAAGCTGAAAATAGAGGATTGAGAGTTGGAGATATAATTGTTGAAATAGATCGTAAAGCAATTTTAAAAATCGATGAAGTTGAATCAATTTTAAAACAAAAAAAATCTGGTGATGCTGTCATGTTCAGAATAAAAGACTCAAAAGGGACTTCTAGGTTTATTGCTTTAGAATTTGTAAAAGAATAATTCCAATCTTTTAATAATTTTCAAGAGTTTATGTAATTATCAAAGCATAAACTCTTGACAAATAAACTTAAGAATAGTAACTTAAAGGAAAACTTTAAATCAGGAGGTATTGTTTTCAGTCAACAAAATGGACACACGTCAAACGGTCAACAACTAATTTCACGAAAAGTATTAGTACTAAACAATAATTATGAACCACTCAGTGTTTGTAATGTTCGCAAAGCATTAGTTTTGATGATTCTCGGAAAAGCAGAATTAATCGAAAAATTAGGTAAAAAAGTAATTCATTCGGTTACAATGCAATTTCCTATGCCAAGTATTGTCCGATTAACTCATTATGTTCGTGTTCCTTATAAAAATGTTATTTTATCTCGCAAAAATATTTTAAGACGAGATAAACATCGTTGTCAATATTGTGGTGAATCAGATTCAGATTTAACAATTGATCACGTTTTACCTAAATCAAGATTCGGTGAAGATACTTGGGAAAATTTAGTTTGCGCATGTATTGAATGTAATAATTTAAAAGGGGATCGAACTCCTGAAGAAGCTAAAATGTTATTAATTCGTAAACCGATAAGACCGAACCATGTTATTTTTATAAAACATTTTGTTGAAACAGTTGATGATTGCTGGCGTCCATACCTCTTTATGAATTAATAATAAAAACAATTGATCACACAAAAAAAAATACTTAGTGGCATGAGGCCAACTGGTAAATTGCATCTTGGCCATTTAGTCGGTGCTCTCGAAAATTGGGTTTCGTTACAAACCAATTATAAAAATTTTCATCTGATTGCAGATTATCACGCATTAACAACTAATACTGATACTTCGGAATTGGAACAAAATACTTTAGAAATGGTGATTGATTGGCTTGCGGCTGGAATTGATCCAAATAAATCTATTTTATTTCGCCATTCACAAGTTAAGCAGCACGCTGAATTACATTTAATTTTTTCTATGTTGATTTCTACATCTCGATTGGAACGCAATCCAACTTTAAAAGAACAAATTCGGGATCTTTCAATTGATAATTTATCTTATGGACATTTGGGTTATCCAGTATTACAATCGGCAGATATTTTACTTTATAAAGGTGAAGTTGTTCCAGTTGGTGAAGATCAAGTTCCACATGTTGAGATTACTCGGGATATTGCAAAAAAATTTAATAACACTTATGGAAAAGTTTTTCCTGAACCTGAATCTTTAATTACAAAATTTGCAAGATTGCCAGGTTTAGATGGAAAACAAAAAATGAGTAAATCAGTCAATAATACAATTTTAATTTCAGATAAAACTGATGATGTGCTTTCAAAAATAAAGTTGGCAGTTACTGATCCTTTAAAAGTTCGGAAGAATGACCCAGGAAGACCTGATGTTTGCACCGTATTTACATATCATACAAAATTTAATTCTAAATATGAGAATGAAATCCGAAATGGATGCGAAACTGGCACTCTTGGTTGCGTTGAATGTAAATTAAAATGCGCTTCATCAATTTCACAAACAATTGCGCCGATTGTTGAAAAAAGATCTTCTTTAGAAAATAAAATTAAAGATGTTTGGAATATAATAAATGATGGTGAATCACAAGCTCGTAAAATTGCCGAAGAAACTATGATTGAAGTTCGTTCCAAAATGAAGTTGGGAGTTTTAAATTAATGTATAAAATAAAATTAAACGAGTTTGAAGGTCCACTCGACTTACTCCTCTTTTTTATAAAAAGAGATGAGCTTGATGTTTACGATATTCCAATTTCAAAAATCATAAAAGAGTTTTTAGAGTATCTTCAATATTTAAAAGAACTTGATCTAGAAATTGCTGGCGAGTTTATTGTGATGACTGCAGAATTAATGTCAATAAAAGTAAAAATGCTTTTGCCTCCGCCCGAGGGAATTGAGGAAGAAGAATTTGATCCACGCGCAGAACTTGTAAAACGACTTTTGGAATACAAACGATACAAAGAAGTTTCGCAAATTATGGAACAGCTTCATGATGAACAAAGATTGCAACATTATCGTGGAAATTTTAAAGCTGATGAACGAGAAGGTGAAGAAATTACTACAGAAGATATTTTACAAGACGCAACACTTTTTGATTTAATAACAGCATTCAAATATGCGGTTGATAAAATGCCACGTAAATTTACTCACGAAGTTATCCGATTGAATGTTTCCATTGATGAGCAAATTGATCACATCAAGTCCAATTTTGAAAAAAGTTCTTCAATCAGTTTTTTAGAATTAATTTTATCGATGAGGGAAAAAATAAGGATTGTTGTTACCTTTTTGGCTATCTTGGAACTAGTAAAATCAAAATTTATGATTATTGAACAAAGTTCAAATTTTGATGATATTTTACTGACTAAAATATAAAAATGGAAAAAGATACATTAACATTAAAACCAACTTCAGTACGTGCAACTCCTCGTGCAAAACGATTAGTTGAAGCTTATATTTTTGGATCAAACGAGCCGATTACTGTAAAAGAAATTATAGAAATCACAAAATTTGTAAATGAAACTTTAGAAGAATCAAAACGAATTGAACTTGATTCTAAAAAAATAGATTCAATTGTTAATTTATTAAATGAAGAATATAATTCTGTAGGCCGATCTTATCAAATTGTAAAACTTGCTGGTGGATATACTTTTGCAACTTTAAAAGAGTACGCTCCATTTTTAGGAAAACTTTACAAAGAAAAAGCTAAAAAGAAGTTGAGTGTTACTGCAATCGAAACTTTAGCAATAATTGCATATAAACAACCAATCACAAAAACTGAAATTGAATTTATCCGTGGCGTTAATGCTGATTACATTATGAAGACTTTGCTCGAGAAAAATTTAACTACAATTTTAGGTCGCGCTCAAACTCCAGGTAGACCATTATTATACGGTACTACGGATGAATTTTTAATTCAATTTGGTTTAAATAATATTAATGATTTACCAAAACCACGCGAAGTTGAAGAACTTCTTCAAGAAACCGAAAAAGAAGTTGAGAAAAGAATGTTGCTTTTACAAGAAGATGATGATTTAAAACCAATCATCAAACGCGAGCCATTTGATCCAAATTCAAGAGCTCCGCATATTCCAAGAAAAAAATCAGCTTTACAATTACCAGAAAAAAATATTGCTGAAATAAAACCTCTAGAAAAAATATATAATACAGATACAATTGTTGCTGAAGAAGTTACAGAAGAAAGAACTCAAAAATCGAAATCAAAAAGTAAAACAACTTCCACCGAAGAAAAAAATATTGTAATACAAAATAAACCTACAAAAGAAGTTGAAATTAAAAATCAAATTTCTTATTCAAAAGAGGAATCACCAATAAACGAAACCGAACGCCCGAAGGGATGGATGAAGTGGAAGCAAAAAATTCAGGGATTTATACAAAAGATATTCGGATAAACCGCTACATTTCGATGGCGGGTTTAGCATCTCGCCGCAAAGCTGAGGAATTAATTTTACAAGGGCTTGTTTCAATTAATGGAAAAATTGTTACAAATCTTTCTACAAAAGTAAATTCCAAAAAAGATATTGTTAGAATTGATCGTAAAGTAATTCATCCGCAAGAAGAAAAAGTTTATATAATTTTTAATAAACCAAAAGATTGTATTACAACTACAAAAGATGAACGTGATCGAACAACTGTTTTTAATTATGTTCACACGCGCGAAAGAGTTTTCCCGATCGGCAGATTGGATAGAAATACAACCGGAGTTTTGCTTTTAACTAATGATGGTGATTTTGCACATCATCTGATGCATCCATCTTTTGAAGTTGAAAAAATGTATCATGCAAAAATTGACAAAAGTTTGGATTCAAAAGATTTAAAAAGACTTGAAACCGGAATTATAATTGATCGCAAAAAAACTTCAAATGCAAAAATTATGTTGTATCCAAAGACTCACAATAAAGAATTTGTAATTACAATTCATGAAGGAAGAAATAGGCAAGTTCGCAAAATGCTCGAAGTTTTAGGTTACGATGTTGAAAAACTTGATCGCGTTTCTTATGCGGGACTTACTACATCCGGTTTGAAGCGTGGACAATGGCGTTTTTTATCACATAAAGAAATTTTACAAATTAAAAATTTAATCTCTAAAAATTAATAATGACTGATAATATTCCAATTGATGATTTAAATGATTTGATGAAGCGCAGACGCGAAGAACTTGATGAACTTTTAAAAAAAGGAATCAATCCATACCCACATAATTTTGAGCGAACAGATTTTTCGGCAGATTTAATAAAAAATTATGATGAGAATTCGCCAAAACAAAATGTAAAAATTGCCGGCAGAATTATGTCCGTTCGTAAAATGGGGAAAACGCTTTTTAGCCACATTCAAGATTCAAAAGGTAGAATTCAAATTTATTTAAAGAAAGATGAAATGGGGGATTCATTTGAAAATTATCATCTGCTTGATATTGGTGATATAATTGGTGTTGATGGATATTTATTTAAAACTAAAACCGGTGAAGTTTCAATCCACGCGCAAAAATATATTTTGCTTTCAAAATCTTTAAGGCCACTCCCGATTGTAAAAGAAAAAATTGATGAAGCTGGTAATAAAACTTTTTTCGATCCATTTTCGGATAAAGAGTTGCGTTACCGCCAACGATATGTTGATTTAGCAGTGAACGAAAATGTGAAAGAAGTTTTTTTAAAACGAACTGCAATAATTACCGCGATGCGAGAATATTTAAATTCGCAAAATTGCATCGAAGTAGAAACTCCAGTTTTACAACCACTTTATGGTGGCGCAGCTGCTCGTCCATTTGTAACTCATCACAACGCACTTGACCAAAAATTATTTTTGCGCATTGCTGATGAGCTGTATTTAAAAAGATTAATTGTTGGTGGATTTGATGCTGTTTATGAAATCTCAAAAGATTTCAGAAATGAAGGAATGGATAGAACTCACAATCCCGAATTCACAATGATGGAACTTTATGTTGCATACAAAGATTATAATTGGATGATGCAATTTGTTGAAGAAATGATATTTTTTATTGTGAATAAAATTAATAGTAATTCAAAAATAAATTTGGGAGTAAATGAAATTGATTTTAATCCTCCATGGAAAAGATTATCAATGTTCGAAAGTATCAAAAAATATACAAACGAGAATTTACAAAATTCAGATTTAGATGAAATTAAAAAAATTGCTAAAAAATTAAATATTGACATGCCTTTAGTAATTTCGCGTGGTGGATTAATCGATCAAATTTTTAGCGAAAGAGTTCAGCCAAATTTAATTCAACCAACTTTTATTTACGATTATCCAGTTGAAGTTTCTCCACTTGCAAAAAAACATAGAACAATTCCTGGGTTAACAGAAAGATTTGAAGGATTTGTAAATGGACAGGAACTTTGTAACGCCTTTTCAGAATTAAATGATCCGATTGATCAGCGAGAAAGATTTACTGAGCAAAAAAAATTACATCTTCAAGGTGATCTTGAAGCTCATCAAATTGATGAAGATTATTTACGCGCTCTTGAATATGGAATGCCACCAACAGCCGGTCTCGGTGTCGGGATTGATAGATTAGTAATGTTGCTAACCGGAGCCGAATCAATCCGCGATGTAATATTCTTCCCGCAAATGAAACCGGAAGAATAATTTATTTTTTCTCTAAAGTCGGATATTTAATTCCAAGTTGATCTAAATAAGTATTGTACTTTGAAGGATCATAATAATATTTTTTCAATTCAGGTTTAAACTTCTCCATAATTTTAGAATTTAAATGTATTGCCGGTGGAGTTTTTGCATCAACAAAAGAGGTGTATTTAACATCTTTTGACTGAACATTTTTAAAATAATCCCAGGAATCATCTAAAAGTTTTTGATCAGTAAATAAATCTATTAAAGTCATTGCCAAAGCTTTTGCTCCAACGGTAACTCCTTTATGCGCAATCGGGGTTGCCATTGCAATCGCATTTGACCAATGATGACCGGGCAAAACCAGGAATGTTTGAAGGAAATCTTAAAACTATTGTTGGCAAATTCCAGCCGATATCAGCAATATCATCCGATCCACCTCCCCAAGAAAATTGTACCGGGCCGTACAAAGTATCAAGTTTAGTTTCCAAGCCATCAATTTTTCTTCCAAGTTGATCAGTTTTTGGAGCACTAACTAATTTTTGAGAAGCGCGAGCAAGTAATTGATCATCATCGCTCCAAGTTGGCAAACCTACTTCTTCAATATTTTTTGTCATTGCAACTGCCATTGGTTTATTAAAATGACCTGGCCATGCTGTACCAAGTAATCTATGTTTTACAGTTGTTCCTGTTATTGTAGCAGTTGCTTCAGAATATTTTATTGCTTCATCGTACATAGATTTAATATCTTCATAATTTCTTTCACGAAGATAATACCAGACACTTGCTTTTGATGGAACAACATTTGGTTGATCTCCACCATCAGTAATTACATAATGAGATCTTTGAGTTGGTTTTAAATGTTCGCGTTTATAATTCCAGGAAATATTCATCAGCTCAACTGCATCGAGTGCACTTTTTCCTCTCCAAGGTGCGCCGGCAGAATGGGCTGCACTACCATCAAAAGAAAATTCAACGGAAACTAAACCATTGCCTCCGCCATCACCCCAACTTGTTCCTAAATTATTTCCAACGTGTGTAAAAATACAAGCATCAACATTTTTAAAATATCCATCACGAATGTACCAAGCTTTTGTTCCAACAAGTTCTTCAGCAACGCCTGGCCATAAAACTAAAGTGCCCGATAAATTTTCACGTTGCATAATTTTTTTGATTTCAAGCGCGGCAATAATTATTACAGCTTGTCCCGAGTTATGTCCTTCGCCATGGCCGGGAGCTCCTTCAACAATTGGATCTTTATATGCAACTCCAGGTTTTTGAGATGCTTTTGGAATACAATCAACATCGCTTCCGAGTGCAATTACAGGTTTGCCCGAACCCCATTTTGCAAGCCAAGCAGTTGGAACACCAGAAATTCCATGCTCAATTTTAAATCCATTTTTTTCTAAAATACCGGTCAAATATTTTGATCCTTCAACTTCCTGAAAGCCGAGTTCAGAAAAACTAAACATCATATCAACAATTTCTTGTGTAAGTTTAGAATTGTTTTGAACGCCAGCTAAAACTTCAGCTTTCCATTTTTTTATTTCTTTGGTTGATGCAGGTTTGGCAGCGATTAAAAAATTTATTGCCAAAAAGATTAGAGCTATAAATCTGAAACAAAATGTTTTCATAAATATACCTTTCGTAAAATTTTTAAATGATACAATAAAATATTCATAAATTCAAAAAAATATTTTAAAAAAATAACTACTTTAAGAAGTGTAAAAATTTATTATATTTGTAAAGTTTTTCGGGGTCGTAGTTCAGCTTGGTTAGAACGTCTGCCTGTCACGCAGAAGGTCGCGAGTTCGAGTCTCGTCGGCCCCGCTTTTAAATAAAGGGAAATTATATCATTTAACTCTCTAGTTTACACAACTGTAAACAAAATGAGAATATATTTGTATAAATGTGGAAAGTTTTTACTTTAGGAGTATGAAGTACTTTGTATATATAATTCAAAGTGAAAAAGATAAATCATTTTACATCGGGAGTACAAAAAATATAAATCTCCGTATTGAAAGACATAATCAAGGTTGGTCACGATATACGAAAACTAAAACCCCATGGAAAATAGTTTATTCAGAAGAATTTGAAAACAAATCAGAAGCAATCAAAAGGGAAATCAATATTAAAAAAATGAAAAGTAGAGTTTATATTGAAAATCTTATTAAAGAAACCAGAAGTCGTCCCGATTAATCGGGAAGTCTCGTCGGCCCCGCTTTTAAATAAAGGGAAATTATATCATTCATACAATTTAGTTGGAGCTTTTCTTATTCTCCTTTTCTAAAATGTGAAAAAATAAAACATGAAATTCAAGTACAGTTTTTAACAATTATTAATTGATTTTTTATTAACTAGGTCGGCGCTATTTTTACTTCCCCTCAACAATTTTTATTTCTTCTGGTGTTAATTTGTAAAGCTCATAAACCAATTTGTTTATTTTATCCTCACTATGTTCAATGCGTTGTTTTATTTGTTGGGTTTTTGGTTGTGTCATGTTAATAAATATCTATTCAAGAAAGTAAAATGATTCAATTGCCAATAAGTTAGAGTATTTGTAGATTAAAGAAATGCTAATGAATGAACATTAATTTTAAGGGAAGATGAATTCAAAAGAAATTGCACATAAAAAAATATTGGAACTTGTCGAGAGATTTACACTTCATTTCGATTCGTATAAAAATTCAGATTATAACGAAACATTAACTCGCAGAGATTTTATTGATCCATTTTTTAAATCTCTCGGTTGGGATGTTGATAACGAAAATGGCGCTTCAGAAACTTATCGCGATGTAATTCACGAAGATAAAATTAAAATCGGTGGAGCAACTAAAGCTCCCGATTATGCATTCCGTAATCAACAAGGAAATAAATTATTTTTTCTCGAAGCTAAAAAACCAAACATTACAATTAAAGAAAGTATTCAACCAGCATATCAAGTTCGCAGATATGGTTGGAGTGCAAAACTTCCAATTAGCATTGTAACTGACTTTGAAGAATTCTCCATTTACGATTGCACTGTTAAACCAATTCATACAGATAAATCTTCCATTGCAAGAATTAAATATATTTCCTTTAAAGATTATTTAAGTGAATTCGATTTCATTTGGGAAACTTTTGCAAAAGAAAATGTTCAAAATGGAAGTTTGGATAAATATGCAAAAGCAACAATAAACAAAAAAGGAACTTCAACTGTTGATAAAGAATTTCTTCAATCGCTCGATAGTTGGAGAAAATATCTCGCTTCAAATATTGCAGTCAATAATAAAAAACTGAATGATGAAGAAATTAATTTTGTCGTTCAGCAAACACTTGATAGAATTATCTTTTTACGAATTGCAGAAGATAGAAACATTGAGACATACGGAAAATTAAATGAATGTGTCAACGAGAAGCAATCTGTTTCAGAAAATGAAATTGCTTCGTCCCAAAGGACTCGCAATGGCAATTCGTTTTATAAAAACCTATTCAAATATTTTAACGAAGCTGATGAGAAATACAATTCAGGGCTATTTGATTTTAAGAAAGATAAAATTAGTGAACATCTTAAAATTGAAAATAAAACTATTAAAACAATTATATCAGAATTGTATTATCCGAAATCTCCTTATGAATTTTCTGTTTTATCAGTTGAAATTCTTGGAAGTGCATACGAACAATTTCTTGGAAAAGTAATTCGCATAACTCCATCTCATCAAGTTAAAATCGAAGAGAAACCGGAAGTTAGAAAAGCTGGCGGAGTTTATTACACTCCAAAATATATTGTGGATTACATTGTTAAAAATACAGTTGGAAAACTAATTGAAGGAAAAACTCCAAAAGAAATTAGTAGTTTAAAAATTGTTGATCCCGCTTGTGGAAGTGGAAGTTTTTTAATTGGTGCTTATCAATATTTACTTATTTGGCATAAAGATTTATACAATAAACTTAATTCAAAAGAAACAAAAAATCTTTTAACTACAGATGGAAATTTAACAACTTCCGAGAAGAAAAGAATATTACTAAACAATATATTTGGTGTTGATATTGACGCAAATGCAGTTGAAGTAACAAAGTTGAGTTTACTATTAAAATGTTTGGAGGGAGAAACTTCCGCTTCCATTGCTCATCAGTTATCTATTTTTCACGAAAGAGTTTTGCCAACACTTGACAACAACATCAAAGATGGAAACAGTTTGATTGATACTGATTTTTACAATAGTCAATTAGATTTTGGAGATGAGAAAAAAATAAAACCATTTAATTGGGAAAATAATTTTCCTGATGTTTTTGTAAATGGTGGCTTTGATTGTGTGATTGGAAATCCGCCTTATGTAAATATTTTCAATATTGAGAATGTTCTTGTACGAGAATACTTAATGAAGTTTTATAAATCTGCTAAAAACAAAGTTGATTTATATTCCTTTTTTGTAGAAAAATCAATCAAACTATTAAAAAATGATGGTTTGTTTGGTCAAATATTTTCTAATAGTTGGTTGAGTACAGATAGTTTTTCTGAATTTAGAAAATTACTGATTAACGAAACTAAAATTTATAAACTTGTTAAATTACCAACAAATGTATTTCAAGATGCAGCAGTAACCACTATAATTTTATTCTATTCAAAACAACAGATATTAAATAATGAAATAGGGCTTGTAGAATATGTAGAAGATAAATTTTCAAAAATTGATCATAATTTGTCATATGCTAGGATAATTAATTCTCCTAATTATACTTTTGGCTTTTCTAAATATATTCGAGTAAAAAC
>JAQCAB010000017.1 GCA_027622375.1 Bacteroidota bacterium
TTAATTACAACGGCAATTAATTTTGGAGCTGTTAAACAAACATCACAAAAAGATACAATGTTTGTAATAAAGAACGAGGGAGATGACACATTGAGAGTAAGATTTTTTACTACATCACCACTCTTTACAATAATGAATCCTGGTAGAGATGTTTATCCAAATATGACGGTAAGTGAACCAATTAAATTCTCACCACAAACATTGGGTAGTGTAAATGAGAAGTTGTATCTAGAAAGTAATCATATGAATCAACCAACGAGAGATTCTGTTTTCTTAACAGCAAATGTTATTACAAAAATCGCTTATGGAGTAGAGATTCCGAAAGTGTATTCCATCAATCAGAATTACCCAAATCCATTTAACCCAGCAACAGTAATTAGGTTTGGATTACCGAATGAATCGAATGTAAGAATAACAATATTTAATTCTCTCGGTCAACAAGTTGATGAAATAGTGAATGAAAGATTAAATGCAAGTTATTATGAAGTCAATTGGAATGCATTAAATAAACCAACTGGATTATATTTCTACAAAATAATTGCAACTGATATTAATAATCCAAATAATAAATTTATTCAAACCAAAAAGATGATGTTGGTGAAATAATCAATAAAAGAAATAGAAGTAACAATAAAAGGCTTGACTAAAAATCAGGCCTTTTTTATTTTAAACAAATCTAATTTTTGATTCAAATTAATATTATATTTTTAAATTACTAGTTAGAAATGTTAGCTACAATTAAAAGTGCTGCAACTTATGGTGTGGATGCATATTTAGTCCACATCGAAACCAATGTAGAAAATAATATTCCAAATTTTTTTATTGTTGGCTTGCCAGATAATTCTGTAAAAGAAAGTCGTGAAAGAGTTCCAACAGCAATAAAAAATTCTGGATATATTTTTCCAAATAAAAAAATCACAGTTAATCTCGCACCTGCAGATATTAAAAAAGAGGGAAGTGCTTACGACTTGCCTATTGCAATCGGTTTATTAAAAGCAAGTGGTCAAATTAAAACTAACAAATTAGAAAAATTTATTATTGTTGGTGAGTTAGCGCTCGATGGAAGTTTACGAACTGTTCATGGAGTTTTGCCAATCGCAATGGAAATAAAAAATTTAGGTTTACAGGGAATTATTCTTCCAAAAGAAAATGCAAAAGAAGCTGCAATGGTCGAAGGAATAGAAGTTTATGGAGTTGAATCAATTAAAGAAGCAATTTCAGTTTTAGAAGAAACGAATGAAATTAAATCTACAAAAGTAAATCCAAATGAATTATTTTTGCAAACTCAGGAAAATAAAATTGATTTCGCGGAAGTTAAAGGTCAGGAAAATGTAAAACGCGCGCTTGAAGTTTCTGCTGCAGGTGGTCACAATATAATAATGATCGGTCCACCAGGATCTGGCAAAACAATGCTTGCCCGAAGAATCCCGACAATTCTTCCGCCAATGACTTTTGATGAAAGTTTGGAAACAACAAAAATTCATTCTATTGCAGGAATGCTTCCAGCAAATCAAGCATTGGTTGCAGTTCGTCCATTTCGTTCCCCGCATCATACAATTTCTGATAGCGCGCTAGTTGGTGGTGGATCAATTCCGAGACCGGGAGAAATTTCTTTATCTCATCATGGCGTTTTATTTTTGGATGAACTTCCGGAGTTTGATAGAAGTGTTTTGGAAGTTATGCGTCAGCCACTTGAGGATGGAAAAGTCTTAATTAGTCGATCAAAATTATCTTTGGAATTTCCATGTAATTTTATGTTAGTCTGCGCAATGAATCCATGTCCATGTGGAAATTTTGGAAATAAAAATAAAGATTGTAATTGTTCTCCAATGCAAATAAATAAATATATGGGCAAAATTTCCGGTCCACTTTTAGATAGAATTGATATCCATATCGAAGTTCCAGCGGTTGATGTTTCAGAATTATCTCAAAAAAAAGTTGGAGAGTCATCTTTTAATATTCGGTCAAGAGTTATAAAAGCAAGAGAAATTCAATTAAGTAGATTTAAAAAATTAAAAGGAAAATTTTGTAACTCTGATATGGCGTCATCAGAATTAAAAGAATTTTGTAAAATTGATGAAAGTGGAGAAGAATTATTAAAAATGGCAATTTCAAAATTGGGGTTATCAGCCCGCGCGTATGATAGAATTATAAAAGTTGCGCGAACAATTGCTGACCTTTCAAATTCAGAAAATATAAAGAATGAACATTTGAGTGAAGCAATCCAATATCGCTCGCTTGATAGAAATCTTTGGTTTTCGTAAAAAAATAATTTGTTTCTAAAAAATATTTTTTTAGCTTCAAAAATGTTTATCAAAATAAATAAGGAGTAAAAATGCTTTCAAAACTTTTTAAAGTAAAACCTTTAAGCAAATTACTAGAAGATTCTCAAGACCAAAGTCATTCGCTTAAAAGAACACTTGGACCATTTAATTTAACTTTACTTGGAATTGGTGCAATTATTGGTGCAGGATTATTTGTTAGAACTGCCGCTGCCGCTGCAGATCATGCTGGCGCAGCAGTTACTATTTCATACATAGTTGCTGCAGTTGGTTGTGCATTTGCAGGTTTATGTTATGCAGAATTCGCAAGCTCTATCCCAATTGCAGGTAGTGCTTATACTTATTCTTACGCAACTGTCGGTGAGTTTGTTGCCTGGATAATTGGTTGGGATTTAATATTAGAATACGCATTCGGTGCTGCAACGGTTGCAATTGCATGGTCAGAATATTTAAATAAATTACTTGCAAATTGGAATTTACAAATTCCTTATGAGTGGAGTCATTCTCCCTTTGAGACTTCAATTAGTGGAATTGTGGGGATTGTGAATTTGCCAGCTATTTTAATTTTGGTATTGGTTACTTTATTATTAATTCGAGGCACTCAACAATCAGCATTTATTAATGGAATAATTGTTGTAATAAAAGTTGCAATCGTTTTATTATTTATTGTTTTCGGTTGGTCGTTTATAAATCCAATTAATCACACACCAATGATTCCTGAACCTTCAATTATAAAATCTTCTTTGGGTAATGATATAAGTTTTGGAGGCGTAATGGGAATTCTTGGAGGTGCTGGAGTTGTATTTTTTGCATTCATAGGTTTTGATGCAGTTTCAACTGCTGCGCAAGAAGCAAAAAATCCTAAACGAGATATGCCAATCGGGATTTTAGCTTCATTAGCAATTTGTACAGTTTTATATATTTTGTTTTCTTATGTCTTAACTGGTATTGCAAATTATACTGATTTTAGAATTGCTGGCAAAGAAGCCTCAGTTACTTATGCAATTTCTAATTATATGCCAGGTTTTGAATGGCTCGCATTATTAATTACAATTGCAATTTTGGCTGGCTTCTCATCAGTTATACTTGTCATGTTATTAGGACAAACAAGAGTATTTTTTTCAATGGCAAGAGATGGATTAGTTCCTTCAGTTTTTTCAGATGTTCATCCAAAATATCGCACACCTTATAAATCAAATATTATCTTTTTTATTTTTGTTGGACTTTTTGCCGGGTTCATTCCAGGTAGTGTTGCTGGAGATATGACAAGCATCGGAACACTTTTTGCATTTGTTTTAGTTTGCGTGGGTGTTTGGATTCTGCGAGTAAAAAATCCAGATATGCCACGCGGATTTAAAACACCATTAGTTCCACTTGTTCCAATTTTAGGAATTATAGTTTGTGCTGCTATGATTTATGGTTTAGGTGCAGAAAATTGGATGCGTTTAGGTGTTTGGTTGATGATCGGATTTGTTATCTACTTTACTTACAGTATTAAAAATAGCGTGTTACAAAAAGATAGCAAATAACTTAATGCCTGATAACAAGCAACATGAATTTATAAAATCATTATCACTCTTTGACTCGATGGCAATTGTCATCGGGTCAATGATTGGTTCAGGAATTTTTATAGTTTCTGCCGATATGGCTCGGATGCATGGCTCACCTGGTTTGTTATTAGCTGCGTGGGTTTTAACTGGATTACTTACAATTTTTGCAGCATTAAGTTACGGGGAATTGGCTTCGATGATGCCAAAAGCTGGTGGCCAATATATTTATTTAAGAGAATCGTACGGACCACTTGTTGGATTTTTGTTTGGTTGGACTCAATTTGCAGTTATTCAAACAGGAACAATTGCTGCAGTTGGAATTGCATTTGCAAAATTTACAAGTGTTTTAATTCCATGGTTTAGTCCCGAAAATTGGATTTTTAAAATTGGAATTTTCGGCCCATTCGAAATGCCATTTGGAAAAATGGGGCCATATAATGTCGGACTCAATTCTCAAAACTTGCTTGCAATTTTAACAATAATTTTACTCACTTGGATTAATACAAGAGGAATCCAAAAAGGAAAATTTATTCAAAATATTTTTACTGCAACTAAAACACTTGCCCTCATCGGATTGATAATTATCGGTTTATTTTTTGCAATGCAATCTGGATATGTGACAGAAAATTTTACAGATATGTGGCGTGCTTCAAAAATTGTTGATGGTCAATTAATAAATTTAAGTGGAGTTGCTTTATTAAGTATTTTTGGTGCATCACTTGTTGGTTCATTATTTTCTGCTGACGCATGGAATAACATTACTTTTATTTCTGGCGAAATAAAAAATCCTAAAAAAAATATCCCTTTAAGTTTATTTTACGGAACAGTAATTGTAACAACTTTATACTTTCTCGCAAATGTTGTTTACTTAATTACTTTACCACTTCCTGAAATTCAAAATGCAATGCAAGATCGAGTTGGTACTGCCGCCACAAAAGTTATTTTTGGAGAGCAAGCAACTATTTTTATGGCTTGTTTAATTATGATTTCAACTTTTGGATGTAATAATGGAATTATTTTAGCAGGTGCGAGGATGTATTATGCAATGGCGATGGATAAATTATTTTTTAAAAGTGCATGTGAATTAAATGAAAATAATGTTCCTGCAAAAGGATTATTGACGCAAGGAATTTGGGCAAGTATTTTATGTTTGACTGGAACTTATTCTGAGTTACTTGATTATGTAGTTTTTGCAGTTTTAATTTTTTACGCACTTACAATTTTTGGAATTTTTATTTTACGCAAAAAAAATCCAGACGCCGAAAGGCCATACAAAGCATTTGGTTATCCTTTTATCCCAGCAATTTATATTATCATTGCGGTCGCAATTTGTACAAATTTACTTTTTGTTAGACCACAATTTACTTGGCCTGGATTATTTATTGTTTTACTCGGAATTCCTATATATTACATTTGGAATTTGAGAAAATCAGAAAAATAATCTTTTTCAAATTTAATTTTATTTGATTTGGAAAAATCTCCAAAAGAAAATTTATTTTCAACAGCACTTTATCTCGGTATTTTCACGATAATTTATAATTTACTCGAAGGAACAATTTCCGTTTTTTTTGGATTTGAAGATGAATCATTAGCTTTATTTGGTTTTGGAATTGATAGTTATATAGAAATGATTTCCGGAATTGGAATCACACATATGATTTATCGAATAAAAAAAAATAATGAAGTTGAGCAAGATAAATTTGAAATCACTGCTCTTAAAATAACAGGTTACTCATTTTATTTTTTTACTTTTGGAATAGTTTCAACAGGAATAATTAATTTAATAGAACAAAATGTTCCAATTTCATCTTTTTGGGGAGTTGTAATTTCTATTATTTCGATTCTTGTAATGGTTCTGCTTTTCAATAAAAAGTTAAAAGTTGGAAAAGAACTTTTATCAGAACCAATTATTGCAGATGCAAATTGCACTAAAATTTGTATTTATATGTCAATAATTTTACTCGCATCAAGCGGGATTTATGAGTTAACACATTTTAAATATGTTGATTCAATCGGTGCATTTGGACTTGCATATTTCTCATTAAAAGAGGGGAAAGAATGTTTCGAAAAAGCAAAAGGAAAAATTATTTTCAAATGCTAGTATCCAATTGTGAAGTGAGAGAATCTTAAATATATTTATAATCTAAATGCATAAAATTACTTTAATTCCCGGGGATGGAATTGGACCAAGTATAATTGAAGCTTCCGTAAATGTTATTGAATCTACAGGAGTTAAAATTAATTGGGACACTCAATTTGCCGGGTTAGTTGGAATAGAAAAATTTAAAGATCCACTTCCCGAACAAACTTTAGAATCAATTCGTCAAAATAAAATTGCGTTAAAAGGTCCGTTAACAACTCAACTTGGAAAAGGATTTAGAAGCATTAATGTTGCGCTCAGAAAAGAATTTGATTTATATATAAATTTAAGACCTGCGAAATCATATAAAGGTGTTCATTCAAGATATTCAAATGTAGATTTGGTAGTTTTTAGAGAAAACATCGAAGAGTTTTATTCTGGAATTGAACATTATATCGATCAACAAAAAAATGCAGCTGAAACAATTGGGATTGTTACAAGATTTGGCTCCGAAAGAATTGTAAAAGCAGCATTTGAGTTTGCAAGAAAGAATAATCGAAAAAAAGTTACTATAGTTCATAAAGCAAATATCATGAAGTATTCTGGTGGATTATTTCTTGAATGTGCAAAATCAGTTGCTTCAAAATTTCCTGAAATTGAATCGAATGATGTGATAGTTGATAATATGGCAATGCAGCTGGTATTAAATCCTCATCAGTTTGATGTAATTGTTACTACTAATTTATTTGGAGATATTTTATCAGATTTATGTTCAGGATTAGTTGGTGGACTTGGACTTGCACCGGGAGCAAATATTGGAACTTCAGCTTCAATTTTCGAAGCTGTCCATGGCAGCGCTCCAGATATTGCAGGAAAAAATATTGCAAACCCAACTGCTCTAATTCTTGCAAGCGCTATGATGTTAAATCATATTAATGAAGAAGTAGCTGCATCAAAAATAAATAAAGCTGTTGAAATTATTTTAGCAGAAAATAAAAATGTAACACACGATTTAAATCCAATAAATTTTATTGGAACAAAAGAAATGTCGAATGAAATAATTAACATCATCAAATCTTTATGAAAATTGGTAAGATAAATATTGATAAGCCCCTTTTATTAGCTCCAATGGAGGATGTAACTGATATTTCATTCAGATTAATTTGCAAAGAATTGGGTGCAGATATTATGTATACCGAATTTGTAAATGCCGAAGGAATCGCCAGGAATTCTGAAAAAACAATTAGAAAAATGCATTTCATTGAAGAAGAAAGAGCATTCGGAATTCAATTATATGGTGGTGGAGAAATTTCGATGGAAGTTGCAACAAATATTGCAAACTCACTTGAACCAGACATTATAGATATCAATTGTGGATGTTGGGTAAAAAATGTTGCCTTAAATGGAGCTGGTGCAGGATTGTTACGAGATTTGCCACAAATGAAAAAAATTGTTTTATCAGCAATCTCAAATACAAAAATTCCTGTAACAGTTAAAACTAGATTGGGATGGGATTCAAATAATATAAATATTATTGAAGTTGCAAAAATGTTGGAGGATGTTGGAATAGAAGCATTAACAATCCATTGCCGAACAAGAGCGCATGGAAATTTTGGTGAAGTAGATTATAGTTGGATTGAAAAAGTAAAACAATCAGTTAAAATTCCAATAATTGTGAATGGAAATATTTATTCACCAAATGATGTAAAGGCTGTTTTTGATAAAACAGGTTGTGACGGAGTTATGATTGCAAGAGGAGCAATTGATAATCCATGGATTTTTAAGCAGACAAAAGAATATTTAAAAAATGGAACTATTAATTCTAAAATTAATTTTTTGGAAAGAGTTAATTTAGTTTTAAAACATTTGCAACTCTCTTTAAAATATAAAGGCGAAAAAAGAGGAATAATTGAATTAAGAAAACATTATTCAGGATATTTTAAAGGAATTCCAAATATTTCAAAATTGAGAAATGAATTGATGTTATGTACAGAACAATCTCAAATTGAAGATAAGTTATTTCAATTTTTAAAATATTTTAAAAATAGCGAAGAAATTAATTTAGCAACTTTAACAGAAGCTGTATGATTATTGAACTTCCAATTATAATAACTTTGGGCGCAATTATTGGTTTTATTTCAAGTATTCCAATTGGACCTATAAATTTAGCTTTGATAATTCGAGCATTACATCATCAATCGAGATCAGCTTTTTTTATTGCAATCGGAAGTGCGTTAATGGAATTTATTTATTGTGCCTCAGCAATTTTTGGATTATCAAGTTTACTTTTTTTACCGCAAATTGATAAAATTTTACAAGCTTCAGCAATTATTATTTTTATTTTTTATGGAATAAAAGCAATTCTTTTTAAAGTAAAACCAATTAATGTTGATGAAACTGAAAATCTACAAAACAATAGTTCTTTAAAATTTATTTTTATGGGAATGGTGCTATACTTTTCAAATCCAGGTTTTATTGCTTACTGGGTAACAGTTGCAGGATTAATAAGTGGATTACGAATATTTGAATATACATTATTTAATAATTTAATTTTTGCAGTTTCAGTTGTTGTGGGTAGTTTTTTATGGAGTTTTTTATTAATAGCATTAGTTGAAAAATATAAACTAAAAATTAACGAGCAGGTGATCAAAATAATTTCTACTACTTTTGGAATAATTATTCTTTTAGTTTGTATTTATTTATCATTTATGTTTTTTAAAGAGTTAATTTAAAAATTTTTAAAAAGATAAGAATATCAATCTTTTTTAAGCAATTAAAAGTATTCTCAAAAAGGGAAGTAGTAAAAATATTTTTATGAAAAATTTATTGCAATTATTTAAATATTGAGTATATTTAAATGTCACTTGTAAAGGTTCCTCCCCTAGCCTTTACATACTAAATGACAAACCCGATATTACCCCCTAATATCGGGTTTTTTTTTAAACAGATTTAATGTATTTTGCCAAACAAAAATTATGAGTTCAACAAAAAAAATAAAAATTGAAAAAAAGAGTTTACCATTTGAAAAAGAAAATTATTTGTTTCTTGCAGCAGGATTAGTTGTAATATTTTTTGGATATGTAGCTCTTTCACAAAAACCTTGGGATGGTTTTATTGCCTTAACACTCTCTCCAATTTTGTTAGTTTTGGGATATTGCGTTTTAATCCCAATCGGAATTTTATGGCGTAAAAAAAACTAAATTTATTTTTTACAAATTTAGTTTTGAAACTTTTCGAATGATTCATATATTTGTAAAATTTTTTACTAGCAATTTGTTAACAATTAATTTTTAAGTGTAAAAATATTCTTTTTACGAGCGCGTAGCTCAGTGGTAGAGCATTTCCCTTTTAAGGAAAGGGTCGATGGTTCGATCCCATCCGCGCTCACAAAATATTTTTGGGAAAACATTTTTACAAGTTTCATCACGACTAAAATAAATTTGCAGTTAGTTTTAAACACTTGTAATTTTGAATTTTAGCGGAAGTGGTGGAATTGGCAGACACACCATCTTGAGGGGGTGGCGCTCAAAAGGCGTGCGGGTTCAAGTCCCGCCTTCCGCACAATATTATTCAATATTTTAGCTTGATTTTAATTTTATTATAATTTAAGTTGATTTATAAACTTCATGAATTACTTTAAAAAAATATTTTTAATTCTCCTCGTTCCGATCATTCTTTTTGCAGAAGTAATTTTAAATGGTTCACTTTTAGGCAGAAGTGACGGAAATAATATTATTATTTCTTGGAAGAGCAGTGACGAATCTGGATTAAAACAATTTGTAGTTGAACGAAAATTATTTAACGCTTCTTCTTTTGTTGATTTATCAACTATTAAAATAAAAGGAAGTAATTCTAATTATGAGTTTGTAGATGAATCAGCTTTTAAAACTTCAAGTAGTATTTATTCATACCGTGTCAGGATTGAAATGCAAAATGGAACTGTAAATTATTCTCAAAGTTTGACTATATCGCATCATGTATCAAGTGTAAAAAGAACGTGGGGAAGTTTGAAAGCGATGTTTAAATAAAAACTTCTAAATAAATTTTGCCCCGGCCACAACTAATTCTTGCTTCTAAATCAAAGCGAAGAATTAAATTAATTCCACTTTTTGGTTTTAAATATAAAATCCATCCTTCAAATATTTCTGAAGCAATTTTAGAAAACGAAACTCCTACAAATCATGTTGCAAGATTATCATGCGAAAAAGTTTTAAGTATTTCTAAAAATTATAAAAATCAAAATTGTATTATTTTAGGTGCAGACACAATTGTTGTTTTGAATAAGAAAATAATTACTAAGCCGACTTCAAAAAAAGATGCTATAAAAATATTAGCAATTTTGAGTGAAAAAAAACATTCTGTATTTACAGGTATTACTTTGTTAAATTGTAAAAACAAAAAGCTATTAACTGATGTTGTAAAAACAAAAGTCAAATTTAGAAAGCTTGAAAAAAAAGAGATCATAAAATATGTTGCTACAAATTCGCCAATGGATAAAGCAGGAGCTTATGGAATCCAAGATGATTATGGAGCATTTTTTGTTGAAAGCATTCAAGGTTGTTACTATAATGTAGTTGGATTGCCACTTCAAAAAATTGAACAGGCAATTAAAGAAATTTTAAAATAAAATTATGTCAAGAAAGATTAGAGTTTTAATCGCAAAAGCTGGATTGGATGGTCATGATCGAGGAGCAAAAGTTATTGCTGCAGGTTTACGTGATGCTGGAATGGAAGTAATTTATACCGGCCTTCGAAAAACTCCCGAAACAATTGTTGAGGCAGCATTGCAAGAAGATGTTGATGCAATTGGTATTAGCTCCTTAAGTGGCGCTCATATGACTATTTTTACAAAAATATTTGGATTAATGAAGGATAAAAAATTAAATGATGTTTTATTATTTGGTGGTGGAATTATTTCTGCAGATGATATTACATCTTTAAAAAAAATTGGAATTGGAGAAATATTTACACCCGGCACTTCAATTCCTGAAATTACAAATTATTTAAAAAATTGGGTTTTAAAAAACAGAAGCTAAAAATTAAAATCTTGTAAAAGGTTTAAAAGTGGAAACAGAATTTACAATAAATTTTTGGGCAATTTTAGTTTCAGTAATTTAAAATTCTTAATCGGATTATTATTTTATGTTGTTTTATTTTTAAAAAATGGAGTAAGTGGACTAGAATGTAAGCAAGTCCAGAAAATCCAATTAACCCAGCGCCACTAGATTTGCAAAGCATACCTTCCAAAATTTTAACTTATTTTGTTTTAGCTCATTTCTTTCAACAGTGGCATGCAACGACTTATGAATAATGGTTAAATTTTTAAACAAAAGGGCTGAGGTGGTTAGCACCACACAGCCTATATAACTTATTGTTGTTTGAGTTTTAAAAATCTGATTTTTATTACTTTAATCTCGACGGTCACACGTCGTTAAACCAAAAAGAGGTGAGGTCGAGCAAATTCCTGAAAGCGAATTATAAATAAGTACAAAGCCTACAACTAAAATTTTTGCGGAAAGGGAGGGATTCGAACCCTCGGTTCTCTTTCAAGAACACACGCTTTCCAGGCGTGCCAATTAAACCACTCTTGCACCTTTCCTAAAATTCTTCCCGCTTGAGAGCTGCACGTCTCTCATTTATTTCATTTAAAATTGTTTTAGAAGAATATGAGATTGTAATTTGCAAACCTCTTTTTTGCAAAAGTGGATCACCTACTAAAATTCCCTTCATCAATAAAATTATTTGAGTTCTTTTAAAATTCCAAACAGCATATTTTTTTACATATCCAAGCAAAACAGCTTCAATTGTATTTTGATAACTTCGATCTTTTTTTAAGAATCCTTCTCGTGATGGTTGACCATATTTTTGGAATAATATTTCGTAATATTCATCGTATGCTTCAACATAATCCGTTTTTCTTTTTGAGAAAATTCTTGGCAACAATCTCGCAATATAAAATCGATCATTATCAAACTGAAAAGTTAAAAGTGTCGGCCTTTGATTTATTGTAATTGTGTATTCAAATCCATTTTTAGTTGGATACATATCATTATTACCCAAATTATCAAGCTCCATAACTTTAGTTTGAACTTCAGCAAAAGTCATTCCCCAAAAACCGCCTCTATAACCCTCAACTTCAGTACTTTTTTCAATTACAACATTACTAATTGAAGTCGTATCAACTTGCGGTGTAATTAAAATATTTGTTGTCTCTTCGGCAATTGTTGTATCGGGACTTATAAATGGAAGTAAATCCTCCTGAACAGAAATTGTATCCTTTGAAATTTCAAACAAACTATCTTGAGTGGTTTCTGTTTTTAAAGAATCGCTTTGTAAATTTTTTAATTCAACAGAAGTTGTATCTTGCGCGAGTAAATCTTGATTTAAAAAAATAAAATTTATGGCAATAAATATTATAAAATAAAATATTCTTGTCGTAACTTTACAAAACATTCTCAATAATACGAAATATGAATTCGATTTACAAAGGACACCCAATTATCGATACGCATGCTCATTTGTGTGATGAGCAATTTAATTTGGATTTTACTGATGTTATAAATCGCGCTGAGGATGTAAATATCAAAACAATAATAATACCGTCAACAGATTATTTATCGGCCATTAAATCTTTAGAATTAGCTGAAAAATATAAAATATTAAAAGTTGCAATCGGAATTCATCCGCATGAGGCAAAACAATTCTCTGAACAGGAATTTGAAAAAATTGAGAATTTAATTCCGAATAAAAACATTGTTGCTATTGGTGAAATTGGATTAGAATATTATTATGATTTTGCACCAAAAGATTTACAAAAAAATGTTTTTCTAGAACATTTAAAACTTGCAAAAAAATACAACCTTCCCACAATTATACACACTCGTGATTCAATTGATGATGCAATAAAAATTATTGAAGAGTTCTCTTTAAATGCTGATGATAAAAATTTAAAAGGTGTTTTCCATTGTTTTGGCGGGAATTTTGAACAGGCAACAAAATTAGAAAAACTTGGATACATGATTTCGTATCCTGGAATTGTAACTTTTAAAAATTCACCGGTTTTAGAAACTGTAAAACAAATGGATTGTAAATTTATGCTCGAAACTGATTCACCATATTTAGCCCCCATTCCATTACGAGGTAAAAGAAACGAGCCGGCAAATATAATCCATACTTTAAAAAAGATTGCTGAGGTGTGTAATAAAACTGAAAATCAAATTGCAGATGAAACAACTTTGAATGCCAGTAAATTATTTAACCTAAAACTTAATTGAAAAAATATTTTCTTTTTGTACCACTTTTATTTCTCTCGTGCGACGAAAATTTACCAATTTATTCAGAGCCCGAAAAAGTTATTGAAGCAAATTTAAAACCTTTTTATTCATACAGCCAAACATCAAACCAAATAATTATAAATTTTGTAGTTAAAAATGTATTTGATGAAACTTTTGATGGAAAAGCAAAATTTAGTGGAGAAATTAATATTGTAAATCAAAAATTTGGGAAAAGTAAAACTATAAAACTTGATTACACTTATTTATCAATTCAAAACGGGTACAATCGTGCAACTGGACGTTTAATTTTACATCCAGGTGATAGTTTAGTTTTTCAATATAAATGGGATTTCTTATTTGACGACAGTACGCATTTATTTTCGTTACTGAATTATAAAAAAGATCCAAATTGTCAAGCTCGTCAAATCTCAAACAAAGTTGAAAATCAAATAAATGGATTTGTAACTGTATTTAATAACTTGCCAAATTTTTATTCTAAAACGACTGAATTTAATTTTTGTCATATTGATGCGTATATACCTCCGAAAGATTGTCAAATAATTTCACCGGCAACTAGTTGTTTAGAATGAAGATTAAATTTAGAATTCTATTATTTTATTTTTTTAATTTTCAGATTCTTTTTGCAGGTTCTATTATTGGAACAATTGTAAAAAAGGGAACCACAGAACCAATACCGAATGTGGATGTATTTATAAACGCTTTAAATAAATTCACAAAATCAAAAATAGATGGAAAGTTTGATTTTCAAAATTTACCAGAAGGAGAATATGAAATTAGTTTTTCATCCTTTTTATTTCAAAAAGTTTTATTGAAAAATGTTCCGGTTTATCGAGATAGAATTTCGTACTTAAATATTGAAATGGAATTGGCAACAGTTGAACTTGAGCCCATTATAATTTCGATGAATAAAAAAATTATTGAAAAAGATTTGCCATCAACATTTTACAATATGAAGCATGAAAATTTAAAACAATATCCTTTAACAACCGTAAATGAAATTATTGCATTGCAACCTGGAGTTACTATGGAAGGGAATGTGCGAGGGGGAAAAACTTCCGAAACTTTAATTTTAATTGATGGCATTCCTTCTTTCGATTATTTAGGTGGCTCAATTTCAAGTGAGTTGCCTAGATTTGTAATTCAAGATTTAAGTTTGAATACAGGTGGTTTTGAAGCCGAATTTGGAAATGCGCTTTCTGGAATTGTTTCAATTTCAACTTCACAATCTTCATTAAACCCCGTAAATAGATTTAGAATTGAGACAGATTATTTTTTACCGCAATCAACATCAAAACAAACTAATAAATTAAAAGAATTGGAATTTTATAAACGTGATAAATTATTTATTGATAGTTTAACATATTCTTTTGGAATTAATTTTAAAACTCTAAATGGAAGATGGTGGCAAGATTTAGAAAAATTTTATACTGAACCTTTGCAAACCAAGTTAAGCAGTTATGGTAAAATGGAATATTTATTTTCGCCATTAGAAAAAATTTCACTTCATTTACTTACTTGGAAAAATAATTGGCACGATTATGAATTTAGTTGGCGTTTTAATTTAGATGGGTTGCCAATCCGTAACGAAGAAGTCTACCGCGGTACATTGCTTTATAGTTTTGCAAATTCTACAAATACAACTTATTCATTTTCAGTTTCGGCAACTTCATTTCAAAATTCAATTGGCAACACAAAACCGAGTGAACCATTTACACCTTTTCAATACGATATTTATTTACAATATATTTTAGATGGCGAAAAATTAAATTGGGCAAACGATCAGCAATTTATTTACACTTTAAAAGGAGATGTAACTTTTGAAGAACAAAAAGATCACATAATAAAAAGTGGATTTGATTTTACTCAGTTTGATTTAACTTCAAATCAAATGAGGATTGATCCTCAAAAAACACTTTACGGAAAACCAAAAGAAGATAAACCAATGTTAAGTTTTATAAATAATTATCATAAGTTTCCAAAGCAGGCAAGTTTTTATATTCAAGATAAATTTTATTACGCAAATGATGGCTCGGTTTTAAGTTTTGGTTTGAGATATGATTTTTTAGATCCGCAAACTACAAAAATTATTTCAAACGGAACTGAGATTGAAACAAAAGCAAATATACAATCAAATTTTAGTCCACGCCTTGGTTTATCTTTAAAAATAACTCCGCAATCAATGTTACATATAAATGTGGGGCAATATGTACAATTTCCACTATTTAATTATTTGTATGCTGGAACAAATCCATCAACAATTTTAAAAGAAACAAAAAATATATTCCGTGCGAATCCAGAACTTAAAGCTGAAAAAACTCAAGCATGGGAAATTGGTGTTAAATATTTTCCGAACGAAAAATCAATTCACTCGATTACTTATTTTAACAAAAAAACAAAAGATCAAATTGATACAAAAACTTTTATTGCATACGATAGCAAATTTGCAGGTGATTTTGGTTTTGCCGAATATGTAAATAATGCTGAAGCAACTTCAAATGGTATTGAATATCTTTTTAATTACGAAAATAATCCAAAAATAAGTTCAACATTTTCGTACACGTGGATGGTTACTGAAGGTGTTAGCGAGTATGTTGATCAATCTATAAATTTTATTCAATGGGGGTTTCCAATCAAGGCAGTAGTTTTTCCTTTAAGTTGGGATCAAAGACATAGCGTTAAATTAAATTTGGAGAGCGAATTATTTTATGATTTCCGTGGTTCTGTAATTGCGCTTTATAATACCGGCAGGCCGTTTACTTATTTCCCAACAAGAGATGGCTTTACTCCACTTGATTCAACAAAAGATTTTTTACCAAATAATAAAAGGATGAGTGATGTATTTTTACTCCACTCAAAAATTACAAGAAAAATAAAATTTAATACTGGCGATGAAACTTTTTTACTGTTTTATGTTGAAGCTCGAAATATTTTAAATAAAAGAAATGTTCGTTGGATGGATTCAAATGGCAGAATTGGCGGAGAGCTTGGTGACCCGACAGCGTTTTATGAATTAAGAAGAGTTAATTTAGGAATTGAAGTCCACTTGTAAAATTTAAATCCAAAAAAACTCAAATTAATTCAAAATATTTTTGCAATACTTTTTTTGATTTTGATAAATTTTGTTTTTCTACAAAAATGTAATCTGTTTCAAAAGTTGAAAACGCTAAAATACTAATTTTACTTTCGGCTAGTGGTTTAATTATTTTTGATAAAATACCAATTTCTGAAAAATCAAATATTCCATCTAACTTAAATCCACTCCAAATTATTTTTGATTCTGTTTTTAGATTATTAACAGGGCAAAGTACAGATGTAATTGTATCAGTTTTTGAAATAAAATACAATCCACTTTGCAAAACAGATTTTGGCAATTTACTTGAGCTATCAAGTTTGCTAATTGCAAAATCAAAAGGGAGTAATTTTAATTTAAGTTTTTTACTTTTCAAATTTAATAAAAAGGGAATTACTCAAAAGTTCCAAAAACTCTATCTCCTGCATCTCCTAAACCGGGCAAAATATATCCTTTGCTATTTAATTTAAGATCTAAAGCGGCAGAATAAATTTTAACATTTGGATGATCTTTCTGAATTTTTTTAACACCTTCGGGGGAGGCCACAATTGAAACATATCTAATATTTTGAGCACCATGTTCTTTTAAAAATTTTATTGCCGCGCTGCCACTTCCACCAGTTGCCAACATAGGATCGAGCAAATAAACAATACTTCCTTTAATTTTATTTGGAATTTTAAAATAATAATCAACTGGTTCTAAAGTATGTTCATTACGGGTGATTCCGATATGTCCGACTCGCGCATTTGAAAATACATCTAAAAATCCACCAGTTAGCCCGAGCCCGGCGCGAAGAATTGGAACAAGAACAATTTTATTTTTTAAATTATATCCCACAGTTTTTTGGAGTGGAGTTTTAACAATAAATTTTTCGGTTTTTAAATCTCGCGCTGCTTCAAAAGCTAGCAAAATTGAAACTCGCCTCATTGTTTGCCTAAATAAACTTGATGGAGTATTTTTATCGCGTAATATTGTTAAATCTCTTTTAATAATTGGATGTGAGATTAGTTTTAGGTTTTTCATTTTCTGTAATCTAATAAAACTACTTTTAATTTAGAAGTTCTTAAAAACTTGCGGTGTTTTTTGATTAATGTTCAAACTTTTTTTGTTTTGGCGAAATTCGGGGCATACACTATCAAAACTTTCTTGAGTCATACGCCCAGTGGAGAAGCGCTTGCCTTTGGCGAGGACGACAAAAAATATCTCCGGCTCGGCAATTATTTTTTACTTGCGTTATGTGTCTTCGCATAGCTAACCATCTTTTTATTTGTCTTTCGTCGTCTGGAGACCTCCGTCCCATATAATACCGGCAGTACCACTCAAACCATCCTCTTGGATCCTGGGGGTGTATCCAGCCGTTAGCCTGCCACACCGCAAGTGGTTGGCTTGCGTTTATTCCAAAGTAATTTAATTCTTTGTGACGTTTCCCATCTGGCGACAACTTGGCTTCCTTAAACCATTCTCTCGGAAACTCTTTTGGTTTATCTGAAAAATATAGTCCGCCAAAAACGCCCATCTTAAGCATTTGCTGTGGAGTGAGCTCAGGCTTAAAACGTGGATCAAATTTTTTTTTACTTGTTACTTTTTTCGCCATAGGTAAGGGATAAAAACACTCACTCTTTTTTTATAATTTGTAAAATCAGGATGTTCGGTCATTTTTTTTTCTAGCATTGGAATACCGGAGACTTTCAAAATTAAAAAAGTAATAGTGATCGGGCCTATAACTCCGAGCCAACCATTTGGAACAGAGAGAGCGATAAGCCACAAACCCCACCACTGCGTCACTTCTCCAAAATAATTGGGGTGGCGCGTATATGCCCAGAGTCCGCTTTGCATTAACCTGCCATTATTCGCAGGGTCTTTAATAAACCTGGCCAACTGTGCATCACCAACAGCTTCAAAATAAAAACCAAGAGCCCAGACCGCAACTCCAACAACCTCAAGCAGACCAAGCTTAGCTCCCGCACTTTTGTTGATCAGCAATATTGGCATCACAATGAGAAATAAAAACATTCCCTGCAAAAGATAGACTTGAAAATAGGAACGAAGATAAAACCACTTGCCCCATTCTTTGCGCCACGCGAGATAACGATAGTCTTCGGCTTTATTCTTGTTGCGTGAGTGAATATGCCATGCCAAACGCAACCCCCAAATGCTTACTAAAATACCTACGAGCAACCCTCTCGTTCCGGAATCATCGGAAAGAAAAAAAGAGGCCCATGTCATAAGCGCAAATCCCAAGCCCCACGCCACATCAGCTACATCATTCCTTTTCTTAATCAAAGAAACCAAGAACCAGAAGCTCATGTAGGCGAATAATATTAATACAAGTGTTAGAAAATAATTCACAGAGCAATTTTTCTGGCGATAAAATAAGTGATCGTAGAAACCGAGGCCGCAAGTACTGCGCCCCATGCCAAATCCACAATAGTGACGAGTAGTGGCCAATCTTTAGCCACCGCCAAATTAGTCAGGTCGTAGGTTGCGTAGCAAACAAGTCCAAACAGTGCGCCAAAAAGAAGGGCGTGCGTCCAAGAACCTTTTTCCATAGCCGGGGAAATAACAAACACTACGAGCCCTGCTATAAAGATCAGGTAGAAAACAATCGCAGCGATCCAGTTGACATCTGGTTTCATCAAGCCACCGATCTGAGCGCGGTAAAAATCTTTAGCAATAACCAAAAGCCAGACCATATCAATAACAAAAAATACTGGAAGAGCAATAAAATAAAGTTTTGTAAACATAATTATTTATCCTTTTTTTTAAGATTTATAGATATTATTATTCCTGTAAATATGAGCAAACAGAGAACCAGAGTCCAAATTATATTTGGATACTTTCCGGCAAAGCCCGATGCCGAAAGATGCTTGGCAAGAATAGCACCATAAGCCCAAATGAGAACGAGGCCATAAGGGAAAAAACGGTCGCGTAACATCTGCCACGAGCCGATAAGTGCTCCGACCAAAAGCACCACAACTGTCCAAAAACTATCAGAAAGACCAAAACCATTCCAGCCGATATAGACTAGAAAGACGGTAATGTTGGCAATAGTAGCAACAGTAATCCATCCAAAATAAATACTAAAAGGCAAACGAACAAACCAGCTTTCCTTTTTGCTAAGAACACTCGCGCGGAAAATATCGGCAATCTTAATAAGCGTTATCAATAACCCAGCCATGATGATGACCGAGAGCCAGATCAGATCGTAGTGCCAAACAAATATCCATGAAGCGTTAAGGAGAGCATTCACAATAAATAAGTGATTGACTTTTGCCACCAATTCATCTTCTTTACGCCACAATTGATAAACAACATAGATTAACAAAAGGGTATAAATGAGACCCCAGATGGAAAAAGCATATCCAGCGGGAGCAAACAGATTCGGATAATTATCCGATATCTCGCCGGTATCTCTGCCCCCAAGCGGAAGTAGTACCGCCATGTAGTTGACTGCTACCATAGCGACATATGACACCAGCGTTGCTATTTTCAAAAATTTAGTGTTCATAAATTTATTTTTTAATAATTAATAATTTTGTGCCAGTTGAAAACTGGTGCGCGATTTTTAAATTTAATAGGCCCCAACAAGCGCTCGTGCATCCCGATAATTTTCATACACAAAATTATAAACTTCTAATCCTTTATTTTCACAATCATTCTCGGTATAGACTGGCTCGGGTAATTTAGGAAACAAAATATCAGAGATTGTGATTTTAACACCTGCGCGTAACGGTTCAAAGTCTCTCCAACTTGGCACAAGTTTTGGTCTCAAATTTTCCAGTAATTCTTTAGCTACCAATCGCACTTTTGCCGTTTCGTTTGGATTCAAATTTTCTTTGCGCAACAAATCAAATATAGCCAATTCATCTTCATTCAATCCTTCTTTCACTGAGCGTTGTTCTTCCTCGCTCAAATCTTTTGCAAGTGAGACCAAATCAATTAGAAGTTGGTCAATATCATGAGCGCCCGAGTTATAATCTTTCAGTAATTTATTTAATCGCTCCAAAAACTTAGCTCGCTTTCGATTGCGTCGCACCATTTCTTCAATTTTATTTTTAAGTTCGCCACTCAAACTCTCGGCTTGTAAATTTTTAGTAGCAAGCTTCTCAAAAAAATCGCGCAAAGCATCTGTATCAAGTGCACTCAAATCTCGTAGTCGTTTATGTTGCGCTATCACATATTCGCCGGCTTGAATTGAGCGATCAAGCAAATCCTCCAAATCTTTTTTCACTTGTGACACATCCACACTTGCCGAACCGACATCATGCACACGAGATTTAATTACCCGAAACGCCGTCACTTCAATATAAAAATCATCAGCCGAGGGATCAGGCAAAACCGCGCGATACGATGTATCAATATCCGAGGCGAGATTTAAAAACTTTTTTTTCTTAGCGAGGTCGACAACTATTGTGTTTGCGGCGTATTCAAGCAAAAGCAATTTTTCTTCGGATGTAGCGGAGATAATTTTTGCAAGGTCAATTTTTTCATCCAGTAGAAATTTTTTTCCAAGCTCAAGCGCATTCTTTAATTCTTTTACAAGCTCATTTTTGTCTCGTATAATTTTATCTCCTCCGCTGGTCGTGTTGGCATAAATGGCGAGTGCATTTTCAATATTTCGGAATACGCCAATGTAATCTACAATCAAACCATTTTTTTTATCCGGAGCGACACGATTAGCGCGTGCAATTGCTTGCATCAGTGTATGATTCTTAAGTGGCTTGTCCAAATACATTGTTGAAAGATTCGGCACATCAAATCCGGTCATCCACATTGCACACACAAACACAATTCGCAAATTACTATCAGGATTTTTGAATACTTCCTCAAGATTGCCGGTATTTATACGATTGCGCAAAGGTCGCATATCAATTTCAAATTCTTCTAAATCAGCAATCTCATTTTGGCTTTGGCTTACCATCAGAGCCATATCCACTTGTTCATGTCTGGCCAATTGCTCTAAAATTTTTGCTTTTTTGTAATCATCGGAAGTGCGAGATAAATCGATTCGAAGTTTCCCTAAATATCTCTCCCATTCAGCTTTTACTTTCGTATACATTCTAGCTGCAGTTTTCTTATCAACCGAAACTACCATCGCCTTGCCATCATATCCTCGACCTACAAAATGAGAAACAATATCGCGCGCAATTGTATTTAAACGATCGTCTGTCGTTACGAGGTGATAAAATGAAGAAAATTCAGATTCCAATTTTTCTTCTTCATCTTCATTTAAATTATAAAAATCCATCACCTTAGCGATATCTTGCTCAATTTCTTTATTCACATTCATGAGTCTTGTAATTCGGTTTTCGTAATACAATGGGACTGTTGCACCATCACGCACAGAATCGCCAAAATTATAAATCGATACATCTTGACCAAATGTTTCGCGAGTTCTTTCTTCTCCTACCATAAGTGGCGTGGCGGTAAAACCAATAAATGATGCTTTCGGCAGAGCCTTTCGCATATTCAACGCCCACAGATCATATTGCGAGCGGTGTGCTTCATCAGTCATCACAATAATATCATCACGATCGGAAACTGCACCGATTACATCTTGGAATTTTTGAATAGTAGTAAATACTTGTCGATGGTCCGCACGAAGTAAATCTTTTAGATGAATTATTGACTCGGCATGAACTTCTTTTTCATAAACTGCGCCAACATTGGAAAAGTTTTTGTATGCCTGCCGATCAAGATCGCTCCGGTCGGTTACAATTACAAAAGTAAAGTTGCCCTGCAATTTGCGAAGTACTTTTTGTGATAAATAAACCATGGAATACGATTTTCCGGAACCTTGCGTATGCCAAAACACGCCGAGCTTACCTTGGTTCTGTTTACGCTCTATAACTTTTTGAAATGTTCGATTGACACCATAATATTGAAAATATCGGGGAACAATTTTTTTCGCTTCGCCAGTTTCTGATTCGTCATATAAAATAAAGTTTTCAAAAATATCCAGCATTCGTTTCTTCTGGCACACGCCGCGGATAATTGTAGCCATATCAGTTTTCGGTTTATCATCTTCGCTTTCTGCTTTTTTCCATTCATTAAAAAATTCATAGTGGCTTGTGATGGAGCCAAATTTATTTTCAATGCCGTTAGAAATAATTATACCGAGGTTGTACCAAATAGAGTCTTCTGTGTGAGCTCTGTATTTTTATTAAAGCTCTCTAAATCTTTTTTCATTGTAATTAGATTTTTAAAATACTTTTCAAATCCATATGAATTAAAGCTCTCCTTGACTTTCATTAAATATGACATAAGAATATAATACTTATACTCTGTGTCTATTGGGGATTCTAAAAACCAATATGTCTTTAATTCTTTCATAAAATCTTATTAATACATCATATTATATTTTAGGTTAGTCAAAATTATTCATAAATTAAAAATATATTTAAAATACCGAAACTATTCTGTAGAATCCGTCTAAAATTTTTATCTATAAAATCTCAGACTATGAATACTTTATATATAATAATCTTATGAGCCCCCAATTTTTAGTAATAGCTTATTATACTGAGAGCACGCAATATGAAGTTCTTGCTGGTAATCTTAAGAAGACCTTACAAAACTTTAGTATACCTTTTTATATAGAGGCAATTAAAGATTTAGGTTCCTGGGAAAAAAACACACATTATAAATCTCAATTCATTAAGAAATGCTTAAATGATAGAAATCAAGATCTACTATATGTTGATGTTGACGCACTCTTTAAACAATACCCAAGTCTTATAGCAGATCTCACATGCGATATAGCATATAGAACACAAGACTTCAGATGGAGAAAAGATGAAGCATTATCAGGAACCATCTTTCTAAAGAATAACGACAAGGTTAAAAGACTGGTTAACCGATGGATAGAACTAAATGAAGCCACCCCAGCAGAAAGAATGAAACCAGAAACCTGGGAGCAAAAAAATATGCAAAGGGCACACAGAGAAATGGGTGATATCTATTATTATAATCTACCACCAGAATACACTTTTATATTCGATCATATGAAAACAATGTATCCTGGTGTAAGTCCAGTTATAGAACATTATCAGGAGAGTAGAAATGTTCATAGAAATACGAATCAAAATCGTAATTTCAGGATAAGATAAACATGGAATTAAAATATGCTGTAGTCAGCTCCGATTCGAATCCAGAATATCTTGATTTTTGGCCTTACGTAGCTAAAGCATGGAAAAGAATTGGGATAGAACCTGTTCTTCTTTACATCGACAAAACCCCGCCTTCTAATGATGTTCATCAATATGGACAAGTAATATATTTAGAATCAATACCAGAATGGGGTATTGCTCAGCAAGCACAATGTATAAGATTTTGGGCAGCTAAATTATTAGATGCTCCCTTTATAATCTCCGATATTGATATGCTTCCTATTTCTGGAGAATATTATAAGAATGGTGTAGCTTCTATAGTAGATAAAGGTCTGGTTTCTTATAGCTCTGATATTGTTAAATATAGATGGTACAGAACAAATCCGCAATATCCGATGTGTTATATTGCTGGTGACACGCAAAGCTTTATTAGTATTCTGGATATGAACGAAGGTACACACCATGAATTTTTACGAAGATTAATAAAAATGAATTTAAGATCTGGAACAGATCAAAAATTCTTTTATAAGTAAAAGGGGAATACCATTTACAAAAAGGAGCACATCGGGACGGCGAGTGTGCATTTCACCCACCACCCAAAGCTGCGACACGCACAAGAAAGAATTGTTGGAAGGATTTGCAAAATCAAAAAATTTCGCCGTTTCGGTTTCGTATTCACCGTCGCGGTTCATCACCTGCACACTCGCGCCATCTCGGAGAATCTGATAAATTTCTTTGTTGGCATTTACAAGAGACATTTGCGATCGGTTGCGCGAGAGTTGCTCTACTGCTTGCTCGAGTGCTTCATCCGGCAGTTCAGGATTTATTTTTTTAAGTGCAGGTAAAAGATATTTTGTAAGAACCACTTCGCCCCGATGTGCACGACCAAGTTTGGCATCTTCCTCGTCGCTGTAAGCATTTATATGGCACGCAGAATCCGCCCAAATTTCTTTGATGAGTTTGATTGCTGTTTGCTCTACTAAATTGTCTTCAGAAAATGGGTTCATATTATTTTAATTCTCGTTTCCCCGTGACCAACTGGGGAATTAATAAATCGCGGGTTTTGGAAATATTGCGATTTATAATACTTAGCTCATTAATTTGATCAAGAACCGACCCAACAATGTTGTTATATCTCTCCAAAATTTCTTTGCCAGGTATTAACAATGGCATTTTTTTAAATAATTCCCACTTTATAACTGGCATTTTGGTTCCTGCGCTGTGGTGATTTGCCCAGTTAACGGTTTCATTACGAAAGAGAGTTATGGTATGAAATGCTTTTAAATAACTTTCTTTCGCTCGCAAAACAAATACTGATATATTTGTTACACCTTGAAATGAAGCAAGTGCTACTTTATATAAATACGGCCTAATTGATCCGAATAAAATGTCGTTCGTATTGAAAATAATTCTAGATGTACTTAATTCTGATGAGTGACCAATATTCGTGATAGATAAATTACGATGGTTGATTCTGGCCATATCAACCAATGGCAAATTTCGATCTTCTTTTTCAATGAATTTCTTTTTGATTAAAGTCGAGATTTTGTCTAGTATTCCAACCTCCCACCCTTCCGGGATCTTGCCGTATTCATTACCAGAATCAACTAGTTTTACCTTTTCATGTCCGGCTTGCCCTGAGCTTGTCGAACGGGGGAATTTAAATTTAACAAACCACTCGGTGTACAAAAGTTGCGCCATTTCCTCCAGCGCTTTAATGCGCTTCTCGTTATTTTCTATCAAGTCATCGTAAGCAGAGAGGAGAGAAGCAATACGCGTTTGGGTTGGAAGATCTGGAACGGATACCTCTAGCGTATCTAAATGGTTTTTGTTTAAAGTTGGAACACCTGCCCCAGCATTAAACTTTTCTAACCCCAGAGTCTTCATTTTAAAATATACAAATTTCGGATTGTTGCCGTGAAAATTCTTAACCCACAAAGCGGTATTTAATGGCCAACAATCAACATCAATGTAAAGCACTTCACCCAAAGCACCACTTCTGCCAGTAGTTACACAAGGTGCTTTAACTTTGAACTGATTGTGATATGCAGTGATCGATGTTGAGGCAACAACAGGAACTTCGCCTGCAATTCTGTCTTGTTGCGGTAAATCAAAACCTCTTTGTAGGGATGCAAAATTCTTAAATTTTTGTTTAGTCCATGTGCTCATAAAATTTGTTTCCAGTCATCTTGGATTTTCTTTTCCAGTTTGTGCGCTTCGCTGGTTAAAGAATTAAATTCGTTCATTAGCTTTTTCATCTGCGTTTTAAAATCCACATCACTCATTTCTTTTTCTACTATTTCAACATATCTGCCGGGGTTTAGAGAGTAGTCGTTGGCACGGATTTCTTCAAGCGTTGCAACTTTGCATCTCCCTTTAATATTCTTGTATTTTTCTTCTCCTTTTTCTTCACGGTATCGGCGCACTATGCCGGAGATTTCGTCAACTTGTTCGAGAGTCCACTCGTTGTGGGCTCGGTCAATCGGTGTAAAAATATCTTGTGCATTGATAAATAAAATTTTGTTTTGTCTATCACTTTTGCGTTTGCCTTTATCAAAAAACCAAAGCGTGCAAGAGAGAGTTGCGTTCATAAACATATTGGTACCAACCGAGAGGATAACATCCACAAAGCCAGCATCCACCATTTTTTTTCGGATTTCTTTTTCGGCATTGCCGGCATCACTTGCGGAGTTAGCCATAACGAAACCGGCTCGGCCTTTATCGCTAAGTGCAGCGGCAAACATCTGCATCCAAAGATAATTTGCGTTGGAGATTTCTTTTTTACCGGTAAGAGGGAGGCCGTAGTTGAAACGCTTATCACCTTGAAGACGAGCCGGATCAATTACGATTTGTTTGTTTTTATCTTTTCCTTTAACATTAAATGGGGGATTGGCGAGCACAAAATCAAACTGACCGATGGATTTGTGTGCATCAACATAAAAAGAATTTTCATTTTCAATTTTACCTGAGAGACCATGAATGGCAAGATTCATTTTTGCGATGCGCATATTGTTGGCACCTTTTTCTTGGCCGTAGATGCCGACTTCTTCCATGATCGGGCGTTTGCTTTTCTGATGACGCGCTACGAAATTAGCTGATTGCACAAACATACCACCCGAGCCACAAGCGGGATCAAAAATTTTTCCGTGAAAAGGTTCAATAATTTCTACAAGCAATTTTACAATTGATGGAGGAGTAAAAAATTCGCCTCCTTTTTGTCCTTCGGCACGAGCAAACTCGCCGAGGAAGTACTCATAAATTTCACCGAATGCGTCGCCCTCGATATCATCGGGAATTTGATTGAAATTTTTTAGAAGAATAAGAAGGATACGACTATTTTCTGCCGGTCTATTTGAAAGAGAGGTGTAATCTTGTGGCAAGATGCCGGCGAGCTCACGGTTTTCTTGCTCAATCATTTTCATTGCATCATTAATTGCTTTGCCGATATTTTCACCTTCGGGCAAATTCATCAAGTGCAAATAGCCAGCTTCGTTTGGGATAAACGGTACACCTTGTTGTTTGTAATTATCAGGAGTGACGGGTGGTTTAGGCCAGTCAATTTTTCGCGTTCTTTTTCTATTTCTGTTTTGGCTCTGCGGAATTTTACATCTGCGAATTTTAGAAAAATGAGACCTAAAATTGGTTCGGACATTTCGTTGAGCTTGAGTGAGCTATTAGCGCGCAGTTGTTCCGCCGCCGCCCAAAGTCTTTCATGTAGTTGTTTACGATTTGTAGTCATAGTTTTAGTTTATTAAATCATCAAATGTAAAATTGGCGGAGAGGGGGGGATTCGAACCCTCGATGGACTTACGCCCATATTAGTTTTCGAGACTAACGCCTTCAACCACTCGGCCACCTCTCCATAAAAAAAATAATTGCAAGTTATAATCCCTTTAAAAATAATCATTTAAAATCATATTTCTAATATTGTTTTAAAAGTAAAATACCTTTTGTAACTTAAAATTATGAAAACATCGAGACGAAAATTTTTAAAACTAACAACCGCATCTACTTTACCAATTGTACTTTCACCAATAAAAATAATTTCGGAAAATAGTCAAAGCATTAACTCCGAAAGTAACTCAATTAAATTGCAAAATCTTTTTAATGAGGATTTTGAATGGCGCAAGAAAAATTATCCCGAAGGTGCGTCAAGTTTTGGAGATAAAAGTTATAATTCAAAATTAACTGACATTTCAGTTGATGCAATTAAAGGAAGAAACTCTCACTCAAAATTAATGTTAGATAAAATTAAATCGCTTAATAAGTCAAATTTGAGTGAGCAAGAAAAAATTTCGTACGATTTATTTTTACAAAATAAACTATCAGCAATTGAAGGAGCAAAATTTAATTCTGAATATTTAATTATTGATCAGCTCGATGGCCCACAACTTGGATTCGCCCGTTTAATCCAGAATATGCCTTATACAGATTTAACAGATTACGAAAATTATTTTGCACGAATGAAATCGTTTCCGGTTTATGTAGATCAAATAATTCAACTTTTAAAATTGGGGATTGAAACAAAATGGGTGCAGCCGCAAGTGCCTTTAAAAAGTGTTCCTTCACAAATTGAAAATCAATTTGTGAAAGATCTTGAAGAGAGTGTTTATTATAATCCATGTAAAAAATTCCCAAAAGATTTTTCAGAATCTGATAAACTAAAAATATCAAACGAAAGCAAAAAAATTATTTCGGAAAAAGTTTACCCAGCATTTTCAAAACTTTTAGAATTTATTAAAAATACATATTTGCCAAATTGCAGAAAAAATTTAAGTGTACTTTCAATACCAAATGGGGAAGAGTATTACAATTATTCAATCCAAAATAGGACCACAACAAAAAAATCTTCAAGGGAAATACATGAAATTGGATTAAGTGAAGTTTCAAGAATTAGAAATTTGATGGAAAAAGTAATTGCTCAAGTAAAATTTAATGGGAGCTTTAACGAATTTTTAAATTTTCTAAGAACTGATCAACAATTTTATTACACAAATGCCGAAGAATTAATTTCAGGTTATAGAAATATTGCAAAACGAGTTGATGGTGAGTTACCAAAATTATTTGCTGAGTTACCACGACTTTCTTATGGCGTACGAGCGTTTGCTGATTACGAAGCCCCGGCACAAACAACTGCAAGATATTTTCCTGGCGCAGCTGATGGAACTCGCGCAGGATTTTTTATGGCAAATACTTATAAACTTGAAACTAGACCAAAATATGAAATGGAGGCATTGACAATTCATGAGGCGATGCCTGGCCATCATTTGCAAATTGCAAGAGGGCAAGAATTGCGAAATTTGCCCGAATTCCGGCGCCAAGGTGGTTATACCGCCTTTGTTGAAGGATGGGCCCTGTACAGCGAAAGTTTGGGGGAAGAAATGGGTTTTTATACTGATCCCTATTCAAAATTTGGACAATTAACTTACGAAATGTGGCGAGCTTGCAGATTGGTGATTGATACGGGAATCCATGCTTATGGATGGAGCCGTGAACAATCAATTGACCATATGAAGTTTAATTCTGCAAAATCTGAAAATGATATTGCAGTTGAAATTGACCGATACATAGTTTGGCCAGCACAAGCGCTCGCATATAAAATTGGAGAATTAAAAATTAAAGAATTAAAAGAAAAAGCAAAAATTAAATTGGGAAGTAAATTTGATATCCGAAAATTCCACAATGCAGTTTTGGATAATGGAGCTTTGCCACTTGATATTTTGGAGAATCAAATTGATAAATGGATAATTGAACAAAATAAAAGTTAATAAAATTTGAAATCAGTTATCATTTTTGTAATTTTATTCTTCAAATAAAAAAAGGAGATTAAAATGACTTTACAAGTAAATCAAAATTCTATCGATTTTACATTATTCGATGGCTCGAAACAACCATTTAATTTAAATTCACACAAAGGGAAAAAAGTTGTATTGCTATTTTTACCAGGCGCATTTACAGGAGTTTGCACAAAAGAAGTTTGTTCTTTTCAAAATAGTTTAAAATCATTCGAAAATTTAAATGCAGTCGTTGCAGCAATTACACCAGATAGTCCATTTGCAAACAAAGGTTTTGCAGAAGCAAATAAAATTAATTTTCCAATTTTAAGTGATTATACAAGAACAGTTAGCACAATGCATGGTGGTATTCACGAAAATTTTGCCGGCATGCAACAATATTCTGCACCAAAGAGATCGGTTTATGTAATTGATGAAAATGGAAAAGTTATTTATGTTTGGATAAGCGAAAACCCGGGCAACGAACCACCATATGCAGAAGTTGAGAAAGCATTAAGTTGATAAATCAAGTTTCGGCAGAAGAATTAAAAACTCAATTAAGTAAAAATAAAAATTTAATTTTGATTGATGTACGCAACGATTGGGAGCACAAAATCGTAAATTTTAAAGAAGCGATTTTAATTCCACTATCAACTTTAAATCAAAAACTTGATTCGCTTGATAAAGAAAAAGAATATATTATTCATTGTCATACGGGAGTAAGAAGTATGAATGCATGTTTATTAATGAAGATGAAGGGATTTAATAATATTTCAAACTTAAAAGGGGGAATTGCTGCGTTTTCAGAAATAAATAAAGAGTTCAAAAAATATTAATTTATGCTGAAAGTTGGCGACAAAGCACCTGATTTTAAATTAATCGGGAACGATGGCAAAACCTATTCTTTAAAAAATTTTAAAGGAAAAAAAATTATTCTATATTTTTATCCCAAAGATGATACAAGTGGATGCACTAAAGAAGCTTGCAATTTTAGAGATGATTTTGTGAATTATAAAAAATTAAATATTGAAATTGTAGGCATTAGCGCAGATTCAACTGAATCTCATTTGAAGTTTACGAATAAATATAATTTGAATTTTTTATTGTTATCAGATCCTGATAAATCAACTTTAAATAAATATGGAGTTTGGCAAGAAAAAAGTATGTATGGAAGAAAATATTTTGGGATCGTAAGAACAACATTTTTAATAAATGAAAAAAGTATAATCACAAATATTTTTAATAAAGTTAAAGTTGATGGCCATAGTGATGAGATTTTAAAAATATTTTCACCAAATTAGAAGATGATATTTTTAACACGCCGAGAACATTTTTCAGCTGCACACAGATTATATAATCCAAAATTTAGTGATAAAAAGAATTTGCAAATATTCGGAAAATGTTCAAACCCGAATGGGCATGGGCACAATTATATTTTGGAAGTTACAGTTTGCGGAGATGTAAATACTG
>JAQCAB010000038.1 GCA_027622375.1 Bacteroidota bacterium
TTGGAAATTTAGTTGAGGTCTTAGTTATTTATATTCGAGATGAAATTGTTTTACCAAATATGGGAAGGTCGGGATTAAAATATTTAGATTATCTTCTCACAACATTCCTATTTATTCTCACAATGAATTTGTTAGGAATGATTCCATATGGAGCATCGCCAACCGGAAACATTAGCGTAACGGCAGGATTAGCGATAATTGCATTTTTTATGATACAATTTTCAGCAATTCGTGCTCAAGGAGTTGGACATTATTTAGCACATCTTACGGGCGGAGTTCAGTGGTGGCTTTGGCCAATTATGATTCCAATTGAAATAATTGGATTGTTTACAAAACCATTTGCACTTTGCATTCGTTTATATGCAAACATGACTGGTGGACACCTTGTAATACTTTCGCTCATTGGGTTAATTTTTATTTTTCACACATATTTAGTTGCACCAATTTCAGTTGCATTTGTTGTAGCAATTGATTTACTAGAATTATTTGTAGCAGTTCTTCAGGCATATGTTTTCACAATGCTCACTTCACTTTTTATGGGTTTTGGGATTCAAGCTGGCGAACATACATCACACAAAACAGAAACAGAAAAACATTAACAATCAATCAATAAATATTTAAAGGAGATATAAAATGGAATCAAACGGATTAGCATATTTAGCAGCTGGACTTGGAGCAGGATTAACAATTATTGGTGCCAGTTTTGGCATTGGTAAACTTGCAGCAGCAACAATGGAAGCAAGTGGTCGTCAACCAGAAGTTGCAGCCGCAGTTCGAACTTCAATGATTATTGCAGCAGCACTTATTGAAGGTGCAACATTCTTTGCACTTGTTATCTGCATTCTTTTAGCTACAAAGTAATTCTAAAAAGAAAAAGGAAAAACAATGCTTGAAGTAAACCCAGGTCTTATTGTCTGGACAATAGTTTCATTCATATTGCTTCTTTTTGTTTTAAAACGAGTTGCATGGAAATCAATTCTTGAAGCTTTGCAATCGCGTGAAGAAAGTATTCGTGTCGCACTTGATCATGCAGAAGAAGCTCGTGTAAAAACAGAAAAAATTCTTGAAGAGCAAAAAACAATTATTCACGATGCAAATGAAAAAACTATAAAACTCATTAATGAAGGTAGAGCAGTTGCAGAGCAAACTAAATCCGAAATAATTGTTCAAGCGCATCAATCTGCAAAGACAATGTTAGAAACTGCACGCGAGCAAATTGTTCGCGAAAAAGAAGCAGCTCTTTCTCAAATTCGGGATGAAGTTGCAAAGTTAGCAATTCTAACAACTGAAAAAATGATTGATGAAGTTCTTGATGATAAACGTCGCCAGCAACTCATTGATACTTCAATGAATAAACTTCCAACAAACTAAACTGCAAGGAAGAAGATGGCTTCACAAAGATTAGCACGACGTTATGCAAAAGCACTAATTCAATTAGGCGCAGAAAACAAAAATCTTGATTCACTTGAAAAAGATTTTAAAATAGTTTTCAATGCATTTGAGAATTCAAAAGAATTACGAACTTTTTGCAATAATCCGATAATTTCGAGAAGTAAGAAAAAAAATATACTTACTTCTATTTTTGAAAATAATGTAAGCAAAACACTTATTAAATACTTGCAAGGAATTGTCGTAAACAAACGTGAAGAATATATTTATGATATTATTAAAGAATTTTTCCTGTTACGCGACGAAGCGCTTGGAATTATTAAAGTTGAAGTTAGAACGAGTACAAACTTTTCAGATCAACAAAAACAAAAATTGCAATCGTTATTGGAAAATTTAACAAAAAAAACAATCCAGCCTTCGTATAATGTTGATACAACTTTAAAGGGTGGATTTGTACTTCGAATAGGTGATACAATGTACGATACAAGCATTAAACGACAGTTGGAGGTTTTAAAAAACCGGTTTTTACAAACCGAACTTCCACTTGTTACAAATATGTAATTTATCAGATTGAAAAAAAGGAAATAAAATGGCTGAAATTAGACCAAATGAAATCTCAGAAATATTACTCAAACAACTAGCTGGCTACGAAAAAGAAGTCGACATTTACGATGTCGGAACTGTTCTTCAAGTTGGTGATGGTATTGCGCGTGTTTACGGTTTATCACAAGTAATGGCGAGCGAACTTGTCGAATTTCCAAATGATGTTTTTGGAATGGTATTAAATCTTGAAGACGATAATGTCGGTTGTATATTATTTGGCGATGATACAAAAATTAAAGAAGGAGATACTGTAAAACGAACAAAGAGAGTTGCATCAATGCCTGTTGGTGAAGAAATGCTCGGCCGAATAATTAATCCGCTCGGGCAACCAATTGATGGACGAGGTCCAATTAAAACAAATTCGTTTCTTCCAATTGAAAGAAAAGCACTCGGAGTTATTCAACGACAACCTGTAAGGGAACCTCTTCAAACTGGGATTAAATCTATAGACGCAATGATTCCAATTGGTCGTGGTCAACGCGAATTAATTATTGGTGATCGTCAAACAGGAAAAACTGCAATTGCTCTTGATGCAATTATAAATCAAAAATATACTCACACCGAAAAATCAAAAAAACTTGGGATTAAACCTGTCTATTGTATTTATGTGGCAATTGGACAAAAAGGATCAACGGTTGCGCAAGTTGTTGCAAGATTACAAGAAGAAGGTGCGATGGCTTATACAACTATTATAATTGCAACTGCAAGTGATCCAGCACCGTTACAATTTATTGCTCCATATTCAGGCGCAACACTTGGTGAATATTTTCGTGATAATGAAAAAGATGCATTAGTTGTTTATGATGATCTTACCAAACAAGCCGCCGCATACAGACAAGTTTCACTTTTACTTCGACGTCCTCCCGGAAGAGAAGCTTATCCAGGAGATGTATTTTATCTTCACTCAAGATTACTTGAACGTTCTTCTAAATTAAGTGAAGAATTAGGTGGCGGAAGTTTAACTGCACTTCCTATAATTGAAACACAAGCCGGAGACGTTTCTGCATACATTCCAACAAATGTAATTTCAATTACAGATGGACAAATTTATTTAGAGCCGAATCTTTTTAATAGTGGAGTTCGACCAGCTATAAACGTTGGAATTTCTGTTTCCCGTGTTGGTGGAAATGCACAAGTTAAAGCTATGAAAAAAGTTGCAGGACGTTTACGTTTGGATCTTGCACAATATCGCGAACTTGAGGCATTTGCAAAATTTGGTTCTGATTTAGATAAAGCAACACAACAACAGCTTCGTCGTGGTTCACGTTTAGTTGAATTATTGAAACAAGGACAATACGTTCCAATGTCATATCAGGAACAAATTATTTTAATTTATCTTGGTACAAACGGATTGTTAGATGAACTTCCTTTGACATCAATTCAAAAATTTGAGAAGGAATTTTTAGAAACGCTTCACTCTCGTTATCCCGAAGTACTTTCCGAAGTTGAAGATAAACGAGATCTCAGTAACGAATTAATTTCTACAATTAAAACAATAGTTAAAGAATTTATAGAAATTTTTAAACCGTAATAAATGCCGACATTACGCGACATAAGAAATAGAATTAGTTCTGTAAAAAGTACAGAAAAAATAACAAAGGCAATGAAGATGGTTGCCGTTGCAAAATTACGCCGCGCTCAAGATGCAATTAGTCAAGCACGACCATATGCAAAAAAAATGCAAGAAATACTTTCTCATCTCGCCGCAAAAGTAAATGTATATGACTTTTTACTTTTAAATGATAGACCAATTGAAAATATTGCTGTTGTAGTTGTAACTTCAGATAGAGGATTATGCGGAGCGTTTAATACAAACTTAATTCGCTACGCGGTGCAATATTTAAAATCAAATTATAATGCGCAGCTCGCTGCAGGAAAAGTAAAATTAATTTGTGTTGGCAAAAAAGGAACAGAGTATTTTTCAAAAAGAAGCTACAATGTAGTTTCAAAATATGTTGGACTTTACCAATATCTTCAATTTTCAACAGCAAGAGAAATTGCAGACAAATTAATTGAAGGTTACACAGATGGAAGCTTTGATAAAATTGAAATAATTTATAATGAAGCAAAAGGGCTAGCTACACAAAAAATAGTTATCGACCAATTTTTACCAATTACCTCTACAAAAAAAGAATCAAACTCAATGACCGATTATATTTATGAGCCATCGAGTACAGAATTAATAACTTCACTTGTACCAAAACATCTCCATTTTCAAATCTGGAAAATTTTATTAGAATCGAACGCAGCTGAGCAAGGGGCAAAAATGGTAGCAATGGATAATGCAAGTACAAACGCGCGCGATTTAATTCGCTTGCTACAATTATATTATAACAAAGCCCGACAAGCTTCAATTACAAAAGAACTTCTTGAAATTGTTGCAGGAGCTGAAGCTTTAAAAAAAGCTAGCTAATTATTGGGAGGAATATTTCTCCCCTTTTTATGTTCGATACAATTTCACAACAATTTTCCTCTCTCGTTAAAAGACTTCGTGGTGAAGCTCGTATTTCCGAATCCAATATTACAGAAAC
>JAQCAB010000039.1 GCA_027622375.1 Bacteroidota bacterium
CTTCAGATATCATGAAACGTTATGTGTAATCATTTTTTTAACAATTTGATGATTTGCAGAGAGATTTTTTAAATAAAGAATGAAAATTTAATTTTTTTCTTGTATAATGATTGTGGCGGTAAAAGATATATTTATAAACTTTTAATTATTAACTAAATAATAGTATGGAACTTACAATTTTTTTCGCACAATTTTGGGGAATTCTTTTGATAATTATGGGTTTAGAATTTCTTCTGAAAAAGAGTGTATTAGATGATCTTTTCAAAATGACTGAAGATAAATCTTTTATGATTATTTCAGGGTATCTTGCATTGATACTTGGATTAGTTACTGTAATTTTACACAATATTTGGGTTGCTGATTGGAGAGTTGTTATAACTATTTTTGGTTGGCTGAGTTTGATGAAAGGAATTGCCAGAATAGGTTTTCCCGAAATTGCCCAAAAATATATAAAAGCACTTGAAAAGCAACAAGCTCTCATCAAAATATGGTTAGTTATTGTGGTTGTTTTAGGAACATGGCTAACTTGGATGGGTTTTAATTAGAAACGAAAAAAATTAAATTTTTGAATAACGATAAAATCTCTCCGCAAAAGAATAATAAGGATAAAAAAAATGACTTCTCCGCTTCGCTACGACCACGCTGCGCTCTCTCTCCGTAAACTCCGCTCGGGACACATAACAAGGGATATACGGTTCAGCCCTCGGCTCGGGCTTCACCCAAATTTTTCTTCCACTTCGTTCCAGAAAAACTTCGTATATCCCTGACGTTAGCATCAAGTATAAAAAAAACAGAAAATGACAAAGAAAGTATTTGTAACAGGAGGAACAGGATTTTTAGGAAGACACCTAATTGAAAAACTTGTGTCCGAAGGCAATCAAGTTTTTGCGTTGACAAGAACTGCAAATGCCCTAAAAAATCTTCCCATTCACGAAGTTGTTGGAAGTTTAGGTGATATTCAAAAATGGGAGAACGAACTTACTGAATGTGATGTATTAATACACTGTGCAGCGAGAGTTGAATTTTGGGGTGCTTGGCAAGATTACTACAAAGACAACACACTTGCGACCTTGGAACTTTTAAAATCAGCAGAGAAGCACAACGTCAAACGATTCATTTACATAAGTTCTGAATCTGTATTACAAGATAAAAAAGACTTGTTTGACATTGATGAAACATATCCATATCCCAACGAACCAAGTTCGTATTATGGGAAATCTAAAATGTTGGCTGAACAAGGAATCATTGCCTCTAAAGGAAATATTCAAAAAATAATATTGCGTCCAACATTTATTTATGGCAAAGGAGTAAACGCCATAGGAACTCTAAAAGAAAAAATAAAATCAGGTTCATTTTCTTGGATTGACAAGGGAGATGTATGGATGGAAATGGTGTATGTGAAAAATGTTGTTGAAGCTATAACTAAGGCAATCGACAATGGAAAAAACAATGAAATTTACAACATAACTGACCATTCAAAATTAAAAGTAAAGGAATTTTTAACTGACTTAATGGCAACCGAAAACATATCAATTTCTAAAAAAAATACACCTTCGATTATTGCTAAGCCTGTTGCATCAATAGTTGAAAAAATTTGGAAAATTTTCGGGCTTAAAAATTATCCGCCACTGACAAGGTTTGATTTAAGTTTCATAGCAATGAATAGACAATACAAAACAGAAAAGGCCATAAACCAACTAAATTATAAACCTATTTATAGAACAGAGGACGCACTTAAAGAGATGGGACAGAATACCTGATGCTAACAGCACCTATACGCAAGTGGGGGTTCAGTGCTTCTATGAAAGTGAAGTGCTAAAATCAAGTTCTGTACTTTTAATAAAGTTCAGTGCTAAAAATCCCCACCTGCGTATAGCTGCAAACCGTTATGGGCAAGGCAAAATGAATGAATTAATAATAAAACAGGAATAAACAATTATGGAACAAATTTTAGAATCCAACTTTTGGACAGAACTTTTCAAAAACGGCCAAAACTGGCTAATTAATGAACTGCCGGGATTATTAATTGCGTTAGTGCTATTTTTTTTAGCATTTAAAATAATTGGTTTTTCTCTTAAAAAGTTAAAAAGAACTCTTTTAAACCAAGCTGCTAAGAATGATACGCTAGACACAGTTGAAGCAGAAAAAAGGATTATTACCCTAACATCTATTATTCATAGTTTAATAAAAATAATTCTGTGGGTAATATTTGTAATGATTATACTGCAAAAATTCGGTATAAATATTGCCCCAATATTGGCAGGTGCTGGTATCATTGGATTGGCTGTTGGCTTTGGAGCACAAGAACTGGTAAGGGATTTTATTTCCGGATTTTTTATCATTCTTGAAAATCATATTCGTTCTGGTGATGTGGCAATAATAAATGGAACAGGTGGATTGGTTGAAAAGATAGAGTTTAGAACTACCACCCTTCGTGATTTTTCCGGAGTTGTACATATTTTCCAAAATGGCAAAATTAGTGACATATCAAATATGACAAAAGATTGGTCTGCAATGGTATTTGATATTGGTGTTGCATATAAAGAAAATCCACAAGTGGTGATGGATTTAATGAAACAAGTTGGAGAAGAACTACAGAATGATCCGGAATTTAAGGATAAAATTATTGAACCAATGGAGATATTTGGCTTAGACAAGTTTGCGGATAGTGCAATTATTATTAAAGCCCGTTTAAAAACTAAACCAATTCAACAATGGGCAGTAGGTCGAGAATACAGAAAACGCCTAAAATATGCTTTCGACCAGCATAATATCGAAATACCATTTCCACATACAACTGTTTATTGGGGTGATAGAATAAATCCTTTAAAGTTAGACGTCAATAATCAAATGTTAGATAAATTAAAATAACCACCATACTTTTTCACAATTGATTTAAAGGTGATTTAAAATGAAAAATGCCCAGCCCATAACATCGTGTAAAAACAAGGCGGGGCGAAGTATCTGTATGATAAGTAAACCAAAAAATATAAACCAACTACGGTCTGACAAGTTTGTCGGGAATACACCCGCCCAATTTTTACACGAGTACCGTTATAGCCAATGCTTAAAGACAGAACGACATAGCAAGACAATGACTAAAAATGAACTTGACATGACCCTATCAACCAAACGTACAGACAAAAAAAGAAAAGCCAACCCTTCGCATTTTTTAAAATTTCTTTCAAGCCAGCACACATTTGGCACATTTGCTTTTGCCCCAACCACACAAGCCTACACAGAGGGCAAAAGCAAATGTGCCAAATTTCCCCGACCCACAATTTTATGAATAATTTGATAAAAGAAGAATTGAAAAAAAAATACAGAAACGCAACCGATAAATTGATACTGCTTGATTATGATGGAACACTTGTTGACTTTGCTCCATTACCCGAAAAAGCAATACCAACAGAGAAGTTGTTAGATGTTTTAGCAAAACTAATAGCAAAGCCGCAAACAAAAGTAATGATTATCTCCGGCAGAGGCTATCAGGATATTGACAGATTATTAGGTCATCTGCCAATTAATATTATTGCCGAGCATGGAGCAATGATGAAAGAAAACGGAGTATGGAAAAAACAAATAATTGACAACGGTTCATGGAAAAATAAAATCCTTCCTATTTTGAATCGTATGACTCTAACCTGTCCAAATTCATTTATTGAAGAAAAACATTTCTCCTTAACATGGCATTACAGAAATGCTGAATCGGAATCGGGATATTCCCATTCAAGAGCATTAATTTATATTTTAGAGACTACCATTAATGAATACAGCTTAAAAATGTTAGATGGAAATAAAGTTGTAGAAATCATGACTAAGGAATTGAGTAAAGGAATAGCAGTAAAAAATTTAGTTGAGCAAAATAAATATGATTATATTTTAGCGATAGGAGACGATAAGACTGATGAAGAAATGTTTGAGTATTTATCGCACAATGCTAATGCGGATTCTGTTAAAGTTGGAGAAGGCAATACCCTTGCAAAATATAAACTTGACAATGTAAATAAAGTCATTTCACTTTTAGAACAATTATCACAATGAGATTAAACCTTGCACTCATACTTTCAATTATTGTTGCTGTTGGTTTGGTAGCATTTGGGTTTACCTTTTATCAGATTTCATCTGAAAGAAATAAGTTAAACAGCGAACTAGAAATACGAACCGCTCAGATTGCAGAAGAAATATTTCTAGATAGTACTTTTTTTTATGAAAAAATAAATCAGGGAAACATTGAACATTTTGTGGACAGCATTAACAGCAAATATAATTTACTTGGCATTGCAATTTATTACAGCAACGATAGTATTATATCTAACAATTCCTCTCGCAATTTAATCAATTCTTCGCTTGACTATATTTCCCAATCAATAACCGCAGACACCACCCTCGGAACATTCATAGCAGTTGAAGGAAAAAGCATCTATCAATATATCAAGCCGATAAAAAAAGAAGATATATCAAACAATGCTGTTGTTTTTTATACAGACGCTGAATATATAGACAACATCATCGGCAGTA
>JAQCAB010000018.1 GCA_027622375.1 Bacteroidota bacterium
TGATAAATAAAAAAATAAAAATAATAAAAAGAAAAAATTTAATTTAGTTTTAAAAAAAGTGTTGATAGTTAATCTAAAAAAGTAAAAAATAAACAACCTTAAAAAATTTGTTGTTTTTATCAACTAATAATTAACATATAAAAACAACTTGTAAACAATTATTTGTTAATAATTAATCTGAAATAGATTCTATGTTTTTCCTTAAATAGTCTACTACAGAACGAAACTTTGAATCAAGTTTAATTTGATCCTCAACCGTTTGAAGAGCGTGAATTACAGTACTATGGTCTCTTCCACCAAAATGTAAACCAATTGTTTTTAATGAGCAGTTTGTTAATTCTTTTGAAATAAACATTGCAACCATTCTAGCACTCGCTACTTCCTGTTTTCTATTTTTAGCTCTAAACATATCTACTGGAATATTAAAATACTCTGCAACAATTTTTTGAATTTTTTCAACGGAAACGGGCGTTCTAATATCACTTACAATTGACCGCAATACATCTCGGGCAAGTAGAATATCAATATCCTTATTTTCAAGAGATGATTTAGCAATTAAACTAATATAGGTCCCTTCAAGTTCTCTAATATTTGATGTTACATTTGCAGCCAAAAAATTTATTACTTCCTGTGGAATATAAACATGATCCTCTTCGCATTTTTGTTGAAGTATTGCAATTCTTGTTTCAAGATCTGGCGCTTGAACGTCGGCGGTTAATCCCCATTGAAAACGAGAAATTAAACGCTCATCCAATCCTTTTAAATTTTTTGGTGGTTTATCAGAAGAAAGTACAATTTGTTTTCCGAGTTGATGTAATGAATTAAATGTATGAAAAAAACTATCTTGTGTTTTTTCTTTACCAGATAAAAACTGAATATCATCAACAATCAAAACATCCATACTGCGATAATAACTTGAAAAGTTTTTTATTGTGTCAGATTGAATTGCGTCAACAAACTCAATTGTAAAACGCTCACTCGAAATATATACTACTCTTTTTGCAACACCCGCTGAAAGCGCTTGGTTTCCGATTGCTTGAATTAAATGTGTTTTTCCAAGCCCAGTTCCACCATAAATTACAAAAGGGTTAAAAGAGGTTTTTCCGGGATTATTCGCAACCGCTAGTGCGGCTGCACGGGCAAGTTGATTGCTTTCTCCCATAATAAAATTACTAAAAGTATAACGCGGGTTTAAAGTGTTCTCAACCGGAGGTAATTGCTCTTTTAATGAAACCGAAATACCACTTGGTTTATTTGACATGTTAGTTTTTATATCAGAAAATTCTGTTTCAATATTTTCTTCATTAACACGTACAACTTGATAAATTAAACGAAAACCCTGACCCAAAACTTCTTCCAAAGAAGCTGCAATTACGGATGAGTAATGTTCCTCAACCCACTCATAAAAAAATTGACTTGGCACACCAACAATTAATTTATTTTCCTTAAGCTCAATCGGAACAATTGGCTCGAACCAAGTTTTAAATGTTTGAGAGGGAACCCTTTCTTTAATTATTAAAGAACAACGAGCCCAAGTCTCGTTAATTTGAAGTGTTTGTTCTGCGTCCATTATAAACCTTTTATCAACAGTCTATCAATATTAAATTAGTTTCTAAATAAAATCAGTTTAGTTATTACATTTAAAATATTAACACAATAAAACACCGTTAAGTTGTTGTGTTTCAACGGCATGCATAGTTAATCAACCACTTATCAACAGTTGTTTTACTCGAATTAAAAACTCAAAAATATCAAAAAAACAGCGTAAACCTAAACAATAAAAGTTATCAACATTTAATTAACAACAAATAATTAAGGGTTGCTTTTTATAATATATGTAGATTGATTGCTTGTCAAGAAAAAAAGAAAGTATTTTTTATAAAATAAAACATCAATCAGATTTAATACAAATTAAAAGTATTTTTTTCATATTTTTGTTTTCGTCAAAATAAAAAAAGAGAAAAAATGAAAAGAACGTATCAGCCATCTAAAAGAAAGAGAAAAAATAAACATGGGTTTCGAAACCGCATGGCATCGAAATCTGGTAGAAAAGTAATATCTAGAAGAAGGGCCAAAGGAAGAAAAAAATTAAGCGTTAGTTAATAGGAGTTTAAAACTTTACGGATAAAAACTCAACAAAAAGTAAACCCATAACAACTAGTAAAGAATTAAAAGGATTAAACTTTTCGGTTTTTGTTTCCCCAAAAAACAACAACAAAACAAACTTTATAATATTAACACCTAAAAAATATATTTCTCGAGCAGTTGATCGTAATTATATTAAAAGGATACTCAAAGAAGGGTTTGGAAAAATAACTATAAAAAAAAATAATTTTGTAAAAATAATATTTAATGGAGTCGTTAAGAGTAGAATTACAAAAACCGTAAAAAAAGAAATTATTTTAGAACTAAAAAAAATATTACAAACCACAGAAATCTAAAAATGAGCAGAGTTGTAATTTTTTTAATTAAGATTTATCAAAAAACCTTTTCAAAAATATTACCAAAAAACAGATGCCGTTTTTACCCAACCTGCTCTCAGTATTCAATCGAGGCATTTGAAGCTTACGGATTTATTAAAGGATCAGTTTTAACGTTAATTAGGCTAAGCAAGTGCCACCCATTACACGGTGGAGGCCATGACCCAGTTATAAAAAAATAAAATATATGGATAGAACTCAAATACTAGGATTTATTTTAATAATTACAATTTTGTTTACCTGGATGTGGATGACAGCACCACAACAAACAAAACAAGCACCAAAAAAAGAAGAAACCACCAACAAACAAAATACCGAACCAATCATTAAAGAGATAAAACAAAGAATTGAGACCAGTCAATTTTTTAAAGAAAACACTCAGGGTGTATCAAAATCAGTAATAATTGAAACAGACAACTACATCGCAGAAATTCAAAACAACAATGGAACGATTAAATCCTTTGAATTAAAAAAATATAAATCTTGGGGAAAAAAATACAACGTTCAACTAATTAACGACACTCTTGGCGGGGACCTAGATCTTCGTTTTATGGCAAAAGACGGAAAAGAAATTTCAACAAAAAACCTATTTTTTGATTTTGAAAATATAAACCAAAAATATTTAAAACTTGTTGGCAAAGATGAAAAAGCAATACACCTTTCTTTAAAAACAGCAACTGGGAAAATTACAAAAACTTTAATTTTTAATAATAACGACTACACAATCGACTTAAACATTTCAATTGAAAATGCAAATGAAATGATATCGAACTACGAATATCAACTTGAGTGGACAAACGGATTACGATATACAGAAGTTAATTCAATAGCTGAGTCGCAAGCAACAGCAGCTCACGCATTTACAGGAGGAGAGCTCGTAACTATTGATGCGGCTACAGTAGGCGAAACAATAAATATTAATCCTACTGGAGCAACAAATTGGGTTGCAACACACAATAAATATTTTGCAACATCTTTAATTTCAAAAGATAAAAAAAGCAGTGGTTGTTATATAAACGGGACACATGAAAGCGTTCAAAACTTTGGAAGTGTTGAAAAATATTCAATCGCATTAAAGTTTCCAATTTCTGATAATAAAATTAATTCAATTAACACCCAACTATATGTTGGTCCAATGGATTTAGCAGAATTGAAAAAAGCAGATGATAATTTAGGACAAATTATTTATTTAGGTTGGAGTTGGATAAGACCACTATCAGAATATATTTTTATTCCCCTTTTTAGCCTACTTCAATTTGTAACATCTAATTTCGGAATAGTAATTATACTTTTCACAATTGTAATTAAACTTGCACTTTTCCCACTTTCACGTAAAAGTATGCTTTCAATGAAAAAAATGAGAGCGCTGCAACCAATAATAAACGAGTTGAAGGAAAAACTTAAATCCGATCCCAGTCAATTGAACATTCAAACAATGAAGCTTTACAAAGATTATGGCGTAAATCCAGCGGGAGGATGTTTACCATTATTATTACAAATGCCAATTTTATATTCTTTGTATTCTCTTTTTAGTAATTCAATTGAATTGCGCCAAGCTGATTTTATGTTGTGGATAAATGATTTATCGATACCAGATGTAATTTTTAGTTTACCATTTCGTTTACCATTGGTTGGCTTGCAGGATATTAGTGGATTAGCTTTAATGATGGCAATTGCAATGTTCATTCAACAAAAAATGACAATACAAGATCCCTCACAAAAGGCAATAGTTTATATTATGCCACCAATGATGTTTTTACTTTTTAATTTTTTCCCGGCAGGATTAAATCTTTATTATTTGGCTTACAATATTTTATCTCTCGGTGAGCAAATATATTTTACAAAACTTACAAAACCGGTTGTTTTAACAAAAGTTGAACGAAAAAACAAGGCACCAGGTTTTATGGAAAAATTAATGCATCGCGCGCAAGAACAAGCAGAGCGTCAGAAGAAAAAAAGATAAATTAAATTATTTATTTTTAGATAAGTTTTTTTCGGAGAACTCACCAACCCAGCTTCCCAATAGTACCATTGCGAAAGCAAACACCAGTGAATAGTAATCAGACGTTTCAAGTGTAAAGGAGTCTTCTCGTTGGACAACCCAAAATCCAATTATAAAACAAAACCCAAATAATCCACCAACACCAGCTTCAATAATGGTTTTTCCGGGAGATCGAAATCCAATAAAATAACCAGCAGCAAAAAATCCAACACCAAAAGAAAGCATTTCACTTAATTGAAGCGCGGAGATAGTCATTATGTTGGATGATTTTAAAGCTGCAACAGAAATATAAAATAAACTCAAACTCAAAATAAATGCAAGAACAGAAGCCGCGACACTCCAAGCCCATTGAAATTTAAATGAATTATCTAGTGATTTGGTTCTTTCTCCAGATTGTAAATGTTCGCCAACCCACCCTCCCAGCATTGAAAGTTGAAACGCTAAAGCTTGCGTTAAAAGAATTTGCGAAGCATTATAACTTACACCTGTAAATAAATTCAACAACAATAAAGTTAAAATAATAGCAATAGATCCACTAATTGCCGGCTCATATATTGTTGAGCTTGGTGATTTATATGCAATAAAAATACCTGTTAACATTAATGAAAATAAAGCAAACAAACTTTGCGGATTATCAAACGAGCCAACATATGCGGCCATTAACCAAATATTTAAAAATGTAAGAATTGTTCCGATTAAAGAGCCAAATATTATCCAACCCCACGCCAAGCCTGTTAAATTTTTTTCACTCATTTTTATCTCCGTTTTTTTGGAAAATCATTATTAAATTTTAAAAAAGCAAACTTATAATTTTAAATAATATTGTTTTTTGAGATTATCCTAGATTCACCCGGCTTCATGTTTCCAATAAAGATATTTCCAATTGAGGTGCGAATAATTCTTAGCGTTGGATGACCAACGCGAGCGGTCATCTTTCTTATTTGTCTATTTCTCCCCTCGCAAAGAATAACTTGCAACCAAGTTGTTGGAATATTTTTTCTAAACCGAATTGGCGGAATTCTTTCTGGTACAAGCGGCGCTTTTTTTAAAACCACAACCTTTGCTTTTTTAGTTTTACTTCCTTCGATTATTACCCCAGAATTTAATTTTTCAACTTCAGTTTTAGATAGAACACCCTCAACCTGAACCAAATAAGTTTTTGGTTTTTCATATTTTGGATTTGTTAAAAAATGTTTCAGCTTATTATCATTAGTAATAAGTAAAAGCCCCTCACTATCTTTATCTAGTCTTCCAACTGGATAAACATTTTTCGGAAATGGACCAAAACTAGAAAGAGTTATATCGGATTCTAATTCTTTTGTGAATTGAGATAAAACCCCAAATGGTTTATAAAATAAAACGTATTGAAATAATTCAGATCTCAAAAAATCATTTTTCAGATAGTTTTATTGCACTTCTTACAAACCCACCAGCTTGCTGTAAAAGTTTTTGTGCTGAAGATTTTGAGGTTTTGGTTTTTATCATAATAATTGCAGTTTTAACATGTCCACCAGAAATAGATAAAAACTTTTCAGCATCTTTGTATCCCACCCCTGTAATCAACATAATTATTTTTTTTGCTCTTTCGCGAAGCTTATTATTTGTAAGCTGAAGATCAACCATCATATTTTCATAGGTTTTTCCAATTCTCACAAATGAAGTTGTAGTGATCATATTAAGAATTAATTTTTGAGCAGTTCCAGACTTCATTCTTGTGGAGCCCATTAAAACCTCAGGGCCAACCTCAGCACAAACAGAGATATCTACAAATTTTTTTAAATAGGAATACGTTGGGGAATTTAAAACTTTTCTCGGATTTGTTGTAATAAGCACCGTTTTAGCGCCACGGATTTTTGCTTCTTTTAAAGCGCCAAAGACAAACGGAGTACGCAGGCTTGCCGCAATTCCACACACAACATCCTTATTATTTACATTAATTTTTTTAATATTAAGTGAGCCAAGTTTAACATTATCTTCCGCCCCTTCTTGTGATTTAAATACAGCTTTTTTTCCACCAGCAATTAAACCCAAAACCATTTTTGATGACACTCCAAATGTTGGAGGACATTCAGCGGCATCAAGAATCCCAAGCCTGCCACTTGTTCCCGCTCCAACATAAATTAACCTACCCCCAGTTAGAAATGAATTCACCACCACTGAAACAACTTTTTTAATTTTAGATTTTTCTTTTTTAATTGATTTTGTAATTCTGGAATCTTCTTTATTAATTAAATCTAAAATATTTTCAACAGACATTAAATCAAGATTTTTACTTTTTGTGTTACGACTTTCGGTTTTGAGATGTAATAAAGATGAAAATAATTTTTGAGATTTATTCATTTTTAATTCAAAGTAACAATAATAAATTTTTTATCTTGGTTTTTTATTTCTGGGATCAAAGATAGGTCGATTGATTTTTCTTCTATTTTAAAATTTTTAAATTTTTTTTTAGCCAAAACAACCTCTTCTTTTAAGTTACCCCCTTTTAGTGTAACTATCTGCGCGTTGGAATTCTTTTTTAAAAAAGGAAGTGTTTGTTTTATTAGGGTGCTTAAATCGGTTACCGCGCGTGCAACAACCACATTAAAATAATTTATGTACATTTTATTATTTTTTAATGTTTCAGTTCGCTCTTTAAGGGTAATAACATTTTTAAGATTTAAAGTATTTATAAAAGCACCCACAGAATCAATTTTTTTTTGAATTCCATCAATCAAAACAAAATAATAATTAGGATACAAAATTGAAAGAGGAATCCCAGGCAACCCACCACCAGTTCCGACATCTAAAATACTAAAATTACTTTTTTTCGATATGTGAATAGAAAACAATAAAGACATAAAAAGATGGTTTAGTAATATATTGTGGTTATCCGCGCGGGAAATTAAATTTACAAACTGATTTTGTTTTAACAATAATTCAACATATAAAAAAAGGCTATTTAATTGTATGTCCGTTATTGGAATATTAAATAATTTGATAGATTTTAGAAAAATCTCTTTTTGTTCCAGGCTTATAAGTTTCATATGAAACTAATTTAAGGATAGTTTTATTGAAAGTGTTGCAATATCAGCAGGCGTTATTCCAGAAATTCTCATCGCTTGGCCAAGAGTTGTAGGTTTTATTTTAGAAAACTTTTCTTTTCCCTCAAAACTAAGCGAACGAATCGAATTAAAATCAAAATTGTTTGGAATTATTTTATTTTCGTACTTACTTAGTTTGTCTATCAACGCGAGATCTCTTTTTATATAACCCTCGTATTTAATATCGAACTCTACATTAAAAAGAATATCATTATCGTAAGAAATAGTTTTAGGAATAAATTTACTTATATCAAATATTGAAACATTGTTTTTTCTTAATATGTTATCAAAAAGCTCACCATTAATAAAGTCAGACGACAAAGACCATTCATCCCTAAAATCATTATTTGAATAACGCGTAGTTTTAATAAAACTCTTAATATCTTCAGTGGTTTGATATTTAGATTTCATTTTATTGTATGCGATATTTGATACCAACCCAAACTTATAACCATACCCCATCATTCTTTTATCAGCATTATCCTGCCTTAACAATAAGCGATGTTCAGCCCTAGATGTAAACATTCTATAAGGTTCAAATGTTGATTTGTTAATTAAATCATCAATCAACACCCCAATATAAGACTCACTTCTTTTAGTAATAAAAGAATCAAGTTTTTTAACTTTTAGTGCTGCATTAATTCCAGCTACTATTCCCTGTGCCGCAGCTTCTTCATATCCTGAGGTCCCGTTAATTTGACCAGCAAAAAATAATCCCACAATAAGTTTAGTTTCCAGTGTGTGATAAAGTTGATGTGGTGGAAAATAATCATACTCAACTGCATAACCAGGCCGAATCATTTTTACTTTTTCAAGTCCGGGAATAGTTTTTAATGCGTTAAACTGAACTTCTTCAGACAAAGATGTTGAAAACCCATTAACATAAACTACATTTGTACTATAACCCTCAGGTTCTAAAAATATTTGATGTCTTTCTTTATCTCTAAATCTGTGAATTTTGTCTTCAATTGATGGACAATATCTTGGCCCAACTCCCTTTATTTTACCTGTAAACATCGGTGAATCGTCAAAACCTGACTCCAAAACAGTATGTGTGTTTTGATTTGTAAAAGTTTGGTACATTGGAACAAGTTTATTGTTTATTTCCCTGGTTTGATGAGAAAAAGGTGTTGGCGGTAAATCGCTTTCTTGTAAATAAACAGAAGCCATATCTATAGAATTAAGATCAATTCTTGGAGGAGTACCAGTTTTTAGCCTTCCTGACTTAATGCCTTGTTTTTGGAGTTTATCTGATATTATATTAGAAGGAGCCTCTCCAAATCTACCACCAATATGACTTCTTAACCCTGTGTGCATTAAACCATTTAAAAAAGTGCCAGCACAAACAATTAAAGTTTCACACGAAACACTAAACTTGTTTGAAATTTCGACCCCCTTTAATTTGGATTCCTCGATGAATAGATCCGTTAACTCACCTTCAAAAATAGACAAACCATCTAAATGTAATAAATAGTTTTGAGCAAAACTTGCATAAAGGTCCCTATCATTTTGAGATCTAAGAGACCACACAGCAGCTCCTTTTGATTTATTCAACATTTTAAAATGAATCCCGGTATTGTCTGCAAAATACCCCATAAGCCCACCAAGTGAATCAATTTCTTTAACCAGGTGACCCTTTGCAGTTCCACCAATTGCAGGATTACATGACATTCTTCCAATAGAATTACAATTTGATGTTACCAATAATGTTGTACAGCCCATTTTTGACGATGCGTGTGATGCCTCAATACCAGCATGTCCACCACCAACAACTATAACATCGTAACGCTTATTTAGCTTCTTAATTAACACTTACTTGCCTATACAAAAATTACCAAAAATATTATTTAAAATATCATCACTGGTAGTTTCGCCAATAATTTCACCTAAAGATTGAATTGCTAATCTAATATCAATTGCTAAAAATTCATTTCCAAGATTTTGTTTTAAAGAATTTAAGGCTTTTAATAAATACTCATTGCAACGAGAAAATAACTCTAACAGACGCGTAGACTGAATCGATATATTTGATTCAGATAAATCTACTCCAATTGTAGCAAGTTTAAAAAGAGAGTTTTTTAAGTCCTGTAAACCGTAATTGGTTTTACAAGAAATCAACATACAATCCTCCGAAAGATCGAAAGAATTGTTTTTGAGTAAGTCTTGTTTGTTTATTACATTTAATATTTTATATCCGTTATCATAGTGATGTAGGGCTTGTATTGAGCTATTAAAATCTTCAAATATATCAAACATGTGGATTACAATATCTGAAGATTCTTTATGTTTTAATGAACGGGCTATCCCTTCTAATTCAACTACATCATTTGTTTCCCTTAATCCAGCGGTATCAACAAATTTAAAATTAATCCCATTAATATTAATACTTTCTTCAATAAAATCCCTTGTTGTTCCGTGAACATCACTAACTATTGCTCGATTTTCTTCTAAAAAATAATTTAATAAACTAGACTTACCAACATTTGTATTTCCTATAATTGAAACCTTTACACCATCCCTATAAATTTTGCCAGAATTATATGATTTAACAATACTATTAATATCCGTTATTGTTAAATTCAATTTAGTTTCAATTTGCTCTTTTGAAACAACAGAAAGGCCTTCTTCTGAAAAATCAATATCAACTTCCAATAAACTCAAAATATCTAACAAGTCCTGTCTGAGTAAATTGGTTTTATTATTTAATTTCCCAATCAAACCATCAATGGCTCTTTTTTTAGAGCTTAAAGTATTTGCATTAATTAACTCTGATATTGCTTCAGCTTTAGTTAAGTCAATTTTACCATTTAAAAACGCCCTATAAGTAAACTCGCCGGGAAGAGCATAACTTGAACCCAAAGATAATAAAATTGAAATTATTTCTTGAGAAACAACGCTTCCACCATGGCAAGATATTTCTACAACATCTTCGCCGGTAAATGAGGTTGGGTTTTTAAAGACAGAAACTAGAACCTCATCAACAACAACGGACAAATAAATGATTTTACCAAATAAGATAGTGTGTGTTTCGGCTTCTGAAACTTTCTTTTTACTAAAAAATATTGTATCTATAACAGTAAATGCCTTTTTACCACTTAGCCGAATTACCGCCAAGGGCGCACTTCCAGCAGCGGTTGCTAATGCAACAATTGTATCATCTCTATTATATCCGATAGGCATAGATGCAAAATTACGGAAAAATGAACTTAGATATTAATTAAATCAAAAAAATATTTTTACCTTATTAAAAAACAGTACCGCTTACAATAAATAAATTATATTAATTTAATATTGTTTGGTATATTGAATTGTTAGGTCAAGGCGCCTACAGAACACAAAAAATAAAAAGATTTTTAATATATTTTCAAAACTTTAAAAATAACTCAGAAAAAATAAATGGAATCTTTTAACGCATCAATAGTAGCTCTAATTACGATGGTGTCATTAATCATCGGTGCGTTTCTTGGGATTTATACAAAACCAACAGAAAAAACAAATGCAATAATTATGGCATTTGGTGTTGGAGCATTAATTCAAGCACTTTCACTAGAGCTTGCATTTGAGGGAGCAGAAAGACTTTTGCATGAAGCACACCTTTTACCAATAACTGCTTGGAGTTGGGTGGCTGGCGGTTTTTTAATTGGTGGCTTAATGTATTATTTCGGGAATAGTATTTTAGAAAAAAAAGGAGCCGCGCTTCGGCATAAAGCAACAACAAAAAAATTTGTTGTAGAAAAAAAGAAAGAATCTTTTTCAAGAATTTTAAAACTACTTTCTAAAAGTGAAGTTATTCGCTCTTTACCGGCAGAGGAAATGGAAGAATTTATAGACCACCTGCACGAAGTAAAATTTACAAAAGATCACATAATCTTTAATAAAGGAGATGAAGGAGGGTCGCTTTATATAATAGAGGAGGGAGAAATTGTAATTTCAAATCCCACAGACAACATTATTCTTTCTACTTTAAAAAAAGGAAACATATTTGGAGAGATGGCGATAGTAAAAGGGGAACCAAGAAGTGCTACCGCAATCGCAGGCACAGAAGTTGCTCTCTTAGAAATGAGTAAAAATAATTTTGATCATATACTTCATAAATCAAACATTTTAAGAAGTGCAGTTGATAAATTAATTTCAGAAAGATTAATTAGAAACATAAAACAGGCGGAGTCAGTTAATGAACAGAAAGAATGGGAAAAAAAAGCAGTAGGTCATATTTCAAAAATAAGCAACGCCTATTCAAATGCTATGATTGTTAGTCACGCAAAACAAGCTGCCCCATATGCAATATTTTTAGGTGCAATGCTGGATGGAATTCCAGAGTCTGTTGTTATTGGAGCGGGATTCAGATCGTTTTCTTCCTTTTCGTTTACTTTTGCAATTGCAGTTTTTTTAGCAAATCTACCAGAAGCAATGGCAAGCTCTATTACAATGAAGAAAGCAAATTTCAGTAATAAAAAAATTTTTGGTCTTTGGGGTTTCCTTGTTTTTGCTGGGTCGATATCTGCATATTTCGGAAATTTGTTTTTATCAAACGCATCTCCGGTTGTAATTACAACAGCTGAAGCAATTGCCGGAGGTGGAATACTTGCAATGGTCGCATCTGTAATGATGCCCGAAGCATTCGAGCATGGTGGGCCATCTGTCGGGATTGCTACTATTGTTGGATTCTTAACTGCATTTCTTTTTTCTATTATATAATTAGACTCAACCAACTTTTAAAAAATAAAGTCGAAGGATTAGTTTTTAATTAAAAAAACAACTTAATCGCTTTTTGCAATTGAATCTCTTTAATATTATTTTTAAAAGATGAAAAAAGTAAAAATCGGGTTAATTCAATCAAGTTGTTCAAATAATACTGAAGCAAATTTTGCGAAAGCTGAAAAAGGAATCCGCGATGCAGCAAAACTTGGCGCAAATATAATTTGTTTGCAGGAATTATTTTCATCGCTTTACTTTTGCATCAAAGAAGATTACGAACCATTTAAGTTTGCAGAAAAAATACCCGGCTTATCAACTGAAAAATTTCAATCACTTGCAAAAGAACTTAATGTAGTAATTGTTGCATCATTATTTGAAAAACGAGCAGAAGGAATTTATCACAACACAGCAGCAATAATTGATGCCGATGGAAAATATTTAGGAAAGTATCGCAAGATGCATATTCCGGATGACCCATCATTTTACGAAAAATTTTATTTTACCCCTGGCGATACAGGGTTTTTATCATGGCAAACAAAATTTGGAAAGATTGGCGTGCTAATTTGTTGGGATCAATGGTATCCCGAAGCGGCGAGATTGACAACGCTTTCTGGCGCGGAAATTTTATTTTATCCAACGGCAATCGGCTGGGCAGTAGGAGAAGATAAAAAAGTTTGTGACGATCAATTAAACGCATGGCAAACCATTCAGCGATCGCATGCAATTGCAAACGGCGTTCCGGTTGTTTCCGTAAATCGAGTTGGAATAGAAGTAAATATAAATTTTTGGGGAAAAAGTTTTGTAGCTGATACATTTGGGGAAGTTATTTTTGAATCTTCGACAGATAAAGAAGAAGTTAATGTGGTCGAAGTTGATTTGGATAAATCAAACACAACTAGAACACACTGGCCATTTTTACGAGATAGAAGAATTGATGCTTACGATGCAATTCTAAAAAGATTTAACGACGAAGCATAACCCCGAAATAAAAAATTTTATGTTTGAAAATTCTCCAAAAAAATTAGGATTTATTTTTCCAGCCGAATGGGAAAAACAAAAATCAATATGGTTTAGCTGGCCGCACAATTTGGATACTTGGCCAGGAAAACTTGATACTGCTCCCAAAGTTTTCGCCAAAATAATTTCAGAAATTTGCGAAACAGAATTTGTAAATATAAATGTTGTTGATGAGAAAATGGATTTAGAAGTAAATAATATCTTATCAAAACACCCAACAACTAAAAATAATTTTGCAACACATTTAATTCCAACCAATGATGCGTGGTGTCGTGATCACGGCCCGGCATTTATTATTAATCGAACAACAAAAGAAAAAGCAATTGTTGATTGGGACTATAACGCATTGGGGGGGAAATACCCACCATTTGATTTAGACGATATTGTCCCGACTAAAATCGGAGAAAAGTTTGGACTGAAAATATTTTATCCCGGAATAATTATGGAAGGGGGAGCAATCGATGTAAACGGAGAGGGGTGCCTACTCACTTCAAAATCTTGCTTGCTGAATAAAAACAGAAACCCACATCTAACACAAAATGAAATTGAAAATTATTTAAAAGAATTTTATGGACAAGAAAAAATTCTTTGGCTTGACGAGGGAATTGTTGGCGACGACACTGATGGACACATTGATGATATTGCGAGATTTATAAATCCGACAACAATTGTGGCTTGTGTAGAAGAGGATACAGATGATGAAAATTACAATATTTTGCAGGAGAATTTGCAACAATTACAGAAAATGCAAAATCAAAATAATGAAAATTTCCGTATATTGGAGTTACCGATGCCGGGCGTTGTTGAATATAAAAATCAACGGCTCCCCGCAAGTTATGCGAATTTTTTAATTACAAACAAAAAAGTTCTTGTCCCAGTTTTTAATCATAAAAATGATTTGCAGGCGATAGAAATTTTACAGAAAGAATTTTTAAACAGAAAAGTTGTTGGTATTGATTGCGTTGATTTAGTTTGGGGACTTGGAACAATCCACTGCATTAGCCAACAGGAAGCAGAAATATAACGTCATTAGCACAACAAGCGGATTTATCAAATTTAAAAATGGATAAATCTAAAAAAAAATCTGAAAACGAGCCGAAGAATAAAATTATTTTATTTTCTGCGATTGGAATTATAATAATATTTTTTGCATCATTTTTGCAGGTAGTTTCGTTTTCAACTACTAATTTCGGCTCTTTTAGCGAGCTTGCTTTTGGATTTACGCTTAAAACAGAAACTATTGTTTCGACCATAATTTTTTCACTTATTATGGGATTTGTTGGCGGATTTTTGCCGGCAATCCGCGCATCAAGGTTAAAGATAGTTAACGCGTTAAGAGGTTTATAAATTTATTAATTAACGAAAGAATTAAAATGAAAAAAATATATTTAGGAATTATATTTTCAATTTTTGTATTTGCGGTTGCATTCAGTCAACCGGAAAAAATCGATACAACAATGATTAAAAAAATTAAAGATGAGGGATTAAATAATTCCAAAGTTATGGAAACAATGAGTTGGTTGACAGATGTTTATGGACCGCGATTAACTTGGTCGCCGGGTTATAAAAAAGCAGCAGACTGGGCAAAAAATGAAATGATAAAATCGGGATTAGAAAATGTTCATTTTGAAAATTTTGCTCCAGTTGGAAAAGGTTGGACTTTAAAAAAATTTTCTGCAAACATTGTAAATGGAAATCCATTCCCATTAATAGCCCATCCAAAAGCATGGAGCCCGGGAACAAAGGGTACAATAAAATCTGACTTAGTTTATTTTAAAGTTGATAAAGAAGAAGATTTTGAAAAATATAAAGGCAAATTAAAAGGAGCAGTTGTTTTAGTAAGCGAGCCGAGAGAAATAACAGCTCACTTTAACCCCGGAGCAAAAAGACAAACAGAAATTGATTTGTTAAAATTAGCAAATGCAGCAATGCCAACACCAACTCCACCAAGACAAAGACCACAACAAGCACAAGCCGCTCGTCAACAAACAGATAGTACAACTCGCACAATGTTACGTGGTTTTGGAATGTCGGACTCAGCAATAACAAGATTTTTACAAACACAGGCATTGAGTGGTAAAAAAGTTGAATTTATTTTACAAGAAGGAGCACTCGCAGTTTTTGAACAAGGAAGAAAAGGAGATGGTGGTACAATTTTTGTTCAGCAAGCAAGTGTACCTCAACCACAAAACTCTTCACCATTTGAACCAGCTGCAAACGCTTATTCTGAAAATGCTCCACAAATAATTCCGCAAGTTGTTTTGGCAAGCGAACATTATAATCGCTTAATCAGAATGATTGAAAAAGGAGAAATGCCAAAAGTTGAAATGGATATTGAGGTTGAAAATACAAAGGCAGATTCAGGTTTTAATGTGATTGCAGAAATTCCGGGGACTGATTTAAAGGAAGAAATTGTAATGATTGGGGCGCATTTTGACTCGTGGCATGGAGGAACCGGCGCAACTGATAACGCAACTGGCTCGGCAGTTTGTATGGAAGCGATGAGAATTTTAAAAAAGATTGACGCGAAACCACGACGCACAATTAGAATTGGTTTGTGGGGTGGAGAAGAACAAGGATTGCATGGATCGCGCGCTTATGTTGCAAAGCATTTAGGCGAACGGGAAGGCGCTAAAGGAGCAATGTCGTTAATGACTGGTTCAAGTGGAGAATTAAAAACTAAACCTGAATACGAAAAATTTTCAGTTTATTTTAATAATGATAATGGAACAGGAAAAGTTCGAGGTGTTTACATGCAGGCAAACGAATCGGCTCGTCCTGTTTTTAGATCGTGGCTTGCACCATTTTCAGAAATGGGAGCGACAACTTTAACTTTATCAAACACGAGCGGAACAGACCATTTAGCATTTGATGGAATTGGATTACCGGGATTTCAATTTATTCAAGATCAAATTGAATATGATCCGCGCACACATCACTCAAATATGGATGTTTACGATAGAGTTCAAGCAGATGATTTAAAACAAGCAGCAATTATAATGGCATCTTTTGCATACAACGCAGCGATGCGGGATGAAAAATTTCCACGTAAACCAAAAACTTATAACTCAAACGCAATGCCTCACTAAAAAAAATTATGTCAACAAAAATTACAATCAATAATAATGGAAGTATTAGAGTAGAAGGTGAGTTCGAAATTTTTGATATGGAAGGCAAAAAGTTCGATTTAAATGGAAGATCAATGATTTCTTTTTGCAGATGTGGTTGCAGCAACAATAAACCTTTTTGCGATGGAGCCCATAAATCGTGCGGATTTATGTCAACCATTGAAGCACGAACGTTACCACCGATTCCACAAAAATAATTTTTATTGAGTAGTTGGTTAATATTAACTAGCTACTCAATTTTGTATATTTTAAGTGATGGAATTAAAAGAGCGCTCAACTTCGCTTGATGCTTTTAGGGGTTTTACAATTGCCGGAATGATAATTGTAAACAATCCGGGGAGTTGGTCAAATATTTATCCACAACTTCAACATGCCGAATGGAGCGGGTGGACCTTTACAGATATGATTTTTCCATTCTTTCTTTTTATTGTGGGCGTATCAATTGTTTTCTCTTTATCTAAACCCGAAAACAGAAACTTAAAAAAAATTCTTATTCGATCCCTTTTAATTTATGCATTTGGATTTTTTTTAAGCGGCTTCCCATATTTTAATTTATCAAAAATTAGACTTGTTGGAGTATTACAGCGAATATCTTTTTGTTATTTAGCCGTAACATTAATTTACTTAAATGTAAAATCACGAAACGTTAAAACAATAATTCTTTTATTTTGTTTGATTTTTTATTGGTTGATGATGGAGTTTTATCCTGTACCGGAAGTTGGTGCGGGATTTTATGATAAAGGAAAAAATTTTTCTAATTGGCTTGACTTACAAATTTTAGAAGGGCACATGTGGTCTCAAACAAAAACTTGGGATCCGGAGGGAATATTTTCAACACTACCAGCTATTGCAACAACTTTATTTGGAGCCTTTACTGGGGAATTTCTACAAAGTAAATTATCAAAAGAAGAAAAAACAATTTGGATCTTTATTGCAGGTCAATTATTACTTTTTATTGGATTAGTATTAGATAATTTTATTCCAATAAATAAAAATATTTGGACAACATCATATTCAATTTTTATGACAGGGTGGGCGTTAACTATATTTTCAATTTTTTATTTTATAAACGATGTAAAATATTATAAATGGTGGGCAAAACCATTTGTAATATTTGGGTTAAATTCAATTTTAGTTTTTGTGCTCTCGGGTGTTATAGCGCGGTTATTTAGCTTAATAAAAATTACAGAATTAGAAAGCCCAATTTCACTACACACTTTTTTATATCAAAAATATTTTGAACCACTCGCATCTCCAATAAACGCATCACTTTTATGGGCAATCTCTTTTTTAAGCACAATGTATTTAGTTTGCTGGATTTTGTGGAAGAAAAAAATATTCTTAAAAATCTAACAATCTAAACTTAATTTGCATTAATAAAGTTATTTTATTTCGTCTGAATTTTCCGGTAAATGCGAATACTCTTTCTTCCAAGCATACCATCCAAAAATCATAAAGCCGATTGCAATGGGTGTAAAAATACTAATAATAATAATCCAGATTAGCGGATTATTAATGTCCTTTTTTCCTGCAAGATCAATGTTTGCTGCTGCACCTTGTACTAAAAAATAAATAATGGCAGGGGCCAAGCAGAACCAAACAATCCCCAAATATTTTTTTATTGAATTCATAATAAATAATTAGTCAACAACATTTGTGTCAATTTTATTCGAAAGATAAATACTACCAATTACAAAACATAATGCAGCAATTGCAATAGGATACCACAAACCCACTAGCGGATCGCTTGGATAAGTAGTGGTGAGCAACAAACCAATAAACGGAACTAATCCGCCAAATACGCCATTGCCAATATGATACGGCAAACTCATACTTGTATAACGAATTTTTGTTGGAAATAATTCAACCAAAAAAGCAGCGATAGGGCCATAGGTCATTGTTACGTACAATATCAAACAAAAAACAAGTGCAACAAATTCCCAATAAGTTTGCGATGACAAGTGCTTGTTTTTATATTCTATTTTAGTTGCGTTATTTGTTACACTTTCAATCATTACTGCTTTTGCACCCGTATTAAAATTCAGATGTGTGGTTGTAACTATTAGCGAATCGCCATAAGTTTTTATTTCTTTTTGATTATTAATTGTTTCCAATTTTGTATTCCAAGCGGATACATCTGTTTTCTCCATGAATGTTTTAAAAATTGATCTGTATGTTAATATTGCCAACAACATCCCCAAAAGCATAATCCATTTACGACCAACTTTATCACTTAGCCATCCCCAAAAAATAAAAAAAGGAGTGGCAAAGGCAATGGCCCAAAGTAGAATAGTTCTACTTTGCTCAAATTCAATATTGCATTTTGTTTCTAAAAAATTTTGCGCATAAAATTGACCGGTGTACCAGATTACACCTTGGCCCATCACTGCACCGAAGAGCGCCAATAAAACCATTTTGAAATTTCCTTTATGGGAGAAACTTTCTTTCAGTGGATTGGTTGATGTTTTTCCTTCTTCTTTTAATTTTTCGAATAAAGGAGATTCTTTCATTTTTAGTCGGATGTAAATTGAAATCAGTACTAATAAAATCGAAATCCAAAAAGGATAACGCCATCCGCCCCATTCTGCATTAAATGCAACATCGGACATGTTTAATTTTACCAATAGAATTACTACCAGCGCAATAAACAATCCGAGTGTAGCCGTGGTTTGTATCCACGAAGTGTAAAGCCCTCTTTTGTTGGCAGGCGCATGTTCGGCCACATAAGTTGCCGCACCACCATATTCGCCACCAAGTGCTAATCCTTGAATTAAGCGCAACAATAAAACCAATGCGGGGGCCACCATTCCAATAGTTTTGTAACTTGGAACTAAACCAATTAAAAAAGTAGAGACGCCCATTAAAACAAGCGTCAATAAAAAAGTGTACTTGCGACCAATCAAGTCGCCCAATCTTCCAAAAACTAATGCACCGAAAGGACGAACAATAAAACCGGCAGCAAAAACAGCCAATGTGCTTAGCAATGCCGCTGTAGGATTTTCTTCGGGAAAAAATTGTAAGCTGATGGTCTTTGCCAACATCCCAAATATGTAGAAATCGTACCATTCAATCATAGTACCCACCGAAGAAGCGGTTACTACTTTCCAAATTTGGCGTGTTTTAGTCTGCATTAAGAAGTTGCTTAGTAATTGTATAAAACAGAAATGTACGAATCTTTAAGTTTGTTATTGATAGTAAAATATCAATCCGAAAAACTAATTTTACTTATTTAATAATTGAAAAAAAGAATAAACGCCTCTTTCTCCTTGTATCCATTTCAAATTCGGTTCTTCGAAGAATATGAAAAGTTGGATTTTGTGGAAGAAAAAAATATTCTTGAAAGTTTAACAATCTAACGTTAAGTTTATTTAGAAAAGTTCTTTAAAAAATCGACGGGGTGCTTCTTTGAACTAGGAAAAGAGGCTGAGAAAATACCCACTTCACCTGATCTGGATAATACCAGCGTAGGAAAACAATTTATTTTTTCAAGCCGTTTTTGGTATTTCCGAAAATGGCTTTTTTATTTTTTTATGAAACAAAACTTTATGAAAATATTTATTTCTGTACTAATTATTACAAATTCACTTTTTACACAAGAAAAAAAAGATACAACTTATCAACTTGCTCCAATTCTTATAACATCAACAACAGCAATCGAAAGAGAAACACCTATAACGTTTTCAAATATTTCTAAAAAACAAATTGAGGAAAGATATACATTTCAAGACATCCCGGTAATGCTTTCCGATTTACCATCCATTACAATGTATTCAGATGCTGGTTCTGGTATTGGATATAGCTATATGAATTTACGAGGATTTGATCAACGTCGTGTTTCTGTTATGATTAACGGAATTCCTCAAAACGATCCAGAAGACCATAATATTTATTGGATAGATTTTCCGGATTTACTCTCAAGCGTAACCGAAGTTCAAGTTCAACGTGGAGCGGGAAGTGCTTTTTACGGACCACCTGCAATTGGTGGATCGGTAAATATTATTACAAATCCATTTAAATTTCAAAAACAAAATATAATTGAAGCTGTTTTTGGTTTTCAAACCTTTAAAGATAGTTCAACAAATATTTCACTAGCTACAAAAAAATATGCAGCAAGCTTCAATTCCGGAATTTTTGCTGATAAATATATTTTATATGGCAGGCTTGGTCAACTTTCAACAGATGGCTATAGAGAAAGATCCTGGGTAAAACACGAATCATATTTTTTAGGATTATTAAGAATGGATGAAAATTTGATTACGCGATTTCATTTTTTTGGAGGACCAATTTCAGATGGACTTGTTTATATGGGTGTTTCAAAATTTGCAAATAACTCACCAAAACTTAGAAGACAAAACCTTTCATACTGGAAAGCGGACAGTGTAAAATATACCGAATCAACTCATCGACTTGAAAAAGAAATTGAAAATTTTTCACAACCACACTTTGAACTACTTAACGAATATAAATTTTCAGATAAATTAACATTTCACAATACACTTTTTTATTATCCAAGTAATGGTTTTTTTAAATATGATGGGTCTTGGGCAGATTCTTCAATGCTGAGAACAAATAGAACGCCAACTAACGCAATCATAAAAGCAACGGTTGATTTAAAACAATGGGGCGCAATGCCAAGAATCGACTTTGAACAAGAAAAAAGTAAATCAACAATAGGCATAGAAATAAATATTCATCGCTCAAACCATTTTGCAACAATTGATGAAGCCGAGGGAATTGATAAAATATTTATAGGTGATTATAAATTTTACAATTATAGTGGAGACAAAAATACTTTTTCTGTTTATGCAAATCAGATTTATAAACCGCTTGAAGATATCTCTGTAATGTTAAACTTTCAATATGTGTTTAAAGAATATTATTTGCATAATGAAAAGTTCAGAGATAACAATTTTAAGATGCCTTATAATTTTTTAAATCCGAGATTTGGTATTAATTATAATTTTAATGATGAAGAAAATATTTATTTTTCTCTTGCACAAACATCTCGCGAGCCGAGATTAAGAAACCTTTATGCGGCAGAAGATGCATATTTTGGTGCAACACCACAATTTGAAATAGACACCATTACAAATAAATATGATTTTACTAAGCCCTTCGCAAAACCAGAAAAACTTTTAGACTTAGAGCTAGGTTACAATTTTAAAAATCAAAAATATGAACTGCATACAAATTTATATTTTATGGATTTTTATGATGAACTTGTAAAAAGTGGAAGTGTTGATATATTCGGTCAACCAGTTTGGGGCAACGCAGATCGCTCTCAGCATTATGGAATTGAATTTGAAGGAAGTTATTTAATTAACAATAATTTTAATTTAAATGGTAATTTCACATTATCGCAAAATAAACTAATTAAACATTCTGTTTTTGATCAAAAAGGAAAAGAACAAAAGCTGGATAATAATCCAATAGCTGGTTTCCCAAATCAACTTTTAAATTTAAGAGGAACTTATAAAATAGACAACTTGTCAATTAGTTTATCTACAAAACACATCGGAAGTTTTTATACAGATAATTATAAATTAGAGCAAAATAAAAATGAAGCTTACACAGTTTTTAATTTTGATGTATTATATTCTACCGAAAATATATTTGGACTAAATTTAATTTTGCGGGCAGAAGTAAAAAACCTGACAAATAAATTGTATACATTTAGTGGCGAAGCGAATGCATTTTATCCAGCAGCTGAAAGAAATTATATTTTAGGAATCACGGTTATTAATTAATAAATGAATAAAACCCCACAGAAAGCACTTGTAATTTGTAATGGCGTCGCACCAAATCAAAAACATCTTACAAATTATGCAAATGAATGTGACTTTATTATTTGCGCAGATGGTGGAGCAAATATTGCGCGTAAAGCTAAATTAAAACCAAATTTAATTATTGGTGATTTAGATTCAATCGAACCAGAAACTAAAAAATATTTTTCGCGAGTTCCAACACTCTTATTACAAGATCAATACAGCACAGATTTAGAAAAAGCACTTACATATTTAGTAAATCGAAAATTTAATTCTGCAATTGTAGTTGGAGCAACAGGTAAAAGGCTCGACCACACAATGGCTAATTACAGCATCTATTCAAAATATTCTAAATTTATTTCATTATTATTTATTGACGAGCAAGCAACAATACATCTTGTTAAAAATAAAATTGAACTCATCGTTGAAAGAGGACAACAAATTTCACTTTCGCCACTTGGCAAATGTACTGGTGTTAAAACAACAGGATTACAATATCCACTTTTTGGAGAAACACTTGCAATTGGTTTACGCGAAGGTATAAGTAATATTGCTACTTCAAAAAAAATTTCTGTTACCGTCGCAAAAGGAGAATTATTACTTTTTGTACTGAGAGTAACCGAATGACGTTTCTGGAAATAATTGCAACAATAACCGGAATTATTTCTGTATGGTTTGTTGTACGACAGAATATTTGGTGTTATCCATTCGGAATAATTTCAGTAACTATTTATATTTACATTTTTTTCAACGTTAAATTATACGCCGACATGGGACTGCAAGTTGCATTTATTATTTTACAAGCTTATGGTTGGTACGTATGGTTGTTTGGCGGTAAAAATAAAACGGAATTGATTGTTACTTATGCGTCAAGATCAACAAATGTAATTGTAATTTTCGCGGTTATGGTTTCAAGTTACTCGCTCGGAAAATTTTTAAAAACAAATACAGATGCAGCACTTCCTTTTTGGGATTCAACAATGACAAGCTTAAGTTTGGCTGGTCAATATTTAATGGCTAAAAAAAATATAGAAAATTGGTTTTATTGGATAGTAGTAAATATAATTAGTATCGGCATGTATATTGTAAAAGATTTATATGTAACCACTATTTTATATAGTGTTTACTTTGTACTTGCAATAATTGGTTTGATTGAATGGAAAAAGGAATTCGAATTAATTAATAAACCTCTAAAAACAGAAACAATTCCGACTTAAAATAATTATTATTATTATCACTTTCTGAAAATGAAAATGGAATACGATTATTATTTTACATGGACAAAACAAATCATTAGTCCAAAATTAAAAGTTAAAAGCACAAAAGGGAATTATTTTATTTTGTCCGGCGGGGAGAAAGTTTTTGATGCTATATCAACAAACTTTCAAGCAATACTTGGCCACTCAAATAAAAAAATAACAAAGAGCATTCAAACGCAATTAAATCAAATGCCGATTGCAAGCCCAAAAGCAATTTTTGATTTAAAAAATGAATCAACAAAACTTTTAATAAAATTTTTAAAATTAAAAGAAGGTAAAATATTTTATACAATATCTGGCTCAGAATCTGTTGAAAATGCTTTAAAGTTAGCTCGTCAGATATCAGGAAAAAAATATATACTTGCACGTAAAAAAAGTTATCATGGAGCAACCCTCGGCGCACTTTCCGCAACGGGTGATTGGAGAAATGAAAAACATTTTTCTCTTTCAAATTATACAATTAGAATTCCCGAGCCAGAAGAAGATCCAAGTTTAGAAAAGACAAAAAAAATAATTAAAAATATTGGTGCAACCAAACTTGCATGTATTATTCTTGAAACAATTACCGCGTTGAATGGTGTAATAGTGCCTCAAAAAAAATGGTGGAATGGTATTCAAAAATTAGCGAAAGACAACAATATTCTTTTAATTATAGATGAAGTAACCACTGGATTTTATAGAACCGGTACAAATTTTGCTTTCCATAAATATAAATTAAAACCAGATATTGTTTGTATGGCAAAAGGAATTACAGCAGGATATATTCCATTTGGTGCAGTTTGGACATCGAAAAAAATTGCAAGGTATTATGATAAAAATATACTTTCGTGTGGTTTAACAAATTATGCGCATCCACTTGGGCTTGCCGCTATGAATAGCGTTATAAAGCAATTAAATAACAAGAATTTCAAAACAAGTTTTAAAGTATTGCAAGATTATTTTTATAATAATCTTGAAAAAATAAAAAAATTGCCAAACGTAAAAAGCATTCGTTCATCTGGTTTGTTGTCAGCAATTGAATTAAATAATGTAAAAAATATTAATTGGCAAAAAGCAATTAATTACGGGCTTCATTTAGCGGTTAATAATAATTTAATAATACTAGCACCACCATTTGTAGTAACAAAAAATGATTTAAAACAAATGTTTTTAAATCTTAAAAAATTAATTTTAGATTGACAACTTCAAAAGTTTTTAAAAATGCAAAAGAGGCAACGTTTGATATTAAATCAAATAGCTCAATTATGAGTGGTGGTTTCGGACTTTGCGGAATCCCTGAAAATTGTATTGATGCGCTTTCTGAAATGGATATAAACGAACTAACAATTATTTCAAACAATATTGGCAACTCGGGACGAGGGCTCGTAAAGGTTTTACGCCAAAAAAAAATTAAAAAAGCAATTTGCACTTACATTGGTGGCAATCCAGATCTTGAAGAGCAAATTTTATCAAATCAAATTATTAGTGAGCTTATTCCGCAGGGAACATTTTCTGAAAGAATCCGCGCGGCAGGAATGGGTATTCGTGGGTTTTATACACCAACAGGTTTTGGGACAATGGTTGCTGATGGAAAAGAAATTAAAGTATTTGATAAGCCATGTTTACTTGAGCTACCACTTAACGCAGATTTTGCAATTATAAAAGCAGAAATTGGTGACCATTATGGCAATCTTTGGTTTAAAGAAACAGCTCGAACATTTTCTCCATTAATGGCGATGGCAGCAAAAACCACAATTGTTGAAGTTGAAAAATTAGTAAATGTTGGAGAAATAAAACCTGAAGATATTCACTTGCCGGGGATTTTTGTTCAAAGAATTTTTGAGGGACAAAACTATAAAAACGAAATTGAATTTCTAAAAACCGAAAATTAAAATGTTAGAAAATAAATTTTGGACAAAAAACGAAATGATTAAAAAAGTAATAAGTTATTTTCCAAACGGATCGAGTGTAAATTTAGGAATTGGTTTACCAACTCTCGTTGCCGAAATGATTAATGAGGATTTAAATATTTTTATCCAATCCGAAAATGGAGTTTTGGGAGTAAAAGGAAGACCAAAAAAAAATGAAGTCTCACCAACTTTAATTAACGCCGGAAAAGAAACAATCAGTATAAAAAAAGGAGCAAGTTTTTTTGATAGCGCATTAAGTTTTGGAATGATTCGTGGTGGTCATATTGATTTTTCAGTTTTAGGAGGGATGGAAGTTGATGTTGAGGGTAACCTTGCAAACTGGATGGTGCCGGGAGAAAAAATTACAGGAATGGGTGGAGCAATGGATTTAGTAAATGGCGCAAAATGTGTAATTGTTGTTATGAATCATTTTACAAAAAAAGGAAACCCAAAACTTGTAAAAAAATGTACGCTTCCATTAACCGGAGTTAAAGTTGTAAATATAATTGTTACCGAGCTTGGTGTTTTTAAACCAGTTGAAAATAAATTTGAAATTGTTGAACTAGCAAACAAAATTACAGTTGATGATTTACAAATCGAAAAGGAATTAATAAAATAAAATTAATTTACTCACAGCAAATAAAAATCAACTTAAAATAATTTTACCAAGTAGGTCACCAACAAAATATGCAACTAAAGCTGCAATCGTTCCCAATAATAAAGTTTCAGATATTCCCTTTAAATGACTTTTTTCGGTAATATTTGATTTCAAAAAACCAACCAAAATAAAACCAAGAGAAGTTAATAACGAAGAATAAAAAAATAAATTATCGTTTGAAAGTTTAATTACAAAATCAAAAAGATAAATTACAAGGGGTAATAAACCAACAGTGACAAATGAGCAAAAAGTCATCAATCCAGATTTTGCCGGAGATTTTTGTTCGGGCATCATTTCCAATTCTTCTTTCATCATTGTATCAACCCAAACATCTTTATTTGATGTAATCACACCAACAACATCATCTAATAATTTTCCTGAAAAACCTTTTCTGGAATAAATTTCTCTAATTTCTTCAATTTCAAAATCACGTAAATTATCAATCTCCCAGTATTCTCTATTTTTATGTTTATTATAAATATCCAGAATTGATTTTTGGGAAAGATAATTGCCGATAGACATTGCAAATCCATCTGCAAGTAAATTTGTAAAGCCAAGAATTAAAACAACATAGCTCTGTAAGCCAGCACCTGCGGCACCCGCAACAACAGCAAAAGTTGTTACAAGGCCATCAATTCCCCCGTAAACAAACT
>JAQCAB010000019.1 GCA_027622375.1 Bacteroidota bacterium
TCAGTTGGTTAGAGCAAATGACTCATAATCATTGGGTCGCAGGTTCAAGTCCTGCAGGGCCCACTTATAAATATATTTATATTTGATTAAACCTTTATTTAATTATATATTCTAAAAGTTAATTAACTAATACATTAACTAGTACATGGAGTTATTATGAAAAACTTAATTTTCTTCTTATCAACATTGTTTGTAATTGGATGTAATTTTGAGAATCCACTGGATTTTATTGGTGAAGTGCCATACAGCGAAGAGTCAATGTTTTTAACTACACAAGCATCAGATATTGAAATGCAAAATCCAAGAATGCATCCTGATGGTGGAATGCACGATTCTCTCCGGCATTTGCGAATGCTTGAAAAACTAAAAACTTATGTCGGTTTAACAGATGTTCAATACAATCAAGTAAAAGTTTTTGCAGATAAATTGTTTGCCGATTTAAAAGATGTTCGTTTACAAGTTAGAGCAAAATCAATTTCAAGAGATTCTGCCCGTTCGCTTGTATTAGTTGCCCGCGATCTTTTTATCGCATCAACAAAAGCAATATTAACTGCTGAGCAAAATGTAAAGTTTGATGAATGGATTAAAAAATATTGGAATCACAGACATATGTTTGGTCATCGCAGAGGTCGTCCCGGTCATGGTGGCGGTGGTAATTAATTAATTTTTAAAAAAGATTTTTTTAAAAGCCATTCTTTTGAATGGCTTTTTTATTTTAAAATAAGTTGTACCAAAAAATTTTCAATCGTAAATTAATTTTTAGATGAATAATTTTGGTAACTCATTTACTAAATCAGTTGGAATAAAATATCCAATTATATGTGGTGCGATGTATCCTTGCAGTAATCCCGAACTTGTTGCGGCAGTTAGTGAAGTAGGTGGTATTGGAATTATTCAGCCACTTTCGTTCGTTTATGTTCATAATTATAATTTTAAAAATGCTCTTGAAAAAATAAAATTATTAACATCAAAACCTGTAGGGATGAATATTATTACAGAAAAATCTTCAAAAATTTATTTGAGAAGAATGAACGATTATTTGGAAACTGCGCTTGAATTTGGAATTAAATTTTTTATTTCTTCACTTGGCAATCCAAATTGGATTGTAGAAAAAGTAAAACCATTTGGTGGAATTGTTTATCACGATGTGACCGAAAGAAAATGGGCTGAGAAAGCAATTTCAGTTGGCGTTGATGGATTAATTTGTGTAAATAATCGAGCAGGTGGTCATGCGGGAAATTCTTTTATAGAGGAATTATATAATCAAACAAAAGATTTTAATTTGCCTCTAATTTGTGCCGGTGGAATCGGATCTAAAAAAGATTTTTTATACGCATTGCAAATTGGATATTCGGGAGTTCAGATGGGAACAAGATTTATTGCTTCAAAAGAGTGTAGTGCAAATTTAGAATATAAAAACGCAATTGTAAACTCGACTCAAGATGATATTGTTTTGTCAGAAAAAGTTACCGGTGTTCCACTTTCTATAATTAACACGCCGTATGTTAAAAAAGTTGGAACAAAAGCTGGTTTTATTCCAAAATTATTTTTACAAAACAGAAAATTAAAACATATAATGCGAGCTATTTATACTTTGCTTTCGGCAATTAAATTAAAAAAATCAAATAAAAGAGGGGATCCCTATAAAGATTATTTTCAGGCTGGTAAAAGTGTTGATGGAATAAATTCAATAATGAGCGTTAAAGAAATTATTGATTCGTTTGTTATAAATTAAACTTTTCCAAAATATTCTTCATCAGTAAACTCATCAACAGCAATAACTTCTTTAGCAAGTTTTTCGGATTGATAAATTAAATTTGCTTCTTCTTCAGAAATTATTCCTTTTTGAATTCCATTCTCAATTGATGTATTTAATTCCGTTTTAGGTATAATTTTATTTTTAATTGCAGAATTTAATTTGTGTATCGGTATTTGAGAATTAAGTGATAATGCAAAAGCTTTTTCAAGTTTAAATAAAGTGTCTTCTTCATTTTTTGAAATAAAAATTCCCTCAGTAACAAGTTCGCGCAATTCGGAATTGTTTTGAATTTGCTGAGCAACAATTGAACTTAATTTATCACTCGGTGGTTTCCCGATCGGATTTAGTTTTTCAAAATAATATTCTAATTTTGCAATGCCCCCCATATTATTAAAGATACTTTCAAAACTCTCTTGAATTTTTGCAAAACAAAAATCTAAAGACCATTTTGCTAATGGCAATTCTAAACTTTTATTTTTTGAATTTTCAAATTTATTTATAATTGCTGTTGCAATGTACATCCAAGAAAGCACATCGCCAAAACGGGCAGAAATTGTTTCTTTTCTTTTTAAATTCCCACCCAAAGTGAATAATGCAAAATCACTCCAAAAAGCAAATTGACTAGAAGACCAAATTAATTTTTGTGCGTATCTATTTAAACTTGTTTGATTTTGAAAAATAAAAAATCCCCGAGTTAAATAAAAAATAGTTGATCTGACAAGATTTGAAATTAAATGTTTGAAATGTTTAAAAATGTAAAAATCAAAATTTCTTAAATTATTATTTTCTAAAGCTTCCATTTCTTTTAAAACAAATTTGTGACATCTAATAATTCCTTGTCCAAAAATAATTAATGAACGAGTTAAAATGTTTGCACCCTCAACTGTAATTGCAATTGGTACAGAAAAATAAGAACTGGCAATTAAATTATTTTTACCAAGCGAAATTGCCGCGCCTCCTAAAATATCCATTCCATCATTTACAACTTTTCTATTTATTTCTGTTGAGTGATATTTTGAAATTGCGGTTACGATTGCAGGTTTTGCTCCTTCATCAATCCCCATACAAGTATAATTTCGAAGTGCTTCCAATAAATATGCGCTACCAACAATTCTTGAAATTGGTTCTTCAATCCCTTCAAACTTTCCAATTGCTAAACCAAATTGTTTTCTGACAGATGCATATGCGCTGACGACACGAGTTACAAATTTAACTCCAGCAGTTGAACTTGCTGGTAATGAAATTCCACGACCAGCTGCTAAACATTCCATTAACATTTTCCATCCTTTGCCAACTCCATTTAATCCACCAATTATATTTGAGATCGGAACTTCAACATCAACACCATGTGTTGGTGAGTTAATAAATGGAACATTTAATGGATCGTGCCTGTTTTGTAAAGTTACCCCTTTTGTTTCAGATGGAATAAGTGCGCAAGTAATTCCAAGCTCGTTTCCTTTTCCTAAAATATTTTCAGTATCATTTAATTTAAATGCAATTCCAAGTAAAGTTGAAACTGATGCAAGTGTTATATATCGTTTGTCCCAATTTAAGCGAATCCAAATTGTGCCATCACTTTTTTTAAAAATTATTCCTGTTGATGAAATTGAACCTGCATCAGAGCCAGCAAGTGGTTCAGTTAGTGCAAAACATGGAATTTCTTTTCCAACTGCAAGCCGTGGTAAATAATAATTTTTTTGTTCATCTGTTCCATAATGGATAATTAATTCGGCAGGCCCTAAAGAGTTTGGAACCATTACAGTAATTCCTAAAGAGGGAGTTCGTGATGAAAGCTTTTGAATTATTTTACTATGAGCATTTGCTGAAAACTCTAAACCACCATATTTTTTTTGGATTATTAGTCCGAAGAATTTTTTTTCTTTCATGAATTGCCAAACATCTTTTTCAAATCCACGTTTTTTATAAACATCCCAATCACTTACCATTTGGCAAAGTTTTTCAACAGGCCCATTTAAAAAATCTTCTTCTTCCTGAGTTAATTTTTTTGGAGATACACCAAATAATTTTTTTAAGTTTGGTTTGCCATTAAATAATTCTGCATCCATCCAAACTGTGCCAGATTCAAGAGCAACTTTTTCTGTTTCCGAAATTTTTGGAAGTAAATTTAGTTTTTTAATCAACTTCATTAATCCGTAAGTAATTAAATAACGGCGAAGAACAGTAAAGTTTAATAAAACAGCTATCCCAATTAATAAATAAAGTGTAAAATTTGAAACATTAAAATAAATTGCAACTGATAAAATTAAAATACTTAATAACCAAAATGGAAAATGATAAAATAAAGCTACCAGAATTAAAACTACAAAGATTGTTGCCATATTTTACATTGAATAAAAAGTTTTGTTACTCTTTGCTAATTCAACAAGTAATTTGGATGGTGTGAATCGAATTCCATATTTTGATTCAAATTCAGTTAAGCGGTTTACTATTTCTTTAATCCCTCTTTGATCTGCATAACGGCAAATTCCACCATGGAAAGGGGGGAAGCCAATTCCCATAATCATTGCGAAGTCAACTTTTTCAGGCGAGTCAATTACATTATCTTCTAAACAAAGTGAAACTTCGTTCAACATAATTAAAATACATCTATCAATAATTTCTTTTTGGCGATCAAGTTTTTTTGATAAAATATTTTTTTGTTGTACAAGTTGTAAAATAGCGGGATTGGGTTTTTTCTTTTTTTGATCATAAATATAAAATCCCTTATTTGATTTCCGTCCCAGCATATCTTTATTCTCATCAATTTTAGAAACAATAGATGGTAATGGCATTCGATCTCCATAGCCATTGTGTAATATTTTTGCAACTTTAAAACCAACATCCCAACCAACTTCATCGGCAAGTAAAAGTGGGCCGACCGGCATTCCGAAATAAGTTATTGCATTATCAATTTCTTGAATTGAAAATCCCTCCTCCAATGCAAAAATTGCTTCGTTAATGTATGGAAGCAAAACACGATTTATTAAAAAGCCGGGACAATTTTTTACAATTATTGGAACTTTTTTTAATTGTTTTGAAAGTTGAATCAAAGTAACAATAGTTTTCTCAGAAGTTTTTTCTCCGGGGATTATTTCAACAAGTGGCATTTTGTGCACTGGTGAAAAGAAATGCATCCCTGCAAATCTTTCGGGAAATTTTAAACTTTTTGCCATTTCGGAAATTGAAAGTGAAGATGTATTACTTACAATTATTGCCTCTTTTTTAACTAATTGTTCAATAGAATTTAACATTGATTTTTTAGCTTCAATTTCTTCAATTATTGCTTCTACTATAAAATCACTCTTCTCGATACCACTATTTTTTGTTGTTCCGGAAATACGTAGCATTGCAAAGTTTGATTCATGTTCCGAAATTTTATGTTTTTTAATTAATTCAAAACTAATTTCTTTAATCGATTTAAACCCTTTTGTAACGGCATTCTGGTTTAGATCTTTCATTCTTACAGGAACTTCGCAATACTGACTTAGCAGCCAGGCAATCCCGCTTCCCATAAATCCTGCGCCGATAATAGTTGCATTTTCAATTTTTAGTGGCTTAATATTTTTATCCCTAGAGCCGGTAAATTTTTTTAAATCTTCCTGCAAAAAGAAAATGTGTATTAAATTTTTTGATGTCTGAGATGGAGCAAGTTTGGAAAATATTTTAGCTTCATTAATCAAACCCTTTTCCAGCGAAGTTGTAAAGCCTTGCTTTACCGCTTCCAATGCCGCAAGTGGAGCAGGATATTTACCCTTTGTAAATGCTTTTAATTCTTTTTCAGCTTTATTAAAAATTATTATTCTGCCAAGTGGATTTTTTTCAATTAATTTGCGGGAAAAGGGTTTTAGTTTTCTTTGGTTTTCAATTTCTTTAATTCCTTCAGTTGTTAATAATTTTTTGCCAAATGCAAGAATCTTCTCATCAAAAAATTCTTTTGCAAAAATTGCATCTACCAATTTTATTTTAAGTGCTTTTTTTGCATCGATCATTTTTCCGGAAAGAATTAATGGTAATGCTGATTGTAATCCAATTAATCTTGGAAGGCGTTGTGTGCCGCCAAGAGCAGGTATAATACCTAATTTAACCTCAGGCAAACCTAATAAGGTTTTATCACTATCAGATGCAACCCGATATTTAAATGCGAGTGCAAGTTCTAATCCACCACCGACACAAACACCATTAATTGCTGCAACAGTTGGATATGGAAGATTTTGAATTTTATTAAAAATTTCTTGACCCATTCTTGATTTTTCAAACGCTAACAATTGTGAATCCATAGTATTAATTTCATTTACATCTGCTCCAACAATAAAGGAATCGGGTTTTCCGCTTTTAAAAATTAGTACAGTAGTTTTTGGAAGTTTTTCTAATTCATTAATTAATACTGAAAACTCCTTCATGTAATTGCTTTTTAAAATATTTACTTTTTCATTCGGCACATCAAAAGTTAAAGTTGCAATATTATTTTGGTAAACTAATTTAAATGCTTCCATTATTCTCTTTCTACTACAAATGCCGCACCTTGCCCACCACCAACACACAGTGTAGCAAGACCGCATTTTTTTTGTTGACGTTGTAACTCTTTAAGTGTTGTAATTATTAAACGTGTACCTGTCGTACCTACAGGATGCCCAATTGCAATTGCGCCACCATTTACGTTTAATTTAGTTGTGTCAATTTCCCCGACTGCTTTATCCTGGCCTAAAAATTCTTTTGCAAAAATATCAGAACTAAATGCAATTAGATTTGCAATAACCTGAGAAGCAAAAGCTTCATTCATTTCTATAATATCAAAGTCAGTAATTTTAAAACCAGTTTTTTTAAATAATTTTGCCGTTGCATAAATTGGACCAAGCCCCATACGTTTTGGTTCGAGTGCTGCATAAGTAAACGAATTAATAAATCCGAGAGGTTTTAACTTCATTTGTTTTGCTTTTGATTCACTCATTAATAAAACAAATGCAGCGCCGTCAGTAACACCGCACGAATTACCTATTGTTACGGAGCCAGTTCTTCTATCAAAAAAAGGTTTTAATCTCGTTAGATTTTCCATTGAATAATTTTTTTTCAATCCCTCATCTTCATCCAAACTCTGATTGTAACTTGGTGGCAGTGGCATCGGAAAAATTTCTTCATGCAACTTAGTTCTGTTTAATCGTGCTTTTTCGTGGCTATGAAAAGCAAATCTATCTTGTTCCTCTCGTGTAATATGAAATTCGCGAGCTAAATTTTCGGCTGTCAATCCCATAATTTGATTACTGATGGGATCAGTCAAGCCATGCTCAAGACAAATTACAGGTTTAAAATGTGCCGGACGAAGTTTAAAAATAGGAAGCAGTTTTTTTATTAAACTTTTTCTTGAAAAAAATCCTTCTAATATTTCTTTAAGTTTGTCATGAAATGCAAAAGGGATGTTTGACATTGATTCAGCTCCACCAGCAATAAAAATTTCGCCATCACCATTTTGTATTTTTAATGCAGCTGATGAAATTGATTCCATTCCCGAAGCGCAATTACGGTGAACCGAATATGCAATAGTTGAAATAGGGAATCCAGCTTTTAATGCAATTACACGAGAAATATTTTGAGAACCAATTGGTGAAACAACATTACCAACAATTACTTCATCAATCATCTCGTACGGAATTGGAGAACGATACATTAATTCTCTTAATGCTATAGCCCCTAAATCATCTGCTGGAATATATCTCAATGCTGAGCCTGCTTTTCCAAATGGAGTTCTTAGTCCATCGATAACAGCAATTCTTTCCTTCATTTTTATTTATTTTAAACAGAATATTTTCCAGAAACAAGTTTTAAAATTGATTTACATCACTTAACTCAAAAAATATTTTTTTAAAATCTATCTTTTATTTAATACTTATTCTTATTTTAGCAGCAATATTAAAATGGAAAAATTAGATCTTAATTTGCAGAATTTTCAATTCGAGGATTTATTTACAGCCTCAAAGCTTGAAGAATTAACCTTTATTTTCTATACTTTTGCTGAAAAAGAAGATCTAGTACTTTTTCAAAAGTTTAAAAATTATAAAGAGGGAACAAGCTTTACAGAACCTGAAATCTCTGAAATATTAATTCAAATGGGAGAGTTGTTAAATGAATTTATCTCAATAATTTTTGGGATAAAAAATATAAATACCAAAATAGAAGAAAATAAATTAGATGAAAAAATAATTTTTAAATTTAAAAAAGATTTTTTTATTCGGAATGTTTTAAAAAAATATAATCAAGAAAACTCGCAAAATTTAATCCTTCTTCAATTACAAAATGAAATCAAAAAGTATTATACCCAATCTGAAGTTTCAAATGACTTTGAAAAATATTTTGCAATATTTGTTATTCAATTACTTGAATTGGATAAGTTCGCGAGAATTAATTTAAGTGAGGAAGTTAAAAATAAAATTGAGGAAATCGGAAATAAGATAAACTTCAATTTTTTAAGTGATGAAGATTATTTGCAATATTTAAATAACACTCTCAAACTTTCTGAAAAATATTTAGCAGCAAGTTATTTTCAAAAAAATGTGGAAAATATAAATTGGATTACATTTAAAGTTCCAAAAAAAATTGATCCATTTAAACTTGTTGATTATTCTTTACATGAAAATAATTTATGCGGCCATGAAGCTGAATATCGACACAGAGAAGGATTTGATTTAACTGATGAAAGATATAATTACAGACAAATTGCGAATGAAGTAGATTATTGCATTTTCTGTCACGACCGCGAAAAAGATTCTTGCTCAACAGGATTTGTAGAAAATAATTCATTCAAAAAAAATCAACTAGGGCTTTCTTTAAATGGATGTCCACTTGATCAAAAAATTTCAGAGTCGCATAAATTAGAATCTCTTGGCAAAACAATTGGTGCTTTGGCAATAATTATGATTGATAACCCGATGTGCCCGGGAACTGGTCACAGAATTTGCAACGATTGCATGAAAGGTTGTATTTATCAAAAACAAGAACCGGTAAATATCCCTCAAATAGAAACAAGAATTTTAACTGATGTTTTAAATTTGCCTTGGGGATTTGAAATTTATTCACTCTTAACAAGATGGAATCCTTTAAATATTTTAAGACCATTTGCACTAAAATATAATGGCAAAAAAATTCTTGTTGTCGGGATGGGACCGGCTGGTTATACTTTATCTCATTATTTATTGAACGAAGGTTTTGGAGTTGTTGGAATTGATGGATTAAAAATTGAACCCGAATTTAAAAAATATGTTGATGGAAATTTTTTACCGATTAAAGATTATAATCTTATCAAATCTAAATTAAGTGAAAGAGTATTTCTCGGTTTTGGTGGAGTTTCGGAATATGGAATTACAGTCCGTTGGGATAAGAATTTTTTATCAATTATTTATATCAATTTATTAAGACGCAAAAATTTTAAATTGTACGACGGTGTCCGTTTTGGAGGAACAATTAGTGTTGATGATGCTTGGGAATATGGATTTGATCACATTGCACTAGCAACTGGCGCCGGCAAACCAACTTTTATTGATATAAAAAATAATTTAATTCGTGGAATTAGAAAAGCAAGTGACTTTTTAATGTCGCTGCAATTATCTGGCGCAGGAAAAAAAGATTCACTTGTAAATATCCAAATTCAATTACCTGCAATTATAATTGGTGGTGGTTTAACAGCAATAGATACTGCAACTGAATTGTTGGCCTATTACCCAGTTCAAGTTTTAAAAATTAAAAAAAGATTTAATGAGCTTTGTAGAATTTATAATGAAAATGAGATTTTAAAAACTTATGATCAGGAAGAAAAAATTTTACTTCAAAATTATTTATTTCATGCAGATGAAATCGAAATTGAAAATGAAAGAGCAAAAATAAATAATGAACTTCCAGATTATATTCCATTAATCAGAAAATGGGGGGGTGTAAAAATTTGTTATCGAAAAAATTTAGTTGATGCTCCAGCTTACAAATTGAATCATGAAGAAATAATTAAAGCATTTGAAGAAGGAATTGAATTTTCTGAGAGGATGAATCCAAAAGAGGCAATTAAAGATGAATTTGGTTCCTTAAAAGAAATTATTTTTGAAGAAATGGTTTTTGAAAATGGAAAGTGGAATAACTCTGGAATTTTAAAACATATTCCGGTAAAAACTTTATTAATTGCAGCTGGCACGGTTCCAAATATTATGTACGAACATGAGCATCAAAATACTTTTAAACTTGATGAATGGAATGAATATTTTGAATCGTTCGATTTTAATTCTGAAAATAATTCCCTCATCAAAAAAAATGAAGATGCATTTTTAACTTCATATTCTAATAATGGAAAATATATCTCGTTTTATGGAGATAATCATCCCGAGTATGCGGGTAATGTTGTTAAAGCAATGGCTTCTGCAAAAAATGGATATAAAAAAATAACTCAATTAATTTTAAATCAAAATTCAAATAATAAAACTGATGATTGGAAAAATTTTACAAAAAAGTTAGATGATGAATTAATTGCTACAGTTGTAAAAGTTGAAAGATTGACTCCGACAATTGTTGAAGTAATAATTCACGCTCCGCAAGCAGCAAAAAAATTTAAAGCCGGACAGTTTTTTCGATTACAAAATTATGAAGTTGATTCTTTAAAATTAAACAACACTTTATTAATGATGGAGGGACTTGCATTAACTGGCGCTTGGTCCGATAAAGAAAAAGGCCTTTTAAGTTTAATTACGCTTGAAATGGGAGTGAGTTCAAAATTATGCAGCACTTTAAAACCAAAACAAAAAGTTGTTTGTATGGGACCAACCGGTGAACCAACTGAAATTGAAAAAAATTCAACCGTATTATTACTTGGTGGTGGATTGGGGAATGCAGTTCATTTTTCAATTGCAAAAGCATTTAAGGAAGCAGGTAGCAAAGTAATTTATTTTGCAGGTTATAAGAAAAAAATAGATTTATTTAAACAAGATGAAATTGAAAAAAATACTGATGTAGTAGTTTTTAGTGTTGATTCTGGAGAAAAAATAATTCCTTGGCGCAAACAAGATAAAACTTTTGTCGGTAATATTCTTCAAGCTATGATTGCTTATGCAAAAGGTGAACTTGGAGAAGTTGAAATTCCGTTAAATCAAGCAACGCGAATTATTGCAATTGGTTCCGATAGAATGATGGCGGCAGTTGCTAGCGCGCGCCACACAATTTTAAAACCATATTTAAATCCAAACCATGTTGGAATCGCATCGATAAACTCACCAATGCAATGTATGATGAAGGCAATATGCGCGCAATGTTTGCAGCGTCATGTTGATCATAAAACAGGAAAAGAAGAATTTGTTTTTTCTTGTGTAAATCAAGATCAATGTATGGATGATGTAGATTTTACGCATTTAGATTCCCGGCTAAAACAAAATACTTTGCTGGAAAAAATTTCAAACAGATGGTTTGATTATATTTCGGATAAAAATAATTTGGAAAGAATTTAATAACCTTTTCCGAAGTTTAGTGTAATAAAAAATCCACCAAACTCTTTCAATTTTGATATAACATTATCCTCAGATTTCATGCTTGGAATTCCTGAACGAAATGGAATAAAATAATATCGTAAATTTACACCACTTAAAGATGAAGTTATTTTTCCAAAATTTGCACCAATTCCAATATATCCGCCAAATGTCCAATGAGAACGCCCTTCTCCTAAACTTGAAAAAAATTCTTTATTATAATTTGTTGTAAATATCATTGTAGGCCCGACAGAAAAATTTATATATGGTCTAAAATTATCTACAATATCTTCCGAAAATAATCTTTTTTGCATTCCTGCATAAATCGGGACAACAAGAAATCGATTTATTTTTCCGGGAATAATTATTTGTCCCCAGTAGTCATAATATTCAACTTCACCTTCATCTTTAGCTTCATTAAATGTCATTGAGGCTGTAAAAGTATAATCTGAATTTAATGGTTGTGCAAAAAATCCGCCAATTCCAAATCCACCATTTGATAATAAAATATCAACTCCCCAAACTTTTGAAGGATTTAAGAATTCAATAGTGCTTTGATTATTTTTTAATCTTAAAATTGATTGTTTTACTTTTTCTGCTGATGTAACTGTTCCCAGAAAAGACAAAATAAATAAAATTATAAATCTAAATTTCATAAATCATAGTACACGAAAAATAGCAAATTTCAAATAATTAGTTTCGGGCATTGCTATTAGTTCAGGATGATCCGAAGAAGGCCCGCTAAAAAAAAGTTGTTGTAAAGTAACATTTGTTTTTATTGCTGAATCGTTTATTGCTTCCAAAAACATTTTTTTATCAATGTGATGCGAGCAACATGCAGATACCAAAATGCCATTTGGTTTTAAAATTTTTAAAGCAGTAGAATTTATTTCAAAATAACCTTTGAGTGCAGTTTTTATATTTTTTTTAGATTTTGTAAAAGATGGAGGATCAAGAATAACTATATCAAACTTTTTATTTTCAGCAATATATTTTTTTAAAATATCAAAACAATCTGCAACTATAGTTTCAATATTTTGTAAATTATTTAGAATAATATTTTTATTTACTCTTTCAATATTATTTTGAGAAATATCAACAGCTGTAACTTTTGAGGCTCTATTTTTTGAAGCAGTTAATGCAAAACCACCATCGTTACAAAAACAATCAAGAACTTCAGAATTATTACAAAATGGAATTATTGAATTTCGATTCAATCTTTGATCTAAAAAAAATCCGGTTTTTTGACCATTAATTAAATCAATCTCATATTTAATTCCCTCAAGTTCAATTTCAGTAATTGATGAATCTCCAAATAAAAATCTGGTGCGTTCTTCTAAACCTTCAAGTTGACGAAGTTGTGATTCATTCCTTTCAATTATTGAAATTGGAGAAAATAATTCTTTTAATACTTCTACAATTAAATTTATTTTTTGATCAACACCGGCAGAAAAAGTTTGAATTGAAAAATGATTATTAAATCTATCAATTATTAAACCGGGCAAAAAATCACTTTCACCATAAATTAATCTGTAAATATTACTTTTTGGGAATAATAATTTGCGAAGTTCAAATGCATTTTTAATTTTCTCTAAAATTAAATCTTTATCAAAATCTTTTAACTTTTTTGAAAATAATCTTACAGAAATAAGTGAATGAGGATTGTAAAAACCACTTCCTAAAAAATTATTTTTTGAATTATAAATTTCAACAACATCACCGGTATTTGGCTCGCCTTCAATTTTAAAAATCTCATTGCTGAAAACCCAACAATGTCCTTTTAAAATCCGAAATTCCTCATTCTTTTTAAGAATTATTTTTTTCATCAGTACAAATTACAGAATTAAAATTTTATTTATTACAGATATTACTCTTGATTGCAGCGTCAAAATTGCTTTTGTATATTTGTGTACTAATTTCAACGAAAGGAAGAAAATGTCAAATCTAGATATTCAAAAATTACTTGGCAACGATGCAAAAAATTTACTTGAGCATAAATGCACAACAATCTCAAAAGATATGTTGCATTTGCCCGGTCCCGATTTTATTGATAGAGTATTATTAAATTCTGATCGTTCTTCAAATGTTTTTAAAAATCTGAAGTTGTTATATAATAATGGCAGATTAAGTGGCACAGGTTATGTTTCAATATTACCAGTTGATCAAGGAATTGAACATTCAGCCGGCGCATCATTTGCAAAAAATCCAATTTATTTTGATGGAGAAAATCTTATAAAATTAGCAATCGAAGGGGGATGTAATGCAGTTGCATCAACTTTAGGTGTGCTTGGTTCAGTTTCAAGAAAATATGCCCACAAAATTCCTTTCATATTAAAATTTAATCACAACGAATTTCTTTCTTATCCAAACACTTACGATCAATCTATGTTTGGAAGTATAAAACAAGCTTGGGATATGGGAGCAGTTGCGGTTGGCGCCACAGTTTATTTTGGTTCGCCAGAATCTCGCCGACAAATTTGGGAAGTTAGTCAGGCATTCGAGCGCGCGCACGAACTCGGTATGGTTACAATTTTATGGTGTTACTTGCGTAATAGCGATTTTAAAAAAGATAAAGATTATCACCTCTCGGCAGATTTAACCGGTCAAGCAAATCATTTAGGCGTAACTATTGAAGCAGATATTATAAAACAAAAACTTCCTGAAAATAATGGTGGCTTTAATGCAATTCAATTTGGCAAAACTGATAAAAGAGTTTATTCAGAATTATCAACTGATCATCCAATAGATTTAACAAGATATCAAGTTGCAAATTGTTTTATGGGTCGATCAGGATTAATAAATTCTGGTGGTGCTTCTGGCGAAAATGATTTAGTCGAAGCCGTTAAAACTGCAGTCATAAATAAACGCGCCGGTGGAATGGGATTAATTTCCGGTCGCAAAGCATTTCAAAAACCAATGAAAGATGGCATTCAACTTTTGAATGCAATTCAAGATGTTTATCTTTCAAAAGAAGTTACAATCGCATAATAAAAAAAAATCTAAAAATTAAGTGCGTTATTTTTGATATGGATGGGACAATTTCCCAAACCAATCAATTAATTTTTGACTCGTTTAACTTTATTGCCGAAAAATATCTAAATAAAAAATTATCAAATGTAGAAATAACTTCACTTTTTGGTCCTCCGGAAAGTGGAGCGTTGGAAGCAATGTTGGGGCATAATAATTTGGAAATTATAATGGAGGAATATCACAAATTTTATGAAGAAAAACATTCTGAACTCGCATCTCTATATCCCGGAATTAGAGAGATTTTACAATTTTTAAAAAATAGAAATATTATTGTTGCTTTATTTACAGGTAAAGGAAGAATTGCCACAGATATTTCTCTCCGCGAGTTTGGTATCGAAAATTATTTCGATATGATTATTACTGGTAATGATGTTGAAGAATATAAACCATCCGGAAATGGAATTAAAAAAATATTAAATAAATTTTCTCTTGATCCAAAAAATGTTTTAATGGTTGGTGATGCTGTTTCGGATATTTTAGCTGCAAAGTCAACTGGTGTAAATATTGCTTCAGTAATTTGGGATTCGTACGGAAAAGATAAAGTTTTATTAATGAATCCAGAATTAATTTTTGAAAATGTAAATGATTTTGAAAATTGGTTGCAACAAAATATATGAGTAATAATTTAAAAGTTGGTGTAATTGGTGTCGGGCACTTGGGATCTTTACATGCAAAAATGTTCTCTCAAAATCGCGATGTAGATTTTGTTGGGATTTATGATATTGACCAGGTTGTTAGTAAAAAAGTTGCAATTGCAAATAATGTAAAAAATTTTTCAACTCTTGATGAATTAATTTCTGAAGTTGATGCTGCAAATATCGTAACAATTACATCCGAACATTTTACAATTGCAAAAAAACTTTTAGATAGTGGCAAACATATTTTTGTTGAAAAACCAATTACCCAAACTCCCGAAGAAGCTCAAATATTAATTGATCTTTCCAAAAAAAATAATTTAGTTTTACAAGTTGGTCATATCGAAAGATTTAATCCTGCAATTCTCGCGCTTGAATCTTATAATTTAAATCCGATGTTTATTGAGTCGCATCGTTTGGCACAATTTAATCCGAGAGGAAGTGATGTTGCAGTTGTTCTCGATTTAATGATTCATGATTTAGATATAATTTTAAGTTTAATAAAATCTCCTGTTTCAAGAATTGATGCAACTGGAGTTTCGGTAGTTTCAAAATCAGTTGATATTGCAAATGCCCGTCTTCAATTTGAAAATGGCGCAGTTGCAAATATTACAGCCAGCAGAATATCACAAAATAAAATGAGGAAGATGCGTTTATTTCAAGAGAAGGAATATATTTCAATTGATTTTATTTTGGGATTAGCAGAAGTTTTTAAAATTACTGATGACAAAGCGACACAACCTACAACAATGTTGCTTGGTAAAATTGGCGAAGGTGCTGTTGAAAGAAATATTATTTATGAAAGACCAACTGTAAAAGAAATAAATCCTTTGCAACACGAACTTGAACAATTTGTAAAATCAATTACAGAAAAAATTCCAGTTTTAGTTACTGGTGAAGATGGCAAACGCGCACTTGAAGTTGCGAATGAAATTATTAAAAAAATAGGTTCATCTTTGTGAGTGTTCCAAAATTTGAAATACAAAACCCAGTTTTAATTAAAATTGGCTCGCTTGCCGATAAAAATAATTTTGAAATTTATGCTGTTGGGGGATTTGTTCGGGATAAATTATTAAATAAAAATGTAAATGATATTGATATTTTAGTTGTTGGAGATGGTGTTGGTTTTGCAAAAATTGTTGAAAAAAATTTTAACAAATCAAATTTAGTTGTTTTCGAAAAATTTGGAACTTGCATGTTGCAACTTGATGAATTCAAATTAGAATTTGTCGGCGCTCGAAAAGAAAGCTATTCAAAAGATTCTCGCAAGCCACTTGTTCAATCGGGAACTTTGGATGATGATCTTCATCGCAGAGATTTTACAATTAATGCAATGTCAATTTCTTTAAATAAAAAAAACTGGTGTAAATTTACTGATCTTTTTAATGGCGAGTCAGATTTAAAAAATAAAATAATCAAAACTCCACTCGATCCATTTAAAACTTTTGATGATGATCCATTAAGAATGATGCGAGCAGTCAGATTTGCTTCTCAAATTAAAGGTCAAATTGAGCAAAAAACTTTCGATGCAATTTTTCAAATGAAGGAAAGATTGTCAATTGTATCGCAAGAAAGAATTACACACGAATTTTTAAAAATTTTAGAAAGCGAAAATCCTTCAATCGGACTTAAATTAATGTTCGAAACGGGATTAATGAGAATTGTTTTTCCCGAAGTGGAAGATCTTGCAGGTGCCGAGCAAAGAGAAGATTATCACCATAAAGATGTTTTTTTACATACTTGTATTGTTGTTGATAATATTTCAGCAATGACTAAAAATTTGTATTTGCGTTTTGTTGCGCTCGTGCATGATATTGCAAAACCTAAAACAAAACAATTTAAAGATGGAATCGGTTGGACATTTTATGGCCACGAGGAGCTTGGTGCAAAAATGATGAAATCAATTTTTAAAAGAATGAAGCTGCCAACATCAAAATTAAATTATGTTGAAAAATTAGTTCGGTTTCATTTGCGTCCTATGGCGCTTGTTGATGAAGTAGTTACCGATTCAGCATTGCGCAGATTACTTGTAGATGCTGGCGAAGATATTGACGATTTAATTACTTTATGCCGAGCTGATATTACTTCAAAAAATCCAAATCTTGTAAAACAATATTTGGAAAATTATAATGTTGTTTGTACCAAACTAAAAGAGGTTGAAGAAAAAGATAGAATGCGCTCTTTTCAATCGCCAGTTCGGGGAGATGAAATTATGAAATTGTTAAATCTCGAACCTTCCAAATTAGTAGGTGTAATTAAAACAGAGATTGAAGAAGCAATTTTAGAAGGGAGAATTGAAAATACTCACGAGTCAGCATTAAAATTTTTAATGGATAATAAAAGTAGATTATTAGCTGGGTAGAACAAAGTATTATAAAATTTTCCAATATTTAACTATATTTGCACCTCAATTATTAAACCAATTTATTATTTAAAACATCAAAGAAAATAAAATTTAATGCGAATAAAATTCATTATAACTCAAATCACAATTTTAGTTTTTAGTGTTGCAATTGCTCAACAAAAAAGTTTGTCAATTTCCCAAGCAGTTGATCAAGCTTTAAAAGCAAATTTTGATGTTATCAGATCATCTAATTTAAAATTAACTCAAGAGTATGGAATTAGTTCTGCCAGGTGGGCTTTAGTACCAAATATTAATTTCAGTTCATCGGGCAGTCAAACTAAAAAAAGTGAAAGTGATGCTATTGATCAATTTTTAAAATATCCGAATCCTTCTAATTCATTTGCAACTTCATTTAGTACTTCAGTTGTTTTGTTTGATGGAATGAGTAATTGGGAAAATGTTACAAAAGCAGCAAATACATTTGAATCTAGTAATTTTGATCATGTCAGAGTTCAACAACTTGTAGTTTTTGAAGTTCAGAGAAGATATTTGACTTTATTAAGAACAAAATCTCTTTTGCAAGTTAATGAAGATAATTTAAAACGAAGTCAGCAACAATTAAAACGTATTGAAGAATCAGTCAGAATTGGTGCAATTGCAAAAGCAGATTTATATCGTCAACAAGTTACAACTGCAAATGATGAATTGAATTTAATTAAAGCAAAAAATACTTTTGATAATTCTTATGCAGATTTGTTATCATATATTTCGTTGGATGTTAATGAAGAATATTTGATTCAAGATGTCGATATCGAAAATGAAATAGAAGATGAACTCACAAAAGAATTATTGGTTGAATCAAAAAATATTGTATCTTTTTTTTCGAAAGCAATTGCCTCGCGTCCCGATTTTCAAAGCAACCAAATTGCAATAACAAATTCAAGCAGTGATATCGCAATTGCGCGTAGTACTTTTTGGCCAACAATTTCTGCAAATGCAAGTTTTTCAACAAGCGAAGACACACTTTCAAATTTAGGAAAAAAAAATAACACGATTTTTGGATTAAATATTAGTTTTCCACTTTTTTCCGGATTTAAATCAACAGTTGCAGTTCAGCAAGCCGAATTAAGATTAAAAACTTCAGAAGAACAACTTTTGCAAACAAAACGTAAAATACATGTTGAAGTAAAAAAAGCTGTTCTTGATTTAGAATCAACACAAAAACAAAGAGAAGTTTCGCAAAAAAATATTATTGCCTCAACAGAAGATAGAAGAATAGCTGAAGAAAGATATTCTCTCGGTGCCGGCTCATTACTTGATTTACTAATTGCAAATGCAAATCACACTCGCTCGTTAAGTGATAAAGTAAATGCTGATTATGATTTTTTAATCGCAAAACACCAACTTGTACTTTCACTCGGTCAACAACGATATTAACAATTTAAAACTAAATTAAAATGCTTACAGATCCCCAAAAAAAGAAAAAAAGAAAAATTATAACTTTATCCATAATCGGTTTACTCGTGATTGGAATTGTTGTTTATATAATTTTTGGCCGCAATAAAGAAGTTGAAATTCCGGTTACTACACAAAAAGTAAGTTTAAATACAATCACCCAATCTGTAACTGCATCCGGAAAAATCCAACCCGAATTACAAGTTAAAATTAATGCAGAAGTTAGTGGAGAAATAATTCAACTTTCTGTAAAAGAAGGGCAAAAAGTTAATAAAGGAGATTTACTTGTAAAAATAAAACCAGATCAATATCAAGCTCAAGTTGATCGTGCGATGGCATCTTTACAATCAGCAAAATCAGGATTGGCTTTACAAAATGCCAGTTTAAAAAAAGCAGAATCGGAATTTAAAAGAGCTAAAGAATTATATTCAAAAAATCTTTCATCGGAACAAGAATTTATTGCTTCAAATACTGCTTTTGAAATTGCAAAAGCGCAATATGAAACTGCATCTGCCGGTGTAAAACAAGCACAAGCAGGTTTAAGAGATGCAACTGAAAATCTTTTAAAAACCACAGTTTATGCACCAATGCCGGGTGTAATTACTGCTTTAAAAATGCAAAAGGGAGAAAGAGTTAGCGGAAGTGGATTTATGCAAGGTACCGAAATTATGACTGTTGCAGATTTAAGTACAATGGAAGCAAGAGTTGATGTTGGAGAAAATGATATTGTTTTAATCTCAACTGGTGATACTACTAAAATTCAAATTGATGCAATGCGCGATGAAAAATTTGTGGGAATAGTTTATGAAATTGCAAACACTGCAAAAACAAGAGGCATGGGAACCCAAGAAGAAGTAACAAACTTTGAAGTCAAAATTAGAATTAATAACACAAATCCAGCGCTTCGTCCGGGGATGTCAATGACTGCTGATATAATTACAGAAACAAGATCAAATGTAATTTCAGTTCCAATTCAATCTGTAACAACAAGAGCAGATAAAAAAGAATTTAAATCAAATTCACAAAATCCCGGTACAAATGATGTTGCTCCAAAAGAAAAAACAAAACCAAAAGAAGTTGTATTTTTAACTAAAAATGGAAAAGCAGTTTTAACTGAAGTTACTCGCGGGATCAGTGATGACGAAAATGTTGAAATATTAACGGGATTAAAAGTTGGAACTGAAATAATTATTGGAAGTTTTAAAGCAATTAATAAGGATCTTGAAGATGGTTCAAAAATTAAAATTGAATCACCCGATAAAAAATTTGGTATCAAAAAAGATAAATAATTTTATTTATGCCGAACGTAATTAATATAAAAAATTTAAGTAAGTTTTATGAAATGGGGGATCAAACCGTCCATGCGTTGGATAATATTTCAATTTCAATTGATCGTGGTGAATATGTTGCAATTATGGGGCCATCAGGTTCCGGAAAATCTACATTAATGAATATGATTGGTTGTCTTGATTCTCCCACAACTGGATTGTATCAATTTAATGATGTAAATGTAAGTAGTATGACTGATGATGAACTTGCGCGTATCCGCAATAAAGAAATTGGATTTGTATTTCAAACTTTTAATTTACTAGCGCGAAGCAATGCTTTGCATAATGTTGAGTTACCATTAATTTATTCTGGTATGGGAAAGTTTGATAGACATAATCGCGCTAAACAATCTTTAGCCCATGTTGGTTTGGAAAATAGAATGCATCATAAACCGAACGAACTTTCTGGTGGTCAACGACAAAGAGTTGCAATTGCACGAGCATTAGTTACAAGACCATCAATTATACTTGCAGATGAACCGACCGGAAATCTTGATACAAAAACTGGTGATGAAATTATGCAACTTTTTGAAGAATTACATTTAGAGGGTAATACAATTATTATTGTAACGCACGAAGAATATATTGCTGAACATGCTCACAGAATTATTCGCGTTCGTGATGGAAAAGTTGAACGAGACGAAAAAGTATTAAAAGCAAGTAAATAGATATCTTAATAAATTTTTTTAATGATAAGCAAATTTTCTTCACTCTTCTTTGAACTTCGCGAAAGTTTGGGGATGTCTTTTATCGCAATTCGTGCAAACAAAATGCGTTCGGCTTTAACAACGCTCGGTATTGTTATCGGGATTGTTTCAGTAACTTTAATGGGGACAGCAATTGAAGGGCTTAACAGAGCATTTAAGGACAACATTAGTAAAATTGGTGCTGATAATTTATACGTTCAAAAATTTGCTTGGTTCCAAAATGACAATTGGTGGAAGTTTAGAAATCGCAAAGATATTAAAATGGAACATTTTTACGCAGTTCAAAATCAAGTTTCTACAGCTAATTTAATTACGCCTGTTGTTGGTACTGGAATATCTGTTCAATATCGTTCAAATGATGTTGCAGGAGTCTTTGCAGTTGGTACTTCTGATCAATTTTTCCCACTCAATAATATGAATGTTGAGTATGGAAGATTATTTACCGAAGCTGAAGCTTTTGGTGGCAGACCTGTTGTTGTAATTGGAAGTGAAGTTGCTGCAAAAATTTTTCCACAAGAATCTGGAATTGGGAAAAATATTAAAGTCGGTAGCCACACTTATAAATGTATCGGAATTTTAGAAAAACAAGGCAGCTTCCTAGGAATGTTTAGTTTAGACAATAGAGTTTTTTTGCCGATAAATTCTTTTTTCCCGAGATATGGTTCAGAGAGGGGAATCCAAATTCACGCAAAAGCAGCCGATCCAAAAAATTTGGATGAAACAGCAGAAGAGCTCCGTGGAATTTTACGAAAAGCTCGTCGCGTTCCACCAAATCAAGAGGATGATTTTGCAATTAATCAGCAAGATTTATTTATTCAAACTTTTAATGCAATTGGTCTTGTAATTGCCGGTATCGGATTATTTATTACAACTCTTTCACTTTTTGTTGGCGCAATCGGAATTATGAATATTATGTTTGTTACTGTTAAAGAACGGACAAAAGAAATCGGAATTAGAAAGGCAATCGGCGCAAAACGCAGAACAATTTTACTTCAATTTTTGATTGAATCTTCAATGTTAAGTTTATTAGGTGGTTTGGTAGGGATTATAATTTCATATCCATTAAGCTTATTAATAAATCAAATTATTCCAACATCAATGCCAATATTAATTGTATTGATTTCAATATTAATTTCACTTTTAGTCGGAGTTATTTCTGGATTGTTGCCGGCAATGAGAGCAGCAAAGATGGATCCTGTTGAAGCGTTGAGGTACGAGTAATGCAAATTCAAGAAAGCATTTTAATGGCGATGAACTCGATCAAGTCAAATAAACTTAGATCGGTTTTAACTTTGCTCGGGATTGCAGTTGGCGTTTTCTCAATTATCGGTGTAATGACTGCGATGGGAGTTTTACAATATTCATTTGAAACTGGAATTAATAATGCAATTTCTGCGCAAACTTTTGCGATAACAAAATATCCGGCAGTTAGTTTTGGTCCGCGCGATTTTGGATGGAGAAGAAGAAAAGATATTACTTACGAAAATGGAATTGAACTTTCCGAAAAATTATCTGGTCGCGCAGTTGTTTCAATTGAAAAAACTGCTCGAATGAAAACAATCACTTTTGAGAAAAATAAAACAAATCCAAATGTTGAAGTTACTGGCTCAACGCAAAATGGATTTAGCGCAAATAATTGGGTTGTTGAAGATGGAAGAGGTTTTGATGAAACTGATTTAAAATATTCCAAAAATGTCGTGCTACTTGGTAAAAATATTATTACAACTATTTTCCCTTTTTCAAATCCTGTTGGTAAAGAAATTAAAATTGAAAGTATTCTTTATACAGTTATCGGAACTCTAAAAGAAAAAGGTTCTTTCCTCGGCAGCAATCAAGATAATTTTGTTATCATTCCACTTTCAACTGCGCTTGAACAATTCGGGAAAGAAAAAGGAATTGCAATTACTGTTGAAGCCCCAAATAGAGAAGCTTATGATGAAGTAATTGAATTTACAAAATTAACTTTTAGAGGTATTCGGCAAGTTCCTCCCGGAGAAAAAGATGATTTTGAAATTATTTCGAACGATTCAATTGTAAAACAATTTAATGATCTCACTTTTATGATTAAAATTGGGACTCTCGGGATTGCTTGCATCGCACTACTTGCTGCGGGAATTGGAATTATGAATATAATGTTAGTTACAGTTACAGAGCGAACAAAAGAAATCGGAATCCGTAAAGCAGTTGGCGCAACAAAAAATAATATTCTTTCACAATTTTTAACCGAGTCAGTTGTCTTTAGTCAGTTTGGTGGATTGTTGGGAATTATTTCAGGATCAATTTTAGGAAATATAGTTTCGGTTTTAATGAGTACTCCAATTTTATATCCTTGGAATACTTCTGTCGCAATTTTGGAAACACCATTTTTTAGCGTTTCACCACTTGGCATGAATTTAATTGCAATTTTATTTTGCTCACTTATCGGAATTTTATTCGGGCTTTATCCTGCGTGGAAAGCTGCAAATTTAGATCCAATTGAATCTCTGAGATACGAGTAAAAGGGAATATTCACATTCCAAAAAAAAGCCCGGCATAAACCAGGCTTTTTTATTTTATAAAATGATGAATTAAATTTTTATTTAGTTTCTTTTTTCAATCCAATTAAAGGCAAAGTTTTTTCATGTATCATTTGATTTAATTTTGCAACATCAGATTCATTTACAGATTTAAATTTTTGAATTTGATTGTCAATCAAAGTTTGTATTTCAGAATATGCTTCTTTAATCTGTTTTGCTGGCGCAGTATAGCCGGCAGATGCTGCTTCATACAAACCGGAAAGTTTATCATCCAACTTAACTGGGAAGTTTAAAACATCTTGACTGCTTTTAGCTTTTGTTTGATGTAAAGCTTCCTCAACTGAAGTTATTTGTTTGCCGATTGTATCTATTTGTTGTTTAATTTCTTTTGGTAAATCTTTACCGATTCTGGTTTCAAAATCGGACATTTGTTTTCGTAATTCCTGAATATTTTTTAAAGTTCTAATCAAATCCGAAAATTTATCTCTCAAAGAAATTAAAAAGTTAAATTGCTCATCATATTCTGCTTCTGTAATTTTATAATTTGGGTCTGGGATAATTGTAAAAGCTACTTCGGAAGAATCTTTTTCCAATTTAAATTTTGCAAAATAATTACCCGGTGCAGCTTTTGGTCCCGGTATAAATCCATTCCAAATAATTAAACCATCAAGTTTTTCGGCTTCGGTATAATTCATATCCCAAACGAATTGATTCATTCCTTTAAAAATATCAACTTTATTTTCTTTTGTAGTTGACGAGAATGTTTTAATTGATTTTTTATTTTTATCTAAAATCTCAATTGAAAATTTAGTTGAGTCAGTTATATCCTTTAAATAATAATTCATCACAACGCCATTTGGTGGATTTGGCGCAGAGTTTTTTAAATTAATAGTAGCGCCACCACCAAAACCACCCCACGTACTAACTAATCTATATGCTGGATTAACTTCAAATACATGTAAGCTGTGATTTAAAAATTCAGAATTTTTTTGCTGAACCACCGAGAGATCATCTAAAATATAAATTCCTCTTCCCTGTGTACCAACAACTAAATCATTATTTTTTATTGTGAGGTCGGTAATAGGGACAATTGGAAGATTAAGTTGAAAAGGTTTCCAATTTTTTCCATCATCATACGAAACATACATTCCATATTCTGTACCGGCATAAAGTAAACCCTTACGTTTTAAATCTGCTTTTAACGCGCGAGTAAAATGGTTTTTGTTAATTCCATTATCAATTCTATCCCAACTTTTTCCGTAATCTTCGGTTTTATAAATGTATGGCGCAAAGTCATCAACTTTGTAACGAGTGCCAACAAAATATGCAGCTCCTTTTTTATATGGATCAACGTCAACATTATTCCACATCATAGATTTTGGTAAATCTTTGGGAGTTACATTTTCCCATTTTTTTCCACCATCTTTTGAAATATGGATTAATCCATCATCACTTCCGGCCCATAATAAATCTTTTTCAAGCCAACTTTCAGTTGCAGTAAAAATTGTACAATAATATTCAACTGAAGTATTATCCTTTGTAATTGGTCCGCCACTTGAAACTTGTTTAGATTTATCATTTGTAGTTAAATCTAGACTGATTGCTTCCCAACTTCTACCTTCATTATCAGATGTAAATAAAATATTACCAGCAGCGTATAATTTTTTTGGATTATGTGGAGAAAAGAAAATAGGGAAGTTCCATTGGAAGCGATATTTTGCAACATCAGCACCAGCGCCAATATTATCAATTGGCCAAACATTTATACTTCTTAATTCTCCAGTTTTATGATCAAGTCGTTGCAAAGTTCCCTGATAATTTCCGCCATAAGTTATTTCCGGGTTTAAAGGATCGGCAACAACATATCCACTTTCGTTACCGGCAGTAATATCCATATCTTCTAAAGTAATTGAGTTGCCATAAGTTCTACTTTTAATTCTAAAAGCAGAATTATCTTGTTGACCTCCCATTACTCTATACGGAAAGGCATTATCTGTACTAACACGATAAATTTGTACAGTGGGTTGATTTAAATATGTACTCCAATTTTTTCCCATATCAAAAGAAACTTGAGCGCCACCATCATCTGCAACAATCATTCTGTTTGGATCTTCAGGATCAATCCATAAATCATGATGATCTACATGTGGAGTTTGAGTTCTTTGGAAAGTTTTTCCACCATCAGTGCTAAACATAAATCCAACATTTGGACAATAAACTCGATTTTCATTTTTTGGATCGACAAAAACTTTTGTGTAATACCAAGCGCGCTGGCGAATATTATTATCACTTGAAGAGAGAGTCCAAGTTTCTCCACCATCTGGGCTCATGTACAAACCACCATCTTTGTTTTCAATTATAGAATAAATTTTTTCTGTGTTTGATGGCGCAATTGCAACACCAACAATTCCCCAAATATTTTTTGGCAATCCTTTTTTTGTAGAAATATTTGTCCAAGTTTCACCGCCATCAATACTTTTATATAAACCACTTCCTTCGCCACCACTTTCTAAACTATGTGGAGTTCTAATTACACGCCACAAACCTGCATAAAATACATTTGGATTTCCCGGCTCCATTACTAAATCGCTGCAACCAGTTTGATTATTTGCGTACAAAGTTTTCTCCCAAGTTTTACCACCATTTGTAGTTTTAAATACACCACGCTCTTCATTTGGCCCGAATAAATGCCCCATTACTGCAACCCAAACTATATCAGGATTTTTTGGATGGATAATTATTCTAATAATATGACGGCCATCTTTTAAACCAACATTTTTCCAACTTTTTCCACCATCATCAGTTCGCCAAATTCCACCGAGCCCCTCACTTACATTTCCACGCATTGAATTTTCACCTTCACCAACATAAATAATTGTTTCGTCGCTCGGTGCAACTGCAACAGCGCCAATTGATCCGCCAAAAAATTTATCGCTTATGTTCGACCAATTACTTCCAGCATCTGTAGTTTTCCAAACACCACCACCTGTGCCGCCAAAATAAAAAGTATTTTTATTTTTATAACTTCCTGCAACAGCAGCACTTCTTCCTCCACGGAATGAACCAATCATTCGGTATTTAACTTTTGAGAAAAATATTTCATCTTCACTTTTTTGCGGTTGTGAAGATTTAAACAATTGGCAATGACTTTGTCATCGGCCATTAGTCAAAAACTATGCAAGTCTTTTTATATTGATATAATAG
>JAQCAB010000020.1 GCA_027622375.1 Bacteroidota bacterium
GATGGGAAGTGAAATTTTACTTAAACCATTGATAAGTAAGACATCAAAACTTTTGATATCAAAATTCTTCAAAATATTAAATCTCCGTTTGATGATTTATAAAAAAAAACACTCAACAGTAGTTGAACATATTCAAACAAATAGACTGACTTTGCTCAGTTTTTGAGTATAAAACTGAGCCTATAAACAAGTTATGGGCAATTTAAAGAACATAGCAAGCAAACGCGAGAGGCATAATAAAGAGAACTTTGATAAACCATGAAAAATTACAAAATTGAATAAATAATGTTGACCTCTGAACTCGCTTAACAACTTGTTAAAACTGGAAAAAAAATGATTATTAATTTAATACTCTTGAAAGTATGAAAATAATGGACAAATCTGAAATTACTTTTGTCATTGGATTATTCTGAATAGCCAACATAACACCCTCCTTTTGTTATTAAATTTTTCACTAAATCAATTGTTTGATTTTAAGAACGTACAACTCTATTTAGAAAGGGTTATATAAGTAGCGGGAAGCGGATTTGAAGAACCCTCTAGAGGATTATGATTTATGAATTGCTATGAAATAAAAAAGGCCTGATCTTCATCAAGCCTTTTTGAAACTTCTATTTCTTTTATTAATTACTTAACTTTGAAAAAATAAATAACCATACTTATGAGACTTATATACGAGTTAGCAACTATCAGTATCCTATGTTTGGATTTTCAGGTATGATAATGTAGTTTATGAATAATAAAAATTAAAAAAATGAATACACTTATAAGTTTGTTACAAATGATTGTGGGACTATCCGTAGTCTATGTTTGGACTTTCAGGTATGATAATGTAGTTAAAGAATTTAAGCAATTTGGATTAAATGATTTAACGCGCAACTTTGTAGGAGTATCTAAAATGATTTTAGCAATATTGCTTATAGTCGGTATTTGGTTACCAATTCCATCATTAGTCCAAATTAGTTCTTTACTTATGGGTATGTTTATGATAGCTGCTCAATATTTCCATTTCAAGATTAAAAATCCATTTATTAAACGCCTACCCTCGCTAATTCTATCGATTCTAAGTGTAATCATTGCAATAAGTTCAATACAATAATTTAGAGTACTAGTATCCAGTTTGCATTTCTATAGTTATATAATTTCCTATTTCATATCACTCCATATAAAAAAACGAATTCAAACGATTTAATTTAGAAAACTGGGTCTAATAATAATTATTTTAGGGTTTGATCTACTTATGTTTTGTGGTTTAATCGTAAGGTTTAAGTTAAAAGGATAGCTCCTGGATTTCTTTTCCAGCCATTTTTTATATGTGTTTAAATGTTTATTTATTTTTGGAGTCAATAAAATAAAAAATTCAAATAACAATTAATTTTTTCTACTGAGAAAGATTTCAGTTGTTGCGCAATTTATTCGGCATTTAAATCACTTACCCAACTGATTGAAATTTTTACTTCACCACAAAACTAATTGCAGCACCACCACCAGCTGCAAGTTTTAAATTAATTTTATCTTTTGAAGAAACAGTTTTCGTTTCAATTTTATATGCTTTCGGATTTTTTTCCCAATCAGCATCATCGGCATCTTTATAAATTGTTGCAGTATATTTTTTATCAGCGTCTAAAAAATTTAATTGCAAGAGAGTTTCTCTTTTATTTTCATCTGTAATTGCTCCTAAAAACCAATTAGCACTTTTTTTATCTTTACGCGCGATTGTCAAATAATCACCCGGCTCGGCCTCTAAAATTTTTGTATCACTCCAATCAACAGGAACATCTTTTATGAATTGAAACGCATCCATGTAGCGCTCATAATTTTCTGGTAAATCGGCAGCCATTTGCAGCGGTGAATAAATTGTAACATAAAGCGCAAGTTGTTTTGCAAGCGTTGTGTGAACTTGTGTATTTCTTCCGTTTTTATAAAACTCCATTTTAATTTCAAAAATTCCCGGCGTGTAATCCATCGCTCCACCAAGAAATCTTGTAAAAGATAAAATTGTTTCATGCTCTGGTGGATTTCCCTCGCTCCACGCATTAAATTCGTTTCCACGTGCAGCTTCATTTGCAAGCCAGTTTGGATATGTACGACTCAGTCCAGTTGGTCTAACCGGTTCGTGTGGATTAATCATAATTTGATATTCAGCTGCTTTTTCTGCAACGTGAACGTAATGATTTATCATCCACTGTCCATCATGGAATTCTCCGCGTGGAATTATTTTTCCGACATATCCTGATTTTACAGCGTCGTAACCAAATTTTTTCATAAACTGAAATGCAGTATCAAGTTGTCTTTCATAATTTGTTACCGATGCGCTTGTTTCGTGGTGCATAATCATTTTTACATTTTTTGATTTTGCATATTTTTGTAATTCTTCAACATCAAAATCTGGATAAGGAGTTACAAAATCGAAAACATTTTCTTTCCATTTTCCAAACCAATCTTCCCATCCAACATTCCAACCTTCAACAAGCACAGCATCAAATCCATGTTTTGCAGCAAAGTCGATATATTCTTTTGTTCTTTTTGTAGTTGCGCCGTGCGTACTATTTGGTTTTAAACTTTTCCAATCGGTAGTTTTAAGAGAAACATTATCAACATCAGAATAATTCCAGCTCATTGTTCCAACATGCATTCCCCACCAAATTCCGATATACTTTGTAGCTTTTATCCAACTTGTATTTTCAATTTTTGATGGCTCATTTAAATTTAAAACTAATTTTGATGCAACTATTTCGCGCGCATCAGTTGTTGCAAAAATAACTCGCCATGGAGTTTTTGCAGGAGTTTGTAAATATGCTTTATTCCCAACTGCGTCAGGCGCAAGTGAACTTTTTGTTGAAAAAGTTTTATTATTAATTTCTAAACACATTGCTGGGTAATTTACAAGTGCCGCTTCAAAAATGTTAATGTAAATATTTTTTGAAGTTTTAAATTGTACTGGGGTTTGTACAAAATTATTTCCAATCGGTGAAGAAGTAAAAATTTCTCCCGCTCTTCTCAGGTTGCCAACATGTATTTTACTTATTGGTGAAGTTTGATAAAAATATTCGTTAGTATCAAAATCACCGGGAGTCCACCAAGTTTTATGATCACCTGTTAAATTAAATTCAGTTAATTCATCTGCAACAACAAAATGTTTTAAATTATCTTGTAAAGGAAATTCGTATCTAAAACCAAGCCCTTCGTCATATAATCTAAAAGTTAAAATAAGATTTCTATCTTTTTCTTTTTTTTGATTTAGATAAACTTTTAGTTCGTTATAATTATTTTTAATTCTACTGACTTCGCCTAAAACAGGCTCCCATGTTTCATTTGTAGTGGAGGTTTCAGTTTTTGTAACTATAAAATTATTATCAAGTGCAGGTTGATCTTTTATAACAAAGCCAAGTTTACTTGGCAGAATTATACTCTCGTTACCAAGTTTTAACTCGTAAGTCGGCTCGCCAATTGCAGAAAGTTTAAACTCGAACGTAAGTTTATTATTTGGTGAGTTTATCGATTGTGCGTTTAAAATCTGAATTAGACAGATAAATAAAATAAGTTTTTTCATATTATTATTGATTAAAAATTGTTTAAAAGTTACATTTTATTTTTCTATAATAGAAGTAAATTATTTTAAAATGAAAGTTATAATCTCTACTTTGATAATTATTTTTTTACAATTCGATTGTTCGGATCGTAAAAATGTTGTCGTCATCAGCACATCAGTTGGTAAAATTGTTTTGGAACTATTTCCAGATAAAGCGCCAATTACAGTAAATAATTTTTATAAATATATTGAAGACAAAAAATTTGATAATACAAATTTTTACAGAACTGTAACAACAGAGCCTGATAATCAACCATTTAATTCAACAAAAATAAATGTAATTCAAGGTGGTATAGAAGATACATCAAATATGTTTATGCCGATTATTCACGAAACAACTAATATTACAGCTTTAAAACATTTAGATGGAACCATTTCTATGGCGCGGGATGAACCGGGAACCGCTACATCAGAATTTTTTATTTGTGTCGGTGATCAGCCGTCACTTGATTTTAGTGGAGCGCGACATGGCGATGGAACGGGATTTGCTGCTTTCGGAAAAGTTTTTGAAGGAATGAAAATTGTAAAATTAATTCACAAAAGCCAAAGTGTTGATCAAAGATTATACCCGCCGATAAAAATATATTTTATAAGAAGAATTAAATAATTTTATTTTAAAATATTTACAACTCCAACACGAATCATCATAACTGCAATTGCACACATAAATAGTGATGCAACTTTTGTAAATGCTCTTGATCCCCCGTCTCCCAAAATTTTAATTAAATAATTACTGTTACGAAGCGCAATCCAAACAATAATTAAATTTATTACAAGTGATAAAATTGTTAACACGTATCCATATTGATCAACAACAATCATAACTGATGTCAATGCAACTGGTCCCATTATTAATGGAATTCCGATTGGCACAACGCCCAATTCTTTAACTGGTGTCCGTTGTGAGTCTGAGTTAAATAATAAATCGGTGATTGATAAAACGAGTAAAACAATTCCACCTCCAATTCTAAAATCGTTATCAGTAATACCGAGTAATTGAAAAATAAATTTTCCTGTAATCGTAAAAACCAAAGCAAGTATCCCTGCAGTAAAAGTTGCATCGCGGATTAATTTTTGTTTTTTCTGTTTATCAAGCGAGTTTGTCATCCCAATAAAAATCGGAAGAATTCCCAAAACATCAATTGCAACAAAAATTGGAATAAAGGCTAAACTAAAATTTTGAAAATTAATTTCGGCAAAATTCATTTATTAAAGATTAATACCAGAATTTTTTAAATCATCAGAAATTATTTTAATTACATCCGGTTCTGAAATTAAAACTCTTGCGCCAGAGTTTTGAACTGCTTGCTTGAGTGTCCCTTTTTTTTCTGATAAAAAAAGCCAGATGCAATAACCCAATCTGAATTGATCATTTTTCTCGCGTGTTGGAATCGTTGAAACACTTTTATATGCAATTTTTTCTAATGTTTCGGGATTAAACTCTTTAACTTTTGGAGGAGGAACGGTTGTCATAAATTTTCTTTTTTTCTTATTTGAAAATATTTAATTATACCAGGCAATATAGAAATAAATACAATCAAAATAATTACGAGTTCTAAATTTTTACCAACAATGGGAAAATTTGCACCAAGCAAATATCCAAGTAACGTCATACTTAAAACCCAACCGATTCCACCGACAATATTATAAATTACAAAGTTTCGATACTTCATCATTGCAATCCCAGCTACAACTGGAGCAAATGTCCGAGCAAATGGCATAAACCTTGCGAGTACAATTGTAATGTTGCCATATTTTTCGTAAAAGTTTTTTGTTTGAAGTAAATATTTTTTTTTAAAAAATCTTGATTCTTCTCTCGCATATAATGCTTCGCCACTTTTTTTGCCAATGTAATATCCAACTGCATCGCCAATAATTGCTGCTGGAATTAAAAGTAAGTTTAAAGTATAAATATCAAACATCCCTTGAGATGCGAATAATCCAGCCGTAAATAAGAGTGAATCGCCCGGAAGAAAAAAACCAATTAACAAACCAGTTTCAGCAAAAACTATTAAAGTTATGCCGGTATATCCGGCCCAGATTACTAGTTCTTTAATGTTTGTTAATTTTTGAAAAAATTCTGAAATAAAATCCATTTATAAAATTATTTTGAAGATTATTAACCCAACAATAATTCGGTAAATAATAAAAATATATGTTGAATGAGTTTTTAAATATTTTAATAAAAATTCAATCGAAAAATATCCAACAATTGCTGAGGAAACAATTGAAATCATAATTGAGCTAGCGCCGAGAGAGTAAATATAATTTTTAAGAGCAAATAATTCTAGAACTCCACTTGCAAAAATTGCGGGAATACTTAATAAAAAAGAAAACCTTGCCGCGTCGTCTCTTTTCAATCCGCAAAAAAGTGCGGCGGTAATTGTTGTCCCTGAACGGGATGAGCCAGGAATTAATGCAACACATTGTGCAAGTCCAATTATTAATGAATCGAGCCAGGTAATTTTTTCAATTGATTTATTTTTAGTGCCAGTTTTTTCTGCAAAAAATAAAATTATTGCAAGTAAAATTAAACTTATTGCAATCACATTTAAATCTTTAGTAAATGATCCTTCAATAAAATCTTTTAATAGCAAGCCTATTATCACAACTGGGATTGTTCCAACAATTATTAACCATCCAAGTTTTGTGTTGTTATTATTAAGTGTAAAAGGAGTGTTAAAAAAGTTTTTTAAAATTTTAAATATATCATTCCAAAAATAAATTAATACAGCAACTAAGGTACCAAGTTGAATTACAGCTAATAGTGCAGTCCACTCTTCGGGATTACTATTTTTGATCAATCCTAAATATTTACCGGCCAAAGTTAGATGTGCTGTGCTTGATACAGGAATAAATTCTGTGAGACCCTGAACTACTCCAAGAATTAACGAATCAATTATCGACATAATTAAAAAATTTAGAAATAAACTTCTCCCGAACAAAGTGTTCTATTGCAAATAAATTTAATTGTTGACATATTCAAATAATGTATCAAAAGCAAATTCAACAATACATTCATTTTCTGCAATTGGAAAAAAATCTTGCAATAAATTCAATCGATAGCTATAAAAGAGATATCGAAAAATATTGTAATTATCTTGAATTTAAGAAAATCGAAAATTTAGGAAGTGTTGAAGAAAATATAATTTCGGAATTCATTACTTTTTTAAAACGAAGTGGACTTTCGGCAAAAAGTATTGCTCGCTCAATTTCAGCAATTAAAGGTTTGTATAAATTTATCCATAACGAGAATCAAATTAAACATAATCCAACCGAAGCAATAGTTTCTCCTCGTGTTGGATTTCAAATTCCCGATGTTTTGAGTGTCGAGGAAATCGAAAAAATTATTAATTCCCCAAAAAATTTTGATCAACAAAAAAATGAAATTTGGATACGCGATAAAGCTATTTTAGAAACTTTATATGCAACTGGAATTAGAGTTTCGGAATTAATCGGATTAAAATTAAATGATATTCTTAAAGATGAAGAATTAATTAGAGTGATGGGAAAAGGATCAAAAGAAAGACTTGTCCCGATTGGTGAACCTGCATTAAATATTATTCAACTTTATTTAGAAAAAGTTCGTCCAAAAATTTTAAAAGGAAAAATATCTACAAATATTCTATTCATAAATCAGCGTGGAAAAGGATTAACAAGAATGTCGGTTTGGAATATTGTACAGTTTTATGCAACAAAAGCAAATATTTCAAAACAAATTCATCCACATACATTTCGGCATTCATTTGCAACGCATTTACTTGAAGGAGGTGCTGATTTGCGAGCAGTTCAAGAAATGCTCGGTCATAGTGATATTAACACAACACAAATTTATACACACATCGATCGTGAACATTTAATTGCTGAACATAAAAAATATCATCCTCGAAAATAAAAATATGGATCACAAACTTATAATTTTATGCGAGGGACAATTTAGTCCCTTAAAATCAAAAACTGCAAATGCTGCAATTATATATTTTCCACAAAATGTTCTTGCAATAATTGATAGCACAAAATCTGGAAAAACTAGCCATGATATTTTAGGTTATGGCGGAGCGATACCGATTGTTTCATCAATTGATGAAGCTTTAAAATTTAATCCAACTGCTTTATTAATCGGGATTGCACCAATTGGTGGCAGGTTGCCAGAAGCATGGCGCTCTATTATAATAACTGCTTTAAAAAATAAATTACACATTTTAAGTGGGCTTCATACTTTTTTAGGAGATGATTCAGAATTTAATTCAATTGCAAAACAAAATAATGTATCAATAACTGATTGGAGAAAAATTCCTGAAGAATATGAAGTTGTCTCTTTAGGAAATTGGAAAACAAGAAAAGCAAAAACAATTCTTTCTGTCGGAATGGATTGTAATATCGGAAAGATGACAACTACATTAAATATCCATAATGAATTTTTAAAACGTGGATTAAAATCTGATTTTGTTGCAACTGGCCAAACAGGAATTATGATTCGTGGAAGAGGAATTGCAGTTGACTCAGTTATCAGCGATTACATTGCTGGAAGTATTGAAAAAGTAATTGATGAATCTGCAAATGAAGGAAATGATTTTATTTTTGTTGAGGGGCAAGGTGCAATAACTCATCAAGGATATTCTGGAGTAACACTTGGTTTAATACATGGTACAATGCCCGATGCATTTATTTTATGCCATCAACCTGCGCGTAAAAATGATGATTATAATATTTTGTTGCCTGATATAAATAGAGTTATAAAACTTCATGAAGAAATTGTTGGAATTTTCAAAAAAACAAAAGTTATTTGTGTTGGCATTAATTCAATCGGACTAACAGATGAAGAAAGTATGAAAGCCTCAGAAAAAATTGAAAATGAAACAGGGCTACCTGCAATTGACACATTTAGATTTGGTGCAAAAAAACTTGCAGATGCTGTTTATAAATATTGTAAAACATAACAAATGCCAATAAATTCAAAGGTTTTATTGTACTGCGATGGTGCATGTTCGGGAAATCAATTTTCAAAAAATAAAGGGGGCTGGGGATTTGTTGTGGTTAAAAATAAAGATATCAAAAAAATTTCTGGCTCAGCAATTAACACATCAAATCAAAAAATGGAATTAACAGCCTGTATTGAAGGACTTAAATTTTTAAAAAACGAAAAATCAGAAATTAAAATATTTTCGGACAGTGCTTATTTAATTAACTGCATGAATGAGAAGTGGTATTTAAAATGGCAAAACAATGGATGGAAAAATTCAAAAAAAGAAAAAATTGTAAATCAAGATTTATGGGGGACAATATTAAAACTTATTTTATCAAAAAATATTTCGTTTCATAAAGTTGAAGGACATTCGGGAGACAAATGGAATGAACTTGCAAACGAACTCGCACAAACTGCACAACATAAATGAATAATATTTTTAATTATAAAAACAACGAACTTTTTTGTGAAGATCTGTTGTTAAAAACAATTGCTGAAAAGTTTGGAACTCCGACTTATGTTTACTCAATAAATGGAATGCTTGATTCTTTATTTATATTTGAAAATGCATTTAAAATTTTAAACAAGCTTGTTTGTTATTCTGTAAAAGCTAATTCAAATATTTCTGTAATAAAACTTTTTGTGGGTGGTGGTGCTGGAATTGATTGCAATTCTGGCGGCGAGCTTTTTCGCGCAATTAAAGCAGGGGCAACCCCTTCAAAAATAATTTTTACTGGTGTCGGTAAAACTGAAGAAGAAATTAAATTTGCACTTGAAACAAAAGTATTAATGTTAAAAGTTGAATCATTTCAAGAATTAGAATCAATTAATAATATTGCAGCTAGTTTAAATTTGATTGCGCCAATTGCAATTAGAGTTAATCCTGATGTTGATGCAAAAACTCATCCGTATATTTCTACTGGATTGGCAGAAAATAAATTTGGAATAAATATTTCAGAAGCTCAAAATGCTTTTCAAATCGCAAAATCACTTCCGAATTTAAAAATTGTTGGTGTTGATATGCATATTGGATCTCAAATTACAACTCCACTACCATATAAAGATGCAATAAATAAATTAATTTTATTTGTAAATGATTTAAATAAAAATGGAATAATTTTAGAACATTTAGATGTTGGTGGTGGTTTTGGTGTTGATTATGATGGTAATAATAAAATTAATATTTCCGAATTTGCAAATGAATTAACTCCTTTGCTTAATAATTTTAAGGGAAAAATTATTTTTGAACCTGGTAGATTTTTAACTGCAAACTCGGGAGTTCTTTTAACTAAAGTTTTATTTACAAAATCCAATAATAAAAAGGAGTTTGTTATTGTTGATGCAGGGATGAATGATATCGTACGCCCAACTTTATACAATGCTTTGCACGAAATAAAACCTTTAAAGGTAAATTCAAATCCTAAAAATGTTGTTGATATTGTTGGTCCAGTTTGCGAATCTGCTGACTTTATAAGAAAAAACTATTCAATTCAAAATTGTAATCAGGGAGATTATTTAGCAATTATGTCAAGCGGTGCCTACGGATTTGTAATGAGTTCAAACTATAACACAAGAAGACGAGCTGCAGAAGTTTTAGTTGACAAAAATAATTTTTATTTAATTCGTAAAAGAGAAACTTTTCAAGATTTAATTTCTGGTGAAATTATTATTTAATTTCTTAACAAATTAAATTGCTTAAAATGATGTGTAAAATGTTTATTGTGGAAGATTATCCATTCTTTAAAATTTAATTCTCCCATTACTGGATTTATTGGTTTTGAATTTTGATTTATTTTAAAATAACTATCAAATTTAATTAATTCTGTTTTTAAATTATTAATTGCAATTTCTAAATTTTGAAACGCTAAAGGCAAAACTTCATCTTTTGGTAAAGCTGGAGATTTAAATCCACGAACTAGTTCTCTGTCTGAATAAATTGTTATTCTTTTAAATTTATCTGCTTTTTCTTGGTTGTAATAAAGTTCTATTTCTTTTTCTCCATTTGAAATTTGTAATGTAAAAATTAAATGCTCAACCATATGCTGAGGTGTCATTATTCCAAATATTGGTTTATCGGTTGAATTTAATTTTTGAAGAAGTTCAAATACTTTAACATGATCAGTTATATCAAGAAAAATTTTTAATTTATCTTCCAAAAAAATTTATTTAGTTATAATTGCTAAAGTGTCAACTTCTTTAATAGCCCAATCAATAATTAGTCTTCTTTGATCGTCAGTTAAATCTGCTTCGGGATGAAGCCATAAATAATTGTTAATTGGCATTTCGTGACTCTCAACCATTTCTTTTATTTCAGCAAGTTTATTTAATTTTCTTCCGATTTTATAACTACCCCATTTCGAAAAATTTAAATGTTTTCTTCCCTCTTGAACGTGATTCCCTGTAAAGTGAGAAGCAATCGGGATATAAGTGTACCAAACCCATTTAGTCTCGTTAGAGTGGCAATCAAAACATGAACTTCTTAATAATTTTTTAACTGTATCTGGCATTGTTAAAGTTGTATTATAAATTATTTCATTTTCAATCGTTAGGGGATTTGTTTTTTCAGGTTCTGTATAAATTAATACAGTTAAAGTAACCACAGCAAAAATAATCCATTTATTAGTTGGGCTCATAAAATATTAATTATCTAACTTAATTAAAAAAAAATTAATTTAAGTAAACTTTGTAGCAAAATTTACTTTTTGGTATTTTGAGCGAAATATGTTTGTAAAACTCGCGCTCGAAAATGGAACTGTTTTTACAGGAACTGGTTTTGGTTCTGAGGGAGAGGTATTTGGGGAAGTTGTTTTTAATACAAGTATTACTGGCTATCAGGAAATTTTAACAGATCCTTCTTACGCTGGACAAATTGTCACAATGACTTATCCTTTAATTGGAAATTATGGTATTAATTTGGATGATGTAGAATCTGTAAAACCCCAAGTTTCTGGATTTATTGTTCGTGAATATTTTGATTTTTTTAGTAATTGGCGCGCTAACTCAAGTTTAGGAGAATATCTTAAAAAAAATAATATTATTGCTATTGAAGGAATTGATACACGAATGCTTACAAAAATGATTCGCACTCAAGGTGCAATGCGCGGAGTTCTTTCAACAATAGAGATCGAAGATCAAAAATTAATTGAAAAAGTAAAACTCTCTTCATCAATGAATGGAAGAGATTTAGCAAAAGAAGTAACTTGCAAACATCCTTATAGTTGGGATGAAGTTGATAAAACAATTTTCAAGCTCCCAACTAAATTAAATGGGAATTCAAATTCTGAAAAATATAATGTTGTTGTAATTGATTACGGAGTTAAACAAAATATTTTACGCCGATTAACAAGTTATGGTTGCCAATTAACTGTTGTCCCTGCAAACTTTACAGCTGAAGAAATTTTAAAATTAAATCCTGATGGAATTTTTTTATCTAACGGCCCAGGAGATCCAGATGCAGTTAAATATGCAATTTTGAATATCAAAAAATTAATTGGTAAAAAACCAATTTTCGGAATTTGTCTCGGTCATCAACTGCTTGCTCTTGCTTTAGGTGGGAAAACTTATAAATTAAAATTCGGTCATCGTGGAGCAAATCATCCTGTAAAAAATTTAATAACTAACGAGGTTGAAATAACTTCACAAAATCATGGTTTTGCAGTTGATTGGAAAACAATGGATGAAACAAAAATTAAACTAACTCATATAAACTTAAATGATTCTACAGTTGAGGGATTTGAGCATAAAGAACTTCCAATTTTTTGCGTTCAATATCATCCCGAAGCATCCCCCGGTCCGCATGATAGCGATTACTTATTTGCGAAATTTATTAAACACATGAAAAAAGAAGTTTATTCAGTTAAAAATTAATCTTAATATAAATATACTCGTTTTTAAAATATGAAATCAATTAAACTTTATACGTGCTTTGTAATATTTTTTTCGCAAATTATTTTTTCAAAAAATTTTTCTGGTTACGATTATAAACAATCTCAACCAACATTTAATATTTCGAAACAATTAGCTCCTCCAGTTATTGATGGGATTATTCAAAATGATCCGGCATATCAAAACTCACAAATTATAAATCATTTTTGGCAAACAACACCAACCGAAGGAGAGCCATCAACCGAACTTACCGAGGTTCGTTTATTTTATACCGAAGAAGTTTTATATATAGGTGTAATTTGTTTTGATAAAGAACCAGAAAAAATTATTGCATCCGAAAAAAAACGTGATGGGGCGCTTGAAGAAACTGATGCTTTTTTAATACTTTTAGATACCTTTAATGATAACCAAAATGGATTTATTTTTGGCACGAATCCTGTTGGTTTGGAATATGATGCACAAGTTTCAAACGAGGGAGATATTTCAGCCCTTGCAAGAAGAAGTGGTTCAACTGGTGGATTAAATGTAAACTGGGATGCATCATGGAATGTTAAAACAACTGTAACTGATTTTGGTTGGTGTGCTGAGTTTGCAATACCATTTAAAACCTTACGCTATCTTTCTGGAGAAAATCAAGAATGGGGTTTAAACTTTCAACGTAATATCAGACGAAAAAAAGAAATTTCTTACTGGTCTAAATTACCAAGACAATATAATTTAAACAGAGTTTCTCTTGCAGGAACTTTGAAGGGTCTTGAAATTAAAACTCCACAAAATTTTAAATTAATTCCATACACATTAAATAATAGCCAACAAATTTTTACTGATAAAACTACTACAAAAAATAATTTAGAAGTTGGTGCAGATTTAAAATATAGTATCACTCCAAGTTTAACTTTAGATGCAACATTAAATACAGATTTTGCTCAAGTTGAAGTTGATGAACAGCAAGTTAATTTAGATCGCTTTGATTTATTTTTTCCGGAAAAACGCCCCTTCTTTTTAGAAAATGCTGGAATGTTTGATATAGGCAGCCCAAGTGAAGTTGAAATGTTTTTTAGCCGAAGAATTGGAATAGGTACTTCTGGACAAGTAATTCCAATTATTGGTGGTGGCAGAATTACAGGAAAAATTTCTTCCACAAATATCGGCATATTAAATATGCAAACAGAAAGCGTTGGAGATATTTTAAAAAATAATTTTACAGTTTTGCGTGCATATGAAGATTTACCAAATCGTTCAAATGTAGGATTTATTTTTACAAATCGACAATCAACTGCAACTGGAAATGAAAATAATTATAACAGATTATTTGCAGTTGATGGAAAAATGGGAATCGGATTAAATACAAATGTTTCAGGTTATTTTAGTAAAACAGTTACTCCAAATATTTCTGGCGATCAACATGCTTTCCGTTTGGGAATGATGCATAGTTCACAAGAATGGCGTTTTGAAAATTTTTATACTGAGGTTGCACAAGATTTTAATCCCGAAGTTGGTTTTTTAAAAAGAAAAGGTTATCGCAAATTTGAAACTTTAATTTTTCATAGTTATCGTCCTGAAAATTTTTTGAGTTTGCATGAGGTTCGTCCACATTTTTCATATCGTGGTTTTTGGGATATTAAAACAGGTTTTCTGGAAACAGGTTTTATCCATTTGGATAATCATTGGGAATTTAAAAGTGGTCACGAGTTCCACACTGGCTTAAATTTTACAACTGAGGGTGTAGAAAAAGAATTCACAATTTTTGAAAATGGGAGTAAAACGATAATAGTTCCAGTTGGAAGTTTTAAAAATATTGAAGGTCAATTTGTTATAATGACAAATCAAGCATCACCTTTAAGTTTTAGTGTAATGTCTTTTGTTGGTGGATATTTTAGTGGTAATCGTATATCATTACATTCAACTTTAAGATATCGTCCGAGTGAGAATGTAACTTTTAACGTTACAAACTCTTTTAATAAAGTTAAATTAACACAGGGAAGTTTTTCAACAAGTTTGTTGCGTGGAAAAATTCAATATTATTTTACTCCACATTTATTTATACAAAGTTTAGTTCAATATAATAATGTCTCAAAAGAATTTTCTACAAATGCCCGGTTTGGTTGGCTTGGTTTGGGTAATACAGGTTTATATATTGTGTTAAATGAATTGCATGATGAAAATGCAATTTATCCCGGTCGTCAAAACAGAAATTTAATTATAAAGTACAGTTATTTATTTGATGTACTTTAATTTTTTAGGAAGATCTTTTTCCCCAGCTTGGTTTTCGTTTTTCTAGAAACGCATTAATCCCTTCGCTAGCTTCGTTCGATTTACGCATTACTTTGTGCAAACTTAAAGCTTTGTTTACATCATCACGCAACTCGGTTGGTGAAATTGAATTCATAAACTTTTTTGTTTCCACAACTGAATTTGTACCACCAAGTAAAATTTGATCTGCATAATTTTCAGCAGTTTCCGAAAGTTTTTCTTCTTCAACAACTTTATTTAACAAACCAATTTCTAAAGCTCTGGTTGAGTCAATCATTTTAGCAGTTAGTAAAAGTTCGCGAGCAATTTTTTCTCCAACTTGTCTTATTAAGTACGACATAACAAGTGCAGCAATAATTCCTCTTTTAACTTCGGGATAACCAAAGATTGCATCTTTGCTAGAAATTGAAATATCGCATGCGGTCATAATTCCACAGCCACCAGCAATTGCTGCTCCTTGAACTGCACAAATTGTAACAAGGGGACTATAATATAATGCGAGCAAAACATCTGATAAAGCATGAGCTGATTCTTCAGATTTTGTAAAATCGGATGCTTCTTTTAAATCTAATCCGGCGCAAAATAAATTTCCAGCTCCTTTTAAAATTACAACTCTTTGAGAGTTATCATTTTCTAAATTATTTAATGCAGATTTTAATTCCGTTAAAAGTTGAATATTGAGTGCATTTTTCTTTTCTGGCCGATTTAATAAAATTTGATTTACACCTTTTTTAATTTCGCTAACTTTTAAAAATGAATATTCTGACATAAAAATTAAATTATGGTTTATTAATTAAATTGGCTTCTGTAACAAGTTCTTCGGGAATCAAAATTTCCATTTCAAGAATTGCTTGTCCGAGAGCTTTTCCTTGTGAATCAATTCTTAACGACCTACTTCCACCACCATCTAAAATCCCTTCCAATACAAAATTAAATGCTAACAAGTTTGGAAGTTCATATCGAGTAGTTTTTGAAACTGGAAATTTTGAAAAAAAAGAATTTACTTTTTTGGATGTCAGTTCTTTTTCTAAAAATTCATATCCACTTTTTGTAAATGCAATAACGCCAATATTACAAGAGCTTCCTTTATCACCACTTCGAGCGTAAGCAATTTTTTTTAGTTGTTGCTGGTTCATCTTCAAGTGGAAATTAAAGAAATTTCGTTTGATAAAAGTGATTTATCAATTAAACAAGGCCAGTAACTATAAATTGGACGAACTTTTGGTCTGCCTGAAATATAACCTGTTACTCCTTGTGGACCGCTTGTAACAAGTGGTGCAATTTCTTTTGAAAAATATTCTAACTTTTCTTTGTTTTGATCTGCAACAGCAATTCGCAGCATGCACTCTCTTAAATTTTTTGGAGTTTCAAATAAATGAGGAACTACTCCGCCACTTCCAATACATTCTATAATAGAGCGTTCAGGTTTAAAGCCGGCATTTTCTATTCGTTTTAAAATTAATTCACCTGTAAGTTTTGCTTTTTCTTCTGCCCGGTCCCCAAAAATTGCAAGTGTTGCTTCACACTTCCATCCATCTTTATAAGTTGCGCTAACTTTTAAAGTTTCTGGAGGAGGAGCGCCACTTGCACCAGAAATATTTACACGATTATTTTTTTCGTCATTAAGTTTTAAATTTAAGAAAGAAACATTTACATCTGGAGAAATATATTTTTGTGGATCTCCAATTTCATAAACTAGTTGTTCTTTTACAGTTCTCTCGGAAACTTCGCCACTGGTTTTTTTTGGTTTTGTAATTATAAAACTTCCATCTTCATTCATTTCAATTATTGGAAAACCAAAATCTTTTTTTCGATCGAGAGAAAGCCAGTGAGTTGAAATTCCACCAGTTACTTGTGTGCCACACTCAATTAAATGACCGGCAACAGTTGCTTGTGCTAATTTATCATAATCTTTCCAATCCCAATTAAAATTATAAACTGCAGGCGCAACAGTCAAACTAGGATCCGCAATTCGCCCTGTGATTACAATATCTGCTCCAGTATTTAACAAATCAACAATTTTTTCGGCGCCAAGATATGCATTTGCCGTTACTAATTTTTCAACAACTGTTTTTAAAGATTTCCCTGTTTCAAGATTTTTATACAATTTATTTTTAGGAGATTTTTTTAAAATTTGCGTAACATCATCCCCTCCTAAAATTCCAATTTTAATATTTTTAATTCCCTCTTTTTGTAAAACTTGCAAACATTCATTTGCGCATGCTTGTGGATTCATTCCACCAGAATTTGTAACAATTTTTACTTTTGAACCTTTTTTCCAAAATGGAATTAAAGAACGTACAACGGAAACAAAATCGCGAGCATAACCTGCTGATTTATCTTTTTCTTTTTGGATTGCCATAATCGAAAGTGAAACTTCTGCAAGATAATCAAGTGTTAAAAAATCAATTTTCGGTTCAAGTTTTAAAAGTGTTGAAGCGGCATTTGGTCGATCTCCCCAAAATCCTTGAGCATTTGCAATTCTAAAAGGTAACTTCATTAAACTTGTAAAACTCCGGTATGAAATTTCCGCTCAGTTATTGGAGAGCGTTTTACAAGTTGTAAAATGTGAGTTAAAATTTCTCTTGTTTCGTGTGGTGGAATAATCGCATCAACCCAACCACGAGCTGCGCCATAGCGAATATCCATTTGTGTTTCGTAAGATTCTTTAACTTTTAATCTCTGTGCATTTGCTTCATCTTTTTTTAGAGAATCTTTTTTCCGATCGGCACTTTTTTGTTGAATTGTAAAAATTGTATCACTTGCTTGATCAGCTCCCATCACTGCATATTTTGTATTTGGCCATGCAAAAATAAAATGAGGATCGTATGCTCTTCCACATAATGCATAATGCCCGGCACCAAATGAGTTGCCAATAATAATTGTAATTTTTGGAACAATTGAATTACTAATTGCATTCACAACTTTTGCGCCGCTTTTAATTATTCCTGATTGTTCTGCTTCGCGCCCAACCATAAATCCTGAAACATCTTGCAAAAATAAAATTGGTATTTTCATTTGATTACAATCCATTACGAATCGAGCAATTTTATCAGCGCTCTCTGTATAAATTACGCCACCAATTTCAATTTTGCCTGATGATGTTTTAGTTGGTTTGCGTTGGTTTGCAACAATCCCGATCGGTTGATTATTTATTTTTGCGAACATTGTGATAATTGATTTTCCAAAATTGGCTTTATATTCTTCAGCGGAATCTTTATCAACAATACAATAAATAATTTCGCGCATATCATAACCACTTGCACTTTCATTCATGATCGAATAAACATCATTAATATTTTGTTGTGGTTGTGGGAGTTTTGAAAAATTCCAATCGATATCATTGGGTAACATGTCAACAAGCTTTCTTAATCGTTTTAAACATGACTCATCATTTTCTTCTACAAAATCAACAGTGCCACTAATTGTTGCGTGCATTTCTGCGCCACCAAGTGCTTCGGTTTCAATTTCTTGTCCGATTGCAGCTTTAACAAGAGCTGGTCCAGCAAGATAAAGCCCACTTCCCTTTGTCATCAAAAGTTTATCACACAAAACCGGTAAGTAGCCACCTCCTGCAATACAATTACCCATTATCGCAGCAAATTGTGGAATTCCATTTGCAGATAGAATTGCATTGTTCCTAAAAATTCTACCAAAATCATCTTCGTCGGGAAAAATTTCATCTTGCAATGGTAAAAAAACTCCAGATGAATCGACCAAATATAAAATTGGCAATTTATTTTCGAAAGCAATTCTTTGAGCGCGTAAAGTTTTTTTAATTGATTGTGGAAACATCGCGCCAGCTTTTACAGTTGCATCATTTGCAATTACCATGCAAATTTTTCCAGAAACTTTTCCGATAATTGTAACTACTCCGGCTGCAGGGAAACTCCCCCACTCTTTGTACATTTCATAACCAGCCCAAATTCCAAGTTCAAATGTTGGAGAGTTTTTATCAAATAATAGAGATAATCTTTCACGAACAGGGAGTCTTCCATTTCTGCGTTGTCGATCATGGCCATCTTTTCCTCCCCCTTGGCGAAGAACTTCTTCTTGATTTAAAATTTCTTCTGTCTTTTGTTTTAAAACACTCTTCATACTTTTTTTAAACCAGTAATTGAATCTGATGTTTTTTCCACAAGTTTATCATTATTAAATTTTAAAGCATTTAAATTTTCATAAACTTGGTTTATTGCATAATTGCAATAAAGTTTTGCAGATTGAATATTGTTTTTCAAATCGGGAATTTCTTTTTCGCCTAATTTTATTTCATAATCAATTTTTGAGATTACAGCGCTCATAGAATACAATGCAATCGCACAAGTGGCAATTCTATCAAGCAATAATTGTTTTTCAGCAATTCCTTCGCCATAGCGAGCAAGCAATCCTAAAATGTTAAAACCAAAACTACTGGTTGCTTTTAAAAGTTTTTTATACTCATTATAAAATAAATTTGATTTAACAGGATTTGTTTTTGGTAAAAATCTTTTTAAAAATTTAGAAAGAAAACTAATTGCCTGTTTCCCATTTTTAAATGGATTAATAAAAACTTTTGCGGAATTAATAATTTCTAAGCCAATTTCTCTTAATCCAACTGCGCCAATAAAAACTCTCATCACTTCGTTTGAACCTTCACCAATCATATTTAATCTTGCATCGCGCATCATTCTTTCAAAAGGGCGATCAGTAAAAAATGAACGGCCGCCTAAAATTTGCATTGAGTCGTACAAAATTTGCCACTCAGAATCACTTGTAAAAACTTTTAAAATTGCCGATTCCAACATTACATCTTTTAATCCATTATCAATTAAGCCGGCCGTTAAATATGTAGTTGCATCGGTGGCATAAGTTAATGCTGACATCGATGCAATTTTTTTCTTTACCATTGTAAAAGTGCCGAGCGATCGATTAAACTGTTTTCTCTCAATCGCATGTTTAATTGCAAGCTCTGTTAAAATTTTTGATGAGCCTGTGCACATTGCGCCAAATGTTGTGCGACCGTAATTTAAAACCGAGAGTGCAATTTTTAAACCATTCCCTTTTTCTCCAAGAATATTTTCAGCCGGAACTTCCATATTTTTAAATTCAAGATTTGTTGTCATTGTTCCGCGCATGCCGAGTTTTTCTAAAGTTGGTTTTGTAATTTTAAAACCCTTCATATCGGGAGTAACGATAAAAGCAGTAATTTTTTTCTCAATCCCATTTTTAGTTTCAACATCGGTTTTAGCCATCAAAGTTAAAACGCCCGCAATGCTACCATTAGTGGTCCATTGTTTTTTACCGTTGATTCTATAAATATTTTTTTGAGGAATAAATTTGGCAAATGTTTCAACTCCCGCTGCGTCCGAGCCAGCATTAGGTTCTGTCAAAGAGAATGCCGCAATCAATTCACCTTTTGCGAGTGGGATTAGCCATTTCTTTTTTTGTTTTTCTGTTCCAAAAAGTAAAAGAGCTTTTAACCCGATACTTTGGTGAGCATTTAAAAATAATCCAGTAGAACTACACTTCATAGAAATAATTTCGGCAGCTTTACAATAAGCATATTGCGACATTCCAAGTCCACCATATTTTTTTGGAATTGTAATTCCTAATACTCCCATTTTCCCCAATCCTTTAATTACATGACTTGGTATTTTTTCATTTTTATCAATCCAAACAGGATCAATTTTTGTATCAACAAATTTTTTTACTTTTTTTAAAAATTCATCTTCTAATTTTTTTTGTGTTAAATTAATTTGAGGAAACGGAAAAATATGCTTATCACTGATTAAACCAAAATAAAGATCTTTTGCAAAGCTTGGCTTTGTAGTTTTTTCTGACAAAAGTTCTTCGGCTAGCCTTCGTTGTTCGTCTTGCATTAATATTTTATTTATAATGTAGGAAAACTAAAATAAACTTGAAAACTTTAAGTACTTAACAGTTATTGAAGAAAAATTATTACTTGTGTATATTTAAATATGGAATTCAAAATTAAAAAGAAAATCTTACTTGTTGGAGATAGAATATTAATTTCACCAGAAAAGGAAATGGATAAAACTCGTCATGGTTTATATTTGCCTCCGAGTGTAAAGGAAAAAGAAAAAGTCCAAGGTGGTTATGTTGTAAAAATTGGTCCTGGTTATCCAATTGTAAATCCAAATTTTGTTGAGCAAGAATCATGGTCAACCGAGCATAAAGAACCAATTAAGTATATTCCACTTCAAGCAGAGGAGGGAGATTATGTTTTATTCTTGCGCGATACAGCAATTGAAATTGAGTTTGAAGAACAAAATTATTTAATAATTCAGCAATCATCTATTTTAATGTTAATTCGCCACGAATCAATTCCTGATTTTACAACTTCCAAAAAATGACGATTGAAACTGAAGACATTTATATTTTTTCAAAAGAAAATATCCACAAACAAATTAAAACTGCTCCTTTCAAGCAAGGATTTTTTATTATAAAATTTTACACATCAAGTGGAAAATTTAGTAAAGTTGTAACTGAAACATTATCTAAATTTTATTTATATCCAAGTGGTGGAACTTTACGAGATTCATCTTTTAATTTAATTTTTTATGATTCTCAATTTGATACTTATCGTGGATTTGAACCACCAAAACAAAACTAATTATGAAAACTGAAGATATTCTTGAAAGTATTTCGGGGGGATTTTTTGCGCTCGATAAAAATTTAAATTTTACATATTGGAATCATTCTGCCGAAGTTGGAACTGGGTACACAAGAGAAAAAGTTATTGGTAAAAATGTTTTTGACATTTTTCCAAAAGCTGAGCATGATGAGCTTGGAAAAAAATATAAACTTGCACTTGATGATCAATCCTTTCAATCAATCCAAAGTTATTACCGAGATGATTTTATGGAAGCCTGGTATGATGTGCGAATTTATCCCACCGAAAATGGTTTATCTGTATTTTTTCAAGACATCACTTCACAAAAACTTGAAGAGATGCAAAGATTATGCTTACTTGAGCTTTCTAAAATTGTAACCAACAATTCTCAAGTTGAAGATATTTGTAATGATGTTGTCGGTTTGCTCTCAACAACTTTTAAAATTAAGAAGGATGATATTTTAATTTTCAAGTTTCTGAAATCTGAAAATAAAATTTCACTTGTTGCCCCATCAATTTTAGAAGCTAAATTAACAAATAGTGAGGCGGTAATTGAAATTGATAAAATAAATGAATCGGTTATTGCTGATTCAATAAATTCAAAATCTATAATATTGACAGAGAATCTATCTCGCTCAATTAGATTTATATTTTCTCCCACTTCAACAGTTTCAACAATAATAAAATCAATAATTGCGCTTCCAATAATTATTGAAAATGAATTATTCGGAATAATTGAATTTACAATCGATTTAAAAAAACAAATTGCCGAAAGACATACTTCATTTTTATCTTTATTTATAAATGAACTTGCGATTGCAATCCATAGAAGATTACTTTTGGAAGAATTGACAAGAAAAAATATTGAACTTGAAATTCAACGCAAACAAATAATTGAAGCAAATGAAACTTTAAAAAGATTTTTAGCATTTTTCAGTCACGAGTTGCGCTCCCCTTTAACATCAATAAATGGATTCTCAGATTTATTAATTGAACAAGCCTCTTCAATTGAACCTGAAAAAATTAAAGAATATGCCGAAACAATAAATTTAAGTGGTGAGCATTTACTGCTATTAATAAATGATATTTTAGATTTATCAAAACTTGAAGCTGGAAAAATGAGTTTGAGTTATGAAAATGTTCCGATAAAAGATTTCTTGTTTTCTGTTCACAAAGTTTTAAAACCAGCACTTCAAAAAAAGAATTTATCTTTGCACTTTTCAATTGATAATGAAGTTGAATTAATTACAATTGATCAACTTCGTTTTAAACAAGTTTTGCTGAATTTAATCGGCAACGCAATAAAATTTAGTTATAATGAAAATATAATTTATGTTTCAGTAAATCGAGTAAATAATTCTATTGAATTTGTAATTAAAGATTCCGGAATGGGAATTAAAAATGATGAACTTGCAAAATTATTTCAACCATTTGTGCAAACATCAAATTCACAAGAAGGGTCAGGTCTTGGACTTGCAATCTCTAAAAAAATTATTGGGCTTCATGGCGGAATAATTTCGGTATCAAGCGTTTGGCAAGAAGGAACAACAATTCAAGTAAAGTTACCAATGCTTGTAAATGCAGAAGATGGAATTGTAAATCCTTATGAAAGCATTTCCCTTGCACTTAATTCTTTATCACAAGGCAAAAAAGTTTTAATTGTTGAAGATAAAATTCACGCTCGTGAATTATTAACGACATATATTAAAGGAGCTGGCTATACAATTGAAGTTGCAATAAATGGAGTTGAGGCTTTAGAAAAAGCAAAAACTTGGAAACCTGATTTAATTACTCTCGATATTTTAATTCCGGTAAAAGATGGTTGGCAAGTTTTAAAAGAATTAAAAGAGCATCCACTTTGTAAAGATATTCCAGTTGTTGTGGTTTCAATGTTAGATGAACCAAATCTTGCATTTAGTCTTGGTGCAAAAGAATATTTAGTAAAACCAATTCAAAAAGAAAAATTAATTTTTGCAATCAGATCACTTCTATCAAATTATTCAACATCAAAACAAATAAATATACTTTTAATTGATGATGATAAATCAATTACAGATTTATTAACAGTAATTTTAGAAGCCGAAGGTTGTTCTGTTAATGTTGCTAATAATGGAAAACTGGGATTAGAATTAGCAAAATCTTCTCAACCAAATTTAATTATACTTGATTTAACAATGCCTGAAATGTCGGGCTTTGAAGTTGCACACGAATTAAAAAAACAACAATCCACAATGCACATACCAATAATTATTATGACCGGAAATGAAATTAATGACGACATGAAAGAAAAGTTGGAAGGATTTGTAGTAAAGTTAATGAGCAAGTCGGGATTCACAAAAAAAGATTTACTAAACGAAATTTCTACAATCGAAAAAAAATAGTTTTAGAATTTTAAATAATTCAGTTAGTAAAACTCCCTTTTGAAGAGTTGTCAAATTTAGCTATTTTTGAACTTCCTTTCGGGGAGTAGCTCAGCTCGGCTAGAGCGCTTGCTTTGGGAGCAAGAAGTCGCAGGTTCGAATCCTGTCTCCCCGACAAAAAGTTTTTTAACTTTTATGAAATATGAAATTATATTTACCACCAAACAAAACCAATTCGCGCAAGAAAGAACATGTTCAACTTGTTGTGAAGGAAGATGTAAAGTTCAAAGTAAAAAGTAATAATTTTAATACATGCGAATTTACTCATAACTCACTCCCTGAAATAAACTTTTCCGAAATAGATACAACAACAGCTTTCCTCTACAATGTTTCTTGTTGGAGCAATAACAATTGATGAACTTCAACATATTTCAATTCGTAAAATCTATAAAATATTTTAAATGAACTTTTTAAAAGAATACACACAATACAAAAATTTAATTAATTCAAAATTATCCAAAACTGCAATTTCCGGAAAACCAGAATTAATATATTCTCCAGTAAAATATATTTTAAATGGTGGTGGAAAGCGGATGAGACCAATTTTAACTTTGTTAAGTTCACAAGCTGTTGGTGGAAAAAAATATTCGGCAATAAACGCTGCTCTTGCAATTGAGATGTTGCACGCTTTTACTTTAGTGCATGATGATATTATGGATAATGCTCCAACTCGTCGTGGCAGAAAAACAATTCATACTAAATGGAATATTAGCGCAGCAATATTAGTTGGTGATGGAATTATCGCTTTATCGTTTTTAGAATTATTAAAAACTAAATCAAATAAAATTTCTGAAATTTCAAAAGTTTTTACAAAAGGATTAATTGATGTTTGTGATGGACAAGCTTTAGATAAAGAATTTGAAACCAATAAAAATGTTACAATAAAAGATTATTTCAAAATGATTGATTTAAAAACCGGTAGAATGGTTGCAACATCCACAGAAATTGGAGCAATTATTGGTGGAGGAAAATCTTCTGAAATTTCTGCGCTTCGTAAATTTGGAGAATCACTCGGCAGAGCATTTCAAATTCAAGATGATTTACTTGATGTAATAAGTAATAAAAAAACTTTTGGTAAAGAAATTGGAAACGATATCACCTCTGGCAAAAAAACTTTTCTTTTACTCAATGCACTTAAAAAATCAACCGGGAAAGATAAAGATTTAATAAAATCAATAATTAAGAATAATGGTATCGAGAAAAATAAAATTGAAAAAGTGAAAGATATTTATAATCGACTTGGAATAATTAATCAATCCAAAAATGAGGTTGGAAAAGAGATATTAAAAGCTTGCGATAAGTTGTATTCATTGCCAAAAACTGATGCACGGCAAATGCTTTTTTGGTTTGCATCGATGTTACTTCAACGAAAATTTTAATAATTTAATAAAACTATATGATTGAAAAGAAAGTTGTAATAAAAAATAAAACTGGCTTACACACTCGTCCTGCTGCAACACTTGTTAAATTTGCGGCAAAATTTAATTCCGAATTTTTTATTATGAAAGATGGAATGGAAATTAATGGCAAAAGCATAATTGGTGTTATGACTTTAGCCGCCGAGCAAGGCGCATCTTTACATTTGCGATTTGACGGGAAAGATGAAAAACTAATGTCAAAAGCTATTGTCGATTTATTCAATCGCGGACTTGATGATGTCTGAAATTAAAATTCAAAATGGTTCAGCAACATTGTTGGGTATTGCAGCTTCTCCCGGAATTGTAATTGGGACTTCATATTTATTTTCCAAAAAAATTCCACGAATTGATAAAACTCAAATCTTTAAAAAGGATGTTGATCAAGAAATTATTCGTTTTGATGTAGCTATTGAACATTCAAAACACGAATTAGAAAAAATTTTAAACATTGCTTCAAATCATGTAAACCAACAAGAATTAAAAATTTTTGAAGCCCAAATTTTAATTTTACAAGATGTTGTTTTACTCAATGGAATAAAAAAAAGAATAAAGGATGAATTAACTAATTCCGAATCTGTAGTTGAAACAGAATTTACAAAATATCAAAACATAATGCTTGGCGCAAAAGATGAGTATCTACGCGAACGCGCGCACGAAGTTGATGATATCAAAAATAGAATTGTCAGAAATATTCAGCAAGAAAAATTAACTTCCCGTTTTGAAAAAAATGTAATTGTTGTTTCGGATAGTTTGACTGCCGGCGATACAATTCTTTTTAGCAGAAATAATATTTTAGGTTTTATAACTGATGGTGGGGGAATTACATCGCACTCAAGTTTAATTGCTCGTTCGTTACAGCTGCCTGCTGTAGTTGGTTTAAAAGAAATTACAAAAATTATTAATAATGGAGATACCATAATTGTTGATGGTTATGATGGAATTGTAATTGTTAGACCGACTGATGATTTAATTAAAAAATATAATCAAGAAAAATTACGA
>JAQCAB010000040.1 GCA_027622375.1 Bacteroidota bacterium
TACTAACCGTTAGCGGTTATGCAAACAAGACGATAAATGACTGAACAATACTGAAAACAGGAACATGGACATAAAAAAGATGATGAAAGAAAAAGAAAATATAAGCCCTCGCTTCGCATTTTTGAAAATTTCTGTATCCGCACATTTGGCACATTTCCTTTTGCCCAGCACACAACCCTCGCTTCGCAAAAGTCAAAGAGCCAAATTTTATCAACGCTTTAAAACAGTAACTGCATGAAAAGAAAATTTATTAATTCGGTAATTATCATTCACTTGTTATTTTTTATAGGAGTATTTTTTTCTTGTAATGGGACAAAACAAACAACAACTAAGAATGAAAAAATAATGCAAACAGAAACACTCCAATCATCCTACAACATCTCTGGAAGAACAAAACAGTTTTTAAACGAACTTGAAAAAGAATTAAAAGAGAGCAATAAAAATCTGAAAACATTTATTCCATCAAAAAAATTGATTGACGAATATTCCATTAAGCAAATTAATGAAACCTTTTTTGTTAGTGGGTTTATCAAAAAGAGTGAAAATTTTGACAAAACAATATTTGAAAATTCAGAGGTTACATTCGGTCAGCCATCTGGACAAATTATTACGATTAATGTTCCGCTTTATTTTTTATCCGACTTTCTTAATCATAAAGAAATAGAATATTTTGAAATTTCAGAAAAAGTTCACACTAAATAATAATCAAATACTAAAATAAATATGAAAACAACAATCGCTTTACTCGTTGCTCTTGTTACATTAAATGTAACCATTGCACAAAATACCGGTACTTTTCAAATACCTACAAAGCAGGGAGAACCTAAAAAAGCAAATCTTGAATTTTCTGCCAAAGGCATTTCACCTTTTACTGCTTTTTTGATTACGGACTTAAAAATGCAAGAAAGAAAATCAGAGAGCAGCAGAAATAGTAGCGATAGTTTGCTAATTCATAAATACGGACTGATGAGCATAAACAATATCCTTTATGCAAATGCATTTCTTCTAACTTCTGAAAAGCACGAACCTTCTGAACTCTTAAAATATGGTTTTTTATCAGGTAGTCAATCTGGTCAAATTATGACGGGTTTAATTCCCATTGATAAAATCATCGAAATTTCAAATTCAGATTTAATCAAATACATACAAATAGGAGAGCCAACAAAACCATTAATGGATGCTGCAAGGGCAGCAACATGGGTTAACGAAGTTCATCAAGGTACAGGTTTGCCTCAAAGTTATTTTGGTAATGGAGTTGTTGTTGGTATTGTTGATGGTGGTTTTGATTATACGCATCCAAATTTTTATGACGGAACTGGTACAAATAATTACAGGGTTAAACGAGTTTGGGAGCAAAATGGAACAGGAACTCCACCAACCGGATTTTCTTATGGTAGGGAGCTCTCCACACAAACGAGTATTTTAAATGCTCAAAGAGACGAACCTAATGCTTCTCACGGCACACACGTTGCAGGTATTGCGGCAGGTGCGGGTGGTGGTGTTAACACGGCATATATGGGAGTTGCACCACAAAGTGATTTAGTATTAGTTTCTACAACTATGACACATATAGGCGTTGCGGATGGTATTGCATATATAATCAACTATGCCAGTTCAGTAAATAAGCCTTGTGTTATCAATATGAGTTTAGGAAAACACATTGGACCTCACGATGGACTTTCATCATTTGACCAATATTGTGACGGGATTGTTGGAGCGGGAAAGATTTTAGTTGGTGCAGCAGGTAATCAAGGTGCAGACCCATTATATATTGGTAAAACTTATACATCTTCTGATAATACACTATATTCTTTCGTGCAATTTCCAAGTTCGTCAAACGGAACAAACGGTCAAACAGTAATTGATATTTGGGGAAATCCTAATCAAAACTATCAAGTTGCTGTTAATGTGTATAATGCAAATACTAACCAATTTGAAGATTGGACACCATATATTGCTGCAAATTCAAACAGTTCTAATAATTACACACTTTATGACGATGATACTTTTGTTCCTGATGCTTGCACGGTAACAATAGCCACTGAAATAAATTCTTTTAATAATAAGCCACACGTAAGTGTTAGTATAGACCATACTGCTCAGGACGATAGTTACAGATGGGCAATGATTGAAATTATTGCAACTACAGGACAAACAAAAATGTGGGCTGCAACTGGTGGTGCACAATTTACAAACGCAGGCAAACCATCGCCTTGGCTGACTGGTTCAACAAATTCAACGATAATGGAAATTGGCGGTACTGGCAATAATATTATTTCAGTTGGTGCATATACATCTAAAAATTCATGGACGGCATTTAATGGCAGTTCTGAAACCGCACCTGCATTTGCTTCTATTGGTGCAATTGCCCCGTTTTCAAGTAAAGGTCCAACAGCAGACAATAGAACAAAACCTGATATTACCGCACCTGGAAATATCCTTGCTTCTTCTGTTAGTCGCTTTGATGCCAGTTATACATCTACAAGTCCAAGAACTGTATCAGGTGTATCAGATGGAACCAATACGTGGTGGTTCGGAATGATGGAAGGAACTTCAATGGCAAGCCCAATGGTTACAGGTATTTTAGCCCTGTGGTTAGAAGCGTATCCGGATTTGACACCAACTCAAGCTAAAACTCTTTTGAAAGATAATGCATGGACTGACAGCTACACTGGGACAATTCCTGTTAGTGGTAGTAACACTTGGGGTTGGGGAAAGGTAGATGCTCAATACAGTCTTATTGACCTTTTAACAAAAATTCCGGCACAACCAACAATTACTCCTACTGGAACAGTTGCATTTTGTCAAGGCCAATCTGCTACACTATCTGCCCCAAGTGGTTTTACGACTTATCAATGGTCGCCCTCTGGTACTGCTCAAAACATTAATGTTACAAGCGGAGGTAGTTATACTGTAAGAGTTACAAACAACCAAGGTTATATTAGTCCTTGGTCTGCTCCAAAGACTGTAACTGTATATTCAAATCCATCTACTCCAACTGTTTCAGTCAATGGAAATCAATTAACTTCAAGTTCTGCAACTGGTAATCAATGGTATTTTAATGGTTCTATAATTTCTGGTACCACCGGACAAACTTATAATGCAACCCAGTCGGGCAACTATTATGTTGTTGTTACTAATGGGAATAACTGTTCTTCTCAATCAAGTAGTGTATCACTATCTATTACGGGAATTGACGAAAGTATCGCAAGTTCAACTATTTCAATTTATCCGAATCCAAATAATGGCTCTTTCCATATTGAGGTTGGAAACTTTGAAAAACTAAATGGAATTAAAATCGTTAATTCCTTAGGTCAAGTAATTTGGAAATCTAAAGTCATTAATGTCAGTGAAATTAGGATTAATGACATTTCTGCTGGTATTTACTCAATAATATTTGATCTTGAAAATTCGCAATTTCAAAGAACCTTAATTGTTTATTAAGTATGCAGGGTGTTATTATTTTATCTAAATTATTAGGTGATGTTCTTTTTCATGTTGCCACGCAACAGTATATGAGTTTATACCTTTATAAAAATTCCATTCAACCAAATCAACTTGAAATTTCCAATTACTCAACATTCTCCATTTTTATCAGAAATAGCAAAGTTCCCTTTGGTACTATTTTAAAACGACCATTGGATTATAAGCCTTTAGCCAAAATAATTTCTCATCATGGTGTCGTTATTGGAACTGATATTGATGGCAAATATAGAATCGCTGAGATAACCAAGGATAACAACATTCGCCTTTCTACTGTGAAGCAATTCCTGTCTACTTATAGAGAAGAAGATATTGAATTTGTGAGCTTTCCAAATACAGAATTAAAAATATCTGATGTATTTAGTCGAATATATCGAATAATAAATTACCAATATAATATTGCGGATTTAAACTGTATTTCATTTGCTCAATATCTTGTTTTTAATTCAAGTCCACATTGGGGTTCTGAATTTTTATTGAAAATAAACGAATTCAATCAAGCTATTAACAGATTACAATTGGCAAATCAAAATAGTGGTAATTATGTCCAGTTTTTAAAAAACGAAATAAAGAAGGTAGAATTTCAGTCTACAATTATTACAGCTAAACTAATAAAATCGCAAGCACATTTGCAATTTGCTCAATGCAACCGCTACAAGCCAAAATTGCAAAAG
>JAQCAB010000005.1 GCA_027622375.1 Bacteroidota bacterium
CTACAAACGCCTTGGAATAATCGAAATTGCATTAAAAGCTGTAAAGAATGAAATATCAATAGCATGTAGACATTTAAATAAACTTCCGAAATCAAAATCAAGAGAGATGCTTTTTTGGTTTGCATCGATGTTACTTCAACGAAAATTTTAATAATTTTATAAAAAACTATGGTACAAAAGAAAGTTGTAATAAAAAATAAAATCGGTATTCACACACGCCCCGCCGCAACACTTGTAAAACTTGCCGCAAAATATAATTCCGAATTTTACATTATGAAAGATGGAATGGAAATAAACGGAAAAAGTATTATTGGTGTAATGACACTTGCTGCAGAACAAGGTTCTACTCTTCAGTTACGGTTTGATGGAAAAGATGAAAAAGTAATGGCAAAAGCTATTGTAGAATTATTTGATCGCGGAATGGATGATGTATAGTAAAACCGTAAATAATGGAATGATAACGATTACCGGAGTTCCGGCTTCTCCCGGAATTGTATTTGGTAAATCGTATTGTTATTTAAAAAAAATAATTAAAGTTGATAAATTATCGATTTTAAAAAATACTATTCCACAGGAAATAGTTCGTTTGGAGCACGCAATCGAACGATCTGAATATGAATTAAAAAAAATTATTTCATTCGCAGCAAACCAAGTTGGAAAAACTGAAATTAAAATTTTTGAAGCACAGATTTTAATTCTTCAAGATATTATTTTACTGGAAGGTATTAAATCGAGAATCAAAAACGAATTAACAAACGCAGAAGCTGTTATAGATTCTGAGTTCTCAAAATATCAAAGCATTATGTTAAATGCGAAGGATGAGTATTTACGAGAACGGGCTCATGAAGTTGAAGATATAAAAAACAGAATTATCAGAAATATTCAACAAGAAAAATTAACTTCACGGATAGATAAAAATGTAATTGTTGTTTCAGAAGCGTTAACTGCCGGCGATACAATTTTATTTAGCAGAAATAAAATTCTTGGTTTTGCAACTGATGGTGGTGGTATTACATCTCATTCAACATTACTCGCACGGTCATTGCAACTTCCCGCTGTCGTTGGTTTAAAAGATATCACAAAAAATATTAATCATGGTGACTTGTTAATTGTTGATGGCTATGATGGAATTGTAATTGTTAGACCGACTGATGATTTAATTAAAAAATATAATCAAGAAAAATTACGACACTTTGAATTTGAAGATAAATTAAAAACTCTTCGAGATCAGCCCGCTGAAACTTTAGATAAACACAAAGTAATATTATCATCCAATATAGAATTTATTGATGAGGTTCCGGTAATTCTAAAACAAGGTTCTCAAGGAATTGGTTTGTATCGTTCGGAGGGTGTTTTAATTAGCAAATACTCAATCCCAACTGAAGAAGAACAATTTATTGAATATGATAAATTGGCTGCATTAATTGCTCCTCAAAAAATTGTAATTCGCACATTTGATGTTGGTGGTGATAAAATATTTTTTGATGATATCCATGAAGAAAATCCATTTTTAGGTTGGCGCGGAATTAGAATTTCTCTTGATATGATTGATATGTTTAAGAATCAGTTACGAGCAATTTTAAGAGCAAGCTCTCGTAAAAATGTTGAGATAATGTTCCCAATGGTGAGTGGTTTTGAGGAAATAATTGCAGCAAAAAAAATCTTATCTGAAGTAAAACAGGAATTCAAAAACAAAAATATTCAGTTTGATGAAAATATTAAAATAGGAACTGTAATTGAAGTTCCTTCTGCAGCTTTACTTGCCGGGGATTTAGCGCGCGAGCTAGATTTTTTAAGCATCGGCACAAACGATTTATTGCAATTTGTTTTAGCTGTGGATAGAAATAATGAAAAAGTTTCAAAGTTGTTTAACAAATTTAATCCGGGATTATTAAGATTAATTTCGCAAGTAATATCTCAAACAAAATTGCAAAATAAAAAAATTGCTATGTGTGGTGAAATGGCCGGAGATCCACTTGCTACTATTTTACTAATTGGTTTAGGGTTGGAAGAGTTTAGTGTAATACCAGATATCTTGCCAGAAATAAAAAAAATTATACGTTCAATTACTTTAGCTCATGCAAAAAAAGTTGCTGAACATGCATTATCACTTTTAACTTCAATTGAAATTCAAAATTATTTAAAAGAAGAACTTAAACGAATAATTCCCGATATTCCCCTTTCACAATAATAAAATAAAAATATGACATTAACTGATACACTTATAAATTCAATCGATAAACAAGGAATGCGCAATTTATTGCGTGGGTTTTACAGACAAGTAAATGAGGGGGTAGAAATCAGTAAAACCTTCCCTAAACTTTATTCACATAATCAATTTAATTTAATTGTTTTAAGTGGGTTAGGTGGTTCTGCAATTGGTGGTGATCTTGTAAGATCTTATTTATTAGATGAATTAAAAATTCCATTAATAATAAATCGAACATACACACTTCCAAAATATGTAAACCAAAATTCGCTGGTAATTATTTCCAGCTATTCAGGCAATACTGAAGAATCGATTGCAGCCTACAAAGAAGCAAAAAAAAGGAAAGCAAAAGTTTTATGTATTACATCAGGTGGCGAGGTTTCAAACTTAGCAATTAAATATAAAGATCCTGTAATTTTAATTCCAGGTGGATTGCCACCACGCGCTGCACTTGGTTATTCTTTTTTTCCACTTTTATTTGCTCTTGCTAAAATGGGATTTGTTGTAATAAAAAAGAAGGATGTCGTAGAAACAATTTCCCTTTTACAAAATTTAAGTTCTATTTATGGTAATTTAACTTCAGAAGATAATGATGCTATTCAACTTGCTGCACAAATGAAAAATGCTTTGCCAGTAATTTATTCTTCTTGCGAAAAATTTGATGCAGTAAATATAAGATGGAGAAGTCAAATTAATGAAAATTCAAAAATGCTTGCTTATGGTCATACTTTCCCGGAATTAAATCACAATGAAATTGTTGGATGGGAAGTAAATGCAGCTATTATGAGCCAATCAAATATTTTTATTTTACGAGATGACGCTGACCACGAAAGAATTCAATTAAGAATGGATATTACACAAGATATTGTCTCCCCTTTTGCCGCTGGGATTACTGAAGTTTTTGCGAGAGGAACCTCGCTACTTGCAAGAATTTTTAGTTTAGTTCATTTGGGAGATTGGATAAGTTTTTATTTAGCTATGATGCATAAAATAGATCCAACTCCTGTTACAAAAATTGATTACCTAAAAACCGAGCTCGGCAAAATCCAAACAAAAAATTAATGTCGGAACAAGTAATACTTAGAACTATAAATCTAAGTAAGCAATTTAAAAAAAGATGGGCTGTAAATAATTTAAATTTAGAAGTTAACAAAGGTGATGTGTTTGGATTTTTAGGTCCAAATGGTGCAGGTAAAAGTACAACAATTAGAATTATTTTTTCGCTCATCAAACCAACAAATGGTGATGTAGAAATTTTTGGCCACTCAATCCGAAAAGAACACAACAAAGCATTACAAAAAGTTGCAGGCGTTGTTGAGAAACCAGATTTTTATTTAAATCTTTCAGCGTATCACAATATGCAAATTGCAGGTAGTTTAACTTTAGGCAAATCCCCATTAAAAAAAAATATTGAATCTAAACTTGAACTTGTTGGTTTAAGTGAAAGAATTTATGATCGAGTAAAAACTTTTTCTCACGGGATGAAACAACGCCTTGGGATTGCTCAAGCGCTACTTTGCGAACCGGAATTAATTGTTTTAGATGAACCCACAAATGGACTTGATCCACATGGGATGAAAGAAATTCGAGAATTAATTACAAAACTTTCAATCGAAACTGGTGCAACAATATTTTTATCCTCACATTTATTGCACGAAGTCCAACAAGTTGCTACAAGAATGGCAATAATTGATAAAGGAGAATTGAAAGTTCAAGGCAAAGTTAAAGATTTAATTAAAGAAACAAATTTAATTCACATATTTAAAGTAAAACCAATTAACAAGGCTTTTGGCGTTTTAAAAAACTTAAGACTTGTAAAAAATATAAAACTAATTGGTTCACAAATTGAAGTGAGTACTTCTCATAAAAATATCCCATATCTAATTCAACTTCTTGTAAAAAATAATTGCAGTGTCTTTAGTGTAACACAAAAAAATTCTCTTGAAGACTACTTCTTAAAAATAACTTCTCAGGATAAATAGATTTATGTTATCTTTAATTTATTTTGAATTATTCAAAACATTCTCTAAATGGAGAACTTATATTGGTTTTATAACTGTTGGCATCATAATCCCACTAATTCTTTATGTAGTTCATCTTTCAGGAAGTAATTTTGCAGATGAAGGACCAATACGTTCAATGAAAAAAGAGTTTTTTATTGTCGGGAATTTAGCAAATGGCTGGTTTTTTGCGCAATTAATAATGTTAAGTTTGTGGGTTCATATTCCATTTTTAATTACACTTGTCGCTGGCGATCAATTAGCCGGAGAAGCAACATCTGGCACTTTTAGATTTTCATTAATTAGACCGATCTCACGATCAAAATTTTTATTTTCAAAATATATTACAACTTTAATTTATACTGCGTTATTAGTTTTTGCAATTGCATTATTAAGTTTGGGTTTAGGATTATATATTTTGGGAAGTGGTGATTTAATTGCATTTGATGAGGGTTCAATTACAATTTTAAGCGAGGAATTACTTTTTAATAGATTTATACTTGCATACTTGCTTGCAACAATTTCAATGTCGGTTGTGGCAACTTTAGCATTTTTATTTTCTTCATTTGTTGAAAATGCGATCGGACCAATTATTGCAACAATGGCCATTTTAGTTTGTTTGCTTGTAATTTCAAATTTACCTGTTGAATATTTTAACAATTATAAACCTTATCTTTTCACAACTTATCAAAATGCTTGGAGTTTTGCTTTTAATGATGTGCTTGATTGGGATAAAATCACAAAAGCAATTTCTGTGCAAGTAAGTACAATAATTTTATTTTACATTTTATCATTAACTATTTTTTTGAAAAAGGATATTTTATCTTAAAAGGAAAAAAATTATGTCTTTAAATGATCGCATTATTGAATTAAAAAATGGATTTACAAAAACATTTTGGGTTGCAAATATAATAGAGCTTTTTGAAAGATTAGCTTTCTACGGCTCAAAAGCTGTTTTAACGGTTTATCTTGCAAATAAAGTTGGCTTAGGTCCTCAAACTGCGGGGACTTTAGCTGGTTTATTTTCAGGAGTTTTATATTCACTTCCAATTGTAGCCGGTACATTTGTTGATCGGTTTGGCTTCAGAAAAAGTTTGATGGTTTGTTTTGCAATTTTTTCTATCGGATATGCGTTGATTGGTTTTGCAGGAATGGAATTTAGCCAATCGATAATTTCAATGGTCGGCAAAACTCCTTATATAATTTCAGTTTTACTTTTGACTGCAATTGGAGGCTCGCTAATAAAACCTTGTATTGTTGGAACTGTTGCAAAGACAACAACCCCAGATTCAAAATCACTTGGTTATTCAATTTATTATATGCTTGTAAATATCGGCGGAGCGATTGGACCAATTATTGCTTTACAAGTTCGTGAAGATCTGGGAATTGAATTTGTTTTAATTATGTCTTCAATTACATCTTTTTTAATGCTGATTGGAACATTTTTATTTTATGATGAACCAGTTCAAAATGGAAATAAGAATTCCGAAAATACTTCAATGCTCGTTGTTTTTAAAAACATGTTGACGGTTTTTAAAAATTTAAAGTTTATGACTTTTCTAATAATTTTTTCAGGTTTTTGGATTATGTTTTGGCAAATATTTTATTCTTTTCCATTTTACATTACCGAAGTATTAAAGTTTGAACAATTTGAAATACTTGAAACAATTGATGCCTGGACAATAATATTTTTAAGTGTTCCAATAACTGCGCTCGCCAAAAAACTTTCACCGATAATTTCCATGTCACTTGGTTTTGCAATCGCGAGCGCTTCATGGTTACTTTTAGCATTTAGCCCTTCTGTTGAAATGGCAATTGCAACAATGATTTTATTCGCAGTCGGCGAAGTTATACAAGCCCCGAGGTTTTATGAATATGTTGCCGACTTGGCACCATCAAATCAAGTTGGAACTTTTATGGGATTTGCATTTTTACCAGTTGCAATAGGATCATTTGTAGCTGGACCACTTGGTGGGTGGATTGTTGAAAATTATTTTACAAATAATGGTAATCATGCAACAGCTTGGTATATTTTATCTTTACTTGGTTTTGCATCAACAATAGCAATGTTGCTTTATAATTATTTTTTTGTAGTACGAGAATCAAAAAGGAATTAATGTGAAAAAGTTTTATTTCTTTATTTGTTTAGGTTTTTATTTACAATTATTAAACGCTCAATTTAAAACTGCCGAACAAATAATTGAAGCTGTCGGTAAAAAATATGAATTGATTGATGATTATATAGCCAATATCGAAGCAGCAGTTGATATGGATCGAGTTAAAGTTCCAAAAATGAATGTTAAAATTTATTTTCGGAAGCCTGATAAATTCCATGTTGAATCGAAAAATTTTGCAATGATTCCAAAAGAAGGAGTTACTTTAAATCCTGCTGAGATATTAAAAAATTTCAATGCACAACTAATTGGTGTAGTTGAAATAAATTCTAGAAAAGTTTATAAATTAAAACTAAATCCAAAAGTTATTCAAAAACAATTTGTTCCTGAAAGTTATGTTTATATCGATTTTGAATATTTATATTTAGTTAAATTAGAATCATCACAATCCGAAACAAGAAGTATTGATATAAATTTTCAACATACTTTTGTGGATAATAAATACTACCTACCTGAAAAAATTATTTTGAAATTTGAAAATAAAATTCCAGATAATTTACCTGATAACACTCAACGCCCTAATCAACAAAGGATTCCTCGCGCGGGAAATGTAACAATTTTATATAAAAATTATCAAATAAATAGTGGCTTTCCAGACTCAGTTTTCACCCAAAAAGAGAAACCTTAATATTTTTTAAACTATAGTTACTTGACATAGTATCATATTTTTTCTAAATTTAGGATAACCTAAATTTTATGTCAACTGTTAGTGTAGAAAATTACTTAAAAACCATTTATCATCTCCAGCAATCTACCGACAGAGTTTTTACAACTTCAATCGCAAAAAAATTAAATATCGCGCCAGCATCTGTAACTGAAATGCTACAACGCCTATCTAAACAAGAATTATTGGTTTACGAAAAATATTACGGCGTTAAATTACTTGATTCGGGAATTAAACGAGCTTTAAAAATTATTCGCAAACATAGATTGTGGGAAATGTTTTTAGTAAAACATTTAGGTTTTAAAATAAATGAGATTCATGAAGAAGCTGAAAATTTTGAACATATAATGTCAAATAAAATGGAAAATAAAATTGATGAGCTTTTAAATTTTCCAATTATAGATCCCCACGGCGAACCAATACCAAACAAAAATGGAATAATTAATAATTCTATAAAAATTAAAAATCGAAAAAAAATTAAATGAAATTATTTAGACACGTTGATGCGGCTCGTCACTCTCTTGATGAAGTACACTCAAGTGTTGATACAAATAAAAAAGGATTTTTCAGATCATTCCTTGCGTTTGCTGGTCCCGGATATCTAGTTAGTGTCGGTTATATGGATCCCGGAAATTGGGCAACAGATATTGCAGGTGGAAGCAAATTTGGTTTTACTTTAGTTTGGGTTTTACTCATGTCAAACTTGATGGCGGTTTTGCTACAAAGTTTTTGTGCGCGCCTCGGAATTGTTTATGGAAAAGATTTAGCTCAAGCATCACGCGAACATTATCCAGCATTTATAAACATCCCTTTATATGTACTTGCCGAAATTGCAATTGCTGCATGCGATTTAGCTGAAGTTTTAGGATTGGCAATTGGATTAAATCTTTTATTTGGAATTCCGCTTTTGTGGGGAGTTACAATTGCACTTTTTGATTGCATTTTACTTTTAATGATTCTCCGACTTGGAATCAGAAAAATGGAAGCATTTATTATTTCGATGGTTTCAATTATCGGGATGTGTTTTGCTGTTGAAATGTTTTTTGCAAAACCTGAACCATTACAAATTTTAACTGGCATATTCCCTTCAATACCAAATGCTGAAGCACTTTACATTACTATGGGAATAATTGGTGCAACAGTAATGCCACACAATTTGTATTTACATTCTTCACTTGTTCAAACAAGGCGCTACTCTCAAGATGATGAAGGAAAACGCCGCGCATTAAGATTTAATATTTTTGATACTGCGCTTGCATTAAATTTTGCTCTTTTCATCAACGCATCAATTTTAATTTTAGCAGCTGTAGTTTTTCATGGGCGTGGTTTATATGAAATTGCAGATATTACTGACGCACACAAATTACTCGAGCCACTTTTAGGAACAAAACTTGCTCCAATTTTATTTGCAATTGCTTTAATTGCATCAGGGCAGAGTTCAACAATAACCGGAACCTTAGCCGGTCAAATTGTTATGGAAGGATATTTAAATTTAAGAATTGTTCCATGGCTCAGAAGATTGATGACTCGGCTTTTTGCGGTTGTTCCGGCTTTTCTTGTAATTTATTTTATGGGGGATGATAAAACAGGAGATCTATTAATTTTAAGTCAAGTTATTTTATCCATTCAACTCGGGTTTGCGGTAATCCCGCTAATTCATTGGGTTAGCGATAAAAATAAAATGGGAAATTTTGTAATATCACCAACTTTAAAAATTTTAGCATGGCTTGTTGCAATTATAATAATAACATTAAATGTAAAATTAGTTTATGAAGAGGAGGTAGTTTTTATTTCTTCACTCGGATTTAATTCTATTTGGGTTCCAATAATTTTAATATTATCAGCAGCAGCAGTTTTGCTACTTCTATATATAACTATTGAACCACTTCTCACTCGTAAATTAATTATTAAAGAAGTAGCTTTACCACATAATATGATGAAAGAATTAAATATCGAATCATTAAAAAAATATTCAAATATTGCAGTTACAGTTGATTTTACTTCTGTTGATGAAAAGACAATTTCGTTTGCGTTAAAACAAGGGGGCAAATCTTCAACTTATAATTTAATTCATATTGTCGAGTCGGCTGGCGCAATATTTAGCGGAAGTAAATCCACCGATTTAGAATCAAGGGTTGATTTAAAATCACTTGAAAAATATTCTGAATCGTTAAAAGAAGCCGGTTACAAAACAAATGTTTTAATTGGTTATGGAGGTCGAGTTAAATCAATTGTAAAATTTGTGAGGGAAACAAACTCTGAAATTTTAGTTATGGGTGGTCACGGCCACAGAGGATTAAAAGATATTATTTTTGGTAGTACTGTTACAAATGTTCGTCATCGTTTAAATATTCCGGTAATAATTGTTAAATGATTAAGTTTTTTTGGCTTATTATTTTTTTAATAAATATTCTAACTGCTCAAGATTTCGGGAAAGCAATTGAGGATAATTCATTTTTAATTGAAGAAGGAATTAATCAAGAAGATGGAGTTGTTCAACATATTTCTCTTTTTGATTTTCAAGAGAATGATAAATTTTTTTCTTTTACACAAGAGTGGCCAATATTATCACAAACACATCAATTAAGTTATACTATAATAGCTAATAACGATTCTAAGTTTTTACAAGAATTTGGGATTAATTATCGATATCAAATAAATACAGGTATTGCGAATTTGAAGTTTGCTCCACGCTTTTCTTATTTCAAAAATTTTAGGGATGATTTAAATTCATCACTTCAAATAAATTTGCCAGCATCATTCCGAGCTTCTGAAAAGTTTTATTTTCATATTAATCTCGGTTCTAATTTATTAAAAAATAAATCTACCAAAACATTCTTATCCTCAAGCACAATTTATTTATTTAATGAGACTTTGAATTTACTTTCCGAAATAATAATTGAAAAAGTAGAAAATAAATTTAGTTATACAATTAATCCGGGATTCCGAAGCGCAATAAACTTAAATGATTTACAAGTTGTTTGGGGTTTAGCTATTCCGATCGAATTACAAAATAAAACTAATAAACGAGTTTTATTTTATCTTTCGTTTGAGCATCCATTTAATTAATTTTTTTGGGATTTTTACAACGGATTTAATAACTCAACAGCTTTATTAAATGCAAATGAGCGGTGGCTAAAAATATTTTTTTCTTTTAAATCCATTTCGGCATAAGTTTTATTACTACCATTTGGAATAAAAATAGAATCATATCCAAATCCATTTTTTCCGCGTGGCTCTTCAATAATTATTCCTTCAATAAATCCTTCACAAGTTTTTAATATTCCCGAATCAACAATAGCAACCGAAGTTCTAAATTTTGCATTTCTTCTACGTGGTGCAACACCTTTTAGACTCTTCAAAAGTTTTTCAACATTATCTTGATAAGTAGCATTTTCCCCAGCATATCTTGCAGAATAAACCCCCGGCTCCATATTTAAATAATAAACCTCAAGTCCAGTATCATCTGCCAATGTTAAAACGTTTGTTGCTTGGAATACTTCTTTTGCTTTTTTTATAGAGTTTCCTTCGAGTGTATTTTTATCTTCAATTATATTTGGAATATTTTGGAAGTCAAATAACGATTTTATTTTATATAAATCTTTAGGAAGCAACTGAACAATTTCGCGAAGTTTATCCCGGTTTTTTGTAGCAATTACAAGCTCTTTCATAATCTATTTAAAAAGAAAATCAATAATATTTTTAAGATTTCGGGCTTCAATAATTTGAATTTTTTTAGATTTAAAAACTTTTCCATTTTTTTCAGGTAAAATTATTTTTTTAAATCCTAGTTTCTCAGCTTCTTGAATTCTTCTCTCCATTTGTGGAATTGTTCTAATTTCACCACCCAATCCAACCTCACCAATTATGACACTATCTTGAGAAATTGGTTTATCTGTTAAAGAAGAAACAATTGCGCAAATAATTCCTAAATCAGCAGCAGGTTCATCAATTTTAATTCCACCGGCAATATTTATAAAGCAATCATGCGTTCCAACTTTGTAACCCAATCTCTTTTCCAAAACCGCCAACAACATTTGTAATCTTCGCAAATCAAATCCGGTAACAGTTCGTTGAGGCATTCCATAATTTGTTGGAGTAACAAGTGCTTGAACTTCAACAAGAATTGGACGCGTGCCTTCAAGACTTGCAACAACTGCCGAGCCAGAAATATTTCGTGATCGGTTTGTTAAAAATATTTCTGACGGATTTTCAACTTCTTGTAACCCATTTTCTCGCATTTCAAAAATTCCAATTTCATTTGTTGAGCCAAATCTATTTTTTAAACATCTCAAAATTCTAAATGCATAATGTTTTTCCCCTTCAAATTGTAAAACCGTATCAACCATGTGTTCAATTACTCGGGGGCCTGCAATTGATCCATCTTTTGTTACATGTCCAACTAACAAAACTGAAATATTTTTTTCTTTTGCAATTTTTGTAATTAATGCTGTTGACTCGCGAACTTGGGCAATGCTACCTGGTGCTGATTCCAAAAGTGGATAATAAATTGTTTGTATCGAGTCCACTATTACAATTGACGGTAATTCTCTTTCGATAACCTCGGATATAATATCCAAATTGGTTTCTGCAAGAAGATGTAAATTTCCTAATTTTGTAGAAAGTCGTTCCATTCTTAATTTTATTTGTTGAATGGATTCTTCTCCTGTTACATATAAAACTTTTCCTTGTTCAATTCCTTCTGCAATTTGAAGCATTAATGTAGATTTGCCAATTCCTGGATCTCCCCCAATTAATATAACCGAGCCTGAAACTATTCCACCTCCAACTACTCTATCAAACTCTCCGATTTTTGAATGGAACCGAATATCTTTTTGTGTTTCAATTTCATGAATTGATATTGAAGAAATATTAGATTTAAATGATGTTGATTTTGTTTTTCTTGATTGAACCACTTCTTCAACAAAGCAGTTCCAATTATTGCAATTTGGGCATTTCCCAACCCAACGAGGAGACAAATATCCACATTGCTGGCATAAATATTTTGTAATAAGTTTTGGGCTCAATTTTGAACTCCAATATAATCAAGAAGAAATAAACTTAACTGAGGAACATAAGTAATTACTAAAAGTGAAATTAATAATGTTATTATAAATGGCAATACTGCGATTGTAATATTTGCAATTGATTTTTTAAAACGGAAACTTGAAATAAATAAATTTAATCCCACTGGTGGGGTTAAATAACCAATTTCAAGATTGGTTAAAAATATAATTCCAAGATGAACAGGGTCAATTCCATAAAGTTTTGCAACAGGGATAATTAACGGCACAACAACAATTATTGCAGAAAATATATCCATCATCATTCCCACTATTAATAAAAATATATTTAGAATTACTAAAAATAATATTTTACTTGTGATTAATTGTGAAATTACTTCAAATAATTTTTGCGGCACTTCTTGATCAATGAAATAACTGGTTAATCCCATTGCTGAAGCTAAAATCATAAATATCGCACCAACAAGAACTACGCTTTCAACCATTATTTTTGGAATATCTGTTGTTAATTTTAAATCTTTATAAATAAAAACTTCTACAATAAAAACATAAACTACAGTAATTGAAGCTGCTTCCGTTGGTGTAAACCATCCGTTATAAATACCTGAAATAATAATTATTGGTAGTGGGATTTCCCAAATTGAATCTTTAATTGCGTTATTTAAATTTTTAAAACTAAATGGAATTTTATCAACTTTTTCTACAATCCCTTCGCGAATAGAATAAATTGAAAGCGCAAGTATAAGTAAAAATCCTGGAAGTAATCCAGCTATAAAAAGTTTATCAATCGAAACTTCACTTACAATTCCGTAAAGAATTAATGGCAAGCTTGGTGGAAAAAGTAAACCTAAACTTCCGGAAGTTGTAATAAGTCCGAGTGTAAATTTTTCTTTATATTTTTCAGAAATTAAAATTGGATGCAACAAACCACCAAGCGCAACAATTGTAATTCCCGATCCACCGGTGAATGCTGTAAAAACAGCGCAAGTAATTAAAACAACAATTGCTAATCCTCCCGGCAACCAACCAATAATCGCTTGAGTTAAATTTACAAGTCGTTTTGGTGCTTTACTTTCGGCAAGTAAATATCCACTTAAAGTAAAAAGTGGAATTGCAAGTAAAACTGGTTGACTTGCTAGCCGATAAAGTTCAACAATTATTACTGCGAGGTCTATTTCGAGATTTGTAAATCCTAAAATTGCAAATGATGCAATAATTGTAAATAGTGGCGCGCCAATTAAGAACAAAAATATTATTACAAGAATAATTAATAATGTCATTGGTGAGTTTCTGGTATTGACCAATTTTTATTAACTACTTCAATTGTCCGATTTATAACAATTAAAATAAAACGGAATGCAATAATTAAATATCCAATTGGAATTACTAAAATAAAATACCAACGAGGAATATTTAAAAATAATATTTCAGCAGTTTCAATTTCAAGTTGCAAAAAATTATATGATGCATAAAATAAAACAATACAAATAAAAGCCGCAAAAATTGAAACAACAATTGATAATAATTTTTTAACTTTCTGTGATATAAATTTTGTAATTACTTCAACGCTTATATGTCGATTTTCAGATGTTGCAACAACTGCACCTAATAAACCAATCCACAAAACTAAATGTCTTAAAAATGTATCTCCCCACTCGATTCCTGTTCCGTAAAAATTGCGCATTAATATTTGTAAAAATGAAAGTACAATCATCAGGCTCATTATTAAAACAATCATCCACTTTGTTAAAATGGAAATTGATTTATCAAGTGATTTTAAAAAAAACATTATTTAGATAAAATTTTATTTTGACGGAATTCTGAAATTGAATTTTCAACTCTGGTCAAAAATTCGCCCTCATATAACTTCCCTACCAACATTTTGCGAGCATTTTTACCAATTTCATCACAATATTTTTTTTCTTGATCAGATGAAAGTTGTGTAAAAATTATTTTTGCATTTTTTAATGATTGCAATGATTTCCGATTATCTTCACGGCTTTGCTCGGTAAGTTTGCGCATGTAAATTTTTCCATTTCGAATTAATATTTGTTGAAGATCGGGAGTTAATTTATCAAACTCTTTTTTTGAAATTATAATCGAGCCAGATGCATTTGCGAGTGGAAAATCGAGCATATATTTTACAGTTGTAAACCATTGCAATGAAATTGCAGCAAGTGGTGAAGTATAAAACCCATCAACTAAATTTGTTTGTAATGAAGTCATTACATCTGTAATTGAAAGTGGAATAAAATTTGCATTTAAAGATTTAAATGTTGCTTCGGCAACCGGATCTCCTTCCCACGACCACATTTTAATCCCTTTAAGATCTTTAATTTGTTTTATCGGATTGTTTGAAAAAGTATAAACAAAACCAACTTCAGCCCAACCAAGTAAAATAAAATTTTCATCTAAAAATGATTTTGCAAATTCATCTTCATGTTTTTGTAAAATAAAATCTACTTCCGAATAATTTCTGAAAAGAAATGGTGTGTCCAAAATTCTCACAATTGGAGAAATCTCTCCCATTCCAACTCCTGTAATGCCAGCACTATGATATTGGCCTAAACGAATTTTTCGAATTACATCTTTTTCATCTCCTGCAATTCCACCGGGATAAATTTTAAATCCAAGTTTTCCACCACTTTCTTTTCTAATTGCTGCATCAAACTCTCGCATTACCGAAATCCAAGTACTACCTTCTGGCGCTAGTGTCGCAAATTTTATAATGTGTTGCTGCGCAAATAATTGGATTGACAAAAATAAAATTAATAAAAATATCTTCATTCAAAAAGTTCCTCTTTATTTTCCAACAAAATTTTTGCTTTCTTTTTTGCAATAGCATTTATTAAACGATATTCCGGCAATAAATCTATTGAGGCTGAAATTGTATTATCTAAAAGCGATGTAAATAATTCTTTGTTTTGTGTTTGCACAGCATAACTTTTTGCGAAATAAATATTTGTCAGTAAAAATTTATTTTTGCTGATTGAAATTGCTTTTTCAAAATGAGATTTAGATAAATCAGGATTTCCACCTAAAACACGTGGTTGTGTTGCAAGGATCGTTCCAAAATAAATATGCGCGCCACCATTAAAATATCTTTCATTATTCTTTAAAACAAATTGCATCATTGTATTAACTTTGTACAAATCTTTTATTATTTCAGGATCGTTTAAACTTAAATTTATTAAATTTCCCCAGGCATTTGCGGTCCAAAAAATTAAAGGAACATCTTCTTCCGAAAAATTTTGAAGTGTATTTTTAAATCCATTTAAATTTTCATTGAAATGCATTTTAAAATGTGAATCCTTTTTTAAAACATTTAAACCAATTTCAATTGCTTTTGTATATAATTTTTTTGCTCTTTCAGGATCAATGTCTTCCACAAAACCCAAAGTATAACCTGTGTATCCTTCAATTAATAAAAGTGCAATTTTTTTATTTTCTGGATCAGTTTTATGAAATCCCTCAAGTAACGTTAAATTTGCTGGCAGTGATTTTTCGGCATATTCCAAATCTCCAACTTCAAAAAGTGTTTGTACGCTATTATCTAATATATCTTCAGTTAAACTTACAGTAAACGCAGAAAATGAACATCCAAAATTAACAAATGTGGCCAATATTAATAAAAATTTGATAACTTGCTGTTTCATAAAAAAAAATATAAAAATAAAGGACTAATTACAATTAACATATATTGATTTAAAAAATTAATACTCATAGTTTCAGATAATTATTTAAAAGCCGACATGAAAATAAAAACAATTTACTTCATTTTTCTTCTTCTTTATACTTCAATTTCACTTTCTCAAAATTCAAAATTAAAATCGGGACCAATGGTTGGTTTTAGCGAAATGACTGAGGTTTTGCTTTGGGCGCAAACATCCGAAAAAGCCACTGTTCAATTTAGATATTGGGATAAATTAAATTCTAAAAACAAATTCTTATCAGTAATTGAGAATACAAATGATGAAAAATATTTTACAGCAAAAATTATCTTAAAAAATTTGCAACCGGGAACGTTTTATAATTACGAAATATTAATTAATGGAAAGGTTTCTCCAAAAGATTATGAATTAAAATTTCAAACACAAAAATATTGGCAGTGGAGAACTCCTCCTCCTGATTTTAGTTTTGTTTTTGGCTCGTGTGTTTATGTAAATGATATCCCATTCGAAAGACCATCTGGTCCTTATGGAGCAGATGTTCCAACCTTTCAGGAAATTTTAAAACAAAATCCAGATTTTATGCTTTGGTTGGGAGATAATATCTATTATAGAGAGGGTGATTGGAATACAAAATCTGGAATGACATATCGATACACTCACTCTCGTTCTCACAAATCACTTCAACCAGTTTTAGGAAGTATTCATAATTATGCAATTTGGGATGATCACGATTATGGTCGCGATAATGATGACAGAAGTTACAGAATGAAAGATGTATCACTGGATTTATTTAAAAATTTTTGGGGAAATAATTCTTTTGGATTAAACTCAACGCCGGGAGTTTTTGGTAGATTTACTTGGAGTGATGCAGAATTTTTTCTTTTAGATGACCGATATTATCGCTCGCCAAATAATTCACCGAATGATGAAAATAAAACCATGTTTGGCAAAGAACAATTTAATTGGTTAAAAGATGTATTGATAAATAGTGATGCTACTTTTAAATTTATTGTAAATGGAAATCAGATTCTAAACACAAACTCTAAAAAGGAATGTTTAAATATGTTTCCAAATGAGTTAAAAGAATTATTGGGTTTTTTGAAAAATAATAAAATTAAAGGAGTGATTTTTTTATCAGGCGATCTTCATTATAGCGAAGTCTTACAACATACTGATTCAACATTTTATACTTTATACGAAGTTACTTCAAGTTCATTAACTGCTGGTTTAGATAAAAATCCATTACAGCAAAATAGTTTGCGAGTTGCGAATACTTTAGTAAACGATAAGCATAATTTTAGTTTAGTTAAAATTAAAGGTCCAAAAGAAAATCGTGTTGCTGAAATATCTTTAGTTGATTTTACTGGAACTAAACGCTGGCAAATTGAAATTGCAGCAAATAGTTTGCGGTTTACTGAAACAAAAGCAGTAAATGACAAAAAATAATATTCTCATAATTGAAGATGAAAAAAAATTATCATCTTTAATTTCGCGAGCATTAATTCAAGAGGGGTTTAAAACTGATATTGCAAACGATGGTTTAAATGGTGAAAAAAAAGCATTAACTGAAAATTATGATTTGATAATTGTAGATTTAATGCTTCCGCAAAAAGATGGACTTCAAATAATTTCCACTTTTCGGGAAAAACATATTCAAACTCCAGTTTTAATTATCACAGCAAAAAGTGATGTTGAAGATCGTGTAAAAGGTCTTGATATGGGAGCAGATGATTACTTAGTAAAACCATTTGCAATTGGTGAATTGTTAGCAAGGGTCCGATCGCTACTCAGAAGAACTTCATCTACAATTCAAAAAACTATTCATATCCAAGATTTGACACTTGATTTAATTAAACGAAGAGTTTCGCGAGGGAAAAATTTAATCGATCTTTCTCCTCGTGAATTTGCTTTACTCGAATATTTTATTTCGAATCGCAATAAAGTTATAACTCGCGCAACTTTATGCGAACATATTTGGAATTATAATTTTGATACTGGCACTAATTTAGTTGATGTTTATGTAAATCACTTAAGAAATAAAATAGACCACGGATATAAAAATAAATTTCTTAAAACAATTAGGGGTGTTGGTTACGAATTTGTAAGTAAATTAATTTAATGTTTTCATTCTCATCAATTAAAACAAAGCTAACGCTTTGGTACACATTAATTTTGTGCGGAACATTATTCCTTTTTGGGATGATTGCTTTTTTTTCTGCAGAGACACAATTATTTCGCAATCTCGATTTATCTTTACGAAACGAAGTTTTGTGGCTTAAAAATTTTATTGAACCAAAAGCTAAAAAAATCAGATTAAAAAAACATCGCGCCCTACAATCTAAACAAGAAGCTGATTCAATTTTACTTGCAAAAAAAGTTAGCCGCATTAAAGAAGAATTTATTGTTGAAGATGATACAACAGAATTTGATGTTATTTGGAATCAAATTTATCAACACACATTACTATCACCAAAAAAACAATTGATTCAAATTGAAGATAGAAATGGTGATTTGCTTTATAAATCTTATAGTTTGGGTGAAGAAACTTTATACTTTGAAGCTGTTCCAATAAACACAACAAAGCTTGTCACAATTTATGATAAAACAGGAAAGCCATTACGCCTTGCGGTTTATCAAAGTAAGTACGCAAAAATTTTTGTTGCATATCCAGAAACAGATGTTTACGAAATAATAAATAGTTTATTCTCAATTTTACTTTTATTGATACCAGTTGTAATTTTAGTTTCAATTTTGGGTGGTTATTTTTTGGCAAACAGATCTCTTGCGCCTGTTGAAAATATAAATAAGACAGCAAGAAATATTACAGCATTAAATTTAAATGAGCGGTTGCAAAAAAATAAAGTTGATGATGAAATTGGAAGATTAATTGAAACTATAAATGAAATGTTCGATCGGCTTCAACAATCTTTTGAACTTATGAAGCAATTTTCTGCTGATGCTTCTCACGAATTAAGAACGCCATTAACAATTATCCGTGGTGAAATTGAGTTGGCGCTTTCTTCAAAACAATCATCTGAAGAATATCAAAGAATTTTAGCAAGTATTCTTGAAGAGACAGTTCGCCTTTCAACAATTACAGATGGTTTATTAACACTTGCGCAATCCGAACGAAGCGACCAATTACATTTAAAAGAGGCTGTTCCACTACATAATATTATTAACGAACTTTTTGAAGACATTTCATTAATTGCATCTGCGAAAGAAATTAAACTAACAAAAAAACAAATTGACACAATAAATATTTTAGGTGATTCAATAAGATTACGTCAATTATTTTTAAATATTTTAGATAATGCAATTAAATACACACAACCAAAAGGGGAAGTTGCTATTTCTCTTCTTAAAAATGGAACTATGGCAGAATTTATTGTTCAAGATTCCGGAATTGGAGTCGCAATAGAGGATCACCAAAAAATATTTGATAGATTCTATAGAGTTGATAAGGGCCGCTCACGCTCACTTGGTGGAACAGGGCTTGGCCTTTCAATTGCAAAATGGATTACCGAAAGCCATAACGGAAAAATTTCGGTTCAAAGTGAAATTGGAAAAGGTTCTACTTTTACAATCACAATCCCATCTGTTAAGAAATAAAATATTTTGTATATTCACTTAATTTATTTTTCAAAATTTATTTAAGAGAAAATTATGTCAACAACCATAACTAATCAAAACGAACTTGCACGGCGACTCAGTTTAACTTCCTCTATTTATATAGTTATGGGCTCGATGATTGCATCGGGCATTTTTTTAACTCCGCAAAATGTTGCGGCGAGTGTACAAATTCCGGGAATTATGATTTTCGTTTGGATATTAACTGGGCTTTTAACTTTAGCTGGCGCGCTTACAAATGCTGAAATCGCAAGTTTAATACCGGAGGCAGGCGGGCAATATGTTTTTTTCCGAGTTACTTACAACGACTTAGTTGCTTTTTTATACGGATGGACAACTTTTATTGTTTATCAAACTGGCTCGATTGCCGCGATTGCAGTTGCGTTTGCAAAATACCTCGGTTATTTTGTCGACTTGCCACATTTTTCTCCCGAACTTGAAGCGTGGCAACTTCCATTTCTTGGAAGTATTTTTCCATTAAAAGATATTGGAGTGAGTTTAGTTGCAATTGGTGCAATTATTTTTTTAGCAATTGTAAATTATTTTGGCGTTCACTTTGGCGGATTTGTTGTAAATCTTTTTACGATTTTAAAACTTATTGCAATCGGTGCGATAATTGTACTTTCGTTTTCATCAGGAGTGGGAAGTGTGGATAATTTTTTTCCACTTTGGGGCACGCCATCAAACGCAACTTTAATAAGTGCAATTGGTGTTGCGATGATAGCAACACTTTGGTCGTACGATGGATGGAATAGTTTAACATATTTAGCTGGTGAAGTTGTTGAACCTCAAAAAAATATTCCACGAGCATTAATTTTTGGAACGATTGCTGTAATTATAATTTATGTTTTTACAAATTTAGCTTACCTTTATATTTTGCCGATTAATGAAATTGCAACTTCAAAACTTGTTGCCGCCGATGTTATGGATAAATTATTTGCTGGTTACGGTGGCGCAATTATTTCTGCAATGGTTATGATTTCAACTTTTGGCGCGGTCAATGCAACATCAATGACAACAGCAAGAGTATTTTTTGCAATGGCAAAAGATAAAATGTTTTTTAAAGGTGTTGAAAAAGTTCATCCTAAATATAAAACACCCGGCAGAAGTTTAATGATTCAAGCAATGTGGGCTTCAATTTTAACTTTGACTGGCACTTACGATCAAATTTTTACTTATGTAATTTTTGCTGGTTGGATTTTTTATGCACTCGGTGGATATGCAATTTTTATTCTTCGCAAAAAAATGCCCGATGCAGTTAGAGGTTATAGAGTTCCGGGTTATCCGTATGTCCCAATAGTTTTTATTGTTGTTGCTACTTGGTTTGTTACAAATACTATTATTAGTCAAACAACTGATTCGATAGTTGGATTATTTTTAGTTTTGGCTGGCGTTCCATTTTATTTGTACTGGAAAAAACAAATTATAAAAAAAGCTTTAAATCAATAATCTCCACCGAGCGAAAAGTAATATCTCGGTTTCGAAAATTTTTGTAAATCGTAAGTCCATGCAACGTCTATTTTAAATGGTAATCCGAAAAATATAAATCTTGTGCCAACTCCCATTCCCATAAGTAAATCTTTTGTAACTGATTGCCCATTTATATTTTTATGAACTCCTTTAAAATATTTATCTTCGCTCCAAGCAGAGCCAATATCAACAAAAGCAGCACCTAAAATATTTTGTAGTGCAAGTGGAACTCCGCCAGTTACAATTAATTGAATTAATTGAAATCGATATTCATTATTTAACAAAAAATATTTTGTACCATTTTTTACATTGTAATTAAATCCCCTCATCGGTAAAATTGGAGTTAAAAAAACATAATCTTCAACGTTTTCAATTGGAATATTATTATTATCGAATTCATAATTTATCCAACCTTCGGTGCCTCCCATAATAAAATGTTGTGGGTCTTTTCCAACACTTAATCCTCCAACAAATCTTGTTGCAACTGAGCTTGTTCTGAATAATCTAAGATAATTTCTAAAATCAAGTGTTAAAGTTTTAAAATCCAGAGAATTTTTTCCACTAAATGGTGATAATGAAAAAGTTAAATTTATTCTTCTGCCATTATTTGGTGCCAGAATCCACCAAAGAGAATTATCGTGGATAAAACTTATTGATGGCATAATTAGTTGTCTTCTTTGAATTGCTTCAGATGGAGGATACTCAATTTGCTCGCGAGATAAATTTAAAAACATTAAACTCCCATCAACTCTATTAAATTTATCAAATGGATAAGTTGCCATTCCGCCAAAACCCCAATTTCTGAAACGGAACAATCCATTTGAAAGCCATAAATATCTTGCACTATGAAATCCTTGAAAACCGTAATCTATTTTTTCGGGTAAATAAAAATATCCTAGAGAGTAATCACTATTTCTCAAGTCCGATAAAAGATTTGTCGTAAAATATATTTGATGATCTCCGAGCATATCGCTAAAAGCCATTACGGTTGTCCCCTGCAAGCCGTAATAAGTGCTGAATGCAGTAGTTGCATAAATAATATCTGGAGAGAAATTTAATTTATATTTTGTAATTCTAAAATTTCCTTTTTCATCAAGATTGTTTGTGATTTGTAAAGAGGTATCAATAGATGTACTGTTTTGTTGTAATAAATTTTCAGTATCAAAAATTGAATTACTTAAATCAATTTGAATTGCATCGCCATATTGAACAATTGAAGGCTCAGAAATAATTTTTGAGGAATCGCTTTTTAGAAGTGGTGAGTTTAAAAATATTTGCTCTTTCCGGAAATCTGTTTGTTCCAGCGATGAGATTTTTAATTCTTTTTCGAATGGATTTTTAACTAAAAAAATATCAAATCCGGCTTCATTTAAACATGAAAAAGTTAATTTACTAGCATCACGCGAAAGTGAAAGTTGATAGAGACCAGTTATTGAATTTGTAATTGGTCGCTCTTGCATTTTTTCAAAATCAAGCTGATAAATATTGCCGATCCCGCTTTTATCCGACACATAAAGAACTGATTTATTATCTGCCGATGGAATTGGATTTGTTTCATCGCAATAATCAGTTTTTGTTAATTGTTTAATTACACCAGAATTAACATTAATTGAATAAATATCATATTTAGCATTCTTATATTCCCACATTTTAGTGTTTTGGGAATTCATATTTTTTGTTGTAGTATTTCTATCAGATGAAAAATAAATTGTTTCGCCATCATTTGCCCATGTTGGATCTAAATCAGAAAAAATATCATTAGTTATATTTGTTAATTTTTTTGATTTAAAATCGTAAGTAAAAATATCAGATTGTATTGAGGTGTTGCCAATAAAAACTAATTTATTCTTTGCGTGCGACCAATCAACACTAAAAATACCCTCCATATTTTTAAATGAAAGTTTTTCTTCTTCTCCAGATTCTACATCAACAATCATAATAGCATCCTTATCTCCACTTTTTGTAGCAACAGCAATTTTTTTTCCATCAGGTGACCAGCAAATTCCAGGAGTTAATAAATGTAATTCTTCAAAATTTGCAGTTCGTTGGCCATCAATAACTTTTTTTATTTTATTATCAATTGTAGAAATTACAAAGAGATCTAAATAATCATTTCTATCCGAAATAAAAGCAATTTTATCTCCCTGTGGAGAAAGCACGGGAGATGTGTTGTAAAAATTTCCATCCTTTGTGTGATTTGTTAATTGTTGAGCAAATTCTTTTGGTTCAACCCGTTTAGAAATATCAGGCCAATATGCAACTTTTAATCCTTTTTGCCAGCGTTCATCTAATTCTTTTACGTTTAAACCAATTGCGCTTTTAAATCCATTATCTATATTTCGCATTCCCTTAATTCTGTGAAGAATTTCAGAAATTTTTTGTTCACCATATTTTGTAGCGATGTAATACCAAACTGATTGCCCCGCACGATAAGAAAAGTATCCACTTAAATATTCAATTGGTGGTAAATATGTGTGCAAAGTTGCATCGCGCATAAACATATCTGAATTAACATCCCATTCGAGTGCAAGATATTCAGACAATCCTTCGTTAAACCAATGCGGAAGTTGAAGTTGAATATTGTTTGAAATTATTGATTGAATTGATCCACCATAAAACATATCATTTAAAACTGCATGCACAAGTTCGTGATGAATTACGTGACGGAATTGTCTATAGTTACCTTCAAATGGTACAATTACCCGGTTTTTAAATAATTCTGTGACACCACCAATTCCCTCTTCCATATATTCCGACACAACATTTGTTTGTTGAAAATCGTTGTGCGAGTTATAAATCATTATTGGTATTCTGTTTGCAATAGTATGTCTAATTTTTTTTGAAATGGATGCGTATGCTGATTCAGCAGCACTTGCAGTAAATTTTGAAAGATATTCTCCATTTTCGTAATAATAAATATCAAAATGTTCGGTTTGAATATATGACCAGACAAAATTTTTATATTGAACTTTATTTTTTCCAAATACTCCATCTTGTGCAATTAATGGATTTAACTGCAAAGCAAAAAATAGAATAAAAAATAACTTTAATTTTAATAATTGGTTAATCATATTTAAACAAATTTATTACTTTTTTCTCTTATTAGAAAGACCCTTAAAAGGCTCAGAAGGATTAATTATTGCGAAATCTATTTTTCTACTTTCAGGATTAACGGAAATAACTTTAACTTTAATACTATCACCAAGTCTATAAGTTCTACCAGTTCTTCTTCCGATTAATGAAAAGTTTTGTTCGTTAAATTCGTAATAATCATCTTTTAAATTTCGAACGGGAACCAATCCTTCAACTAAAGTTTGTTCTAATTCTACAAAAAATCCAAAATTTAAAACACCTGAAATTATACCAACATATTCTTCGCCAATAAAATTTTTCATGTACTCGAGTTGCATAATTTTAATAGTATCTCTTTCGGCATCTTGTGCAATTTTTTCACGTTGAGAGGTGTGTTTTGATATTTCTTTCAACTCCTCTAAACTATAAAGCAGTTGAGGAATTTTATTATTTTTATTTTTTGTCATATAATAATACAATAACCTATGAACAATTAAATCAGGATAACGTCTTATTGGTGAAGTAAAATGGGTATAATCTTTAAAAGCCAAACCAAAATGACCAATATTTACGGTATCGTAAATTGCTTTTGCCATTGATCGCAAAGTTATTTCATTTACAATATTTTCTTCTGGTTTATTTTCAACTTGGTTTAATAAATTTTGTAGCTCGTTATGAATATTTTTTGTGAGATTAAAATTAAATCCAAATTTTGAAACAAATACTTTTAAAGTATTTAATTTAACTTTTTCAGGCTCTGCGTGCACACGATAAATAAATGGTGGCGCTTCATCCGAAATAATATATTTATTAACTTCTTCAGCCACTAATTTATTTGCGAGTAACATACACTCTTCAACTAGTTGATGGCTTTTTAATCTGTGTTTAATAAATATTTCAGTTGGTTTGCCAAAAGAATCGTACTCAAATTTTGGTTCGAGTGTTTCAAAATTAATTCCCCCTTTTTTAAATCTTTCTTTTTTTAATTTACTTGCTATATCCCATAATTGAGAAATCATTACAGTAAATTTCCCTTTTCCAGAATCAAGAATTTTTTCTACTTCTTCATAAGTAAATCTCTTTTTTGAGTTAATTACAGTTTTACTAAATCTGTGAGAAATAATTTTTCCATTTTCAAATTTTATAAAACAGGAAAACGCAAGTCTATCTGTTTCGGGTTTTAAACTACAAAGGTTGTTTGATAATCTTTCTGGCAACATTGGCACAACTTGATTTGCAAGATAAACACTTGTTCCGCGAGAAAGAGCTTCGAAGTCTAATTCTGAATTTTGTTTTACAAAAAAACTTACATCGGCAATGTGAACACCAAGTTCAAATGAGTTCGAATTTGTTTGTCCGATTGAAAGTGCGTCGTCAAAATCTTTTGCATCTACTGGATCAATCGTAACACAATTTAATTTTCTGCAATCTTCTCGCTGCAATAATTCTTTTTCAGAAATTGTATTAGTGAATTGCGCTACTTCGCTTTCAACTACTTTTGGAAAAGTTGGTGTTAAATTATATGCTCTTAATACTGATTTTATTTCTGTAAATGGATCGCCAGCTTTTCCTAATATCTCAATAATTTTTCCTTCGGGATTAAAATCTTCAGACTCCCATTCAATAAATTCGACAACAACCCGGTCTCCAGGATTTGAATTCAATTCAAACTCTTTTGAGATATAAAAATCCCGTTTTAATTTTTTATCATCGCAAACTACAAAGGTTGCCTTTTTTGATTTTTCAATGGTTCCTATAAAAACATGTTTCCCCCTATTTAATATTTTTACAATCTTTCCTTCATTATAAATTTTATTATTAAAACTTGTGGATTTAGAAAAAATATTTATTTCAACTTCATCGCCATCAAGTGCAGTAAAAATATTTTTAGATGAAATTAATACTTCGGAGTTATCTTGTAAAGCAACAATTCCAATATTGTTTTTTAATAATTTTAAGATTCCTTTTTTATCAATTTTTTTAGAATTTAATTTATATCCGGTTTTCAAATCAAAATTAAGTGCTCCACTTTCAACTAATTTGTGAAGAGTTGAGCGTAGTGATTGATATTCTTCATGATTATTTATTTTTAATAAATGTGCAACTTCCTTCGATTTTGCGCTAAGATTTGGGCGAGAGGTGAATAATTTAACTACTACTTCATTATTTGTTTTTGACATCAATAATTAAAAAATAATTTTATAATAAATGCGGGCGCCAAAAATTGATTGCCGATCAATGTTATATTCAATTGGGTAAATTTTTCGTTCAACTTCAAAAACAAAGTTTTTATATTTTCGATTCCCTGTTATCGAACTTAAAGGCATTTGTAAACTTAAATTTGCGTTATTAATATCTGAAAAAACTTTTCCGCCAAAACTCCAGTACGCATCCAAAACTTCACCACCTAATCTCAAATCTGGCGTATCAGTTGAATAACGCAACTCGGCACTTGAAATAAAAGTTATATTATTTGCTCTAACAAAATCCATCATCATTCCTGAAAGCAAAGTGTTTGTAAAAGTATTCATCATCGAAACACTAACGGTATTGCCAAGCACTTCACTAATTCCTTCTTTGTCATTTAAATTTAAATCTTCTCGGAATTTTCCTGGAATTCCCGGAGAGGAAGTTAATAAAAATGAAATTACATCTCCTTCAACATCAACTGTTCGTTCAACTCTTTGTTTTTCTTCATCAACTTGATAAAGAGAAAGTTTTGGTATTGGCTGATTTCTTGTCCCATTTATTTCAAGTTGAACATGTACATCTTCGGTTGTTTGATCGATATTTTTGCCTGATTTTAATCTTGTACTAGTGTAAAGAGCAATTATTTTTAAATTAGGATTTGACGCATCCCCATTAAATTCGAGGCTTCCACTTGCATTAAATTGTTTATAAAAAGTATAAGTAGATCTTTGAGAAACATTAATTGTACCAAACATTTCGCTTAATTTATTTGTATTTCTCAATGAAAAATTTCCGTCAAGATATGCCACCATTTCTTCGTTGGTTGCGGGGTTAAAAATAAATCGAGTTGATACAATTCCGTCTGTTTGAAATTGAAGATCATATACAAAATCATTTAATAGAGAAACTTCTTTTGCACGCGATAAACGTTGTTGTAAAAAATTTAACATTTCATCCATTGCTAAATTTGTACTTCCTTTCTTTGAAGTATCATCTACAACTATAATATTTGATATTTTAGATTGTCTAATAATTTGTCCAGTTTCGGAAGGAGGAATAATTAAATTTGCATTACGAACAAGAAGCTTGCCAAACATTTTAGATTTTCCTGAACCACCTTCAAAATGTAATCCCTCGGGAAGTGTTGCTAAGATTAAGTCGCCATAATATGTATCACTTAAAGAAGTGTTGCTGTGTTGCATAATCATTAATTCACCAATAGCAGTTATATTATAATTTGGATTTTTTAAATCTTCAAAATTGATTTGCCCAATAATTTTTGAGTTACTTTTTGAATAATCGTTTTTGTCATTTGATAAATCAAAATTCGCCAATCTGATTATATTTTTTTGGAAAAGTAAATTACCATTCGAAAAATATTTTAATCCGTTCGGCATATAAATAAAATCAAAATTCTTAAATTTAATTTCTCCAACTAATTCAGGTTTTTCAATTGTCCCGTTTGCTACTATGCCTCCACTAATTTTGCCGTTTATTTTTTTAATATCAGTAAATATTGATTCAAAATAATTTGCATTAAAATTATTCAATGAAATATTTAGATTTAAGTTCTCTTCAATAAATTGAAGTGGTTTTAACAAACTTAAATTAATTGGTATTGAACCATTAATAGATAAAGTTTTATTTTTTTCTACCGATGAGTAATGTTCTATATTTAAATTTGATATTTTATTTTTAAAATTGAAATAACCTATTACTTTATCTTCTGATTTTGAATTTTCAGAATTCCAATTAATATTAAATGAAGATGTTATTTCGGGTTCAATTAAAGTTCCATTTATTTTCAATAAAGCATTACTTTTTACATTTGTAAACAAATTATTTTTATCAAAAAATTTAAGCAGCGATGTAGTGTTTAAATTTTTAATCTCTAAAACAGAGTTGATATTTCCCTCTTTTGATACATTTCCATTAAAATAAATTGCATTATTTGGATTGATTATATTTTCATCATTTGATTCGTAAAGTGCCAACATTGGGATTTTTACACCCTCTTTAGAAAAGTATAATTTTAAAGGTTTATTATTGTTTAAATGTACTGTACCATATCGCAAATAAATTGAATTAAGTGTTGCAGATATATCATTTTTAGAAAACAAGATTCCCCCCTGAACTTCCCCTGACAAATCTTTATCAATAGTTGCTGAAATTAAAAATCTTGATTTGTTTTGTTTTAAATCAAATTCTAGATTAACATTTTCGTATTTATTTTCGCCGTAATAAATTGCGTCCAATGAAGATTCAATAATAATATCAAGTTCCATATTTTTATTGTTATTTAAATTCACATTTGAAGCAAAATAATTTAATTTAAAATTATCGAGATAGAGTTTTTTATCATTGATTGTACTTCTAGCAACTAGAATTTCTGTAATTCCTGATATTGTTAGTTTGTTACCGTAGGTTTGTAACTTCCCTTCGATTTTAGCATCAGCTGTACTTGGTGGTAGTTCAAACAACATTGTTAGCGGTTCAAAATTATTTATTTTTATTCTATAATCACATTTTTGTGGTCGTCCAAAATTAAATATATTTTGAGTAGTGCTTTCAACATTTTCCGATTTACTATTTTGTGCGATCCCCATTGAATTATAAATATCTTGTTTTTTAGAGTTTAATAAATTAGTTATTTGTTGATATGTAGCTTTAAAAGAATGTTGCAATAATCTTGGAGAAAAATCTCCAATAAATGTTGCATCTGCAAAACGGGAGCGGAAAGTATATTCCCACAATTTATTTTTTTTACCAAGAGTCAACAATATTGTTGATGTGTCAAAATAAAATCTATTATATTTTGAGTTGTTAAATTTTATATCTCCTTCAATTAACGCATCATCAATATCCAAACCTTTTGTTGTAAAATTAAAAGTTCCATTTAATGTTGAATTATGAATTGAATCAATCAATATTTTTTCAAGATTTACTTTTTCAAATTTTCCTGATACTGTAAATAAATTATCTACTCCTGATAATTTGTTATAATTCAAATAATATAAAAACTCCAACTCTCCAGTATTTGATTTCTGAGCAAAGTTACCACTCAATATATTATTAGCAAAAGTTCCGTTAATATTCGCTGTATCTATTTTTATCAAATTATATATTGATGGCTCAAGTTCTACTGAGTAAATGAAATTATTTTTTAACAGATTCACTTTTGCTGTAAAATTTAGAGATGATGAAGGGTAGTTTTTACCAAAATAATCTGAAAGACCTACATCTTTTCCATTAATATCAAAAGTAATATTTTCTAAATTGTTACCGTTTGACTTGGCTTGGACAAACAACTTTTGATTATTTTTATCGATCTCTAAATTTAGTTCCGATTTATTTTTCGAATAAAGTATTTCACCATTCACCAATAAACCATTTACTTCATTTAAATATTCTTTGTATTTGGGAAGCAAAGTAGAAAAATCCTGTAAATTAATTTTTGAAGGATCGATTGTAACAGCAATTGTTTTATTATTTTTTTGAAGGTTGGTTAATTCAACATTAATATTAAATTCGCTCTCATTGTATTTAATAAATGTGTTTTTTAGTTTTTGAATATTATCGATGAGTAATACTTCACTTTTGACAATTACATTCCCAGTTATTGGGATTTTATAGTTTATAAGTTTTGAAACTTCATCAAAATTCAAATCAGCATAATTAATAATTAAATTTGTCTTATTCTTTCCCTTAAAATCATCAATTAATAATGAACCACTTAAGTTTGATTTGTCGGTTTCAATTTTAATATTATTAACAGAAATATTATTTTTCAAAATATTAATATCAGCTACTGCAGATTTTATATTTACTTTGGAATTTTTATCTAATAAATTCAAAGATTTAATTTCAATTCTTAAATTTTCATCTAATGATTGAACAAATGATTCTGTAGATAAATTTTTTATAACTCTATTATTTTTTTTGGCTTCATCAAAATAATTTAACTCACCATTATTAATTATTAATTGATCGATTTTATAATTTGTTGATTGATCTGACTTTTTAAATAAGTTGTCATAATTAAATTTTCCCTCTTTATCTTTTATTAAATATATTTTTGGTTGGGTAAATTCAACTTCGCTAAATTTATAGTCGCCACTTATCACATCAAAAATATTATAACCAATATTTACTTTATCAATAACAATAATTGATTTTTCTTGATTTTTGAAATCTACTTTGCTTAAAATAATACCTGTAAATATATTCCCCGAAATATTATCAATTTGCATTTTACCATTTGTAGTTTTATTTATATTTGAAACTAAATTATTTCTGATAATTGAATAGAAAAATTCAGTTTTAGTTACTAAAAATATCCCAATTATTAAAACTATTACAACCCCTGTAATTATTGAAAGTATTTTTAAAAACTTATTTTTCACTTTCTATTATATTTCTTCAAAATTGATTCAATGATATTTGTTGATGATTGGTTTGCTAAAAATTTTATTGTTTTAACTTTTCCACCCTTTTTTTCTACGATCCCTTTTCCAACAATTGAGTCAACATTCCAATCGGCACCTTTTACTAAAATATCTGGAATTAGTTTTTTAATTATTTTAATTGGCGTTTTATCATCAAAAATTACAACACAATCAACAGATTTTAAATTTAATATAATCGTGGCTCTGTCAACTTCGTCAACTATTGGTCTATTTTTCCCCTTAATTAATTTTACTGATGAGTTACTGTTAATTCCAACAATAAGTTTATCTCCTAATATTTTTGCTTTTTCAAGATATTCAACATGTCCACGATGCAAAATATCAAACACGCCATTTGTAAATACAACTTTTAAATTTTTTGAACGCCATTTTTTGCGTTCTAAAACAGCATTGGACAAATTAAAGTCCATAATTTTACCCTTTATAATGAATCGTTTTGTAAAGAATTTTTAAGTGCACTTTTTGAAATTGGAACTGCTCCAACTTCACCACAAACAACACCAGCTGCGTGATTTGCCAAAATTGCAGCTTGCAAAATACTTGCTCCCGCAGTCATCGCTAATGTTGATGTTGCAATAACTGTATCTCCTGCGCCTGAAACATCTGCAATGTGCAAAGCTCTTGTTGGAATATTATGAACTCCACCATGCGATTGAATCAAAATCATTCCCTTTTCGCCTTGAGTCAATAAAATATTTTGCGCGTGGATTTTATGCATCAATTCTTTTCCGATTTCAATTAATTCTTCATGATCAAAAATTTTACGACCAAATGCTTCTTCCATTTCTTTTATGTTTGGTTTAAAAAGTGTTACATTTTTATAATTAAAAAAGTGAGAATGTTTTGGATCAACAGTTATAATCTTATTATGCTTTGTAGCAAGAGCAATTACATTTTGTAAAATATTTTGAGTTATCACACCTTTGTTGTAATCCTCAAGGATAATTCCATCTATATTGTAAATATTATTTTCAAGTGCTGTTAAAAGTTTTTTTTCGATTTCGCTATTTATTGATTCTCTTTTTTCATTATCAATTCTAACTACATGTTGTTGATGTGCAATTACACGAAGTTTAACGGTTGTTGGTCTTGTTTCATCAACAATAATCCCTGAAACATCAAATGAGTTTTTCTCAAGAATTGATTTTAAAACATTACCATTATTATCTTTACCGACTACGCCAAATAAAATTGGCACACCTCCCAAAGATTTTATATTGTTAGCAACATTTGATGCACCACCCAAACTATCTGATTCTCGTAATACATCAATAACGGGGACAGGTGCTTCTGGAGAAACTCTCGAGACGTTTCCCCAAACATATCGATCCAACATTAAATCTCCGATTATGGCAATTTTTTTACCATTACAATTCTCAAGTATTTTATAATATTCTGATATGGACATTTACTTTTTTATTTTACAAACCTAAATTAGTTAAAAGATGAAATAGTTAAAAGCCTATTAATTAATTGAGGAAAACTATTTTTTTGATATTGAATTTTATGACTAATTATTTTTGCAAAGTCATTTTTATAGACGAACTCCAATTATCTGTCTTTATTCTGCAAATATAAACCCCACTCGGCAGGTTTGTTCCATCAAAATAAACTGAATGGCGACCTGTTGATCTGACTTCATCTACAAGAGTTAAAATGGATTTTCCCAATAAATTATAAATTTTAATAATTACATATTCTTGTTTTGGTAAATTAAATGTAATAGTTGTATTTGGATTAAATGGATTTGGATAATTTTGATAAAGCTGATAATTTTTTTGAATTGTTCTATCTGCAAAAATTGAAGTTGATTTGTATGAAACTATTTGCGATTGAATGCTTTCATTGTTTAATTTATCAAGTGCGGTTATTGAATAAAAATATTCAACATTAAATGGGATTTGAAAAACATCATACAATTCTTCTTGCGAACTTGACGTGATGTAAAGAATATTTTTAGGATCATTAATTGATAAATTTGGTGATGTGCTTTTATAAATTACAAACTTACTTGCTGAGTCACCATCTGTTGAGATTTGTGGCTTTTTCCATTTTAATTTTATTGAATTCTCATTACCTGAAATTGCAACTTCTGTCGGGAAAAGTGGGATAACGGAATCTTTCCATTCCATTTTTGGAAGAAGTGTTTTATAATAATATAAATCCCTTTTTAACGAATCGTAAAACCCTTTTGGATTATTTATTAATCCTTGATTTGTTCTAAAAAATAAACTTCCTTCTGCTAAATTATTTGTTCTGTTCAATCGAATTTGATTTGGAATTTCACTTGAATTCCAATCACTATCTGTAATTCGATATGCTGCTTGACCAACATATAAATGTCTCCCATTTTTTTGAGATGACCACCATGGTAAAAGTTTTGCATAATCTCGACTTCCACCAAATGGCCAATAAAGTTGGGGAGAGACATAATCAATATATTTACCTTGCAACCAACTTACAGGATCACAATAAATTACATTGTAAGCATCAAGCCCAACAATACCTGTTGGAACGCCATTTTTCCAAATCCCAAATGGACTCATTCCTAATTTAACCCATGGTTTAATTGTTTTTATAGAATCATAAATTGCTTTTACTAAAATATTTACATTGTCGCGACGCCAGTCTTTTATATTTGTAAATCCTCTTGAAAAATTTGTAAAAGTTGAATTATCTTCAGTGGTAATTCCATTTGGCAAGGTTGGGTTTGATGGATATGGATAAAAATAATCATCAAAGTGAATCCCATCTATATTATATCTTTTTAAAACATCTGTAATAATTTTTAAAACATGAGCACGAACATTTGGCAAACCGGGATCTAACATTTTTAAAGTGCTGAAATTTAAAATCCATTCCGGATTAGTTTTTGTAACATGATTTGCCGCAGTTGGATAACTTCCTGAACTTCTTTCAGCGCGATATGGATTAAACCATGCATGTAATTCTATTCCCCGTTTATGAGCTTCGTTAATTGCAAACTCTAAAGGATCATAAAATGGATCTGGTGTTTTCCCTTGTGTTCCTGTTAACCATCTCGACCATGGCTCGTATGGTGAATTATAAAATGCATCGCATTCAGTTCTTATTTGAAAAACAACTGTGTTAATTCCACAATTTTTTAAATTATCTAGCATGCTTGTTAATGAACTTTGCTGCGAGTACGAATTTGTAACTCCACTTTGTGGCCAATCTAAATTAGTTACTGTTGCAATCCACGCTCCTCTAAATTCTCTTTTTGGTGATTGTGCAAAATTAAAATCAGAAACTAAAAAAATTAGAACTAAAGAAATTAAAAATAATTTTGTTGTGGTTTTTTTTTCAATAATCATAATCTGTAACTTAATGTTAAATTAACATAAGTTACATTAATTTCTTCATCTGTTCTTGATGGGTTATCAATTGTTGGATGAGAATAATTATTATGATAAGTTGAAAACTTTTTAGAAGCTATTGCGGCATCAATTGTAATTTTTGGAGAAATTTTATAACCAATCCCACCTGTAACTGTAATCGGATCATAATTTTTTGGATCGTTTTTAAATGGAGATTTTTCATTTATATATCCACCTCGAACTTGAATTAAATCAGTCAAATAAAATTCAAACCCATATCTAACATTTGTAATCGATCTAAATTTTTCTCTAAATATAGAATTTTCTATTTCCAAAGTTGAATTATCTGCCCATTTTAATTTTGTCCAATCTGTAAATTCTACATCAGCTGATAAAGTAAAATCACTAAATGGAATAATCGAAATCCCTCCTGCAAAAGTTGTTGGAGCTTTAATCCCATATTCACTTTTTGCTGTGTATTTATAAGGTCCTTTATTTGATTTATAATCAAAATAACTCGTTCCCTCGTCAGTGTAAGCTTCTTTAACATCAATTTGGAAAGGTTGTTTTATGGTTGCTCCAATTTTAAAACTTTCACCTCTGATCATAAATCCTAAAATTAATCCAGCACCTGAATATTCTGTTGAAATAAAATTAGTGAGATTAAATTGTTTAAACTGTCTGTAAAGCGAATCTGATGGAAAAGTTGATGTGGTATCATTCCATAAATTATCACGATCGCTTTCTGAGTATTCTCTTTGAGAAGAATAATTTCCTGAGGTGCCATAAATTGTTGCACCAACTGAAATATTTTCATCTACATCAACTGCACCAGAAAAATTCCACTGCCCTCCGTTACCTTCTTCATAAACATCTCCCACTTGTGACACTTTTGATGTAATTGGAGAATAGCCTTTTTTATTTGATAAAAAAATTTGAAATGGAATATCATATTTTGCATCTGCATCATACAAAACAGGAATTATTGAACTCAAACTATTAAATCCGTTAAAACTCATTATTCGTGTATGATCAGTAATATTTGTATAACCAAACGCGAAAACTAAACTTCCTCTAGTAGTTGGAATTGGCAATACAAAACCAAAATCATCTAAGCTAAAATCACTTTTATTTTCTTCACTTAGATTTTGCTGAAATGTAGTTTTATTTAAATATGATCTAAAATTAAGTCCCCCTGTAACTTCAATTGTTTTAAGTTGTGCGAGCCCTGCGGGATTCCAATACGTTGCAGAAAAATTATCAGCAACACCAACAAATGCATTCCCCATTCCAAGCGCACGAGAATTTACTCCAATTCCCGATAATGAAAATCTTAAAGCGTCATCTGTCGATTGCGCAAAAATAGAATTACAGAGAAAAATTATTACAAAAAAATATTTTTTCATTAAAAATTTTGGGGAATTTATTATTACTCGTCCCGTTTACGATTGCTATTTCCACTTGATGGTGGATTTGGACTTGGATTATTATTACTACGAACTCTCACTGCATCATTTGATGGTTGTGATGTTTTTGGTTGGCTATTTTCTTTTGGTGGAGATTTATAAGTTGGTTGTTTTTTTGAACCATCGTTTTTTATTGTGCCACCAGAATTTTCGTCAATATTATTTTTTTCTTTTTCACGAATTGGTTTTGTTGGTGGTGGATTTAATTCTTCAATTTTTTTCCACCATGGCATTTCTTTTTCGCGCACAGGCGGTTTTGTTTTTACATTTTCGTCATCACGTATTCTTGTACTCGCAGTTGGAATTGGAGGAGCATAACTTCCTGTTGAGATATTATTACCTGAATTATCAATTTCTCTTCTTCTAAAATTTTCATCATCTCCTCGAGAACTTCCTCCACTACCACCACCTCGCCTCCTGTTTTCTAAATTATCACCACTGTTATAACTCCAATTTGATCCATAATAGGGATTGTAATATGGAGAGTTATAACCACCATAGTAGTTTGGTTGATACCAATATGGATATGGATACACTACATAGAAACCGGGACGATAATAATACCAAGGATCATCAAACCCATTATACCAATCATGCTGCCAAGAATAATGCCATGGATTGTTATAATAAAAAGGATCGTACCAACCATATTGGCGATGCGGTGAATAAAAATAAAAAGATGCTCTAAAACGCGAGCGTCTAAAGTCGTCATCTTCAAAATAATTGTAATTATTTATTATTGTAGTTTTAGATTCATTATCAATTATTGAATCGCTCTCAGTATAATAATTTATTCTTTCTCGGGATCTTCGTCGTGGCCGTTCATCTTCATCAATAGTTGCAAGTTGTGTGTAGCAACCTTCAAAAAATAAAATTGCTGTAATTAAATAAAATATTTTGATATTTGTTTTCATAACAAACCTCTTTCAAATTTCATTAAAACGTTCTTATATACTCAATGTGAAGAGTTCGGTTACCAATTGTAACTTCTTTTGTAGAATTATTTTTAACAATATTTTTTAAATTAAAAGCCATCAAAAAACCATTTCCGAAAGACCATAAAACACCACCATTTAAATATCCTCGCCCTTTTCCAACTTTTTCTAGATTGTCATTAAAAGCAAAATCATAATCAAATACGAGGGAAATATCTTTCCCGATTGATTTTTCAATACCTGCAAAAATATTGAGATCTTTATCTCCATCTTTTCGTTCCATACTTAAATTAACTCCACCATGCCAACTTAAATTACCCATCATAGAATAATTTTTACTTGCTGCAATGTAAACTCCGGGAGATTTTATTGTAAACCTTTCTAAAGAATCTAAATAAGTTTCTTTCCCTTGAGAATTAAATCCAAAAGCAATTGCTGGCATCCCTTGAGTTTCATCAAATAATCTGAATTTTAGCATCACTCCCGGATTTTTTTGCGGTACAACTTTTTCATATCCAATAAATCCTGCACCACCAAATGAAATACCAAAATTTAATCTATCCAAAGCTCCGGCTGAAAGTGAAAAAGTCATTCCGCCTTGTTGAAAAAAATCGAGATCAAATGCAAATGCTCCTCGTTTTAATAAACCTGCTGTTGGAACATCAACCAAATTTCGCATTTCAATATCTGCTGTTTCTCCTGCACTGGATTGGGCAAAAACATAATTGTAATTAATCATTGTATTTATAATTATTAAAACTACTGCAAATATTTTTTTCTGTTTCATTATTGAGACGTTTTAATTTGGAATTGGTTTACTCTTGTTTTTTCCATTCAGTTTTTTCCTTTTTATCCTCTAATATAATACCTATTTCTCCTAATTTATTACGGATTAAATCAGACAATGTAAATTGTTTTAGTTTGCGTGCTTGATTTCTTGTTTCAATTAATAACTCAATTAATTCGCTCTCTATTTTATTATCTTTTTTTGGTTCATCCTCTACAAAAAGACCTAAAATACTTTCTCCGTTATTTGTGAAAAAAGATAATACTTCATTTAAAGATTTTTTATTTAATAATTTATCACTCGATAAAATTGTATTTATTCCTTTTGCTAAATCAAACAAAACAGCAATTGCTTGCGGAGTATTAAAGTCATCATCCATTGCAGATTTAAAATCATCATTATATGTTTTTATTGAAATTGATTCTTCTCCAAATTTATTTTCAATTGAAGATTGTTTTAATTTTTTATAAACATTATTTAATTTATCATATCCTTTTTTTGCTGCAACAATTGCTTGCTCGCTAAAATCAAGTGTGCTTCTATAATGACTTTGCAGAATAAAAAATCTGATTGTCATCGCATCAAATTTTTTAAAAGCATTTTTTAGGGTTGTAAAGTTGCCAAGAGATTTTCCCATTTTCTTCCCATCAACAGTTACCATATTATTATGCATCCAATATTTTACAAAAAGTTTTTTTGTAGAAGCTTCACTTTGCGCGATTTCACATTCGTGATGAGGAAATTGATTTTCAATCCCACCACCATGAATATCAAAACTTTTTCCAAGATACTTCATTGACATTGCTGAACACTCAATATGCCAACCTGGATAACCACTCCCCCATGGACTTTGCCATTGCATTATGTGTCCTCTTTCGGCTTTTTTCCAAAGAGCAAAATCTGCTGGATTATTTTTTTCTTTTACAACTTTAACTCTGGTCCCTTCTGTTAATTCATCAATAGTGCGATTTGAAAGCTTACCATAATTTTTAAATTTTGAAACATCAAAATAAACTGATCCATTTTTTTTGTATGCAAAATTATTTTCAATTAAATTTTTTATGATTTCAATTTGTTCAGTTATGTGGCCCGACGCTCTTGGCGAAATATCTGGACGAAAATTATTTAATTTATCCATATCCTCAAAATAACTTCGTGTATAATATTCAGCGATTTCCATCGGATGTTTGTGCTCTATTTTACTTTGCTTTTCAATTTTATCCTCACCTTCGTCGACATCACCAACCAAATGCCCAACATCTGTTAGGTTTTGAACATATTTTACTTTGTATTCAGAATTTTTTAAATAACGGACTATCACATCAAACGAAACATAACTTTTTGCATGACCAATATGAGCATGGCCATAAACTGTTGGCCCACAAACATAGATTCCCACTTCACCCTTTTTAATAGGAGTAAATTTTTCTTTCTTACGCGATAATGTATTATAAATTTGCAGACTCATTTAATTTGCTTCAATTAAAGCGCGTGCGGTTTCTAAACTTGAATCACTTATTTTTTCGCCACTCATTAATTTTGCTACTTCATAAATTCTTTCATCTTCATTTAATTTTTTAATTTTAGAAGTCGTTGTCAATTTATTTGAGAATTTTTCAACAACATAATGCGTGTTTGCCAAGCTTGCAATTTGCGGTAAATGTGTTATTGCAATTACTTGATGAGATTTTGAAAGCTCTCTCAATTTTTTTCCGACCGATTGAGCAACTCTTCCACTAACACCAACATCAATTTCGTCAAATATTAAAAGTGGGACGTTGTCGCCATTTGCAAGAATTGATTTTAATGCCAGCATAATTCTTGAAATTTCTCCACCCGATGCAACTTTATTTAATGGTTTTGGTTCTTCACCAATATTTGTACTGATAAAAAATTCTATATTATCAATTCCAGTTAATTTAAGTTGTACAAATTTGTTAGATATTTTTATAGATAAATCATTTTCCAAAATTGAATCTGCTTCTTGATAAAAATTATTTACTACAAATTTACAATTCGCAATTCCAATATCAGCTAAAGTTTGAACAACTTGTTTTTCAATTTTCTTTGAAAAACTTTTTCTCGACTCCGAAAGATTAATTGCGCTCGTTGTAGTTTTATTGTGTGTAGATTTTATTTTATTATTTATTAATTCAATTTCACTATCAAAGTTTTGAAGTAATTTTATTTCTTCTCCAATTTTTTCTCTATAAATCAAAATTTCAGAGATAGGTTTTGAATATTTTTTTTTCAATGCGCTAAAATTGGCAAGCCTTGTTCTTATTTCTTCCAATCTTTCTGGTGAAAATTGTAATTTTTGTTGATACTTACGCGCAATACTTGCCAATTCATTTACAATTGCAAAAGCATTTTCAACTTCTTTGAATTCGCTTGCTATTAAAGGATCAATTTGTTCAAGTGCTTCAATTTGTTTTTTTGTTTGATGTAGTAACGATGATGCCGATTGTTCATTTTCATACAAAAATGAATTTATATTATCAGTAATTTGATGTAGTTTTTCGGAATTACTGAATAAATTCAACTCAGAGTTAAGTTCATCTTCTTCGGTCAAACTAGGATTTAGTGTGTCAATTTCCTTTATTTGAAATTCATACAAATTCTTTTTTTCAAGCAAATCGTGTTGCTTTTGTATAAATTCTTTTTTTTGCGATAAAAGATAATTTAACTCTTTGTAATTTTTTTTATAATCTTCAATGAGGTTTTCATTTTCACTAAAAGTATCAACAAAAGAAAGATGTGTGTTTTGTTTTAATAAAAGTTGATGATCGTGTTGACCATGAAGATCAACAAGCAAATCGCCCAATTCTTTTAAAACTGAAAGTGTAACTGGTGAATCATTTATAAAACATCGCGTTTGTCCTTTTGAAGAAATTTCGCGACGCAAAATTAATTCATCACTTTTATCAATTTCATTTTGAGTAAAAAAATCATTTAATTTTAATTTTCGAGCATCAACATTAATTTCAACAAAAGCTTTATCACTTCCAGTTCTAACAGATTCAGCGGTAGCGCGCTCTCCCAAAACTAAATTAAATGCATCAATTAAAATTGATTTTCCAGCGCCAGTTTCTCCCGTTATAACTGTAAAACCTGATTCAAGATTAATTTGAATTTGCTCTATAAGTGCATAATTTTTTATTGATAAAGATGTTATCATTTAAATTTAATTAAACTACTCTCTTTTTATTTTTGTTACAACGTTCTCGCGCTTGGCGATGTGGCGGATTTTTAGCACAAAAATTCAATAGAATTCCTAAAGTTGAACCTTGCGCAAATGTTTGACTTCGTCGAATCTTCGATTTCATAGAAGCACTTCAGCCGCCATATTGCCAAACCGCTGTTATATGCAGTTTTTCGTGTCATTTCGTTATTGCTTCTATTAAATAGTTCTGCATTATTTTGTCAACTTGTTTGTGTCCATAAGGTGTATTATATGCTGTCGAAGTTAGTACAACTACAATTGGAAAGTCTTTGAAAATGAAAATTCTATTTCCACCATTTCCACTTGAATAATATACTTCGTAATTCACTCCATTCACGTTGTAAGTTTTATTCCAAAATAGATAACCATAATATTCGCGTTCCGAAATTGTCATTTGGTGTGATAAACTTTTTGTTACCCATTCTTGCGATAGAATTTGTTTGCCATTCCAAATGCCTAGATTTTTATATAATTGTCCATATTTCGCATAGTCCAAAGAAGGCAATTGAACGCTACCTGCTGTATTCGGAACTTTTTGAGGTGTGAATTGCCATTCATATTTTTTAACACCTAATGGTTTAAATAAATTTTCGCTGGAATATTTTTCCAAACCATTTGGAACAGATTTATGAATAATGTCACCAAGAACTACAACACCCGCTGTAAAGTAATCCCATTCCTTGTTTGCTACTTTTGATTTTTCAATTGGAAGATTTAAAGCAAATTCAACCCAATTTTTAGTGGGATACATGTTTTCTTCGTTTCCTGGCGATTCTGAGTTCATATCAGAACCATCAAAAGTAGAACTCATTGTAAGCAAATCTTTTAAAGTAATGCTGTCTTTTGCTATGGAATAATTTTGAAAAGTGTTGAGTTTGTAAAATTCATTCAAAGTTTGTTTTTCACTTTTTATGTGTTTGTCTTTTATTGCAATTCCCAAGAGGGTAGAGGCAAATGATTTTCCAACAGATCTTGTATCGTGAAGTGTTTTTCTATTTGCACCATTAAAATATTCTTCAAGCAAAAGTTTCCCGTCTTTAAGAACTACAATACTCGTTATGTCTTTAAAATTTTGTGTTGCAATTTTTCGATTGAGTTCTTCAATTTTTGCAGTATCAATTTGGCTTGTTGAAATCTGAAAGTCTTTAAGCGGTTTTATGTTTTGAACTTTAACAAGTAGTTCATCGATTTTTATTTCAGGAACTATAAGTTTCAATTCTCCTACGGCTATTATATCTCCTAATAAAATTTCGTTCAGTTTTAGATAAGGTCTGACTTCAATTTTAAGTAAATGTTCTCCGTTAGTTAAAGCATCTTGACCACCATTTCCATAAAATCTATTCCAAAGAAATCTTCCCCAAGAGTCTTCGTTGGTAGAACTTATTAACGGAACTCTAAAAATGGTTCTTTGATTTTTGCTGTCAACACTTCCCGCTCCAACGTTGAGATTTTCAACATAAACTTTTTTATTGTCAACGAAGAACGTGAATTGATAATTTCCATTTTTAGTAAGCTCGTCAGCTGTTAATTGTGGTGAAAGTAAATGAAGATAATTTGTCAACGAGTTACCCAAAAAAACTCTTATGTTCAGGTCCGATTTTTCTTTAAGTTCAAATGTCGTTAAAAAGTCTCCCTGTATAAAGGTTTCGATAGGAACTACTTTACTCATAAAAGCAATTTTTCCAATGTTTATTTTATGAATTGGATAAGTTATACTGTCGCATTTTACAAATTCGGTTGTCTGTCCAAACAGATTAATTGTTGTTAGAATAATTGTTACAAATAATGTGAGTTTGCTAATCATTATTTCTGTTTGTTAATTTTAGCACGGCCGTCTTTTTTAAATGGCATATAACGTTTTGGTATTGCCGAAGGGCGGGAGTAAAAAGCGCTTCTGTGATAAATATACAAAACTTTCTTAAATGACAAACGCTCAATTTACCACTTCAGCCCGCTTTTTTGCCAAACGCCCCTTGGCTGCTGCCTTTCCTTTTGGTGTTTTATTTGTATTTCAATCTTACATTGCCTTATTGACTTCTTTTGCTATTTCATTATATAATTCGGTTCTGTCCTTTTCGTTATCATATTTAGGAGAAAGCACAAACCAATTATCGGTAGCTCTTCTTTCGTCCGTCCGCTTATAGTCGCACTTTCAGTCCAGTGTTAAAAACAATTCCGTCAAGCGGTGCCCAAACTTCTGTGAATTGAGGTGTGTCGTTCGGTGCGGATTTTAAACTGCCGAAATTTGTCTGTCTGAAATTAGTGTAGTTCTCTATATTGCCAAAGAAAGTAAACTGTTCCCAAGTGTGTTCTACTACTGCACCAAAAGTCCAAAATGCTCTTGACTTTGTCCCATTGCTCAAATCCTGTTGGCTTTTAAATTCGTAGTCAAGCCCAACTCTCCACTTGCCGGGAAGGGCATAAAGCAAGTCGCCTTTCAAACTGTGTTGCGGTGTCAAAGTAAGGTTACTTGTTGTGTTGTTGAAATGGTTGGTAGCATTGGTGTAAGTGTAGCCAACAAATAAAACAAAGTCGGAAAAACCGAACTTAAAAAAGGTCTCTGCGCCAAAACTTTGTGTGTAGCCGTTTGCATTGATGAAATGATAAACTCCGCTTAAACTACCTGTGTCTGCAATTACAATTGGCTTGTCAAGGTAGGTGTAGAAAAACATTTGATTGATATTGATGAAACACTTTTCACCGATTGGTGTTTTGAAGCCGATGTCCACATTGCCACCGTAGGATTGTTCTGCATCAACTTTTGACTTGTCAATTGGCAAAATATTTTGATAGCCCAACAATTCTGCTTCCTGATTGAAAATTGTCGGGTTACGATAACCCATTCCACCGCCAATTCTTGTTGTGAGTTTCTGTGTCCACTTGAATAAAACTGCAACTCTTGGCAATGCAAAAAACTTTTCGTTGAAAACATAATCACCTCTGAAACCTGCTTCCAAAGCAACTTTCTCGCCTATGTCCACATTGTAATTAGCAAATCCGCCAATGGTTTTAAATTCTTCGTTGCGAAGAATGGAGCTTTGCAAACTGTCTTCCCGGAAGTTGTCGCTGTAAAAGTTTACGCCTGCAATTAACAAATGATTTTTCTGTTTTAAGGTATAAGCAATTTCAGAAAAAGAAGAAAGTTGTTGCCCTGCAAAACGATATTGCTGTATTGCTTTTGAAGGAGTTATTGAAAGCGTACGGTTGAAAATATTAAAACTGTTTCGCACAGTCAAAAAATGTTTTTCGCTGAATTTGTGGTCAAGTTTAAGTTGAGTGGTTGTGCGGTTTACATCATTCATCTCTTTGTAAAAATGTATTGTGTCCGGATGCTCGCTGTCCATCAGATTAACGTCACCGCCTTGTCTTTTCTCGTCTGTAAAAGTTCCACCGATTGAAAGTTTTGTTTTGTCAGTGAAATAGAAAAACAGTTTCGGATTCAGATTATACTTAATGAGTTTTGGCATATCGCTGAAACCGTCTTTGTCTGCATCAAATACTGCATGAGTATTTCGCTGTCCAAGTAGAGTGAAACCAACTTTTCCGATTTTTCTGCTCACAAAAGCGTTTACATCAAAGGCTCCGATATGTGAGCCGTTCAAATGCAAAAGCGTTTCCTCGTTTGTAGGTTCTTTTGAAATGAGATTGATTAAGCCCGAAATTGCTCCGCCCCCATACAAAGTTGATGCACCGCCTTTGATGTATTCCACTTGTCGCAAGTCAAGCGGTGGAATTTGCATAATGCTCAATGAGCCGCTAAAGCCACCGTAAAGCGGAAAGCCGTCTTTAAGAATTTGAGTATATCTGCCGTCTAGTCCTTGTATCCGCACATTGGCGGTATTGCTTGTTGCAGAAGTTTGTTGCAGCTGAATACCTGTGCTGTGTGTTATGAGGTGAGCAATCTTACTCGGATCCATGGTGCTTGCTTCGTCAATTTCTTCTGTCAGCACTTCAACTCGCGTTGGAATGTTTTCGATGCTCTTATTGCTCCGTGTTCCTTCAATAATTATTTCGTCCAACTCATCAGCATTAGAAGCCATTAAAATAGTTTGTGTTTCTATAAGTGGAAAGTTAAATTTCAATTCCATCTTTTTGTAACCTACATAAGTGAATACAATTGTTTGTTCACCGTTTGCAATATTGGCGATGCTTAGTTCACCGTTTATGTTTGCACTTGCTCCGTTAGTTGTGCCTTTCACCACTGCGGATGTACCAACAAGCAGCTCTTGTGTGGTGCTGTCTTTCAAAATTGCCTTGAACGTGTTTTGGCTGTAAACCATATTTAAACTGAATGCTGCCATCAGCATCAGAATGATTTTTTTTGTCATTGCCCGAACAGTTTAATTGTTGTTAGAAAAATTGTTACTAATAATGTGAGTTTGTTAATCATTATTTCTGTTTGTTAATTTTAGCACGGTCGTCTTTTTTAAATGGCATATAACTCAGAAATAATATCCAATTTTAAACATAATTGATTTAACAACAAATGTGGGATAAAGTTGTAATGGCGTTCCAATCGTTAAAGTCAAACCATCTTGATTTTGAAATTCAATCCCAATTGGAAAAGAAATAAATCCATCAATTTTTGTTTTATAATTTATCCCGCCAACTAAACTAAAATAAGGTGTAAAATTCTTTACCGAAAAGGAACGCATCAAATAACTAAATCCGGCTTCAAAGCCAAATTCTTGAATAAATGTTAAACCTGCCAAAACTCTTGTTTCTTTATTTAAATTATAAGAAGCTAAAACAGAAAAATGTCCTGTATAAAAAAAAGCGCTTGCTCCAAATGATTTTAAAATATTTCCTGTATCGGGAGGAATGTATGGCGGTATATTATTATAGTACACCATAATATTATTTGTGCTGTCGCACGCTAATAAAATATCATTACGGCCATCATTATCAATATCCGAAATTTTTATATCCTTAATTGATTCTCCAACTGAAAATAATGCTTTTGGAATAAATGGGTACTCTGCAAATTTTTTATCTTTTACAAAATTTTGAAGTAGTGCAATATTTCCTTCGTTGCTGATTACAGCAATATCACAAAGTCCATCTCCATCAATATCATTAATTGCAAATTCAATTGGTTGTAGCGTAGTGTTTACTTTAAAACTTTCTAAAAAACCTTCAGTTGTGATTGATCCGATTTTATTAAAGTTTGGAAAAATGGAAATATTTCGTTCGCCAGAATTAATTACAACAATATCATTTTGTAAATCATTGTTAAAATCGGCAATTGCAATTTTTGTTGGAGTTATTCCAGTTTTAATTTCAACTGGTGGCTCAAAACTTTCATTTGTAAAAGATCCGATATTGCCGATATTCCGGTAAACATAAATTGAATTCGCTCCACTATTTGCAACAATTAAATCGTTTTTTCTATCGCCATCAATATCTGAAATTGCAATTCCAAATGGTTTATTTCCCGCTGGGATATCAAATTTTTCTGCAAAAGAAGTATTGCTTGATTTATTTTCAGAACCAATATTTCTGAAAAGCGAAATATTATAAGATCCATAGTTTGTAACTGCAATATCCATTTTACCATCACCATCAATATCACCAACAGCAAAAGATTTTGGATAAAGTCCGGTTTGAAGTTCAACTTTATCAACAAGAGGAATAAAATTAATTGCAATAAATTTTGGGCGAGTTTTAATTCTATAAAAACTAATCTTGTTATGTTGATAATGGGATGTAATAACTTCAAATTGACCGTCACCATTTAAATCTTCAACTAAAACTTGCTGCGCTTTTGATGAAATTTGACTATGTATAGGATCTTCAAACTGCGCTTTTGATGAAGTTTGAATTTGTATTTTACGACCTTCAGATGTTCCGTAAATAATACTTTCTGTAGATTTACTATCATAAAAAAAAGATAAAGAGTCACTCTCAGAATTTATATTTACCAAATCCAACCTTCCATTTAAATCAAAATCACCAAGCGAAATATTTATTGGTTTTTGTAAAGTTGCTTTTTTAGAATTTGTTTCAAAATAATTTCTTGCAATTCCCATTCCCGAATAAATAATATTAAACGCTCTTTCACTTTTTACAGTTATCCCGTCAACTGAAATTGAAATCGGATCGTAAGTTGCACCGAATGGAACAATCACAACTAATTCTTCGGTTGTTGCTGAAACTACTTCTGCAAATACAGTACCAAATCGAACTAGAGTTTTAGTTTTATCTGGATTAAAATTTAATCCTGTAATTTTTATTTCACTTCCCGGAGAACTTTTTTCAGGATCAATAGAATAAATTGAAGGTCTTTGAATGTATTGCAATCCATCCATAACTGCGCTACCAGCGGGTGTTTCTAATTTTATAACTCCACTTTCTCCTTTGCCGATTATTGCTGCAACAAGTGAGTCGTTAATTGCAAATGCGTTATATGAATTTATATTCCCAAATAAAACTTTTTTAACTGCGGACAAATGCCAACCACGTATTAACACAGTTTGCCCAGATGTTACAATTTGTGGTGTAAAGTTTGTTATAACGGGGGGACCAATACTATTTTGAAAAATTGAAATTGAATTTGTCCCTTTATTAACTGTTAATATTTCAGGATGAGCATCTCCATCCAAATCTCCAGATGTAATTGCAATTGGTCCAGATGAAGTTTTAAAGTTTACAGGATTTTTAAAAGTTAGTTTTTCAAATCCACCTATATTGCGATGAAGAGATAAAAAATTACTTCCAGTAACTAATCCGATATCGAGTTTTCCATCACCATCAAAATCGCCAACAGTAACATCATCTTGTGCGCCACTTGTTTCAAAATCAATTGGATTATCAAATGTAGAAACAAACATTGAGTCACTTTTGCTTTTGTTGCGAATAATTGAAAAATAATTTTCGGTTCCGTGGGCAACAACAAAATCGAGTTTTCTGTCATTATTAACATCAATCAGTGCAATTGATTTTGGGTTTTCCCCAATCAATAAATCAATTTTATCATTAAAAGATTTTTGATTTATAGAGTCGGGTTTAGAAATATTTCTAAAAATTGAAATTGTGTTACTGTATTCATTTACACAAATAATATCTGCTTTTCCATCTCTATCAATATCGCCAATTTGAACACTTCTTGGACGTTGCCCTGTTTTTAAATTTATTTTTTCTGAAAAATTAATTGGACTATTTTGAATTGCTCCAAGACCTCTTAAAATAGAAATTGTATTTGCATTTTCATTTGCAACAATTAAATCATTTTTACCATCACGATTGATATCATAAACTTCAACGCTGTTTGGTCGTTCCTCAACTTTAAAATCTAATTTTGCGGAAAAACTTGCACTACTAAATTGGCCAAACATAAAAATATTTTTAAATATTGAAATTGAATTACTTCCTTGATTTGCTACAACAATATCGTTTTTACCGTCACTATCAATATCAGAGATTGTTAACCCTTGTGGATTTAAACCTGTTACAAGTTCAAATTTTTGCGGAAATGTAAATTTTCCACCATTAATAAAAATTGTAATCGTGTGAACTTTTGAATTTGAAACTACAACATCATTCATGCCATCACCATTTAAATCTCCCAAAGCAATTTCACTCGGTAGTTCACGAGTTGTGAGTTCATTTTTTTTAATGAACGAACTTGGGGTAATATATCCGCCATTTTGAAAAGTTAGATGAAATGGAAAAGGATAATAACTTACTCCCCCATTTGCAGTAACTGATATTGGTTTATAAGTTGCGCCAGTTGGTATTGTAACTTCAAGTTTATTTTTACTTGAGGATGTTACAATTCCTTTTATCGCACCAAAATTAACATTTACACTTGCTGCATCCTGAGGGAAATTTACACCTGTTAAAACAACTGTTTTATTGCTTGAGGAAATAAGTGGTGTTGCTGTGCGTATAAATGGGGTTTGCCCAATTGATAAATTATTAAATAATATTATTACAAAAAGGAATTTGCTGAAAGGAAATTTTACTTGCATTAAGTAAAATTAATCAACTTAATAAATTTATACAAGTAAAGTACTGAGGGTTTCTAAATTTTAGTAGCAGTTGAATTTAGTATAAAGTGTGTATAAAATAAATTAATAAAATATTTTACAAAAGATACAAACCCCATTTTACTGAGGTTTGATTTATTTTTACTAATTAATGTTTTGCTTTTTTGCCAACTAAAGATCGAAGGTAATAAAGTTTACTTCTACGAACTGAGCCTTCTTTTACTTTTTCAATCTTTGCAATTCTTGGCGAGTGAAGTGGGAAAATTCTTTCAACTCCAACTCCATTCGAGATTTTGCGAATTGTAAAGGTTTCGTTCAGGCCTTCTCCACGTTTGCCGATTACAACTCCTTGAAATTGTTGGATTCTTTCTTTTTCTCCTTCAATAACTTTTACATGAACGTTTAATGTATCACCCGATTGAAATTGGGGTAAATTCTTCATGAAGTAACTCTTTTCAACTAATGTAATTTTATCCATAAGTGTCTCCTTTTATAAATTAATTATTTTGTAATAAATCTGAGCGCCGTTCTTTTGTACGAATTATTTTTTGATCGGCTCTCCATTTTTCAATTTCTTTGTGATTTCCGTTTAATAATATCTCTGGGACTTTCATTCCTCTAAAATCTGCTGGACGAGTATAACTTGGTGCATCCAATAAATTTTCTTGAAAAGAATCTCCAAGTAACGATTCTGCATCTCCAATAACTCCCGGGACTAATCTTGAAATAACATCAACAAAAACCGCAGCAGCAAGTTCACCACCGGTTAAAATATAATCTCCGATCGAAACTTCTTTTGTAATTAAACTTTTTCTCACCCGTTCGTCAATGCCTTTATAATGTCCGCAAATAATTATTAAATTTTTTTTCAAACTATATTCTATTGCTAACTTTTGTTTTAATTGTTCACCATCAGCCGACATATAAATTACTTCGTCATAGCTCTGTTTTTTTTTCAAACTCTCAACACAATTAAAAAGTGGTTCGGGTTTTAAAATCATTCCAGCTCCACCACCATATGGCGAATCATCAACTAGTTTATGTTTATCTTTTGCAAATTTTCTTAAATCGTGAACTTTTATTTTTATCAGTTTCTTTTTTTGAGCGCGCTTTAAAATACTTTCGTTAAACGGACTTTCTAATAGTTGCGGAAGACATGTAATAATATCAATTCGCATATTTATGATGCTTCTCCATTAAACATTCCTTCTGGTGGGGATATAATTATTTTTTTATTGCCGACTTCTACTTTTTTTACAATTTCTTTTACAATTGGGACTAAAACTTCTTTGCCTGAATTAGTTTCAACAATATAACTTTGATGAGCTGGTAAATTTAAAATATCCTTTACTACGCCAAGTGTTTTGGAGTGTTGATCAAAAACAATTGAGCCAATTACATCATCAATATAACACTCACTTTTAGAAAGCTTTTTACGTTCATTAAAAGGAACAAAAATAAAATTATTAATTAATTTTTCAGCTTCGCTTCGTGAATTTACTTCTTCAAATTTTAGTAAAAACCCTTTTAGTTTTTTGGAAACTTTTTCAATTGTAAAAATTTGTGTATCGGTTTCCAGCGGACCAACAACATATTTTGATCCATTTATATAATCGCTTGAAGTGCGGAGGAATGAGTTGTAAGTTAATTCGCCTTTAATTCCAAATGCTTTACCAATAATGCCAATTGCGCAAAGTGAACCCTGAGATATTTCTTTTTTTGTGAGCATTTGATTATTTGCATCATTTTTTAGATTACAACTTTAGCCTTCTAAGATTTCGACTTTTACGCGTTTGTTATCTTTTGCTCCTATTGCAGATGCTAAAGTTCTAATTGCGTTAATATTTCTTCCTTCTTTTCCAATTAACCGACCAAGATCAGTTTGCACTACCGAAATTTTTAAAGTCATTCTGTTTTCAACTTCTTCGATAGTTATTTTTATAGCGTCGGGTTGTTGTACAATATTTTTTACGATTGCTTCAACAATATCTTTCATGATTACCCTCCGTAGTTAGAATTATTGAAGAGCAGCTTCTTCAGTTTTAGTTTCGGAAGCAGCCGGGGCTTCAGTTGTTTTTTTCTTTGCAGACTTTCTTCTTGACTTTCTTTCTTCAGCTTTTTTCAACTTTAAATCTTGAGTCATTGTCCATTTTTCCATTAACGAATTAATTAATGCTTCATCCTTTTTTTGTTTTACAAGGCTCCACTTCATCCATTGTCCATTTTTTCTTAAAAGTGATCGAACGGTTGTTGTTGGTTGCGCACCAACTTTTAACCAATGGAATAATCTATCTTCATTTGTAGTAACTGATGCTGGATTTGATAATGGACTATATCTTCCAATAACTTCAATATATTTACTATCGCGTGGCGATCTTGAATTTGTTGCAACAATTTTATAAATGGGTTGTTTTTTCTTTCCCATTCTGACTAAACGTAATTTAACTGGCAAGTAAAACTCCTTTTTAAGTGGACAAAAATAATCAAATGTTAGAATTCTTCCAAATAACTTCTAATTCCTAAAACCTTTAAAACTCCCTTTATTTCCAAACATTGAGCTAAAGTTTGAAACATTTTTCATCATTTTTTGCATTTGTGTGAATTGATTTATTAATTTATTTACATCTTGAATTGATCTTCCGCTACCATTGGCAATTCTTTTTCTTCTAGAACCGTTTAGAATATTGGGATTATTTCGCTCTCCCAATGTCATTGATAGAATTATAGCTTCAATTTTTTTTAAATCGTTATCGTTAACTTGTGCGTTTGATGGCATTTGAGCTCCTGGTATCATCCCTGCAAGTTGTTGAAGTGGCCCCATTTTTTTTAATTGCTGAAGTTGTGAATAAAAATCTTCAAATGTGAATTCTGATTTCCTTAATTTTTTTTCTAATTTTTCTGCTTCTTTTTGATCAATTACCGATTGAGCTTTTTCAACTAAAGATACAACGTCCCCCATTCCTAAAATTCTTGATGCCATTCTTTCAGGATAAAATATTTCGAGTGCGTCAATTTTTTCTCCAACACCAACAAATTTAATTGGCTTTTGAACAATCGAACAAATTGAAAGCGCTGCTCCACCTTTTGTATCGCCATCAAGTTTTGTTAAAACAATTCCTGTAAGATTTAATTTATCATTAAATGCTTTTGCAGAATTAACTGCATCTTGTCCAGTCATCGAATCAACAACAAAAAGTATTTCATCTGGATTAATTGCATTTTTAATATTTAAAACCTCAGTCATCATTTCATTATCAACGTGCAATCTTCCAGCAGTGTCAATTATAATTGTATCTGAATTATTATTGATTGAAAATTCCAATCCTTCTTTTACAATATTAACAACATTTTGTTTCCGATTTGTAAAAACAGGAACGTTAATAATTTTACCTAGCATTTCAAGTTGATCAATTGCTGCTGGGCGATAAATATCTGCGGCAATTAGTTGTGGGTTTTTTCCTTTTTGTTTTAAATAATTTGCAAGCTTTGCAGAAAAAGTTGTTTTTCCAGATCCTTGTAAACCAACAACTAATATTTTTGTAGTAGTTTGGTTTGAAAATTTTAAATCACTTTTTGAATTCCCCATTATACTAATCAATTCATCATTTAAAATTTTTACAAATTGAGCCCCCGGAGTTACATTAATTAAAACCTGCTCGCCAATAATTTTATTTTTTACTTGCTCAATAAATTTATTTACAACATGTAAGTTTACATCTGCGTTAAGTAAAATGCGTTTTATTTCTTCGGTTGTTTCTGAAATATTTTTTTCAGTAAACCGAGCTTCACCCTTAATTTTTTTTACAAGTTGTGTTAATTGTTGCGAAAGAGATTCAAACATTCAGAAAAAATCCTAAAAAATAAATTAACTTGCTTGTTTTAATGCTTCAGCGCCACCAACAATCTCAAGTAATTCTTTTGTGATTGAAGCCTGACGAGCTTTATTATAATGTAATTGCAATGAGCGAATTAAATCTCTGGCATTTGTACTAGCATTATCCATTGCAACCATTTTTGCTCCCTGTTCGGCTGCATTTGTTTCTAATAAAATTTTCCAAATTTGAAAATGTAAATGCTTAGGCACAAGTGCTGTAATTAATTCTGTACTTGATGGCTCATAAATATAATCGGAGGTAACTGCAGTTTGGGTTTTAGGTGATGAGATCGGCAAATATTGTTCGATTACAGCTTTTTGTTGAGCAATCCCCCTAGCTTCGTTATAAATTATTTCAATTTTATCATATTCTTCGCGAACATATCCGTTTATAATTTCATCAGCAATATTACGACTTATATTAAATTGTAAATTTTGAAATACACCTAAATATTTTGCAATAACATTATATTTCCGTTTTGTAAAAAATTCAGCTCCCTTTTTACCAATACAAATTAATTTCACATTTCCACTTGCAAGCTGTTTGCTGTAATTTGATTTTAAATAAAGACTTGCAAATCGAATTAAATTTGTATTGAAAGCCCCACAAAGTCCACGATCACTTGTTACAATTACAACAGCAACATTTTTTATTTCTCTTTCACTTAATAAAGAAAAATCTGACACATTAACTTTTGTTGCGAGATGCGATAACATTTCCTGCATTTTTTTTGCATAAGGACGAGTTTGGATAATTGCTTCTTGCGCGCGACGCAATTTTGCAACCGCGACCATCTTCATTGCTTTTGTAATTTTTTCGGTGCTTTTAACCGAAACAATTCTTCGCCGTATATCGCGTAGCGTGGCCATTAATTATGCTTTAAAAGTTTGTGTAAATTCTTTTGTGATTGTTTGAATTCTTTTTATTAATTCTTCTGATAAATCTCTTTTTTCTTCAACTTCTGAAATTACATCTGGATGAAGAGCATGCAACATTTCCAAAAATTCTTTTTCAAATTTTTGAATTCCATTTAATGGAACTTCATCTAACAAACCATTTGTGCCAAGATAAATTAAAATAATTTGTTCTTGATAAGTCATCGGAACATATTGCCCTTGTTTTAATAATTCAACAAGTCTTGAACCGCGACGAAGTTGTTGTTGTGTTGCTTTATCTAAATCAGAACCAAATTTTGCAAATGCTTCCAACTCGCGATATTGCGCTAAATCTAACCTTAAGCGACCTGCAACTTTTTTCATAGCTTTAACTTGCGCATTACCACCAACACGGGAAACTGAAATTCCAACGTTGATTGCAGGACGCACACCACTGTTAAATAAATTTGGCTCTAAATAAATTTGACCATCTGTAATTGAAATTACATTAGTTGGAATATATGCAGAAACGTCACCAGCTTGTGTTTCAATAATTGGTAGCGCGGTTAAACTTCCGCCACCTAAATCATCACTTAATTTTGAAGAACGCTCAAGTAATCTTGAGTGCAGATAAAATACATCTCCGGGATATGCTTCTCGACCGGGGGGTCTTCTTAACAATAATGAAACTTGACGATATGATGCTGCTTGTTTTGAAAGATCATCATAAACAACTAAAGCATCTTTTCCATTATCGCGGAAATATTCTCCAAGTGTCGCGCCAGAATATGGTGCAATAAATTGTAATGGAGCTGGATCACTTGCATTTGCAACAATAATTGTTGTATAAGCCATTGCTCCTTCTTCTTGAAGTTTTGTTACAACTTGTGCAACTGTTGATCCTTTTTGGCCGATTGAAACATAAATACAATAAACAGGTTTTATTCCAAGTTTTTTTGCTTTTTCTGTATGTGTATATTTTTGATTTATAATTGTATCAAGTGCAATTGCAGTCTTACCAGTTTGACGATCGCCAATAATTAATTCTCTTTGTCCCCGACCAATTGGAATCATTGCATCAATTGCTTTTATGCCTGTTTGAAGTGGTTGTTTTACAGGTTGACGTTGAATAACACCGAGCGCTTTTCTTTCGATTGGGAGAAAATTTTCTGTTTTAATTACACCACGTCCATCAATTGGTTGACCGAGTGGATTAATTACACGTCCTAACATTGCTTCACCAACTGGCATTGATGCAACACGTTTTGTTCGTTTAACAGCATCACCTTCTTTTATTTTTGTATCATCACCAAACAAAATACACCCAACATTATCTTCTTCAAGATTTAATACCATTCCAAAAACATTGTTTGGGAATTCAACAAGTTCGCTCGCCATAACTTGCGAAAGTCCATAAATACGCGCAATTCCATCGCCAACTTGAAGCACTGTTCCAACATCGTAAATATCAACTTCTTTTTCGTAGCCAGCTAATTGTTTTCGTAAAATTTCTGATATTTCATTTGGTCTTATTTCAGCCATTATATTTCCTTTTTAGAATAATTACATTTTTTAATAAACCGGGAGTTCGGTTTGCAAAAATTTATTTTTTAAAATTTCTAATTGTCTTTTAATACTTGAGTCGTACATTGTATCACCGATTCTAAATACAAATCCACCTTTTAAAGTAGAATCAATTTTAAATTTAAGATTGATAGTCTTCTTAGTTAAATTTTCAAGTTGTGTTTTAAATTTCTCTTTTTGTGAACTAGTAAACTCGCAACTTGTGTTAACGTCAACTTTAAGAATCCCCAATTCTTCATCTCGCATTAAAAAATATTCTTTTAGAATTTCATGAATAAATGCTTCTCGTTTATTTTCGATTATACCATTTATGTAAATTAGTATTTGCTCGTTTACTTTCCCTTCAAAAATAGATTTTAGAATTGAAAGTTTTTTAGATCGCGCAATAATTGGATTCGCGTAAATTAATCTTAATTCTTTTGAGATTTCAAAAGCCGAAAAAATAATGTTTAAGTCTTTATCAAACTCTTTAATATTATTTTTTTCGTTTCCAATTTGGATTAATGCGCGAGCATACCGTTTTGCAAATTTACTAGAGGGCATAATAAAAATTAATTTAACGGAAGATTTTTCATCGACTTGTTGATTAATTCTTCTTTTCGTTTTTCGTCGAGAACTTCATCAAGCATTTTTTCAGTTGTTAAAATTGCAAGTTTTGCAACTTCATCTCTAATTTGAGAAAGAGCTGCTTCTTTTTCGCGTCCAATTTGATCACGAGCAACATCCAACATATTTTTTGCTGACTGATTTGCTTGAGTTACTATTTCAATTTTAGTTTGTTCGGCAACCAATCTTCCTTCGTGAATAATTTTCATCGTTTTATCGTTTGCATCATTCAAAAGAATTTTTTGCTCTTCAAGAATTTTTTCTGTTTTTACTCTTGCTTCATCAGCATGAGTTAAAGCATTACGAATACTTTCTTCTCGTTCAAGTAAAGCGCTAACGATTGGCTTCCAAGCAATTTTTTTTAATACAAAAACTAAAATCGTGAACGAAACAATCGTCCAAATTATTAGTCCAGGATTAACATCTAACATGTTCTTACCTTTATTAAAAAATTATTTGGTTGCTAAAAGAATGCAAATAACGAGTGCAAAAAAGGTTGCTCCTTCGATAAGTGCTGCAGCAATAATCATTGATGTACGAACTGCGCCGGCAACTTCAGGCTGACGACCGCTTGCTTCCATAGTTGCGGCTGCAAGTTTTCCAATTCCTAATCCTGCTCCAATAATTGTTAAGCCGGCGCCGAGGCCTCCAGCTAAATATGCAAATGCGTTTGGTTCCATTTTATATCTCCTGTATATTTTTTAATTGTTAATGATTGTGTGATTCTTTTTCGTGATGAGCGTTTTCTCCAGCTTGAATTCCAAAACCCATAAATAGTGCTGTCAACATCGTAAAAACATAAGCTTGTAAAACTGCTACAAATAATTCTAATAAATTTATACCAACTACAAATAAAACTGAAATTGGTGCAACAATGTACGTTTTAAAAATAAAAATTAATCCAATTAACGAAAGTATAACTAAATGCCCTCCAGTCATATTTGCAAATAAACGAATACAAAGCGCAAATGGTTTTGTAAATAATCCGATAATTTCAATCGGAATCATAATTGGCCAAAGCCACACTTGAACTCCACCAGTTAAGTGTGCTAAATAATGTTTAATGCCCTGAGATTTTATTGCAGAATATTGAATCATAATAAAAGCAATTATTGCCAATCCAGCTGTTACACTAATATTACCAGTTGATGAAGCGCCATATGGAATTAATCCAAATAAATTCATAACAAGAATAAAAAAGAAAGTTGTTAATAAATATGGAAGATATTGAAGCCCCGATTTACCCATATTTGGTAAAACAATTTCATCTCGAATATAAATAATTAATACTTCAATCAAGTTACCAAAACCTGTTGGCGCTTTTGATTTTGAATTTTTTCGCGCTGCAATTGATAATGAAATAATTAAAAGTAACGATGAAAATAAAATAAAGGCTACATGTTTTGTAATTGATAAATCTATTGTAAGACCATAAAAATTTATTGGTGTAAAATGTGGGAGTTCAATATGTCCAAAAGGAATTTCTAATTCACTTCCATCTTTTAAATGATCGAAAAGATGAGTAAAAATTTCTTTGCTGCTGAGCTCGTGACTTGTTGCATTAAGTGTGTCTGCAACTTGTTTAATTTGTTCTGTTGCTTGTTGATTACTAAAAAAAGCCATTTATTTTCTATGATTGTAAAAGCCGATGTAAAATAATTCTAAAATAAGGTACGCTAAATAAAAAAATATTGTCGAAATTGCTAATGAAAAAGCATTAATTTTAAATATTAGTATTGCAATTAATAACGATCCAGACAAAAAAAATATTCTTGCGACCATTCCTCCTAAAACAAAATTTCCGAAATTTTGAGAAGAAGTTTTTAATGCTTTTCTGGTCATAAAAAAAACAAATAAAATACTAGCTAAATTAATAATTGCTGCAATTATAATGCTTGATAATAGCTCATAATTATTTTGGATTTTTATAATAATCGCACCAATTATAAGTAGTAGAGTTGTAATGCCCACTAATAGTTTAAAAAAAAAATTTTCAGTCATCTTGGACTTTTGAAGATTTTTCTGAAATTGATAATGCGGTTTTAATAAATTTATAAACCGACCCAATTCCACCAACAAAAGAAAAAATTATTGTTAGCCATGGCGAATAATTAAATTTTTTATCCAACCACAAGCCTAAAAAAAAGAAAATCAAAACTCCTGCTGCTAATTGAATGCCGGCAGTTAACATTACAGAATTTTCTGCAAGTGGTTTATCTAACTTGTATTTTTTTTCTTCCAATGGTGTCGCTTAAATTTTAATAAATTATTTATTTTGGGTTTGTTTGAGACTTATTATCGGTCATTGAAATTTTACCATCAAAAGTTGCTCCTTCATCAATTATAAGTGTTGTAGCTTTAATATCACCACGGATTAAAGATTTACCTTCAAAAACAATTTTTTCTTTTGCAATTACATCTCCAATAATTTTTCCGCTAACAAAAATATTTTTCCCTTTTATATTTCCTTGAATTTCTCCATTAATTCCAATCGTAATATTTTCTGTTGCGTTTATATCACCAATAAATTGGCCATCAACACGAACGTTGCCTTGCGTGTTTAAGTTACCTTGAAATTTTGAAAGTGCTGCAATTAAGTTTAGGTCTTTAATCATTTTTTGCAAATATATTATTATTCATAATCATAAACTCCGCAGGGTTTAGCGGAACTCCGTTTTGCCACAATTCAAAATGCAGATGTGGTCCCGAGCTTGATACTCCTGTGTTGCCAAGAAGCGCGATGCTTTCTCCTTGTAAAACTTTTTGATTTATTTTTTTTAGAAGGACTTGGTTATGCTTGTAAATTGAAACAAATCCATTTTGATGTGAAATCATAATTACATTTCCATCTCGTTCAGTATAATCTGAAAAAATTACTTTCCCATCACGAACAGCGCTTATCACGGTTCCCTTTTTTGCTGAAAAATCAATTCCAAAATGCAACTCGCTTGGAATGTATTCGTTAGTTTGAAAACCTTTTACTGGGGGAGAAAATGGAAAATCAAATTGCGCTTGATTGTTATTTGCACTGTAAGTTGTAATTGCGCCATTTGGTTTAAAATCAAAATTATTATTTTCCTCAATTAAAATTGTTCTGTTTGTAGTTTTTTTATTTTTTTCAATACCGAGAGCATTGCGAAGTTTATCATTATAATCTTGAATTGAAATAAATTCCTTTTGAAGCACTTGTAACTCATCACGAAGCGCGTAAATTTGTTTCCCATATCGACGTTCAAGTTCATCTTGAGTTACTGGTAAAAATCTTTGAAGTGGTGTCGTTCGCAACATAAAAATCAACATAAAAATAAAAAATGAAGTTGAAAAAATAATTATTGTCAAAAGTTTAAATAACGACAAGCGCCAAGTTTTTGGATTTGATCCATCATGCTCGGGGACTAAAACAAATGAAAAAATTCGCTTTTTTGAATAATGATGTTCTTTATTTTTTGACATATCCTAAATTTAATGGAAGGCAAAAATACCATTCAAATCCTTTAAAATCAACGAGATTAAATGCTTTTAATAACACTTTATAACTTGATAGAATTATTTTTGTGAGAGTTTTACTACGGTTTCAATATGATAAGTGTGCGGAAACATATCAACGGGTTGAATTTTTTCTATTATATATCCACCATCCGACAAAAGTTTTAAATCCCGCGCGAGTGTTGTTGGATTACAGCTTACATAAATAATTTTTTTAATTTTAAATTTATTTAAACTTTCAATAATTTTTGGGTGGACCCCACTTCTAGGTGGATCGAGAATAATTATTTCTGGATTATGTTGAATTATTAATTTTTCGATTTCATTTTTTACATCACCTAAAATAAAATTGCAGTTTTTTATTTTATTTATTTCTGCATTATTTATTGCATTTTCAATTGAGCTTTTTTCTGAATCAACACCAAAAACATTTTTTACAAATGGTGAGATAAAAATTGATATTGTTCCAGTTCCGCAATATAAATCAAATACAGTATCTGTAGTTTTTAAATCGGAATAATTTTTTACAACATTGTACAAATTAATTGTCTGTTTCGAGTTTGTTTGAAAAAAAGAATTAGCTGAAATTTTAAAAACCTGCTCTCCAATTTTTTCTTGAATGTAACCATTGCCGTGATAAATTACTTCGTACTCACCAATTGCAACTTGCGATAACCTTGAATTAATATTATTTAAAACAGTTGTGATTTTTGGAAATTCACTCAAAAGAGAATTCGTAAGATTTTTCATCACAACAGGATCCGAGTTAAGTGTAACTATATTTATTAAAACTTCATTTGTAAACTTACTCTCCCTAATTACAAGATTTCTTAAATATCCATTTTTAGTTTCGTTGTCGTAAGCTGTTAATTTATTTTCAATTGCATACTTACGAATAAAATTCAAAATTTTATTACTTTGTTCAGATTCTAAAAAACACTCATCTATCTCAACTAATTTATCATAACGCTCGGGCGCATGGAAACCTAAAATAAATTCTTTTTTATTTTTTGTTTCATCATTTACTTCTTCCTTTTTAAGCCAACGCTTTGTCCCAAAAGAAAATTCAAGTTTATTTCTATAAAAATAAATTTCGCTCGAGGGAATAATTTTTTCCACAACAATATTTTTAAAACCACCAATTCGCTCAATCGAATCGATTACATGATTTTCTTTTTCAATTAATTGAGATTGATAATTAAAATTTTGCCATTTGCATCCACCACAAATTCCAAAATGCGAGCACTCTGGTTTTACTCTTTTCTCGGAAGGCTTTATAATTTCAATTAGCTTTGCTTCACAATATTGCTTTTTAACTTTATAAATTTCAACTTTTGCTGTATCGCCAGCAACGCAACCTTCAACAAATATTACCATTCCATCAATGCGGGCAATGCTTTTTCCACCAAACACTGTGGATTCAATATAAACTTCTAGTTGAGATTGTTTTTGTAATAAGTTCACAGATAAAACTTTTTGGTAATCAAATTAAATTTGATAGCCAAATTTTTTTGATAGTTGTTCGTAGTAATTTATATTTGAACGGACATATTCTCTTTTTTCTTGATAGCTCCCATAATAAAAACTTCTCTTAAAACCGTAAATCAAAATATCTTTAAGTTGTTTTGGTGAGATGTCAAAATTATCAACAGCTAATTTAATTTCGTTAGTTACAGTTGTGTTCGAAACAAGTCGGTTGTCTGTACAAAGTGAAATTGAAAGTCGCGCTTCAAGCATTTTTTTAAGCGCGTGGTTTTTAATATTATTTTCCAACTCAGGCATAGTTTGCAAGTTTGACGTCAAACAAACTTCGAGTGTAATTCTATGTTCGGCAATATATTGTGCAAGTTTTTTGATATAGCTTTCTTTATCTTTTATTGATGAGCTTTGAATTCTATCAGGACTAAAAATATGGAATCCGTGTCCAATTCTATCAGCGTGTAATTCTGTAATTGCTTGAAAAATACTTTCCGGCCCATAAGCTTCCCCCGCATGAACGGTTTTACTAATAAAATTTTTATGAATTAAATCGAATGCCTTAAAATGATCTCCTGCCGGATAACCTGATTCTTGTCCTGCTAAATCAAACGCAACTATCGGAAATCCTTCATCTCGGAGTTTAACAACCGCATTTGCCATTTCAAAAGATGCGAGTGAATAAATATTTTCATTTGAAGTATATTTATGAACAGTTGTAAATTTTTTAAAGTAATCTGAAAATCCACCAGTAAACATCCTCATTGCAATAATTATTATTCCATATTCAAAACGTGGTTCTTGTCCGGATAATATTTCTATTTTTGAATTAATTTCTTTTTTTGCTTTATCAAATCCCCGAGTAACACTTTCAACAACTCCATGAATATCTATTTTATCATTAACATGTAATTGTGGAGCAAAACGTACTTCGCAATATCTGACACCCTCTTCAAAATTATCTATTGCAAGTTCATAGGCTACTTGCTCAAGTGATTCTTCGTCTTGTAAAACAGAACAGGTTAATCCAAATCCATGTAAATACTCAACTAAATTTTTATACTTGCTTTTAAAAACAAGTTCTTTTAAACCAGATTCAGTATTAGATGGTAGTTTTATTTTTCTAGACTTTGCAAGTTCAATTAAAGTTGAAAGTCTTAGCGAGCCATCTAAATGAACATGAAGTTCAGTCTTGGGTAAAAGTTTTAAATAATTAATATCAAACTTAAAACTCATTTTATTTTTATTAATTCCATTTCAAAAATTAAAGTAGAGTTCGGTCCAATAATACTACTTTTGGTTCGTTCGCCATAAGCCAAATGCGCAGGAACAAATAATTGCCACTTTGAACCTTCCTGCATTAATTGTAAAGCTTCTGTCCAACCTTTAATAAATTTATCAACGGGATATTCAATTGGGACCCCTTTATCAAGCGAGCTGTCAAAAATTGTGCCATCAATTAATGTCCCTTTATGATGTGCGAAGATTGTATCTGTTGATTGTGGCTTTTTGCCTTTGCCATCAACAATTATTTTATATTGAAGCCCACTTGGCAATACAACAACTCCTTCCTTTAAAGCATTTTTTGCAAGGAATTCATTTCCATCTTCAAGATTTTTAGATTTTAATTCGCTTTCTTTTTTTTGTTCGGCTTCAACAATTTCCTGTTGGAAGCTTTTCATAACTTCGTTCATTTCTTCTTCGGTTAATTGAAGTTTTAAGCCATCAAGAATATTTTTAATCCCTTCGTTTATTATTTTTAAATCAACATCTAAATTTTGTTGTTTAATATTTTTACCAATATCAACTCCAATTGTATAACTTAATTTTTCTTTTTTAGTATTTAATTTTAATTTTTCATTTTTGGATTGAGATGTTAATTGCGTTGAAATTAAAATTGTAATTATTAAAAACTGTAAATATTTTTTCATTTTATTTTTCATTTATTTTGATGATGTGTGATCATAAATAATTTTCCAGCTATTGTTGTTTTTTTCAAAAACTAAAGTAAATAATCCACCGAGTGTATCTTTTGTGCGAGCAACTTCCCACTTCCCAAAAACAAGAGCTTTGTTTAAATTTAGAATTTGGATATCGAGTTCCGAAAATTTTAATTTTCCCATTTTCTCTTTTGTTGAATAACTATTTTTATACCTATCAAGCATCCCTTGCCAACCGTAAATTGTATTTCCACCAGAGGCAAAACGAATTGAATCACTTTTCAAATATCCGTCCATAAATTCTTCAACGCTTCCCCTATTCCAGGCTTTAATTTGAAGATTTAAAACATCCTCAATTTCATTTTTTGGGTTTTGACAAAAAATATTATTTGAAAATAAAATTGAAAATAAAAAAATAAAAATTATTCTCATTTATTATTTGCGCCAACTGCTGCAAGCAGCGTTCTAACTTTTTTTGGATTATCAGCTTCTGCATAAAAACGGACAAGTGGTTCTGTTCCAGATGCGCGTATCATCACCCAGCCATCGTCAACATAAAATTTAAATCCATCTGATTTGTCAATTCTTGTTACAGAGAAAGTACCAATTTTTTTTATTGGTGATGAAAATTTATTTAATAATTTTTCTTTTTCAGAATTTGTCATATGAACATCAATTCTGTGATAATGGTGTTCACCAAACTCATCAAATAATTCTTGAACTAGTTCACTCAATTTCATTCTTCTGACTGACATAATTTCGGCTAAAAGTAATCCGTTAAAAATTCCATCGCGTTCGGGAATGTGGTTTTGAATTCCCAGCCCACCACTTTCTTCCCCAGCAATTATTAAATTTTTCTCTGTCATTAATCTACACAAATGTTTAAAACCAACAGGCGTCTCGTAAAGTTTTAAATTATATTTTGTGCACATTTTCGGAATTATCTCGCTGATATTAATAGACTTTGCAACCTCTCCTTTATAAAGTCTATGTTCAACAAGATATTTTAAAAAGATTGCAAAAATTCTGTGAGAGTCAACAAACTGACCAGTTTCATCAACAGCCCCAATTCTATCGGCGTCACCATCAGTTGCAATTCCTAAATCAAAATCCCCAATTACAACTCCGTTGCTTAAGTCAAATAAATTATTTGCAATTGGTTCGGGACGCGCGCGATTAAACCCAGGATTATATTCATTGCGAATTCCTTTTATTGAAGGAACAAGTAATTGAGGAACCCCTTGCCCAGCGCCAAACATTGCATCGTAAAGAATTTTTAATTTTACACTTTCAATTAAATCAAGTTCTATTTTTGATTCTATTTCTTTTATGTAAAGAGATGTCAAATCTGTAAATTCAATTTTATTTTTCTCAATAAGTTCTTCGAATGATTTTAAACTTATCGGCATTTCAAAATTATTTTGTAATGGATCCAGAATTTTTTCCAATTTTGAAATCATCTCCGGATGCATTGGTCCACCAAAATCACCTTTTAATTTAAATCCATTATATTTTGCTGGATTATGACTTGCGGTAATTACAATTCCACCAGCAGCTTTAAATTTTATAACTGCAAGTGACACCATTGGAGTTGTAGAAATTTTATCAGCGAGTTTTACTTTTATACCGGCAGATGCAATTATTATAGCAACATGGTGAGCGAATTCTTGCGAAAGAAACCGCGAGTCATAACCAATTACAATTCCGTTTTGAATTTTTTTATGTTTTGAAAAATATCTTGCAGCTGCAAACGAAACAATTAATAATTGATCAAATGTAAAATCTTGACCAATTACACCTCTCCAACCATCTGTTCCAAAAATAATTTTATGACTCATAATTTATAATTCAATTGTAAATGAACGAACTCCAGCAAAAACTGCATTCGTTCCCAAATCTTCTTCAATTCTTAAAAGTTGATTGTATTTTGCAATTCTATCAGATCGTGAAATTGAACCAGTTTTAATTTGTCCGGCATTTGTTGCAACTGCAATATCCGAAATAGTATTATCTTCAGTTTCGCCAGAGCGATGACTAATTATGGTTGTGTAATTTGCTCGCTTTGCCATTTCAATTGCGTCAAGTGTTTCAGAAAGTGTTCCAATTTGATTTACTTTTATAAGAATGCTATTTGCAATTTTTTTATCGATTCCTTTATTTAATCTTTGTGTGTTGGTTACAAACAAATCATCACCAACAAGTTGAATATCTTTTCCAATTTCATCAGTCAAAAGTTTCCAACCATCCCAATCATTTTCTGCCATTCCATCTTCAATTGAAATTATTGGATATTTTTCTGTTAGATCCTTCCAATACTTTACCATTTTTTCTTTAGTGAATTTTTTTTGAGATGATTTGTAAAATAAATATTTACCATCTTTTTGATACATCTCGCTTGTTGCTGGATCCATTGCAATATAAACATCATCTCCAGCTTTGTAATTTGCCTTTTGAATTGCTTCCATAATTACATCAAGTGCTTCTTCGTTCGATTTTAAATTTGGAGCAAATCCACCTTCATCGCCAACTGAAGTTGAATATCCTTTTTTGTGTAAAATATTTTTTAAAGTGTGAAATATTTCTGCCCCGACTCTAAGTGATTCACTAAATGATGGAAAGTTTGCAGGTATAATCATAAATTCTTGAAAGTCAATATTATTATCAGCATGACGCCCACCATTAATAATATTCATCATCGGAGTTGGTAAAACTTTTGCATTGCTTCCCCCTATATATCTGTATAAAGGCATTTTTGCAGATTGAGCGGCAGCTTTTGCAACTGCAAGTGAAACAGATAAAATTGCATTTGCACCAATTTTACTTTTATTTTCTGTCCCATCAAGATCAATCATTACAGTATCAATCCCGACTTGATCGTTTGCTTCAAAGCCAATAACTTCATTTGAAATTATTTCATTCACATTCTCAACAGCCTTTAAAACACCTTTGCCAAAAAATCTTTTTTTATCGTTATCTCTTAATTCAACAGCTTCAAACTCACCAGTTGATGCGCCACTTGGAACAGATGCTCTTCCCAAAGATCCATCTTCTAAAATTACATCAGTTTCAATTGTCGGATTTCCGCGTGAATCTAAAATTTCCCTTGCTTTTATTTCAGTTATTAAGGCCATTTGAATAATTAAGATACAAATTAACCGAAAAATTATTTGATATCCAATTAAGTTGAATTTTTAGTGATATAAAATTTTTCTAACTTTCAAAAAATGGAAAATAAATTAAATAATCCAATAGGTGTATTTGATTCTGGGATTGGTGGACTCACGGTTGTTAAATCTATTTTACAACAATTGCCGAACGAAAATATTGTTTACTTTGGTGATACTGCTCGAGTTCCTTACGGTACAAAATCAAATGCAGTTGTCAGAGAATACACTCGCGATGATGTTAAAATTTTACTCGATCACAATGTTAAAATAATTGTAGTTGCTTGCAACACAGTTTCAGCAGTAGCATTAGATATTGTAACTCAAATGTCCAATATTCCGGTTGTTGGTATGATAATGCCTGGCTCACAGGCTGCATTAAAATCAACAAAATCAAATCATATTGGAATTATTGGAACTACAGCAACAATTAATAGCAAGGCATACGAAAATACAATCCTTCAATTAAATTCAGAGGCGGAATGTTTTTCAAAAGCTTGTCCACTTTTTGTTCCTCTTGCCGAAGAAGGATTTTACAATCACAAAGCAACCGAACTAATTGCAAAAGAATATCTTTTAACTTTAATGGAAAATAAAATTGATACTTTAATTTTAGGATGCACTCATTATCCACTTTTAAAAGAAATAATTTTAAAAGTTACCGAGTCAAAAGTAAAATTGATTGATTCAGGAGAAGCGGCTGCAAAAAATGTTAAAAAAGTTTTGACTGAAAAAAAATTATTAAATAAAAGTAAAGATGGTGCTTTACTTCAATTTTATGTGAGTGACGCACCACAAAAAATTTCAAAACTTGGAGAAGAATTTCTTGGCCGTAAATTAGGCGTTGTTCGTCAAATACACATTTAAAAAGTTAAACATTCAGCCAATAACTTAACTTTAAAGTAAATACATTACGTGGTGCAACTTTAAATGTATTATTAAATTGATCTTTAAATGTTGTGTGGTAAACTCCATCTCCCCATTCTCTGTTGTGTGCCCAAACTGCATACAAAACACTTCCGGGTAAATATTCCCAACGGATAACTAAATTTAAATTAAGCTGTGTTGAATTAAAATTTGTTTCACCGTTATAATTTGATTTCTCGACTTTGGTATTTATTAACTTCCCAAAATTTTCATACATACCACGAGCAGTAAAATATTGAGTATATAATTGTATTGAAGTGTTTGGATTAAATAATATTGATCCGCGAATTGTAATATCGTTTTGCCGAACATTTCGATCTCCAAATATGCTGGTATCGTTTACCCCGGTTACATATGATTCTTCTTTAAATATATTCTTTGACATAAAACTAATTCCAATTTCACTTGATGAGGATGGTCTGTAAAAAGTTCCTCCACCAATTCCAATTCCATTTCCTCCAAAATCGTTTATACCGCCACCTACCCCGATTCCAAACCCAAAATCTTTACTTTCATCTGATTCAATTCCAATATCCATAGTTACTCCACCGGGCTTTTTATATAAACCATATCCGCGCGATTCTCGATCATCGTAAGCTGGTAAAGAATAATTTAATTCCCCTTTGAATTCGGAATAGTTAGCAAGTTTTGAATACCAACGGAATCCTGTTTCGTGAATTAATAAATCTCCATTTATGTTATACTGAAAATGATATGGAATTGTTAATCTGTAAAATCTAAAAATTTCTCCCGGTTTATCATCTTTATAAGTTACGTTATTGTAACTCCCATAATCATCCGGACGACGAAAATATCCGACATCATTTATATAATATTTTGGACCGGTATAATAATATCCAACATCAAAAAGCCAATTCTCGCCCCCTTCTTTTGAAAAACTTATTCTCCCTGCTGAATTGTTTTTAAAAAAATCTTCAGCATTTGCGGGATGCGAGGTATCAGATGCAGATGAAGCAAAATATCCACTTATGGAATATTTATTGTCTAAAAATCTTAATCGCCAATCTACGCCACCAATAGTTGCTGGGCGCAAGTTGGCTCCAGTGCGAGATGTTAAAATCATTCCAACTGATGAACCGGATAAAATATTTTGTTTTAAGCGAATTAAATTATAATTCATTCCTTCGGATGCAAGTTGGTTGTGTTCAATTCCGTTTTGATCGGAATAAGTAAAAAATTCTTTTTCTGTAACCGCGCTAAGAATTCCAAAAGATAAACCTGATTCAGTTTGACCAGCTAATTTTCCAGCTCCCAAAATTGTGGCACTTAATGGTTCAGATAAAATTTTTCCTCCCTCTGGAGCATTTACATAAATAGCTTTCCCAATTCTTCTTGAATAAAATAATCCGGGACCGGAACCTTGACCGAAAGTTGAAAAATTAAAAATATCAGAACCTTCAACAAAAAATGGTCTTCTTTCTGCATAAAAAGTTTCAATTGTAGATAAATTTAACTGCGAAGGATCAACTTCAACTTGTCCGAAATCTGGATTAATTGTTAAATTCAAAAATGTGTTTCCTGAAATTCCATATTTTGCATCTAGGCCAACATTTGGAAATAAACCAGCAACTCTCACTTTTGATTCTTCAGATGGAAAAAATTTTCCGGTGCCAATTAAATAAGGATTTACTTCCAATGCTTTTGGTGATGGAATATTTGTTATCCCGGTTAAATGACCATAGCGCGAGATCCAACCACTTTCACTTTTTTTAATTGGCGACCAAATTAAAAATTCTTGTTTCCGAATTATTTTTCTAGAAAAATTAATTCCTAAAATAGTTTCACTATCAGAAGGTTTAAATCTTAAAACAGAAAAAGGAATTTTAAATTCTGCACTCCAACCACTTTCATTTATTTTTGTAGTTGCATCCCAAACTGCATCCCAAGAAAAATCTCTATTTCTTCCATCTTCTGAATATAAACCATCCCCTTTTGTTCCAGCTGCATTTATACGGAAAACTATACTTGATTGATGATCATGGTAACTATCAATAGTGATTGAAATATCATCAGATTCAACATCATCATCACGACGACCTAATCTCTGAATAATTCCTGCAGGATTTGAATCAAACATTTGGCAGAAAAAATAAATAGCCTCATCATCAAATAAAATCTTTACTTCGGTTAATTCTGTTGGGGCGCTCCCTTCAATGGGATCTCTTTGAAAAAAATCAGTTGTCCCCTTTGTTTTACTCCACGCATTTTCAGAGTTTTTACCATCTATAATAATCGGTTCATTTGTGCGAATAGCTTTTACACTTTTATTACTTGAGCCAGCTGTCAAAATATTTACAACTAATATTATAAAAATATTTATTAAACGTATTTTATGCATGTTTATATTAAGATGAATTAATCCTTGAATTTGTTACAAGTAAAAACAAAAATAAGAGAAGATTGTGTAAAAACCCTCTCTTATTTTTTCTAAATGACAATTATTTTAAATATATCATTTTGCGACTGATTGTATTTTTTCCGCTTTGTAATTGATAAATAAAAATTCCCGATGGAAGTTCGGTTGCATTAAAATTAATTGAATAACTTCCTGCTTCATGTTTTTGATTTGTTAAAATTTTAACTTCTCGTCCAATTAAATCATAAACAGAAATCTTCACAAAGCTTGAAGTCGGAACAGAATATTTAATTGATGTTGCCGGATTAAAGGGATTTGGATAGTTTTGCGAAAGCTCAAATTTTTTAACTGTAATCAAAGCATCTTTTATATCCGAAGTAATTGGATTAATTATTATTGATCCACTTTTTGACATTGCTGTTGTGTTTTCATAATTCAAAATTACAAGTGGAATTGTTGATGGTTCATATCCAACTTTATCAGTTACAATTTTATAAGTTCCGGAAGTCAAACCATTCATAAAATAAAAACCTGATGGGTTTGTAATTGCATAAGAATAAACTTGGTTGTTCTCATCAAGGGCAAAAACTGTTACACCTTCAACTCCCAAATTATTTTTATTTACAATTGATCCGGAAATAATTGCATGCCCAGTATCAGATTGCTTAACGAGTTTAAATTTTAAATTTGTAACAATTGAAGTTGATGACATTGTAATTGTATCAGCTTTTCTCCAATCCATAGTTTGCGCGCCATCTGCTCTGTAATACGTTGGCTTATATTCGCCGGTTGGTTTAGCAAATAAAATATATTTGCCAAGTTCCAAATTTGTGAATCCATAAAGACCAAGTGAATCCGATAAAGTTGAAGTAATTCTTTTCCCGATTGTGTTGCCACCAATCATAATCGCAGATATTGAAGATGCTACTGGCTTGCTATCAACATCGTTTACAATTCCACTCATCCCGTTTGCGTAAACAGGTTTTTTATCAACAACAATTGCAATAGTTAAATTTGATTTTACTGCAATTCTAGTTGCCTCATTAAAGTTTGATTTATTTTCATAATATTCTGGCAACAAAGATTTATCAAGTGGGCGAGTATAAACTACTACCGTATCTCCCTCTTGAACGCTCATTGAAAATTTACCCTCACTATCACTTTTTGTTGATGATGCGTAATAATGCTTGCTGTTTAATTTGACACGATATGCAACAATTTCACTTTTTTGTCCTACGCCTGAAATATCTTTTACGCTCCCATTTAATGTGAGTTTTGGTCTTAAAACCATTTTGCTAAGACCAATATTTAATTTAAGAGTGTCTCCTTTTTTAACTTCTATTTTTTTTGCAGATGTAAGATTTTGAACATTATCATAATATTCAAAATTATATTCATTGGCTTTTACATACAAATAGTAACTTCCTTCACTAACTTGCATTGAAAATGATCCGTCTGCTTTTGTTTGACCTCCATCGCAATGGAAGTTTGCAGTTGGAATTAATGCAAAACTCGCTTTTGCAATTGGTTGTTTTGTTGAATCATCAATAATAACTCCGGAAATAATTCCTTTGCCTGCAACAAGTGAATCCTTAATTGAAATTGAAACAGTATCAGATGGCGTGCTTTCCATCTCATAAATTGTTGAAGTTAAATAATATTTATAAGCTGCTCCTTTGGTAATTGTTTTATCATAAAATTCATTTCCATTAGCACTAGTAATTTTTTTAAAATTTAATGGAGATGCTGAAATATTATCTGAACGATAAACATTGTATTGAATATAATAATGTGGTTGCGGTAAAATTGTTGCTGACGCCCAAGTTAAATGAACTAAAGTTCCCCAGTTATTTAAAACTTGTGTTGCTTTTAAATTTTTTGGTGGCGTTAAAGTTACAATTGGTATATTATTTTTTAAACCAACCTTAATATTAATTGTATCGTTATTTTTTACTTCGATTGGTTTGGCTTTATCAAATGTTTGAACATTATCATAAAATTCAAAACCATATCTTTCGGATTTAAAATAAATGTAATAAACCCCAGTTGGTAGTTTAAAAGAAAATGTGCCTGTGGAATTTGTTTCAGTGTGTTTTGCAATCATACCATTTGCGAACATAAAATAAACATGAACGCCTTTTATTGGAGCTAGTGTTGAATCGTCAGTAATTATCCCATTAACAACACCCGACTGATTTGATTGAGCATTAATATTAAGGCCTTGTAAAAGAATCACAGTAAGTATCAAGAAAAACTTTCTCATTTTATATCTTTCATTTTTTTTAGTTTAAGCTACGCAATTATATGGGTTAGATTCTAAAAATAAAACAAAGTTTAAAACCTTATTTTTTTGCAGTAGGTATTGTAAAAAGGTGGATTGTTATACTTACAGCTATAATTAACAATAGAAGCTGAACATTAATATTATCTGTAAAATAAACGCTTGAATAAAAAATACTTCCCCATAAAATTACAATTGAAATCAATTTTGATTGAAGAGTTGTTCCTGTTCCCTCTTTATAACTTTTTATATAATGACCTGTGACTTTATTTGAAAGTAATTTTGAATAAAAAGTTTTTGAGCTACGAGCATAGCACCAAGCTGCAAGTAAAAAAAAGATAGTTGTTGGTAAAAGTGGTAAAAATATCCCGAGTATCCCTATTACAACAAATACTGTTCCTGCAAAAATTAAGGACCACTTAATTATCGGTTTGTGAAAAACTGAAATAGTTTTTTCTTTTTGTACTGCTTCTTTAATAATACTCATTCTTGGGTCTCTTTTTTTCTTTCTTTAAGTGAAATTTTTTCGAAAAGTTTTGCCATTGCATGTGGTTGACCACTATAAACTCCTGGTCGATCTGGATTATAAATCTCATTCCAAAAATCTACTTCTTCGCGATGATTGTGAAGCCAGAGCATCATTTCTTTATGTAAAGGATTTTTATAGTAGCCCATTAAATTTTCAATACTATCCCACCAAGATACAAACATTAAATGTTTATAGTTTTCTCGCACGGCATAAAATTTTAAACATCCATTAGAATTCTTCATTGCATTTTTCATTGCTCGGTATCGTTTGTAAATAAAAAAAATACTCTTCCAACTTCGCATATTAACTCCATTTACAAATAAAACTAAATTTGGATTTGTAATGTTTATTGAAAAACTTATTTCATTTTTGTTCATACGTGACAACTTTCCAATCCTCTTTTTGCAAGATATTTTTGATGGTACTCTTCAGCCAAATAAAAGTTTGTTGTGGGAGAAACTTCAGTTACAATTTGTTTTGAAAATATTTTTGAATTTTCAATTTCTAATTTATTTTCTATCGCAACTTGTTTTTGTTTTTCGGAATGATAAAAAATTGCTGAGCGATATTGCGAACCAATATCAACCCCTTGCCTATTTAATTGAGTTGGATTGTGAATTTTCCAAAATAATTTTAAAATTTGTTCAAAAGTAATTTTGTTTGAGTCAAAGCTTATCTCAACAACTTCGGCGTGTCCGGATTTGCCCGAACAAACTTCTTCATATGTTGGATTTATTTTGCTGCCACCCAAATATCCAACTCTTGTTGAAATAACACCATTTAGCTTGCGAAATTCTTCTTCCACTCCCCAAAAACATCCAGCTCCGAGAGTTGTTTTTTCTATTTTTAATTCAATCATACGAATTGCAAAAATACAAAATTATCGTTTTTATTACTAAATAACTTTTTAAGATCAATTTACTATTTGATTAATTATTTAAGTTGAATTTATTTTTGTTTTTTTATATGTTTTCAAAACCTATCGTTACAATTCAGTAACAAAACTTATTCGGCAGGTTTAGAAATAAACTTTAAAATTTTTTATGATATTATATTTGAGTTCAATAATTCGTTATTCACTTGTAATGATTTGGAGTGGGGTTTGTGGCTTCATTGCATTTATTGGTGCAATCTGCGACCCGAGTGGAAGTTTATTTTTTTTTGCAAGCAGAGTTTGGGGAACTATTTCAATTTTGATTTGTAATGTAAAAATTAATGTAATCGGTTTAGAAAAACTTGATCCAAACAAACAATATGTTTTTGTAAGCAACCATGCCAGCATGATTGACATACTTGCTGTGTTACATGTATTTCCAAAGTTGCGATTAGTTTTTAAAAAGGAATTAAGTTACATCCCAATTTTTGGATGGGCTTTGTATTTGGGAGAACATATTTTTGTAGACCGTAAAAATCCTCAAAGGGCAATGAAGAGTTTAGATCTCGCTGCTTCAAAAATTAGATCCGGTGGAAACTTTTTACTTTTTGCTGAAGGAACAAGAACGCGAGATGGAAATTTACTTCCGTTTAAAAGAGGTGCTTTTTCGCTCGCTGTAAAAGCTGGGGTACCTGTTGTGCCTTTAATTATAAATGGAACTTTTACAATTATTCAAAAAGGGTCAATTATTATTCGCCCACAAGAAATTAATTTAATTGTTGATGATCCAATCCAGACCGAAAAAATTAATTCCCGTGATGAAGAAATTGGATTGATGAATAAAGTTCGTGAAATTATGGAAACGAGATATATCCCTCAACAAATACCAAAAGGAGCATAAATGAGTGTAACTATAAAAGAAGTAGAACATATTGCAAAACTTGCAAAACTTAGTTTTAATAAAGATGAGATGGATTTATTCACAAAACAATTAAATGAAATTTTGAATTACGTTGAGAAACTAAATAAACTTGATACAACAAATGTTGAACCACTATCTCAAGTAATTGAACTTGCAAATGTTTTTAGAGGTGATACGGTTGGAAAAACAATTTCAACAAAAGAAGCATTAAAAAATTCTCCTTCACAAATGGAACCATATTTTAAAGTTCCGAAAGTAATAAACTAAATGAATATTGCCGCAATAATTCCTGCAAGATATAATTCTCAAAGATTGCCAGCCAAACCACTTGCAGATATCCTCGGAAAATCGATGATTCAGCGTGTTTATGAAAGAGCAACTTTGTCTGAAAAAATCTCTACAATAATTGTTGCAACCGATGACGAACGCATTCAACGAGTTGTTGAAAGTTTTGATGGAAATGTTATGATGACTCCTTCATCTCTTGTTTCAGGAACAGATAGAGTTGCATATGTTTCTGCAAAAATTGGTGCTGAAATTATTGTAAATATTCAAGGGGATGAACCACTTATAAACCCAGAAGTAATTGATGGCTCGATTGATATTTTATTATCATCTGAAGAAGCGCAAATTGGAACGGCAGTTAAAAGAATTACAAATAATGATGAACTCATTAATCCTTCGGTTGTAAAAGTTATTTTGGGAGAAAAACATCGAGCTCTTTATTTTTCACGCTCGGTAATTCCATTTATAAGAGATTCTGAAAATAAAACTGATTGGATAAAAGAACATGCATTTTACAAACACTTTGGAATTTATGTTTATCGCCGAGGTGCTTTATTAGATTTTCCTAAATTAAAAATTTCTTCAGCCGAAGAAGCTGAAAAATTGGAGCAATTGCGTTTTCTTGCAAATGGATATAATATCTCTGCTTATATCACAACTCATGATTCAATTCCAGTTGATACAAATGATGACCTGGAAAAAGTTCGTAAAATATTTTCTAAATTGTAATATTAAGGAATAAAATTTTGGTCAAAAATAAAAAAAATGTAAAATATGTTTTTGTAACAGGTGGTGTTGTTTCTTCTTTGGGAAAAGGAATTGCAGCCGCTTCGATTGGATTACTTTTAAAATCAAGAGGATTAAAAGTTACAATCCAAAAATTTGATCCATATATAAATGTTGATCCCGGAACAATGAATCCATTTCAACATGGAGAAGTTTATGTAACTGAAGATGGCGCCGAAACTGATTTGGATTTAGGTCATTATGAAAGATTTTTAGATATCAATACGACCAAATTAAATAACGCTACAACAGGCCAAGTTTATGATAAAGTAATTGCAAAAGAGCGTCGTGGAGATTATTTGGGAGCAACCGTTCAAGTAATTCCACATATTACAGATGAAATTAAAAAACGATTTTCTGCGCTTGGGAAAAATGGCGAATACAATGTTATAATAATTGAAATTGGTGGAACAGTTGGTGACATAGAAAGTTTGCCTTTTTTGGAAGCAATGAGACAATTTATGTACACAAATGGAAAACAAAATACAATAAGTGTACATGTTACACTTGTTCCATTTATTAAAGCTGCCGGAGAAATAAAAACAAAACCAACTCAGCATAGTGTAAAAACTTTGCTTGAAATTGGAATTCAACCTGATGTACTGCTTTGCAGAACTGAAGAAAATTTAAGTAAAGATATTCGTAAAAAAATTGCGCTCTTTACAAATGTTGAAGAAGATGCTGTTATAGATGCAGCCGATGCAAGATCAATTTATGAGGTGCCTTTACTTTTTGCAAAGCAAGGTTTAGATGAAATTATTTTAGATAAATTATCTTTAACATGCCCAAGTCCAAATTTAACGAATTGGAAAAAATTTGTTAATCGAGTTACAAGTCCTGAATCGGAAGTTGAAATTGGTTTATGTGGAAAATATACTGATCATAAAGATGCATATAAAAGTATTACTGAAGCTTTTGTGCACGCAGGCGCTGAGAATAATGTTAAAGTAAATGTAAAATGGATTCGATCTGAAGATATTGAAAAAGATGGAGCTACCAAATTATTAAAAAATTTATCTGGATTATTGGTTGCGCCGGGTTTTGGAATTCGTGGAATTGAGGGAAAAATTGCCGCAATCAAATATGTACGCGAAAATAAAATTCCGTTTTTAGGGATTTGTTTAGGATTGCAATGTGCTGTGATTGAATTTGCAAGAAATGTTTGTGGTATTAAGGAAGCAAATTCAACTGAATTTGTACAAACCGAAAAAAATGTAATTGATATGATGATCGAACAGAAAAAAGTAACTGCTTATGGCGGAACAATGCGACTCGGTTCTTATAAATGCAAATTAAAAAAAGGAACAAAAACTTTTTCTGCTTATAAAAAAGAAGTTATATACGAACGACACCGACATCGCTACGAAGTAAATAATTCTTATTTGGAATTATTACAAAAAAATGGAATGATAATAAGTGGTGTTTGTCCGGAAAATAATCTTGTAGAAATGATTGAACTACCAAATCATCCATGGTTTGTTGCTGGCCAATTTCACCCTGAATTAAAATCGAGAGCTTTAAATCCGCATCCTCTTTTTAGAGAATTTATTTCTGCGGCGGTTAAATATAATAAATCGAAAAAAAATTAATTATTACCACGTTGTCTCTCGACCTTCTTGTGTTAAAGTAAAGACGCGGGCAATATTAAATCCGAAATAAACGTCTCCTTTATACCACTTCCCAGTTGTGCCTGAAATAAAATTTTTCTCAGGAATTCCTGTTGAGTTACTGCAAAATAATTGAAAGACATGCCCACCGGTTTCGATATCGAAACCTGCTGATAAAACATTTTCAGTATTTGGGAGTTTAAATTTTGGAATCTGAAAATAATATTCCAAATTAAAACTTACCCATTTTGTAATTTTTTGTCTCGCTCCAACACCAATTGCAATTACATCGTTTGGATCTTCTTCTTTTGCAACCAAGTTATAATGAACAAGTGACGGAGTAATTTGAAGTGATAAATTTTCACTTAATTTGTTTGCGACTAAAAGTTGAAACGCATAATACAATCGGTTTGAATTATTATTTGGTCTGTTAGCATCTGTCCATTTTAATGTATTCACCATTATTGAACTTAAAATACCGACACTCAATAAGTTCCCATTTTCTTCCTGCCGTTGTAATTTTATTTTAAAAAAACCATCATACATTTTTTCATAACTACTTCTTCCGAGACCAACCATTAACCAGTTTGTAATTCCGTAATCCATTCCGATACGAATGTATGCATTGTCGAGTCCGAATAAATTATAAGCTCCTTCGTTCAATCTTCCAAATCGATGTGAGATTTTCACATCCAATATTCCTCCGGCAACTTGTTCAATTGAATGACCATTTATAATTCTTGTGGTTTTAAATGTAGCAATAACCGGAATTGGTTTATTTGATTTTTCTGAATCAAGCAAAAACATTAAATCCGTTGAATCAACATCTTGTGAAAAGGTTGACTTTGTAAATACAAATATTAATAATACAGAAAATATTATTTTCATTTTGTTCGAGGTTCGTATCTACATTCAACTTCTACATCAACATTATTTGAAATTTTATTTGCAACAAGAGATGGGATTTCAATTTTAAAATCAGCTACTTCAAGTTTAAATTTTGTTGTGCCAATAATTTTGCCGCCATTAACAATTAGTGTCGCCGAAGAAGTAATCTCTTTTTTTATACCTTTAATTATTAATTCTCCTTTTATAGCTGCTTTATATGTACCATCTTTTTGGAAATTAATATCATCAAGGTTTGTAATTTTTCCCTTAAAGGTTGAACGTGGAAACGAATTACTTTCCATATAATTTTCGTTGAAGTGTTCTTCCATTAAAGCTTTTTTAAAATGAAACGCTTTTATCAAAACTTGGAATACTAATTCTCCGTTTGTAATATTTAATATACTTGTAACTTCATTATTAATTGGGTCAATATCTTCAATTGGAGTCCCTGCGTGAAAAGAAATTTTTCCACTACGTGTCATAAATAATTTTGATTTCTCAGTTTGAGATTCTGCAAAATTTAGTACAAGTAAAAGTAATAATATTGTTTTCATGTTGTTAGTTGTTTAAAGTGCCTTGATTTATCCAAGCCTGTATTTTTTCAATTCTACAATCGGATAACTTAGGGCTATTTTTTGGCATAGACGAATACCCGCTAATATGTTTAATGCTTCCAATTAACTTCCCATTTGTAACTTGAACTTTAATTGTTGAATGAGAATTTAAAAGAAATCCTCCGCTTGGGGTTGTCCCAGAATGACAACTCACACACTGATTATTAATTATAGGAAATATATCATCACTGAAAGATTGACTTAATGTATCGCATGCATTTTCGGGATAAAGAATGCTTTCTTTGTCATAGGAACATCCTTCACTAATAATTAAAGTTATCGATGTAATAAAAAATAATAGAAAATGTTTTTTCACTTTTTTATTAATTCAGATTTTTAACAAGCATACATTTCCCAACTTTTACATCAATTCCATCATATCCGGAACAAATACCTTTTACTATAATTATTTGTGAAGGAATAAAATTGTCGATCGACTCCGTAAACGTACAGACAACACTACTTAATTCTGAATTTACTTTCAAAAGCAATACCGATTGTCCAATATTATTGTGAAGTGTGTCTAAAATTTCTCCTGTGACTTGAAGTGTTTTATCCAAAAATAGTGCATTGCCTCTATCTTCATTGTTAGAATAAATTGTATAAAGTGAGTCGGCGGTAATAATTAGCGCATCTTCATTTTTAACATCTCTGTGGGGAGAGTTAAATATGTAAAAATAAATACCGGCAATTATTATAAGTAAAACTATTAGCGTGGATACTACATATTTTGAAATTTTAGCCATTTGTCTATTAAACTAACCTTTCTTGTTTCTATTTACAAACTGATAATTTTAATTGTTTTATAAAACAGCATTTCAATATGAATTCTTTTATATTTGTAAATAGAATAATGGAAAATCACAAAGACATATCCTGTTGCGAAACTCCGCAGGTAAATTTTAAAATCGGAAAAAAATTAAAACTTTACAGTTCACTTTTTATTCTTGTTTTTGGTATTTCATTTCTGCCTCAACTTCATTCTTTAAATCATAGTTTAATTTCTTATATAAGTTTAATTTGGTGGGCTGTGTTACTGGGATTATTAATCGGTGGATTAATTGAATATTTCATTCCGACTGGATTTATTTACAAATATCTCGGACAAAAAAAATTTTACTTCTCTATTATATGCAGTAACGCTCGGATTTTTAATGAGCGCTTGCTCTCATGGAATTCTTGCAATTGCAATGCAACTTTATAAAAAAGGAGCGCGCATACCTGTCGTAATAACTTTTTTATTAGCAACCCCGTGGGCAAATCTACCGATTACAATTTTATTATTTGGATTTTTTGGATGGAAAGCGTTTATTTTTATTCTAACAGCAATGGTTATTGCAATTGTTACCGGAATTATTTTTACAATTTTAGAAAAAAATAAATTGATTGAGGAATCAAAAATTGTAAATCAATCAACTTATTATGATTGGGCAAATATTAAATTCTTTAATTTTAAACAAAGTGTTAACGGTGTTTTACGCGGTAGCTTGAATTTAGCAAATATGATTTTATGGTGGCTGTTGATTGGTGTTTTTATTTCAGCGTTAATTGGCGCTTACTTGCCAACAAATATTTTTCAAGATTATTTGAATTCGAGTGTAAGTGGGATATTGTTGACTCTTTTATTTGCAAGTATTATTGAAGTCTGCAGCGAAGGAAGTTCACCAATTGCATTTGAGATTTATAAACAAGTTGGCACACTCGGGAATCCATTTATTTTTTTAATGGCTGGTGTTGTCACCGATTATACTGAGATTGGTTTAATTTGGACTACAATTGGAAAGCGTACGGCGATTTGGTTACCAATTATTACAGTACCGTTTGTTTTAATTGCAGCCATACTTTTTAATTTATACTTATAAAAACTACTTTTTTTTATAGCTCGTCTGTTTATCCTTAAAAGCAGATTTATCATCAGCATATTTTAAAGCAAACTTTTGCAATTCATTTGTAGATGATGTAATTAAAAATCTATCATCCGACAGTACTTCATATTTTAAATTTACATTTTTATCAAGAATATTTTTTTGGAGCCATTCATATTCAATTTCTGATGTTTGAATTGAGTCTTCATAAATCCAAATTCTTGAAAAACTATGAACTGGTTCAAAGTAAGTACTATAATCATCATCCATTGCATCATCCCTTTTGGGAAAGATATCTAAAAATTTATAATTGCCTAAATTTACTAAATGACCGATGAAGTTTATTTTTTTTCCATTTGAATTTATTGAAATCGAATATGATGTGTCGTTTGCTTTTGAAATCTCCCATACAAAGTCTTTATCTTGCCAAGCGCCAATAATCGTAGTATCCATTATTAAAGTAGATTTTGAATAAAGTGGATGAAGGGATCTCCAATAACAGGAATCGAAAATCAAAATTGAAAAAATAATAAAAATAAAAATTAATATTTTATTCTTCATAAAATTTTAAAATTCAATACTTACAAAAATTGGCATAAATCTTGTTGTTTGTGGTTTTGTTAAAGCAAATACTTGTCGCATTCCAATAATTGCAACAACTCCAGTTTTATTAATATTTATTCTTAAACCACCGCCAGCATTAAATTGTATTGCTGGTTTTGTTGCGCCAGGTTTGATTAGTAAATTTAGAGAATCATCTTTTGCTAAAGTTTCTCCATGGCTGCTAAAAAAATATCCGAATCCTGATTCAACATAAATTGCGAATGGACTTTTTGATTGTGGCGACCAAACTATATTTTCTCCAAAATAATAATATGTGATTCCTGAATTATTTGAAATTGTTTTAAATGCAGATGTATTCTTGTTACTTGTTAACCATTTTTGATCATCAAAATATGCGAACTGATACCCCAAAATTGTAAGATATTTTATATTACCGATATTAAAACTTACACCTCCATTAATTGTTAAACCGGGTTGCCAAAATTTTCCTAAATCAGTTGGTGCAGAAATTAATGAGTAGCCAATCCCCACTTGAAAAGTGTTTTCTTTTGAAAACAATTTTTCACCTGTAAAAAATAAAATCAATAAATAAGAGAGTTTTAAGTACTTCATATAAAAATATACTTTAAATCTTTGATAGAAAAAATAAAAGTCATTAATCGTTGATACAAAAATAAGCAAATTGTAATTTATTAAAGGAAATAAAAAAATGGAAATTCAATTTATAGGAGCCGCACAAACTGTAACCGGTTCAATGCATAAAATTACAGTTGGTTCTAAAACTATATTGCTTGATTGTGGATTATTTCAAGGTAAGAGATCGTTGAGCTATGAGAGAAATAAAAACTTCCCGTTTGACCCTGTAAAAATTGATGCGGTTATACTTTCACATGCACATATTGATCATGCTGGAAATTTACCAAACTTAGTTAGACAAGGTTTTAATGCAAATATTTTTGCAACTCCCGCCACTGTTGATTTATGTGAGATTATGCTTAAAGATAGTGCGCATATTAATTTAAGAGATATACAGTTTGTAAATAAAAAACTTTTAAAAAAACATCTTCCAAAAATTGATCCTCTTTATGAAATTGAAGATGTTGAAAATACAATTAAACTTTTTTATCCAAAAAACTATAATCACGAATTTGAAGTTGTTGATGGAATTACTGCAATGTTTTTTGATGCTGGACATATTTTAGGTTCTGCCTCCGTTTTACTTACAATTCAAGAGCCGGGAAAATCAAAAAAAATTAAACTCGGGTTTTCAGGAGATCTTGGCAGACCAAAACTTCCAATCTTACGCGATCCAGAATTTATTGGCAATGTAGATTATTTTATTTGTGAAAGTACTTATGGCAATAAAATTCACACAAAAGTTGACGACATGGAAAAAGAATTACTATTTGTAATTAATAAAACTATCAATCGAAATGGAAAAATAATTATTCCTGCATTTAGTGTTGGGCGCACTCAAGAAGTTATTTATGCTTTAAATAATTTATTTAATAAAAACTTATTACCAAAGTTTGATGTTTTTATCGATAGCCCACTCGCCGTGAATGCTACAAATATTCATAGAAATCATGAAGAGTGTTTTGACAAAGAAACTTTAAATATTTTAAAAAAAGATGATGATATTTTTAATTTTCCTTCTTTACATTTTATACAAAATGTTGAGGATTCAAAAAAATTAAATGATAGAACTGAGCCCTGTATAATTATTTCTGCTTCTGGAATGTGCGAAGGGGGGAGAATTTTACATCACTTAGCCAATAATATTGGTAATAAAAATAACACCGTTTTAATTGTTGGATACCAAGCCGAGCACACGTTAGGTAGAAAATTAGTTGAAAGGTTTTTGGAAATTCCAATTTTTGGCGAAATATATAAACGAGATTGTGAGATTGTGGTTTTAAATTCTTTTAGCGCGCATGCAGATAAAAATGAACTTGAAGAGTATTGTTCAAAATTTGATACAAAAAAGGTAAAACAAATATTTTTAGTTCATGGAGAGCTTTTGCAGTCAGTTCCTTTTTCAGAAAAATTAAAATTAATGGGATTTTCATCTGTGCAAACCCCGAAGAGATTGGATACTTTTAATACAAATTAATAAATGCATTTAAAGCATGTTGGGTTTGTTTTACTTTTAACTAATATTTGCGTTGTAACTATTTTTCCACAAACTTTTAACTCTCCTCCAATTAATTATTTTCAATTCAATTCTGATAAAAATATAAATACATATCGCAATCGTGGAAATATAAATTTATACGCTTCCACTCTTAATTTTAAACTTAATATTTCAGATGAAATAAACTCAACATTTATTTCTGCAAAAACACCAATTTATAGAGATGAAAATTTATTTTTTTTAAAATCAGTTTTTAGTGAAAATATTAATTTTAAACCAGTAGTGGAGCTTCGTTCATTTATTGTCCGGGATAATTATCAAACTGAAAACAAAAATGAATATAATTCAATTCTTGGAGGCGTTGAGTTTAAGCCGACTAATAATTTACAAACAACATCAATGGTTGGATATAGAAACGATAATCAGCAAACAATAAACGATAATGGGTTTGGATATTTTTTTAATGCAAAAATAGATTCTGCCGAAGCATCAATATTTTTACCAGCTTCTTTTTTACAAATAGAAAAATTTTCTTTAAGCAACAGAACACTTTCTACTATTAATGGAAATATAATTGCAATAAATAAATTTACTGAAAATGGTTACGATAGTATTCAAATAAAATATTTCGACCAGCGATCTGATTTTTATGTAGCAACTGATTCCGCTTTAAAAAACATTCGCTCACGAGTTGATAATATTATATCATTACAAAATATTTTTAATTATCCATTATCTGAAAAACTTTTTTTAAATTTTAAAACCTTGGTTGATTTAAGAAGAATTAATAATTCATATAAATATTATAATAACTCGCAGCCCTCTTTATTCCCAACAAGTGTTAGGGATTTTAAGCTTGGTGGTATTATTCAGATAAATTATTTTCAAAAGGATTTTCAGCTTGCAACAGGAATTGGTTATTCCGAAAATAATGAGGAGCATTTTTTAACTGATATTCAAAGTGTGCAAGATAATATTTTTTCAGCTCGCCAAGATTTAGAATTCCAATTAAATAATTTTACAAAAAAAACAAATATCTGGGCTCGTTTTTATAAATCTTTAAGTGCTTCAGATTATTTAAACTTAAATTTTTCTAGTGGGATTCTACATTACAACACCCCATCAAATAACAACTTTGAGGATCGGGATGAGCTTACAATTAATACATCAATTGAAGAAAAACACATTTTTAATTCAAATTTAATTTTAACTTCTGTTTTTGATTTTACGCTTTTACATAATGTTTATTTATTAAAAGAAAGAAGTGGAAATAATTCTTGGAATCGTGTTTTGCGACTCGGCACAAATATTTTATTTACCCCAGCTGATAATTTTTATTCGGTTAATAGTTTTGAAGTTCTTGCAAACTATACTGCTTATGATTTTGAAAGGGTTAGAGCAAATATTAAAAGTTATTCATATCGTCAATTTCGTTTAATTGATTCGACGATTGTTAAAATTAATTCTGATTTTGATGCAATTGTTTATTTACAATTTAGAGAATTTTTACGCGGTCAATTAGCATGGGATCAATTTTCTGAAAGACCTGAAGAATTTGTTGATGAAATATTTTTTACTCCAAACATCAAATACAGTGTGTCAAGTGGAAATCTTATTTTAGGTTTAAAATATTTTCAACAAATCAGGTACAGATATATTGAAAAAGTAAAAACATATAATGATGATTTTATTTCTATCGGACCAACTTTTGAAATAAATTGGAAACAAAATAATTTTGACTTCTCTATAAAAGCATTGCGCGAATATCGATTTACAAGTGGTAAGAACGCCGGTGTTGTTAACGACTTCCAATTATCAAGTCGTTATTTTTGGTAAAAAATATTTAGAGCGAAAGCTTCGCTATATTTTCAGAAACATCGTCAGCAGATTTTTTAAGAGCTGATTTTTCTTCTTCTGTTAAATTGATTTGAATAATTTCTTCGCAGCCATTTTTACCCAATTTTACTGGAACGCCTACAACTGTTTTTGAAAATCCATATTCCCCTTCCAAATAAACTGCGCAAGGTAAAATTCTTTTTTTATCTTTCACAATTGATTCCACCATTTGCACAGCGGCTGATGATGGTGCGTAAAACGCGCTACCTGTTTTTAAATAATTTACAATTTCAATTCCACCATTTCGAGTGCGAGTTACAATTCTATCAATATCTTCTTTCTTCATTAATTCAGTCAGGGGAATTCCTGCAACATTTGTATATCGTGGAAGAGGCACCATCGAGTCACCATGTCCACCAAGAACAAAAGCACTAACATCTTCAACAGAAACATTTAATTCCATAGCAATGAAAGATCTAAAACGAGCTGTATCAAGAACGCCCGCCATTCCGATAACGCGGTTTCTATCGAACCCACTTACCTTTAATGCAACATAAGTCATCACATCAAGTGGATTTGAAACTACAATTATAATTGCATTTGGCGAATGTTGAACAACTTGTGAAGTTACAGATTTTACAATTCCTGCATTTGTATTTAATAAGTCGTCACGGCTCATTCCGGGTTTGCGCGCAATGCCTGCGGTTATAACAATTACTGAAGAATTTTTTGTTTCCTCGTAAGAATTTGTTCCTATTACACGCGTATCAAAATCTTCAACAGGAGCTGATTCAAACATATCAAGAGCTTTGCCTTGTGGAAGACCTTCAACAACATCAACAAGCACTACTTGGTTTGCGAGTTCTTTTTCGGCTAATCGTTGTGCTGTAGTTGCCCCAACGTTTCCTGCGCCAATTACTGTAATTTTCATAATATGTTTTTTAGGTTGATATAAAAAAAAATGAGACACTTTTCAGATGTCTCATTTTAAATTAGTTCATTTCTTTTTTTTAAGAAGGAAGTATTGAAACTGTTTGACGAGTTTTTCCAATATGTTTAAATTTAACCACTCCTGCAGATAATGCAAAGAGTGTGTCATCACCACCGCGCGAAACATTTTCACCTGGATGAAATTTTGTTCCTCGTTGACGAACAATAATTGCTCCAGCTAATACATGTTCGCCGCCAAATCTTTTAATCCCAAGTCTTTGAGAATTACTATCGCGACCGTTCCGGGTACTACCTGCTCCTTTTTTATGTGCCATAATTTTTCCTTGTTACTTTACTTTTTATCCGACTATCGAAGTAATTTGTAATTGTGTGTATATTTGTCTGTGCCCACGTTTTACTCGATATCCTTTTCTTCTCTTCTTTTTGAAAACTATAACTTTATCATCTTTAAAGTGGCCAATTACTCTTGCTTGAACTGATGCGTTTGAGAGAAATGGATTCCCAACTTTTACAGAGGATTCATTTGCAAACAATAAGAGATCGCTAAAAGTTAATATATCTCCCTCTTCTGATTGAATATGGGGGACATATAATTTTTGCGATGGTGTAACATCAAATTGCTCGCCTGATATTTTTACAATTGCATACATAAATTACCTTTTAGTTTTATTGAGGGCACAAATATACTTAAATATTTCTCTAATCAGCAATATAATTTATCACTTAGCTTTTAACAGCAACAACTAACAAGCCAGCTCCTGTTTCATTTTCCGAAAAATAATCTAGTATCATTAAAAAAAGAACAGGTAATAAAACTATTATGTAATAGATGGGTAAAATTAATAAAAACAAAAAACTGGTATTTAATAATGACATGGGGATTTTAATACCAAAACGCCAACTTAAATTTCCATATTTACCGTAAGTAAATCTCACGGTTTCAACTCTAAAACCTGAAGATTGCAATTTTTGTGAAAGCTCGCTAACGCTGTAACCATTTCGGGCGTGTTCTTCGATAAAGCTTTTGTCGTCCGAATTACTTGTGCCAGAGCCACCAATATTCGATGGTGTGTTTACAATTAATTTACCGGAAGGTTCTAAGGATCGATAAAAATTTTTAAAAACTTTAACATCTTCATTAATATGCTCCATTACATCAACAGATAAAATTAAATTGAATTTTTCAGAATGGGTTATTTCAGTCAAATCTTCAACAGCAAGACTAATTCTTCGATTTAATCCGGTGTTTTGTAAAAAATCTTTACAATCATTTATTTGATCCTCTTTTACATCAACAGCATAAATTTTTAAAAATGGGAATTTTTTTAAGCAATAATAAGAATATTGCCCAAAGCCCGAGCCGGCATCAAGCATTGTAAAACCTTGTCCCGAGGAAGTGATAAGCTCACGCAAAGCCCGCTTAACATGCCACTCTCTTAAAAAAATAAGTCCTAATATTTTATAAAACATTTTTCTTAAAAATATTTTTTTTCTAACAAATTTTGCAATTTTATTTTTTATTGGATCGTAATACATTTTTTAATTTTTAGCAAGTTCGTCAATTGCCTCAACCATTTTACTCCATGAGTATTTTTTCTTTTCAACCAAAACACCTTCGGTTAATTTTTGACTCAAATTATTTTCGTAAAAATAAATAATTTTTTCAGCAAGTTCATCGGGATTATTTGGAGAAACCAATAAACCTGAAAATTCATTTTTTACTACCTCCCCTAATCCACCAACATTTGAAGCAATAATTGGTTTGTTAAAATAATATGATATTTGCGCGATACCACTTTGTGTTGCATCCAAATAAGGTAAAACAATAAAATCAGCTGCTGAAAAATAATCACCAACATTGCTATTTGGAATGTATTCAGCTTTAATTGTAATATTTTTTTCTAAATTCAGTTCAGATATTTTATCGAAATAAGGTTTTGGGTTTTCATAAAACTCACCTAAAACTAATAAATGTGAATCTATTTTTTTTAATACAATTTCCATTGCTTCAATTAAAACCATCAATCCCTTATATGGACGAATATATCCGAAAAACAAAAATATATTTTTGTGTGGGATTTTTAATTTTAACTTTGCTTCCGTATTAGAAATTGGTTCGCCAAATATTTCATAAACCGGATGAGGAATTTTTTTATAAATCATTTTTGGAAAGATGTTTTCTAAATCTTTTTCAACTTCATCAGATTGAACAATACAACTATCAACTTTTCGGAACGCAAATCTTGTAAATATTTTATCACCAAATCTTTTTTCGTGTGGAATTATATTGTCGCATATTGCAATTACTTTTTCTTTACCTTTTTTTGCAATTGAAGTTATTGTGCCAAACGCTGGTCCAAAAAAAGGAAGCCAATATTTAAAAATTATTATGTCGTAATTTCTTTTACGTAATTTTAATCCAACTATAATCCAATTAAAAGGATTTATAGAATCAATCAAACTTTCACTTTTATGTTGAAATAAAACTTCTCCCGTTTCAGTTTGTGATTTTCCCGGAAAAAATAATTTTGGATATTGGCGTTTAAATGTAATTATATCAACTTCGTGCGAAATTGATAAATATTTATAAAGTTGAGCGTTATAATGTGCAATTCCACCACGCAATGGGAATGCGGTTCCAATAATTGCAATTTTCATTTTTATTTTAGTGGTAAAATATTTTTTACAGATTTAACAACTCTCCCAACTTGAAGATGCTTCATGCAGCTCTCTTCACAATCACTCGAGAAATAGCAGGTGCAATTATAATTGGGTTCTAAAATTTCGCCAAGAGCATATAATTCAAATTCATTTTTATTAAAAATATTATTAAAAAGAATTATTTTTTTTTCTAATCCGATTGCTAAATGTAACGACATACTAACGGCTGTAATAATTAAATCGCACTCATTTAATAATGAAATAAAATTATTTAACGGGAAGTGCCCAAGGTAAGTTGCACCACTTTTTTTTGCAATTCTTTTATTTTTTTCTTCTTCTTGTTCCCCTCCCAACAATAAAACAGTGTATCCTTTTTTAATTAAAATTTTTGCTGTTTCAATCCAGTGTTTTTCGGGCCACAAACGACTTTTCCATCTATCACCACATCCGGTATTAAAGCCAACTATTTTTTTATTTTTTGGAAGTTTGAATTTTTGTTCAATTTTATTTTCAAATTTTGGTAGAATATATTTTTCTCCGGAAAATTTAAATCCACAAATTTCAAATATTTCTTGTGGGTAACTTTTAATATTAAGTTTATTTATATCATCAAAAATTCCTGTATAAAATTTTGATTCTGAGTTTTTATCAATTGGTGAACATTTCCCATTTTTCAGAGTGAATCCTTTTTTTAATTTAGATTTAATCTGAACGGTAAGTGAGCATGCTTCTATATCTTTATCCAAATTATATAAAACGTCAAACTTGATTGATTTTAATGCAGTAGTATTTTGCAAATTAAATTTAAGTTTTCGGTCAACTTCATCCGGTAAAATTTCAGGAGAGTTTGTTAGCCACCAAATAACCCCTTTCGGAAATTCTTTCTTTATTTTGTGCAATAATGGTGTTGTTCGCACAACATCCCCAAGCGCACCTAATTTTATAATTAAAATATTTTTATCAGTTGCGTCATAATAATTACAGTTATCGCAATGAACACCATAAAGTTTATGTGGTTTGCAAGGCGCGTCACCCCGAAAATGCCGGCAGTCAGTTTTAAGTTTCATTCAGTTAAATTTTTATAACAATTGATCCCGAATGGAATAAGTTTTTTCAGTTTGTTGAGACTTTGTAATTAGTTCGCCCAATAATCCAATCGAAACAAATTGTACGCCAACAATTATAAAAATTAGAGCAACAATAAATAATGGACGGTTGCTAATTGGAACATTATTAAAATATTTTTCAAAAGTCAGATACAATGTAACACCGATACCAATCAATGCAGAAAATAATCCCCACGTTCCAAATAGATGCAAAGGACGAGTAAAATATCGAGTTGTAAAAAGTACAGTTACTAAATCTAAAAATCCGCGAAAGAATCTGTTAATCCCAAATTTTGTAATTCCATATTTTCTTCTTCGGTGGTTTACAACAACTTCTCCAACCGAAAAACCTTTCCAATGTGCGAGTGCCGGGATATATCTGTGAAGCTCACCATAAACCGAAATATTTTTTATCACTTCTCTTTTATATCCTTTTAAACCGCAATTAAAATCATGAATTGAAATTCCAGTCATTACTCTTGTTACAAAATTAAAAAAACGTGATGGAATTGTTTTTGTAATTGGATCGAATCTTCTTTTTTTCCATCCAGAAACTACATCAAAATTATTTTTTAACTTTTCAATTAAACTTGGTATTTCTCTTGGATCGTCTTGTAAATCAGCATCCATTGTAATTACAAAATTACCTTTTGCATTTTTAAATCCAACCATGAGCGCAGCACTTTTTCCAAAGTTGCGGCGAAAACGAATTATCTTAACTTTGTTATCCTTCTTTTTTAAATTTTGTAAAACTTGAAATGAATTATCTGTGCTTCCATCATCGACAAAAATTAATTCATACTTTTTACGCATTTTTTCCAAAACGAGTGTTAGTTGTTGATGAAGTTCTGTAATTGATTCTTCTTCATTTAATAGTGGAATTATTACAGACAAATAAACAGTTTGATTAAAATGCTGAAAATAATTTTTTCCCTTTTGATTTTTTTTATCAATGGGGGTTTTTTGTTGTTCCGCTTGCTGTGTTCCTTCGATTGCCATAATTGATGAAATTACTGAAACTCATCAGAAAATACAATTTTATAAATTTTAATTGCTATAAAATATTGTACCGAGTATTTTAACAATGGTGATAAAGTTAAAAACTCATAGACATAAAAAATTTTTAGGTCAGCATTTTTTGCAAGATAAAAATATTTCCAGAAAAATAGCAGAGTCGCTTTTGCTAACAGAAAAAGATTTTGTTGTTGAAATTGGTCCCGGAAAGGGCATTTTAACAAGAGAGCTTTTAAAACACATTCCACATTTAACTGCTATTGAGTTTGATGGCGATTTAATAGATCCACTTAAAAGCGAATTTGGAAATAGTTTGACATTAATTAATGATGATTTTTTAAATGTTGATTTAAATATTTTAGCAAAAAAAAATAAAATAAAATTAGTTGGCAATATCCCATATAATATTACATCTCAAATAATTTTTAAAGCTATTGATTCAAATTCTGTTGTAAGCGAATTATTAATTATGATTCAAAAAGAAGTTGCGGAAAGAATTGTTGCAAAACCAAATAGTAAAGCATATGGAATATTGTCTGTGCTTATTCAATATTTTGGAGATGTAAAAATTTTATTTAATGTTTCTCCTGGTTGCTTTTATCCAAAACCAAAAGTTACATCAAGTGTAATAAAAATTGATTTTAAAAAAAGAAATTATCTATTAAGTTGTGATGAGTTATTGTTTAGAAAAATTGTAAGAGGTACGTTTAATATGCGGCGTAAAACATTACGCAATACTTTACGCTCTTTAAAATTTAGTGAAGACAAACTTTCATCTCTTGATTTAGATTTAAATAGAAGGGCTGAAAGTTTATCAATAAAAGAATTTTTAGATTTAACAAACCAATTAAGTAATAAATAATTTTTGTAATGGAAAAAGAAGACATAAAAAATTCTCCTTGGCTTGTAGATTTTGATGACGAATTAACATCAGATATAATTGAGTTAATCAGATCGAAATCAGGTATCCTTTTATTAAATATCTTGAACGATCTTTATACAGCCGATATTGCGCACATCATAAATCGTTTAGAAATAGCAGATGCTGATTATGTTTTTAATTTGCTTACATCTGAAGATTCAAGTAAAGTTATTGTTGAACTAAGAGAAGATTATCGCGAACACTTTTTAGAAACTCTTAGTCAAAAAAAATTATCTGATCTTGTTAATGAAATGCCATCAGATAATGCTGCCGGAATTATGCGCGAGCTCTCTGATGAAAGAGCATCGTTTGTTCTCGAAGAAATGTCCGAAACAAGTTCGGAGGATGTTCAAGAACTTCTACAATATAAAGAGGGAACTGCGGGTGGAATAATGCAAAAAGAAGTTGTTACTGTTTTAATTAATGAGACAATTAAAAAAGCAATTCAAGCCGTTCGTAAAGCTTCAAAAACTATTGAAAATATTCAAGATGTTTATATTTTAAATGAAAACAACCAGCTAGTTGGCTCAATTTCTGTTAGTAGTTTAATTTTAATTTCTCCAAATCGTAAAATTAGAAAAGTTATGGAGTCAGATATTTTATCTGTCCTGCCAAATGTTGATCAAGAAGAGGTGGCGCGTATATTCGAAAAATATGATATCGTTTCTCTTCCGGTTGTTGATAATGAAAAAAATCTTTTAGGTAAAATTGCAATTGATGATATCGTTGATGTTTTTGAACAAGAACACGCAGAAGATGTTGCACATTTAGTTGGTTCTGATGCAGATGAATTGGAATCTAAATCTCCAACACAAATAGCTTTATTAAGATTGCCTTGGGTTTTGTTAACGTTGTTTATTGAATTATTTGCAGGAGTTGTAATTAGTCACTTTAACGAAACGTTATCGCAAGTAATTTTACTTGCAGCGTTTATGCCAATTATTTCTGCAATAAGTGGAAACACTGGATTACAATCAGCTGCAATTATGGTGCGGGGTATCGCCACAGGAAAAGTTGATATTAAAAAATGGTGGGAACCATTTAGTCGTCAAATTAAAACAACTTTAATAATTGGATTTGTTTGCGGTTCGGTAATTGGAACTGTTGCAAGTTTATGGAATAATAATTTTATTTTTGGATTTGTTGTGGGGATTTCAATGTTCATTTCAATAAATATTTCAGGAGTTGTTGGAACATCAATGCCAATAATTTCAAAACGTCTTGGGTTTGATCCAGCAATTACATCTGGTCCATTTGAAACAGCATTTCAAGACGTTGTTGGGATTACAATTTTTTTATCAATTGCAACATTATTGATTAACTCGTTATAAAACTAATTGTAAGAGTGGAGTTATTTTTTTATTTTTGTGGCCACGGTGGCCATAGTTCAGTCGGTTAGAACGCCAGGTTGTGGCCCTGGAGGTCGTGGGTTCAAATCCCACTGGTCACCCACATCAAAAAATTTTTGCGCCCATCGTCTAACGGTTAGGACACATCCCTTTCACGGATGTAATACGAGTTCGATTCTCGTTGGGCGTACAAAATCAACTTTACTTCTTTTCTTTTAAAACACGAATATCCTGTTTAATGTAAGTGTTATTTACTGTTTTTAGTCCCTGTGTTCTGAATCACCAGCTCAATTATTGCTATTGATGTTTGAATATATTTTAATCATATCTGGTCACTTAGTAAAAGTAATTTTTTTATTCATTAATTAAAGGAGGTTTGTAATGAAGTATTTAGTAAGTTTTATTTTGATGTTGTTTGTACTTTCCTGTAGTTCTTTTGCACAGGAAAAAATTGAAGGTGAAAAGGGAACTAAAAGACGTGCCACTGGTATAGGTGGAGATGGTTCTGAGGGCTCTAAATATAAGGTTGGAGTAAATAAAAATAGAAAATTAACTGGTGATGTTGATGATTCCGAAGGAAGTGGAAGATCTGAGCGTACTGCAGGAACAGCTGGAAGATCAGGTGGTGGAATTTCTTCAGGTGGAAGTTCTGTTGAAGGCACAGCAGTTGAACAAACTGGCGACAATAGTTCTGGCTTATTACGCAGCAAGAAAAAAGGAACCGCAACATCTGTTGGTGTAAGTTCCGATCAAGGTGCTGGTTATAATGCAGGTGCTAATAAAGGTAAAAAATTAACTGGCGATGTTGATGATTCCGAAGGAAGTGGAAGATCTGAGCGTGGTGGTGCAGATGCTACAACTAAAAAACGTTCCTCTGGTGTAAGTTCCGATCAAGGTGCTGGTTATAATGCAGGTGCTAATAAAGGTAAAAAATTAACTGGCGATGTTGATGATTCCGAAGGAGCGGGTAAGGGCAATAAAAATAAGCCAGTAGATGACTAAAAATTTTTAAATAAATTTTTTAAAAGGCGTTCTACAAAATAGGACGCCTTTTTTATTTTTATATAGTTTGATAATTATATTATTTTCTACATATTTAGAAAAATTGGAGACTGTATGAAGTTAAACTATAAATTTATTTCTTTTTCGATATTTTTTATTTTCTTATCGCAATTATTATTTTCACAAAAACCCACCGAACAAAATTTTCATTTCAGATCTGGTTATAAATCTATAAATAAAACCAAACAAGCTGTTAACTCTTTAGTTTATCGTTCGGTAATTTCACTTTCTTATAACGAAGTTCAATCTAGTGATTTATATAAAAACTCAGTTTTCACAAGAAGTTTTCAAAGAGGTGGTTCCTCTGCTGATAATAGAACAATTGATATTGTGGTTAATCAACATCCCGATGGTGGTTATGAAATTTTTCTTTATGGGAAACTTGGTAACTCAACAAATCCCGATTTAACAACTATTGCAAGTAACGCTGATCTGATTTTTAATCCTAAAATAATTGATGAAGAAATAGAACAAGCATATCAAGTTTATTATTGTAGTTACATTTCGGCAGATAGAGCTGTTGGTATGTTAAAAGGACTTGGATATAATGTTGTTGAATTTAACGCGCTTGCTGTCAAATCCAGTCAGCCCCAAGAAATTAATGAACGGCTGCAAATTTACAAAAT
>JAQCAB010000041.1 GCA_027622375.1 Bacteroidota bacterium
TATTGCGTCAAGTAAATCATCTTGAATTTGAAATGCTCTGCCGAGTGATTCTCCAAATTTACGAAGTGCCAATATTTCTTTTGAATTTCCACCACTGATAATTCCACCAATTTCTGCTGCAGATGAAACCATACTCCCGGTTTTCATATCAATCATTTTTATGTATTCGGGAAGAATTACATTTTTCCTTAATTCAAATTCTTTATCAAGTGCCTGTCCTTCGCAAACTTTAACTATGCTATTTGTAAAAACATTTAAAATTGACTCAATATATTTTGATGAAGTTTTCAATAACTCTTTATACGAAAGTGCAATTATTTCATCACCAACTAGAATGGCGGTATTCACATCCCATTTTTTATGAACTGTTTTTCTTCCTCGTCTTGTTGAAGAATTATCCATTACATCATCATGAACAAGTGTAAAAATATGCAACATTTCAATTGCTGTTGCAGCAAAAATAGATTTGTTGTTTTTCCCACAAACAGATTCGCAAGCCAACATTGTAATAACAGGTCTTATTCGTTTTCCGGTTCCCTCTAAAATATATTTTATTGGAAAATAAATCGAATTCGGTTTTCGACCGATTGTAACTTGAGACAACCTCTTATCGATTATATTTTTATAGTTATTGTATTGAGTTGAGAAGTTCATTTGAGTTGAAAATATTATGAAACTTTTTGGATTGCTGTATGTTGAAGTTCATCTATTGTTAATGCACCAACAAGAAACATTGCACCTTTTAATTGTGAATGCCAATCGTTAATTAATTGGTCAAGTCCTTTTTTACCATAATTTATTAATTGCTGAAGTAGCGGTCGCGCTGAACCAACTACATCTGCTGACATTGCAACTGATTTTGCAATTTCAATTCCATTTGTAATTCCACCAGAAGAAATAATTTGTAACGAAGGAAATTCTTTTTTTAATTCAGAAACCTGTGTTAGCGAATCTGCAGTTGGAATTCCCCAATCCCAAAAAATTTCTTGCCATGAACTTTTATTTTTCCGAAGTATTTCAACTCCCGCCCAACTTGTTCCACCTGCGCCTGCAACATCAATATATGTTACACCAACATCAGCTAATTTTTTTGCAACATTAAAAGAAATTCCGGCACCAATTTCTTTTACAATTACCGGGATTGAAAGTTTGTTAACTAATTTTTCAATTCCATTTAAAACACCACGAAAATTTGTACTTCCTTCTGGCTGAACTAATTCTTGTAATGGATTTAAATGAATTGCAAAAGCGTTTGCTTGAATCATATCGGCTAATTTTTGAATTGATGAAGTATCTCTTAATTGTGCAACTTCCGATGCGCCGATATTTCCGATAATGGGAATTGTTGGCGCAGCTTTTCTAACAATACTAAATGAAGAATGATAATCAGAATTTTCTAATGCTTGCCGCTGACTTCCAACGCCGAGCGCAATTTTTTTTTCTTCGCAAACTTCAGCCAATTGCCTGTTAATTAACTTTGCTTCTTTATAGCCGCCGGTCATACAAGAAATTAAAAATGGGAAGGAGAGTTCTTTGTGAAGAAATACTGTTGTTGTGTCTATTTCGGAAAAGTTGATTTCGGGTAATGCATTATGGCAAAACTCCCACTTTTCAAAGTGATTAGTCTTTTCTTGGAATTTGACATCCTTTTTCACGGTTAGCAGAACATGGTCCTTCTTCCGTGAGGAAGTTTTGTGTAACCGTGGATTTAATTTCATAATTCATGAGATAAACTCATTTGTCGGGGAAACAGGATTCGAACCTGCGACTTCTTGCTCCCAAAGCAAGCGCTCTAGCCGGGCTGAGCTACTCCCCGAAGGAAGACCAAAATACTGAAAATTAGGACTTCTTCAAAAGAGAACTTCTACCAATTATATTTTAATTGAATAATAGGAATGTGTATTGGTTTGCGGCTAATTTGATTTAATGAATTACTCGCAACTATTAATTCTGGATGAATTGAAAGTTGAAAGTTCTCCGGAAATAAACTATTAAAATTTATAATAAAACATCAAAATATATGGTTGATAATGAATACCCAAATGGAAATTTTCACTAACAGCATAAATAAAACCAAAATCTAAATCAAATGGATTATTAGTGTGTTTTGATTCTAAAGTTTCTCGATACGATGGTTCGTAAGGATCGTAATAGATTTGACCAAGGACTTTAAGTTTATCTGTAATATCATTTTCTACAGCAAACCAAGCGCGTAGCATTATCTCTTCATCTGGATAAAATGTTAATCTCGCACCACTATGATAATTTATTCTTCCTTTTTTATCACTTTTTAAATTAGAGATAGTATATCCTGTAAAAATTTCGCCCCATGGCATAAACTCATTATAATTACCAACAGGTTCCCATCTATTATTTGAATAATTTTCAACAACTTCTTTACCAAGATTATCAATATATTTAAATGATTCTGATTCGGTTATATATTTCCATTTTGTTGTAGGTCCCCTTGTATGCAGGTGAAAACCAACAGCAAGTGCTTTTTCTGATTCTATATTTCCAGATTTATAAATTTGCCATTTTGGTCTGATATTAAAATCGCCCCAAAAATATCTTATAAAGGCGGATGAAACATCAAACTTATCATTTATTGCATAGGCCCAAGTTAAACCACTTATGTAAAGCACACCTTTTTCTAAAGTGTAACCAGTCGGATCAAAAAAAACATCAACTAATCTTTCTTTTCCAAAGTACCATTCACTTGCTGATCTTTCCCCACGTAGCAAGTTTTCTTCTTCAGTAACAATAATACGATCAATTAGATCAGATAAAACTGTAATCTCACCGAATACCGATTTTAAAACGAAGCCACTTACTGATTCTTTTAGAACTTCTCCAACGACTTTATTTCCATCTTTTAAAATAATAGTTACTTCGCGTGGTTTAATATCTTTTTTATTTATTATAATTTCACCAAACGATGTTTTTAAAGTTATTGTGGAATCAGTTTCTGAAATCACATTGCCACTAATTTTATTTCCACCTTTCAAGATGAATTTTTTTGTTTCTTCTTGAGCAAAAAGCACTGCAGTGAAAATCAGAAAGAATAGGATCGAATATTTTTTCATAAAATTTCTACTTTGAAATTAATATTTGTTATTGCTACATACAATCATTAAAACGATAAAAAATTAATCCTGTTTATTGTCAATAGTTGTTATCTCTTTTAGCAAATCTTTTTTAGTGAATCCCGATTTGCTCATTAACTTTACTACAAACCCTTCCAACTTTTCTTTCATATCATCATTAATTTCATTTCCGGTCATAATAATTATTGGTATGTGCATTGTGGATTGTTGTTTTTTTAATTCGTGAGCAACTTTAAATCCCGACATTTCTGGCATTGTTAAATCCAGAATTATTAAATTTGGCTGTTCGTTTTTTGCCAACTCTAATCCAGTTTTACCTTCGTGAGAAACTATAACATCGCAACCTTCGGCTTCTAAAATTACAGAGAGCAAATCAGTTATCGATTTATCATCATCAATTAATAATACTTTAATATGTTTTGTAGAAGAATAAGTTGTAAGAAGTGAACGGATTAATGAAATTAATTTTTCTTTCTGAATTGGTTTTACTAAATATTCTTTTGCGCCAAGACTAAATGCTAAATTCGGTTCATCAACCATTGAGACAATTACAATTGGAATATCTTTACAAAATGGATGTTCTTTTAATTCCTTCAACACCTGCCAACCATCTTTTATGGGAAGTAAAATATCAAGTGTAATTAAATCGGGCTTCCAAGTTTTTGCTTTTTCAATTGCCTCAACACCATTAATTGCAATTTCAACTGTATAACCTGCACCTTTAATATAAGTTGTGAGCAATTGCCTTGCGTGAATTTTATCTTCTACAATTAAAACTTTTTTTCCATGA
>JAQCAB010000006.1 GCA_027622375.1 Bacteroidota bacterium
TATAATTTTATTTTTTACATCAAAATATTTTGGAGTAAATTCTATAATTAATTTATTATTTGAAGACTCAATAATTCGCCAGTCTTCGGCAAAAACAACTTGCGAAATTGCGAATAGATAAATAAATATTTTTAAGTATTGATTCATATAATAAAAAATCCGAAGATTATTGAAAGCCAATCAACAATCTTCGGATCTTTAAAACAGATTGTTAAGGCAAACAAATAAAAGTAAACTTTTTTCTTAAATTTTATACCAGCTTACTGAACCTTAACAAATGTTATAATTATTATCCTTATTTTTACAAATATAGAAAGTGTCAAATTATGAAGCAAGTATTTAAATAATTAATTCCTATTTAAAAAGCTTTTTAATAGCTTTGCAGACTATGAAAATAAAAATTAAAATACTTACTAAGCAAATCATTTTTCAACTTTTAGTTATTTCAATTATGAAATCACAAACGAGTGTAAATTATAAAATTTCGATGCCAGAACCTCAATCACATATTTTTGAGGTTGAAGCTCAATTCGAAAATATTTCAAAAAAATCAAAAGAGTTTAAAGTTCAACTCCCTGTTTGGAGAACTGGTCGCTATGTTCTGTTTGATTTTGCTGGTGATGTTTTAACTTTTTCAGCAAGTGATGGAAATGGAAAAAATCTAAATTGGAAAAAAATTGATAAAACAACTTGGATAATAGATTTGAATTCCTCAAAAAAAATAAATTTAAAATATAAAGTTTATGCAAACGAGTTCAACAGCCGAACAAAAGGATTAAACTCTGAACATGGATTTATTGATCCAAGCGCAATATTTGTTTTCAATGAGGATTTAAGATACGATCCATTAACTTTAACAGTTGCACCTTATAAAAATTGGATTGTAACAACTGGATTAGATGAAATCGAAAAAAATAAATTCAGTGCGAAAGATTACGATTATTTTATTGATTGCCCTCTTGAAATTGGCACACAAAAAGGAATTTCATTTTTAGTTGCTGATAAAGAACATAAAATTTCAATTTTTGGAACTGGTAATTATAATTTTGATACTTTAAAAAAAGATTTTACAAAATTAATTGAATACAATAAAAAATTTTGGGGCAAACTTCCATATGAAAAATATTTTTTCATGATCCATATTTCGCCAACCGGTAGTGGCGCAACCGAGCATATAAATTCAACAATTATTGGGACAAGAGCGTCTGTTTTTTCAACTCGTGATTCTTATTTAAATGGTTTATTAGGAACTGTCTCGCACGAATATTTTCACACATGGAATGTAAAACAATTGCGCCCAAAAACATTAGCACCTTACGATTTTTTAAAAGAAAATTATACTCGGGAGCTTTGGATTTCTGAAGGAACAACATCTTATTATGATGATTTAATTTTAGTTAGAACAAAATTTAAGCTTGTAAATAATTACTTAAATGATTTATCTACAAGAGTTAGAAATGATAGAAGAAGACCTGGTAATTTAATTCAATCTTTATCAGAATCAAGTTTTGATGCATGGATAAAATTTTGGAAACGAACTCCACATAGTTTTAATTTTCAATCTGATTATTATGAGAAAGGTGCTTCAGTTTCGTTATTACTTGATTTAGAAATTAGAAAAATTACAAAAAATAAAATTTCACTCGATGATGTAATGAAATCAATGTTTGAAAAATTTCCACTCATTAAAGGTGGTTTTACAGTCGATGATTTTCAAAAAGAAGTTGAAAATTTAACAAACCATTCTTTTGAAAGTTATTTCAATAATTATGTCCATGGAACTTCTCCTTTGCCATGGGAAGAACTTTTATATTCTGCAGGATTATCTATTTTACCAAAAGATACAGTAAATGAAGTTGATGCTGGTTTCAGTATAATGGAACAAGAAGGTAAAACTTTTGTGCAAAATGTTACAATTAATTCGTCTGCAATGAATGCTGGATTGGATTTAAGGGATGAAATAATTGCTTTAAATGGAGAACGTGTTCGTTCAAGAGAAGTATTAGAAAAAATACAATCTCTAAAAAAATTATCAGCAATTAAATTAACAATATTTAGAAATGATCAATTAACTGAAATTAATTATACACCTAATTATTATTCTACTCCGACTTATAAAATTTCAAAAGTAGAAAAACCAACCGAATTACAGAAAAAAATATTTGAAACTTGGTTTGATACTAATTGGTAAACTAATCTAATTTCATTAATAATTTTTTGCATTATTCCTAATGTTTTAATTTTACTCTCCAATTTTTTAATTGAGATAAATAGAAATTTTTCGTAAATTGGTGAGAATTTTTTAACAATTCTTAGGTAAATAAAAGTATGTCTAGAAGTTTAAAGATCCTTTTTGTTTCAAGTGAGATTGAACCTTTTGCAAAAACAGGTGGTCTCGCTGATGTCTCAAGCGCACTTCCACAAATGATTAGAGAGTTAGGGCATGATATCCGTGTAATGATGCCACGTTACGGAACAATTAGTGACCGTAAATTTAAACTTCATGATGTGATCCGATTAAAAGAATTACAACTCCCTGTCGGCAATTCATTTAAAACTGCAAATGTAAATTCATCTTTCATCACAAATATTAAAACCAAAGTTCAAGTTTATTTACTTGCAAATAAAGAGCTATACGGCCGTAATGGAATTTATGGAAGCGCTACAACTTTAAAAGAATTTCAGGATAATGATGACCGTTATATTTTTTTCGCAAGAGGTGTTCTTGAAACTTTAAAACGACTCGGATGGCAACCAGATATAATACATTGTAATGATTGGCAAACTGGTTTGATCCCCGCCTATATGAAAACTATTTATGCGGATGATCCTTTTTTTATTCCGATTAAAACTGTTTTTACAATTCATAATTTACATTATCAAGGAAATTTCCCTTCAATTTTATTTTCAAAAACAAATCTTCCTCCATCATTAATGACTAAGATACAATTGAATGCAAACGGTCATTACAGTTTTATGAAAGCTGGTTTGTTATTTGCAGATGTAATTACTACTGTAAGTCCGCAATACGCAAAAGAAATTGCTTCTGATAAAGAAAATTCAAACGGAATTAATGAAATAATTTCCAAACGCAAACGTAAACTTTATGGAATTTTAAATGGAATAGATTACAATACTTGGAATCCTGAAATCGATCCATTAATTTCAAAAAGATATAATTACGATACGATTGATTCTAAAATAGATAACAAAATTGAGTTGCTCGAAAAATTTGGTTTGGGATTTGACAAGGATATTCCTGTAGTTGGAATTATTACAAGACTTGTTCCCGAAAAAGGAATTGATTTAATTCAAGAATCGATTGACGAATTAATGAAGTTGAATTTAAAACTTGTAATGTTGTGTTCAGGAAGTCATGAGTTAATTAAATTTTTCAGTGAGGTGTCAAAAAAATATAAAGGTAAATTTGGATTTAAAGCAGAATTTAATCCCGATCTTGTACATATAATAGAAGCTGGATGTGATTTTTATTTAATGCCTTCCAAATATGAACCTTGCGGATTAAATCAAATGTACAGTATGCGTTATGGTACAATTCCAATTGTTCGCTCTGTAGGTGGATTAGTTGATACAGTCATCGACTCTTCAAAACCTGGTGGAACTGGATTCACATTCAGTAAATATACATCTGAAGAATTAATAAAAACTGTTGAACGAGCTTTAAAAGCATATTCTCAACAATCAACTTGGCGGCGCTTAGTTAAGAATGCAATGTCGAAAGATTATTCCTGGAAAACTTCTGCCAATAAATATATTAATTTGTATAACAAACTTTTGTAATTAATGGATCGTAACGGAATTGCCGTTTTTTTGGATCGTGACGGTACAATTAACGAAGAAGTAGAATATTTAATTAATCCTGAGCAACTCGCATTAATTCCACAAAGTGCTGCTGCAATAAAAAAATTTAATTTGTTAAATATTCCTGTTTTTGTAGTTTCTAATCAATCAGCAATTGCAAGAGGAATTTTAACTGAAAATAAACTTGAAGAAATTCATAAATTACTTTCAACAATGCTTTTAAAAGAAGATGCGCATATTACAAAATATTATTATTGCCCACATTTAATTGATGGCGTTGTAAATAATTATGCAATTGATTGCAATTGCAGAAAACCAAAATTGGGAATGTTGCAAAAAGCAAAAGATGAGTTTGGAATTAATCTTAATTCAAGTTTTATTGTTGGTGATAAACTTGCAGATGTACAAACTGGTTTTAATGCCGGGATGAAATCAATTTTAGTTGAAACAGGTTATGGAATAAAACACAAAACTGAAGCAGAAAAATATGCTAATTATGTTACAAAAAATTTGTACGAAGCTTCTTTAATTATCGAAAAGTTACTTTCTTAAAAATGAAAAAAATATTTATCTCAATAATTTTTATAAGTTTAATTTATGGTTGTGTTCGCGATCCGCATTCAGTCGGTAGCTCACTTCTCGGTCCAGATTATGAAGGATACCAAATAATTGATACTTCTTTAATTGCAATTTACGATACAACTTTTTCTAATCCATTGTTAAATGGTACTTCAAAAAGATTTTTAGTTGGCAAAACTGATTCAATCGAAACAGAGTCATTAATAAAATTTTCAAACGATATTGCTGATTCACTTGAAAATGTAAAAATTGATTCAATCCAATTAATTTTAACTCCTGATTATAAATGGAATCATAATCTACCAAAACTTACTTTTGAAGTTGGTGTTATTAACTCAACTTGGTATGACTCTACAACAAAATCAAATCAGAATTTTATTAATCCAATTTCATCCACAATACAATTTACAGACTCGATGATTGTTGGAAAACAAATTTCAATTTTACTCGATACAAATTTAATTGGCCGTTGGAAGTCATCGAAAAAAGATTCTTTAACAAAAGATTGGGGATTTGTTATTCGTGCAAAATCAGGAAGCGGAATTATTGGATTTAGTTCTTTTAATTCTACTGTAAAACCAATGTTAGTAATTAAATATAAAAAAACTGGCAGTGATTCACTTTATGTAGTTTCAACTTCAAGTGGTAATGACACATATATTGCTAAAAATAAAATTTCAAATTTTAATGATTTAATTGTTCAAGGTGCAACTCATTTTCAATCAAGAATTGCTTTTAATTTAAAAGGTTTGGGAGAGAATGCAATTATAAATAATGCGATTTTAGAGCTTTCTTCAAACTCAAAGAATAATATTTTAGGAACAAATTCAAAAGATTCTTTACAATGCTTTTTAGCTTATTCTAAAGATCCAAATAAAGTTGATTCAATTTCATATTTATCAATTTTAGGCAGAAAAATATTAGTAAAAGCAGATACTTTAATTTATAATTTCAATACAACAATATTTGCTCAGCAATTTGTTCGCGACACACTTTTAAATTATAGCTTTGTATTCAAAACTTTAGCTGATGTTGAGTTATCTGATAAATTTATTTTTTACAACCACAACTCTCAACAAACTTTACGCCCACGATTAAAATTAATTTATTCTTTAAAAAAATAATGTTTAAAATTTTTATAAAAATATTCTTTATACTTTCTTTTCCAATTTTACTTTTTAGTCAAGATGCATCTTTATTCTCACTTTACGGGATTGGACAACTTGTAGAAGTTGGAAATTTTTCCTCTTTTGGATTGGGAAGTAATGGAATTGCAAATTCTCCAAGATTTGATATAAATCTTTCAAATCCTGCGGGAATTTCTAAAATTGAAAGAACTCTTTTCGGGTTTAGTGCTCGTTATTCAAATAATTCCGCAACAGATAATTCCAATAAAGTAATAATTGATGATGCAAATATTTCTGTTTTAGCAGTTGCATTCCCGCTGATCCCAGAAAATAATTTTAATTTTGCATTCGGAATTTCGCCAATCAGTAATTCAAATTTTGTTCACACAAATTCTCAAAAAGTTTTTAAAAATCAAACTTATAGAATTACAAAAGAAATTAAAGGTGGATTTGCAAATGCATTTTTAAGTTCATCTTATGGAATTAATAAAAATAATATTTTAGGATTTTCAGCAGAATATATTTTTGGTTCAATAAACAATCGAGATACTTTAACATTTATTACGAGCGATTCAATATTTTTTCAGCAAAGTTTTTCTGACCTCACTTCTGCAGGCAAAGGATTTAGATTTACTTTTGGCGCTCAATCAAAATTAAATGATGAAATTGATTTAGGAATTACTTTTTCAACTTCAACTTCTTTAAGTGGTCATCAAAACTTAATTGAAATAATAAATGATTTTCCTGAAACAACTTATACAAAGTCAGAAAATATAAATATTCCAAGCTCAATCGGTTTAGGCGCGGTTTATAAATTAAAACCATTCAATTTTATTTTTGATTTTAAAATGCAAGATTGGACGAATTTTAAATTCTTTAAAGAGAATTCCTCAATCTATAAAAACTCAAATAGAATTAGTTTAACAACCGAATATCTGCCAGAGAAAAAAATAACTTACCTTTCTCAGCAAACTAAATTTACTTTAGGATTTAGTTATTATAATACTCCTTGGAAAATTAATGATACCCCAATTAAAGAAATATGGATTTCAACTGGTGCAACATTCCCAATTTCCTATGAATCTTCTGCAAATATAAATTTTGCATTTGGCAAACGTGGAATAAAATCAATAGTTGAAGAGAATGTTTATCAAATTTCATTAAATATACTTGCATCATCTTTATGGTTTGTACAAATTCCATACGAATAAAATGATTAAAATAAATTTAATGGCAATTGGTAGCGACCATGCCGGTTTTGAATTTAAAGAAAAAATAAAATCTCTCCTCACAAATTTAAAAATCAATTTTATAGATTGCGGTACACATTCTTCCGAAAAATCTGATTATCCCGATTTTGCTCATTCAGTTTCAAATAAAGTTTCTTTAAATGATTGCGATTATGGAATTTTAATTTGTGGTTCTGGGATTGGAATGTCAATTGTAGCAAATAAACACAAAAATATTCGTGCAGCAGTTTGCGAATCTACAAAAACTGCACAATTATCTCGACTTCATAATAATGCAAATATTTTATGCATTGGCGAAAGAGTTATAAATTGGGAAATGGCTGAAAAAATAATCACAACTTTTTTTGAAACAAATTTTGAAGGTGATCGCCATTTAAATCGCGTAAATAAAATTCACACTTTAACAAATCTATAAAAATGGAAGATTTAAAAAAATTAGATCTTGATATTTTTAATGTTCTTAAAAACGAAGAAAATCGGCAGAAAACAAAACTTGAATTAATTGCTTCTGAAAATTTTGTAAGTGATGCGGTTTTACAAACAATGGGTTCAGTTTTGACAAATAAATATGCCGAAGGTTATCCAGGAAAAAGATATTATGGCGGTTGTGAGTTTGTTGATGTTGCTGAAAATTTAGCGCGCGAAAGAGTTAAAAAACTTTTTAATGCAAGTTATGCAAATGTGCAGCCACACTCTGGTTCACAAGCAAATATGGCTGTTTATTTTTCTTTTATAAAACCGGGTGATACTGTGCTTGGAATGAATCTTTCGCATGGTGGTCATTTAACTCACGGTTCGAGTGTAAATTTTTCTGGACAACTTTATAATTTTCACGCATATGGTGTAAATCCCGAAACTGGATTTATTGATTATGATAACGTTGAAGAAGTTGCAAAAAAATGTAAACCAAAATTAATTACAGTTGGTGCAAGTGCATATTCTCGAAATATTGATTATAAAAAATTCCGCGAAATTGCAGATTTATTTGGCGCATTTTTATTTGCAGATATTGCTCATCCTGCCGGATTAATTGCAACTGGTGAGCATAATACTCCGCTTCCATATTGTCATGTTGTAACATCAACCACACATAAAACTTTACGTGGTCCTCGTGGTGGATTAATTTTAATGGGAACTGATTTTGAAAATCCATTCGGAGTTGTTGCTCCTAAATCTGGACGTAAAAAAATGATGTCTGAACTTCTTGATTCAATGACGATGCCTGGAATTCAAGGGGGCCCATTAATGCATGTAATCGCAGCTAAAGCAGTCTCTTTTAAAGAAGCATTGCAACCTGGATTTAAAACTTACACTCAAAAAATTAAAAAAAATGCAAAGCGATTAGCAGAAAATTTAATTTCAAAAAATTATAAAATTATTTCTAATGGAACTGATAATCATTTAATGCTCATTGATCTTCGTAATAAAAATATTTCCGGTAAAGATGCGCAAGAAGCGTTGGATTTAGCTGGGATTACTGTAAATAAAAATGCAGTTCCTTTTGATGACAAATCTCCATTAATAACAAGTGGAATAAGAATTGGAACTCCGGCTGTTACATCTCGTGGGATGATGGAAAATGAAATGGATAAAATTGCAGATTTAATTGATAAAGTTTTATTAAATCATACTTCTAAAAATATTATTGATGAAGTTAAAAAAGAAGTTGAATCATTCGCTTCTCCATTTCCTTTAAGAATAAATTAATTTTTTATGACTTCTCGAGTTAAAGATAAAGATGCTGAAATGACTTTTTTTCAGCACTTGGATGAACTTCGTGGAAGAATTATAAAATCTTTTTTAGCAATTTTTATTTGCGCAATCCCCGCAATTTATTTTGTTGATGACATAATTAATAAAATTCTTTTACGTCCGATCGAAAATGTAAATGTTCCACTTCAAGTTTTAACACCCTACGGAATTGTAGTTTTATATATGGAAGTAATCTTAATTACTTCGTTGATAATTTCAATGCCAATTATACTTTTACAAATTTGGAAATTTGTTGCGCCCGGATTAAAACAAAACGAACGTAAATATATTTGGTGGATTGTATTTTTTACAACTTTATGTTTTTTTTCAGGAATAGTTTTTTCGTATTACATAATTCTCCCAACTTCACTTCAATTTTTTGCAGGTTTTGGAACAGAAAAAATCAAACTAAATATTGCCCTTGATAAATATATTAGTTTTGTCATGACGATGGTATTTGTTTGTGGATTATTATTTGAACTTCCAATGGTCTCTTATTTTTTATCAAAATTAGGAATTATTACACCAGCCTTTTTAAGACATTATAGAAGACATTCAATTGTTACAATTTTTGTTATTTCTGCATTTGTAACTCCGTCACCTGATGCATTAACACAAAGTTTACTCGCTGCACCAATTATCATTTTATATGAGGTCAGTATTTTAATTTCTGCATTTGTTCATCGGAATAATGAAAAATTAAAAATATGAGTAACTCATTTTCGTTAGCCGATCTCCAAAAACCAATAAAATCAGAATTAAAAAATTTTCCTGCATTTTTAAAACAAAGTTTAAAATCAAGTTTCCCGATTGTTGATACAATTATGAAATACATTTTAAATCAAAAAGGAAAACAAATTCGCCCAACTCTTGTTTTACTTTCTGCAAATGCAGTTGGCGAAATTAATGAATCAACTTTTAGGGGAGCTGCATTAGTTGAAATCCTCCACACTGCAACACTTGTTCATGATGATGTTGTTGATGATGCTGATACACGAAGAGGATTTCCTTCAATTAATTCAATTTGGAAAAATAAAATTTCCGTTTTGATTGGTGATTATCTTTTATCAACAGGATTATTACTCTCAATAAACAAAAATGATTTTGAATTTTTAAAAGTTACATCTCGTGCGGTAAAATCTATGAGTGAGGGAGAAATCTTACAAATTCATAAAAGCAGAACTTTTGATATTGATATTGAAACTTATTTAAAAATTATTCATGCCAAAACTGCTTCACTTTTTGCTTCTTGTGTTGACATCGGTGCATTTAGTGCTACAAAAAATATTTCGCATAAAAAGGCATTGCATATTTATGGCGAGTCGCTCGGGATGGCTTTCCAAATAAAAGATGATATTTTAGATTACACTAGCCGAACAAATATTTTAGGCAAACCGATTGTAAATGATTTAAAAGAAAAAAAAATCACTCTTCCTCTAATAATTGCTTTAAAAAATGTTTCTAAAAGTGAAGCTTCAAAAATAATTTCTAAAATTCGTAAAGGATTAACCTCATCTGAAATTGAAGAAGTTATTAATTTCGTTGATCAAAATGGTGGGGTAGTTTTTTCACAAAATAAAGCATCTGAATATCTAAAAACCGCTCGAGAATCAATCCAAATTTTACCAAATTCTGAGTCAAAAACTGCTCTTATCAATTTCACAGATTTTGTTTTAAACCGAAGTAAATAATAGTTTTTTTCCTCGAAATAATTTACTTTTTTGTTCTTTCAAACTTGTTTGAATTAAGTATAATTTCTATTTTCAAATTCATATTAAGAAAGGGTTTTATGAAAATATTTTTTGTTTCAATTTTATTTCTACTAAATTTTTCTTTTTCAATCTCACAAGATATTCCCTACTTCACAACTGATTTTTCGATTGAAGAGTTTGCATCACGAAGAGAAAAAATTTATGAAGCGATTGGTAAAAATTCTGTTGCAATAATTCAAGGTGCGCCAATCCCTGTTGGATATACCAGATTTAGACAAACAAATGAGTTTTATTATTTATGTGGGATTGAATCACCACACGCATATTTACTTTTAGATGGCTCAAATAAACGTGCAACAATTTATTTACCGCATGGAATGCTAAGTCGTGAAGCATTTGAAGGAAAAGTTTTAACATCTGAAGATGCTGAAGAAATAAAACAACTTTCCGGAATAAATAATGTGGCATCGATTGATATGTTGAACGAGCATTTATCTCGTTTTTCTCGTGGCAATTCAATCAATATTATTTATACACCATTTAGTCCGGCTGAAGGTGGAGCAATGGGAAGAGATTTAGCTACACGCGCAATTGCAGATGCAGCAATGGATCCATTTGATGGTAGAGCATCGCGCGAAGGAATTTTAATTCAAAAAATAAAAGAAAAATTTCCATCTCTTGATGTAAAAAACTTATCACCAATTTTAGATCAATCAAGATTAATCAAAAGTGAAAAAGAAATTGAATTAATTGATAAAGCAACTCGACTTGCTTGTTTAGCTTTATTTGAAGGAATGCGTTCAACTGTCCCCGGAATTTTTGAACATGAATTAGATGGAATGGCAAAATATGTTTATTACCGAAATGGTGCCCAAGGTGAAGGTTACTACTCTTTAATTGCTGCCGGAACAAATGCTTGGTATCCACATTATGCAGCCGGAAAGAAAAAATTAATAAATGGAGAATTTCTATTATTTGATTTTGCTCCCGATTATGGATATTACACAAGTGATATTACACGAAATTGGCCTGTGAATGGAAAATTTAATCAGTGGCAAAAAGAACTTTACGGATTTTATGTTGCTTGCTATAAATCTATTTTGGATAAAATTAGACCACATGTAACTGCGCAAGTAATTATGCAAGAAGCAGCTTCTGAAATGGAAACAATTTTATCAAAATCAAAATTTTCAAAATCGATTTATGAAAAAGCTGCAAAAGAATTTGTTGAGTCGTATAAAAATTCTTCAAAGAACCAATATGCAGGTCTCGGCCATTGGGTTGGAATGTCGGTGCATGATGTTGGTTTTGATAGAGGAACATTAAAACCCGGAATGGTTTTTTCAATTGAACCAGCTCTAAGAGTTCCTGAAGAAAAAATTTACATTAGGTTAGAAGATGTAATTGTAATAACTGAAACTGGGAAAAAAGTTTTATCTGATTTTTTACCGATGGATATTGATGAAATTGAAAAAGTTATGAAAGAAGAAGGAATACTTCAAAAATATCCAAAAGATGAATTTAAAAAAGATGCTATGTTGTTAAAAAAATAAATTTATTTACAACAATCAGGATTTATTGGGCAAACAGGTGTCCCGATTAAAGGGCATTCATCTTGTGTAGAAATTGTTCCCGAATCTGAGTAAGAAAACACACCCAACGATAAACAAAGAATTGTTAAAAATAATTTAAAATATTTTTTCATTTCTATTCTCCTTTATAATAATTTTACTTCCACGATAAATTAATTACAATATTTATTAAATACAATTACAAGTTCATTTGTAATATCATCAGCCATTCTTCCTTCGATTCGATGGCGAGGGACAAAATGAACAAGTTCTCCATTTTTAAATAAAGCAATTGATGGTGATGATGGTGGAAGTCCTTGAAATAACTCTCTAGCTTTTGCAGTAGCTTCTAAATCTTGTCCGGCAAAAACAGAAGTAATTTTTACTGGTTTCGATTGGTTTTGTAAAGATTTTCTGATTGCTGGACGAGCAATACCGGCAGCGCATCCACAAACCGAATTTACAATAACAAGCATTGTTGTATTTTTATTTTCTTCAAATGCGTTTTCAACTTCAGCGGCTGTTTTTAATTCTTGAACACCTGCGTTTGTTAATTCATCTCTGAATGGTTGAACTAAAACTGGATCGTATGGCATAAATTATTTTCCTTATATTTTATTTTTTAAATATTTTTGTCTTTTTGATTCTTCAAATTTTTCGATTGAGTACCGCAACATTGTTCTTGGCATTATTGAATATCTATTTTTTAAAAATTTTTCTAATACTTTCATATCTCTTTTTCCAATTTCTCTAAGCATCCATCCAACTGCTTTATGGATTAAATCTTGTTTATCTGCAATAAGCAAATCAGCAATTTTAAGCGTCTGTTCAAAACTACCTTTGCTAATAGAATATAATGTTGAAATGATTGAAATCCTTCTATCCCATAAATTTTTTGAATTTGCCAAACCAGTTAAAATTGATTTGTCTTTTTCAAAAAGATAGCAACCAACAATTTTGTGTGCGCTTAAATCTACTAAATCCCAATTATTAATATATTTTTTATTTTTGATATAAAACTTAAATATTTTTTCTTGCTCTTCTTTATTTTTTTTAAATCTATTTACCAAAATTATAAGTGCAATTAATCTTTCTTCATGAATTTTAGATTTGATTAAGTCAGTTAATTCAGTAAAAGTTAATTCAAAGTATTTTTTAGCAATTTTATGCGAAATTGGATTTGTTAATCCTGCAAAAACATCTCCTTCTGCATAATCACCTTTACCGGTTTTAAAAAATCTTTGTAAAAATTTTGCTTTTTCAATATTTGATTTTTGTTTGACTTCTTTTTGTAATTCTGATAACAAATTAATCATCAACTTTTGTAATGTTTATTTTTATTTTATAAAGTTGCAACCAAATTTAATGCGCTACCAGCTTTAAACCACTCAATTTGCGAATTATTAAAACTGTGGTTTAATTTTATTTCTTCAATTGTCTTATCAGAATGTTTTAAAAGCATTGTAAGTTGAGTGCCAACAGAAAAACTTGTAAGCCCCAAAATTGAAATTAAATCATCTTCACGAACTTTATCATAATCTTTTGAATCAGCAAAAGTTAATGGTAACATTCCCTGTTTTTTTAAATTTGTTTCGTGGATTCTTGCAAAACTTTTTACAACAATTGCAAAACCACCTAAATATCTTGGTTCCATTGCAGCATGTTCTCGAGAAGATCCTTCGCCATAATTTTCATCACCAACAACTATCCAGCTTATATTATTCGATTTATAACTTCGAGCAACATCTGATATTTGTAAAGATTCACCTGTTAAAATATTTTTAACTTTTCCAACTTCGTTTGTAAAATAATTAACTGCACCGATAAACATATTGTTCGAAATATTATTTAAATGTCCACGATACTTTAACCATTTACCTGCTGGCGAAATATGATCTGTTGTGCATTTCCCTTTCACCTTTAAAAGTAAATGTAAATTTTCTGCATCTTTTCCATTCCATTTTGTGAATGCATTTAATTTTTCAAGCCGATCACTTTTTGGATCGATTGTTACTTCAATTGCTGAACCATCTTTTGCAGGTGCAAGATATCCATGTTCATCAGCTTCAAATCCATTTTTAGGCAATTCATCACCAGTAGGTGGATTTAATTTTACTTTTTCACCCAATTGATTTATTAATTCATCACTAATTGGATTAAAACTCAATTTGCCAGCGATAGCAAATGCGGTTACAATTTCGGGCGATGCTACAAATGCATGCGTTGCAGGATTTGCATCATTTCGTCCCGTAAAATTTCTGTTGAAAGAAGTTATAATAGAATTTTTTTCTCCAATTGCAACATCATGTCTTTTCCATTGTCCGATACAAGGTCCGCAAGCATTTGCCATCACAACACCACCTATTTCGGTTAAAATTTTAAGCTGTCCATCACGTTCAATTGTTGCACGAATTTGTTCACTTCCCGGAGTAATTATAAATTCTGATTTTGCTTTTAGATTTTTACTTAGTGCTTGTTTTGCAATTGAAGTTGCTCTTTCAATATCTTCATAACTTGAATTTGTACAACTACCAACAAGTGCAACTTTTAATTCTTCAGGATAATTATTTTCTTTAACAGCGTTTGCAAATTTTGAAAGTGGCCAAGCTAAATCTGGTGTAAATGGACCATTGATATGTGGTTCAAGTTCATCTAAATTTATTTCGATTACTTTGTCAAAATATTTTTCAGGAGAATTTAAAACTTCATCATCAGCTTTTAAACAATCAGCAACTTCATTTGCAAGTTTTGCAATTTCTTCTCTTTTTGTTGCAAAAAGATAATCACTCATTCTGCTATCGTATGGAAAGATTGAAGTTGTTGCTCCAATTTCTGCTCCCATATTACAAATCGTTCCTTTTCCAGTTGCTGAAATAGATTTAGTTCCTTCACCAAAATATTCTACAATTGCACCAGTTCCCCCTTTAACAGTTAAAATTCCTGCAACTTTTAAAATTACATCCTTTGCAGATGTCCATCCATTTAATTTACCTTTTAAGTGTACACCAATTATTTTAGGATATTTTAATTCCCAAGCTAATCCAGCCATAACATCAACTGCATCTGCGCCACCGACACCAATTGCTAACATTCCAAGTCCACCAGCATTTGGAGTATGCGAATCAGTTCCGATCATCATTCCACCGGGAAATGCATAATTTTCTAAAACAACTTGATGTATAATTCCTGCACCAGGTTTCCAAAATCCAATTCCATATTTTTTTGAAACACTTTCCAAAAAATTAAAAACTTCTTTGTTATCTTCATTCGCTCGTAATAAATCTTCTTTAGATCCGATTTCTGCTTGAATTAAATGATCGCAATGTACCGTGGATGGAACCGCAACTTGTTTTTTTCCAGCAGACATAAATTGAAGTAATGCCATTTGTGCAGTTGCATCTTGCATTGCAACTCTATCTGGTGAAAAATCTACATAACTTTTTCCTCGAATTGGTTGATTTTTAATCTCATTAAAAAAGTGTGATAAAAGTATTTTCTCAGAATAAGTTAAAGGATGATTTACAATTTGTCTTGCTTTGTTTATTAATGAGTTTAGCTGAGAGTATCTTTTTTTAATAATTTCAATGTTTAAAATCATTGCAGGTTTTTTATTTATAATTTGAACTAAATATAAGCTTTATTCTAAATTTCTGCAATTTACATACTTGAAAGACTTTCAAATTTTGAGTAATTTCTAAAATTAAAAATGAAAATATATCTTCAAGCAGAGTCAATAGAATCAATAGAATTATTAAATCCCGAAATAATAGAAGAAGCTATTACGGGAAAACCTGCTCATGTAATTTTATTTAATGACGAAATTCATACATTTGATGAAGTTATTAATCAAATTATAAAAGCAATTAAATGCAGTCACCAAAAAGCTGAATCACTTACTTTTGAAGTTCACAATAATGGCAAAACATGTGTTTATATTGGCGGAATGAGTAAATGTCTAAAAGTAACTGCTGTACTTGAAGAAATCCAATTGATGACTGAAATTCAAATGTAATTTTTTTATGAAATCAAACGAAATCCGAAAATCATTTATAAATTTTTTTAAAGAACTATCTCATCAAGAGGTCGCGAGTGCGCCAGTTATTCCGCATGGGGATTCAACTTTGCTTTTTACAAATGCAGGAATGAATCAATTTAAAGATATTTTCTTGGGAAATAATATTCGCAAACTAAAAAGAGCAGTTGATACGCAGAAATGTATTCGTGTAAGTGGTAAACATAATGATCTTGAAGAAGTTGGAAGAGATACATATCATCATACTTTTTTTGAAATGCTTGGTAATTGGTCTTTCGGTGATTATTATAAAAAAGAAGCAATTAAATGGGGATGGAAATTACTAACAGAAGTTTGGAAATTTCCAAAAAATAGAATTTGGGCAACTGTTTATAAAACTGATGATGAAGCATTAAATTTTTGGAAAACTGAAACTGATATAAATCCAGAACATATTTTAAAGTTTGCTGAAAAAGATAATTTTTGGGAAATGGGAGAAACTGGTCCATGCGGACCTTGTTCGGAAATTCATATCGATTTGAGTAAAGATGGAAATTTAAAAGCTGATAAAGTTAATTCAGGTTCACCATTAATGATTGAAATTTGGAATTTAGTTTTTATACAATATAATCGCGAAACTGATGGAAAATTAATTGAACTCCCATCTAAACATGTTGATACAGGAATGGGCTTTGAAAGAGTTTGCGCAGTATTTAATTCGATTGAAAATAATTTTGAAAAATTCCCTTCCAATTATGATACAGATTTATTCCAAAATATAATTATCGAGTTAGAAAAAATTTCGGGATTAAAATATCAAACAGAATTAGATGATTGGAATAGAAAACCAAATGAAATATTATCAAATGGTGAAGAAGTAAATATTGCAATGCGTGTTATAAGTGACCATTTACGAGCATTAAGTTTTGCAATTGCTGATGGAGCAATTCCATCAAATGAAGGACGTGGATATGTGCTACGCAGAATTTTACGCCGCGCTTCAAGATTTGGAAGAATTTTAAATTTTAATGAACCTTTTATTTTTAAACTTGTAAAAATTTTATCACAAAATATGGGAAGCACTTTCCCAGAATTAACAAATCAACTTGCACACATTGAACGAGTAATAAAATCTGAAGAGGGATCATTTAATTTAACTTTAGATAGAGGATTAGAAATTTTTGAAAAAGTTGTAGCGAATTTACAAAACTCAAAAATTTTTTCTGGCGAAGATGCATTTAAATTGTATGACACTTTTGGCTTTCCGCTTGATTTAACTGAATTATTGTGTAGCGAAAGAAATATTTCAGTTGATATAAAAAAGTTTGACGAATTGATGAACTTACAAAAATCAAAAGCGCGCTCATCTTCTTCAGATAAATTTCAAGTTCAAATTAGCGATACAATTGTTGACCACATTCCAACTAATAAAATTGAAACTGAATTTATTGGATATGATAATATTTCAGAATCTAAAAGTAAAATACTTTTTGCAGAATCGGATATTAATAAAAGTTATTTGATTTTGGATAAAACTCCACTTTACGCAGAGTCTGGTGGTCAAGTTAGTGATACTGGTTGGATTTCATTTGATAATACAAATATCAAAGTTTTGAATTCTAAAAAAGTAAAATCTTCAATTTTACATTTAGTTGATGGCACTCTCCCAAATAATATTTTAAATAAAACTGTAACTGCAAAAATTGATGTTGAAAGAAGAAACGCAATAATGAAACATCACACTGCAACACATCTTTTACATTCTGCATTAAGATCAATACTAGGTAGTCATGTTCATCAATCTGGCTCGCTTGTTTCTGATTCTCATTTGCGATTTGACTTTGCTCATTTTTCTGGAATGAAAGAAAATGAAATCGCAAAAGTTGAAGAAGTTGTAAATCAGGCAATTGGTGATTCGATACAACTTGAACATCATAAAAATATTCCATTTGATGAAGCAAAAAAAATGGGAGCGATGATGTTTTTTGGTGATAAATATGGAGAAAAAGTGAATGTTGTTCAGTTCGGAAATTTTAGTAAAGAGTTTTGTGGTGGCACACACATTCAAAACACAAATGAACTTGGTTTTTTTAAAATAATATTTGAAGCAAGTAGCGCGAGTGGTGTTCGCAGAATTGAAGCTGTGTGTGGAAATGCCGCAACCGAGTTACTTATAATCGAGCAAAAAAGTTATAAAGAAAGAATTGAATATGCATATTCACTTCTTGATAAAATACATTCTTTTTCAAAAGAAGATAAAATTTTTAATTTCGATACGGAACTCCGCAAATTAGAGGATATTCCAACTGCAGAATTAAATACAAATAAAAATGAAATTCATAATAATTTTGAAAAACAAAGTTCCCTTTCAATAAAACTTGAAAAGTTAATTATTGAACTTTCTGCATCAATTAAAAATTTCGAAAAACAAAATCAACTAAATCAGATTAAAGAACAATTAGCATCAATTGATAATTTGATAAATAATGCAAGATGTATTGGAACTATTAAAATTATTGCAACAGAACTGCACATTCAAGATATTGAAATTATGAAGTCAATTGCAGACGAAATTAGAAATAAACTTAATTCTGGAGTTGCGCTACTTGCTTCTAAAACTGAAGAAAAAGTTTCACTTGTTTGTGTAGTAACAGATGATTTGATAAAAGATAAAAATTTATCTGCAGCAATTATAATAAACAAAGCTGCAAAAATTGTTAATGGTGCTGGCGGAGGTAAATCTCATCTTGCAACAGCAGGTGGCAAAAATCCAAAAAATCTAAAAGAACTTTTAATAAAATTTCCTTCGCTAATCGAAGAATTAATTTAATGCCGAATATTTATAAAAAATTAAAAACAATCGCGAAAACAAGAGGTGGTTATTTTATTTTAATTGATCCCGAAAAAATTCCTGATAATTTATCTAAATTCCTCTCTCATGCGATGGACGCAAATGTTGATGCCTTTTTAATTGGTGGCAGCACCTTAAAACAATTTGATTTAAACGAATTATCTTTAAAAATAAAAAAAGAAACATCTATCCCTGTTTTAATATTTCCATCTGGCACACATCAAATTTCGCAATATGCAGATGCAATTCTTTATCTTTCGTTTTTGCAAAGCCACGATCCATATTTTATAATTGGCGCACAAGTTGAAGCAGTTCCAATTGTTCGTAATTTAAAATTAGAAACAATTTCTACAGCATATTTATTAATTGATTCGGGAAATGTTTCATCCGCTCAAAGATTAACAAATGTAAAACCATTTTCGCGTAATGATGTAAGTGCGGTAACAAATTATTCAATCGCTGCAGAGATCTTAGGATTTCAATTTTTGTATCTTGAAGGAGGAAGTGGCGCAAAATTTTCTATCCCAAATAATATAATCGCTTTTATTCGAAAAGAAATTACAATCCCCATAATTGTTGGTGGCGGAATTAAAAAACCTGAAGATGCTCGCGAAAAAATTAATTCGGGAGCAAATTTTGTTGTTATCGGAAATTTATTTGAAAATAATAATTCATATTCTTTATTTAAAGAATTTGCAGAAGCAATTCACATTTAAAAAATATTATGGCACATTTACCATTAACTTTAGTTTATAGACAAAATTTTATTTTGGAATCTTTGAAGGAAAGCTCCGATCTCAAAAAAAAGATTTCTGAAACTTGCACAGCGGAAATCTCGCAAGCAATTGATAAAATTATTTTTGCACTCAAGAACAAAAAAAAGATTTTACTTTGCGGAAATGGTGGTAGTGCTGCCGATGCTCAACATCTTGCAACTGAATTTGTAATACGATTAAATCCTAAAATAAAAAGACCAGCTATACCTGCAATTGCACTTTCTACAGATTCATCAAATTTAACTGCGGGTGCAAATGATATTGGTTACGATAATGTTTTTGCTAGATCTGTTGAAGCTTTGGGTAACGAAGGAGATATTTTAATTGGAATTACAACAAGTGGAAATTCTGAAAGTGTAAATAATGCATTTAAAATTGCTCGAGAGAAAAAAATTATTACAATCGGTTTTTTAGGAAAAGATGGTGGAAATTCAAAAAATTTATGTGATGTTGCAATTATTGTACCTTCAAATGACACACAAAGAATTCAGGAATGCCACATAACAATTGGTCATATTATTTTTCAAGAAGTTGAACAAGAGATGTTTGGTTAAAAATGATATACACTTCTGAATCTTTTGAACAATTAGTTGAGCATTTTACAAAACTTCCTGGAATTGGTAGAAAAACTGCGCAACGACTCGCACTTTTTATTTTAAAAATGAATCACGAAGAAGTAAATCAATTTGCAACTTCACTTATAAATGTAAAAGAAAAAATAAGATATTGTTCAAGTTGTTGTAATATTACTGAACAAAACCCTTGTCCAGTTTGCTCAAGCACAAAAAGAATTAATTCATTAATTTGCGTTGTTGAAGAACCAAATGATCTTTTGGCTATCGAACGAACGAATGATTATAATGGTTTGTATCATGTTTTGGGAGGCGCATTATCACCACTTGATAATATTACTCCTGAACAATTAAAAATAAAAGAGTTACTCCGAAGGTTTGAAAATCAGGATATTGAAGAAATAATTTTAGCATTAAATCCGACAATTGAAGGAGAAACAACATCGCTTTATTTAGCTCGATTATTAAAACCGTTGGGAATAAAAATTTCTAGAATTGCGCGCGGCATTCCAATTGGTGCAAGTTTGGAGTTTACAGATGATGCAACTTTATCACGAGCGCTAGAAGGACGTGTTGCATTATAATTTTTCCACATTAATAATTTTTTCAATTTTATTTTTATCGTGCGATATTTTTTCTACTCGTACTCCCGAAGATCCATTAATTGAAGGAAATACAAATCCGCCAGCTACAACTCCTCAACTTGTTATTTCGAATTTTATATCATCATTACAGAATAAAAATATTTTAGATTACGAATCACTATTTTCAGATACTTTACAAGGAGGAAGATTATTTAAATTTAATCCAACTTCTTCTGCAAAAAATAGGTTTGGTAATTTATTTCAAGACTGGAATAAATATTCAGAAAAACAATTTATCACAAAATTATTTAGCTCACTAAATAAATCATCTAGTCCAAATTTAACACTTTCAAGTTCTCTTTATGAATATACTTATTCCGATTCTGCAAGATTTTCATCAAATTATATTTTAACTGTAAATCATAATAGCACTTCAATCTCAACAAAATTCAATGGAAAATTTTATTTATTATTAAGTAAAAATAAATCAAATATTTGGAGCATCTCAACTTGGGATGATTTTGAGTCGAGTAAAGATTCAAGTTTTAGTGATTGCAAAGGAGCTTTCAGCCAATAATGAAGTTACTTTTAATAAGTATATTTTTATTTTTTACTTCATGCGTAAATCCTTTTGCGCCAAAATTAGATTTTGAAAACTTTGGTTCATCTGCAATTTTGAGCGATCAAAAAGATATTGAAGGAGTTTTGCATAATTTTAAACAAGCATATTTATTTAAAGACACAACTATTTATGGAAAACTTTTTACTCCAGAATTTATTTTTATATTCAGAGATTATGATAAAAACACAGAAGTTTTTTGGTCACGGGATGAAGAATTACGAACAACAAATGGTTTATTCCAAAATGCTCAACATTTTGAATTAATTTGGAATCAAACAATTTCTTCGCACGAGGATTCATTATTAATGCAACTTGTAAAAAGTTTTAACTTAACTGTAACTTTTAATCCGAATGATATTGTCAGAGTAAATGGTTATGCAAATTTTACTTTTTCTCGTGAGTCAATATTAGAGAAATGGAAAATATCACGTTGGCGCGATGAATCAAATTTTTAAATTTTATGAATCTTAAATATTTAATTAAAGAAGGTTTTTCAGGATTCCAAAAAGCTCGGTTTAATGTTTTGGCTTCGATTTTTAGTATTGCTCTTGCTTTAATTTTAATTGGGGGATATTTCATCATTCAAACTAATATAAATAACATTGTAACTATGTTGCGCGATAAAGTGGAGTTGGAAGTTTTTATAAATGACGCTGAGACAGATTATTTAAAAATTGAAAATTTGATTTCTAAAATTAATGGAGTAAATAAAGTTACTTTTATCTCAAAAAATGAAGCAGCAAATATTTTTAAAAATGAGTTTGGCGAAGAAATTAATTCTGTTTTAGAATTTAATCCACTACCAGCATCTTTCAGAGTTTCTTTAAAAAATGACTATAAAAAGTCAAAAAGTGCTTCATTAATCTCAAGTCAAATTCAATTAATTCAAGGTGTTGAAAAAGTAATTTATCGTAAAAAATTATTGGAATATATCGACAGTAGATCAAAACTTTTAACAACAATAAGTTTAGGAATTGGAGGAATTTTATTATTTGTAAGTTTTGGTTTTGTGGTAAACACAATTAGGCTCGCAATATCAGCTAAAAGAAAAACGATCGAAACTATGAAGCTTGTTGGCGCAACAAACTCTTTTATCAGATTACCATTTATTATTGAAGGAATTTTTCAAGGAATTTTGGGAAGTACAATTGCACTTGGAGTAATTATTTTAGGACTTTATTTATTTTCAGAATTTGTAACTCGTGAATTAAAAGAAATTATTTTTCTTCCAACATCTTTTATTTCAATTCTATATTCTCTTGGAATTATTTTAGGTTGGCTCGGTAGTTTTATTGGAGTGAGACGCTTTTTAAAATAAATTTATAAATTCGCTTTTATAAAATATTTATTTAATCTAGCAATATTTGTAACCGAGATTTCTTTCGGACATTCAGCTTCGCATGCATAAGTATTTGAGCAAGAGCCAAATTTTTCTTCATCCATTTGTGCAACTAATTTAATAACTCTTTCATCATTTTCTATTTTCCCTTGTGGTAATAATCCCAAATGAGAAATTTTTGCAGATACAAAAAGCATTGCTGAACTATTCGGGCATGCAGCAACACATGCTCCGCAACCAATACATGCTGCAGCATCCATCGATAAATCTGAATCTTCTTTTTTAATTGGAATTGCATTCCCATCCGGGATTCCACCAGTTTTTGCAGAAATATATCCACCAACTTGAAGAATTCTATCAAAAGCTGATCGATCAATCATTAAATCTTTAATTACTGGAAAACCTTCCGCGCGAAAAGGTTCAATAATAATTGTATCTCCATCTTTAAATGAACGCATGTGAAGTTGGCAAGTTGCAATTCCGCTACCCGGTCCATGCGCTCTTCCATTTATCATAAAACCGCAGCTGCCGCAAATACCTTCTCTGCAATCATGATCGAATGCAATTGTATCTTCACTTTTTTTTATAAGTTCTTCATTTAGGACATCAAGCATTTCCAAAAATGACATGTGTTCGCTAACATCATCAATTTTATAATTGACAAATTTCCCTTTTGCAGAATTATTTTGTTGGCGCCAAACTTTTAAATTAAGTTTCATTATTTATAACTTCTTTGAGTTAAGGAAACATTTTCAAATTCTAATTTCTCTTTGTGGAGTTTTTCTTTTTTATTTTCTCCTTTAAATTCCCAAGCGGATACATATGTAAATTTTTTATCATTTCGCATTGCTTCACCATCAAATTGGAATTCTTCTCTAAAATGTCCACCACAAGATTCTTGACGATTTAATGCATCTGTTGCTAATAATTCACCTAATTCAATAAAATCTGCAACACGTTGTGCTTTTTCAATGACTGCATTAACGTTTTCTTTTTCGCCAACTATTTTTACATCACTCCAAAATTCTTTTTTTAATTTTTTAATTTGATTAATTGCTTCATTCAAACTTTTTTTACTTCTTCCCATACCAACATTATTCCACATAATTTTTCCTAATTTTTTATGGAATTCATTTACAGAAGTTTTACCTTTTATATTAAATAATTTTGAAATTATTTCTTCAACATTATTTTTTACACTTTTAATTGATGAATCAGTTAAATTAATTTTTCCAAATTTTTCTGAAGCTAAATAATTTCCAATTGTATAAGGCAAAATAAAATAACCATCAGCTAAACCTTGCATCAATGCGCTCGCTCCTAATCTATTCGCGCCATGATCCGAAAAATTTGCTTCCCCAATTACAAAAAGTCCCGGTAAATTACTCATCAAATTATAATCAACCCAAAGACCACCCATTGTGTAATGTACTGCTGGATAAATTCTCATCGGAACATTATAAGGATCTTCAGCAGTAATTTGCTTATACATATCAAAAAGATTTCCATATTTCTGTTTGATAGTTTCTTTGCCAAGTCTTTTAATTGAATCAACAAAATCTAAATAAACTGCCATTTTAGTTTCGCCAACTCCAAATCCATTATCGCAAATTTCTTTAGCTCGGCGAGATGCAATATCACGGGGAACTAAATTGCCGAAAGATGGATATAATCTTTCTAAATAATAATCACGTTCATTTTCTGGAATTTCATTCGGTTTGCGTAAATCATTTTTCTTTTTTGGAACCCAAATTCGTCCATCATTTCTTAAACTTTCGCTCATCAAAGTTAATTTTGATTGATAATCACCACTTACAGGAATGCAAGTTGGATGAATTTGAGTGTAACATGGATTTGCAAAAAATGCGCCACGTTTATGTGCGCGCCAAATTGCAGTTGCGTTACTTGCATTTGCATTTGTGGATAAATAAAAAACATTTCCATAGCCACCAGTAGCAAGCACAACTGCATCAGCTGTATAAGTTTCAATTTTACCATTTACTAAATTACGAACTACAATACCACGCGCTTTTCCATCATGCAAAATTAAATCAAGCATTTCTCTTCGTGGAAAGAAAGTAATTTTTTTCTCATTCACTTGTCTTAGTAAAGCTTGATACGCTCCCAAAAGTAATTGCTGACCAGTTTGTCCACGAGCATAAAAAGTTCTTGAAACCTGTGCGCCACCAAAAGATCTATTATCTAAATAACCTGCATAATCTCTTGCAAATGGCACACCTTGTGCTACGCATTGATCTATAATCGATCCACTTACTTCTGCTAATCGATATACATTCGCCTCTCGTGCGCGATAATCGCCCCCTTTAATTGTGTCGTAAAATAATCTCCAAACACTGTCACCATCATTTGCATAATTTTTTGGTGCATTAATTCCACCTTGAGCTGCAATACTGTGAGCTCTTCGTGGTGACTCATGATAACTGAAAGATAAAACATTGTATCCAAGTTCTGCAAAAGATGCAGCAGCTGATGAACCAGCCAATCCTGTTCCAACGACTATAATTTTATATTTTCTGCGGTTTGCAGGATTTACAAGTTTTAAATTAAAACGATGTGAAGTCCATTTTTTTTCTAAAGGACCTGCCGGGATTTTTGAGTCTAAAATCATTATTTATTTAAAAATATATAAATTGGCATACTTGCAAATAAAATTGGAATGATAAACCAAAATATAAATGAAAAAATATTTATTATAGTATTATAGTTTGAGTTTTTAATTCCGAGTGTTTGAAATGCTGATTGAAAACCATGTTTAAGATGCATTGCAAGTAATAGCATCGAAAAAATATAAAAACCAGTGTAATATAAATTACTGAAACTTGTTAAAATTAATTTGTATTGCGAAGTTGCTCCTAAAAATCTTGCTTCAAACCAAAAAGTTCTTAAATGAATTATTAAAAAGATTAAAACTAAAACCGCACTCAATCTCATTATTCTTGATTCAAAAGTAGTTGTTTCACTTAATTTATATTTTTTATAATTTTTTGGACGAAGTTTTCTATTTGTGAAAGTTAAAAGCAAACCAACATAAATATGTAATAAAATAAAGGCAAATAAGCCGATTTCAATAGTTCGGATTATTAAATTTGTTGACATGAAATGGGAATATAAATCAAACGAAACTCCATTATCATTTTTAAAAAGTAAAAGATTTCCACTTACATGAATAATTAAAAATGAACAAAGGAAAAGCCCCGTTAAGCTCATTAAAATTTTTTTACCTACAGATGAAGTTAAAAAAGAATTAACGATTTTCATTTCAAGAATTTAAGTAGGATAAACTTAAAACAAAAATATTATTGTTACAAGTTGAGGAAGTACAAATTATTTTTCTGTGAAAACGTAAACACCATTCCAATCATCTGCTGGTGGATTTGCAATATATTCTTTTGATCGCTTAATATACATTTCCGTAGCCATGTCATCACTTCTAATTTGTAACGCATCTTGCAATTTTGAAATAGCAGAATTAAATTCCCTTTTTTTGTAAAGTTCTAACGCCACTAAATATTTTTCTCTAAAATTCATCATTGCATCATCTGTTTTATCAGTTGCTAACGCCATTAACTCGTAAATTCTGACTGGTTTGGTTTTGCCAACAACAACAATAAAATCTAATTCGCGTACAATAACTTTATCTTCAACTTTTTTATTTGTGAATTCTGTAATGCAAATGTAAGTTCCATACTTTTTATTAACACCTTCAACTCGTGAACCGAGGTTTATTGTATCTCCCATAACAGTGTAATTAAATTTATTTGTTGATCCGACATTCCCAACAATTGCTCTCCCTGTATTTAACCCAACTCGTTGATAAATTAATGGAGTTCCTTCTGCTTCCCACTTGGGATGCATTGTTTTTAATTTACGCTGCATGTAAAGTGTAGTTTCGCAAGCATGATACGCATGGTTTGCATCAGGAAGTGGAGCGCCCCAAAATGCCATTATTGAGTCACCAATATATTTATCTAAAGTACCACCATTTTCCAAAACAATATTTGTCATATCAGTTAAATACTGATTTATAAGTGTAACGGTTTTTTGTGGACCAAGCATTTCTGCAATTGTTGTTGATCCTTTTATATCCGAAAATAAAACTGTGATTTCTTTTTCCTCACCACCAAGTTTTAACATTTCAGGATTATCAATTAATTTTTCAACAACCGAAGCATCAACATATTTTGTAAACATGTTTTTAATTTCTGATTTTTGTTTTCCTTCGGTTACAGAAATATATCCAACGGCTCCCGCATAAGTTAAAAAGAATGAAATTATTGCTTGTGGAAAACTTATAACTAATCCTTGGGAAATGAATACTTCACTCACTCCAAAAAAATATGCGATCATTACAACAGTAAAATAAACACTACTCCATTTTAATGAAGTCAGCATTGAAACTAATCCAATTGAAAGAGCAAGTAATAAAGTTAAAATTATTTCAAATGATAACTTTGGATAAACTATAAAATGTTTTGTTACAATTTGGTCGTAAACATTTGCGTGAATATAACAATTTGGTGATTTTTCTGAAATTGGTGTTGGCCCTAAATCTCCAATTGATCGTGCTGTTGGACCAACTATAACCGATGCATTTGTAAACATTGAAAGTGTTGCTGTATCATTATCTGCAAAAGCATGCAAAACGTCATACATAGAAATTTCTTTAAAAAATTTTGTCTCGCCAACATAATCGATTGAAAGCATTCCATGGTCATCAAGTGGAATTTCAATGCCGATTCCTTTTAATAATAATCCATTTTCAGATTGAAATACTTCCAGAGTTTTGATATCAATATTTAAAGAATACAATGCAAGTGCTCCACCCAAAGTTGGATAATAATCACCACCATACTCAACAAAAAATGGTACTTTTCTTGTTATACCATCGATTGAATCAGGCAACATTGCAACATGACCAACACCCACAGAAAGTTTTGCAAGTGAATCAAATGGCCTTTCATCAACAAAAGAACTTATTGGAAAAAATTTATAATTATCTTTTTTAGGAACTCCATGTGGATGTAAAATTGGATATGCTTCCCAAATTATTTTTGAAGAATCTAAAGATTTATCATCTTCTGGGATAAAAGGACCGATTGCATGAATAACATTATGCGACATATTTGAATATTGCAGAAATTGAGATTGTTCTAAATCGGTAGATTCATTTGATCGAACTTTTGGAAAAAAATAATCTACTCCGATTGCTTTTGCACCATAGCTTTCCATAATTGCAAACAAAGCGCCAAATTGATCACGCGGAATTGGATAAAGCAGTTCGTTTAATGTTGCCTCATCAATTGTAACTACAACTAAATTATTTGTATGAGGTCGAGTTCCACGGACATTTAAATATGTGTCATAAGCTTTTTTATCGAGAGTTGAAAAAATATTCGATCCAAAAAGTTTATCCATCAAACTCGTATGGAAAAGTGAAAAAGTAATCCCAACGCATAAAACAGGTATACTTACACCAACAAAAACTTTATAAAGTTTCTTCTTTGTGCGAGAAGTCATCCAGTTATTTTTGAATAATATCTAATTTTTTATATTTCTTTCCAATATAGAAAATCTTTTATATTACTCAATGCAGTTGGATCAATTCCACGACGACCACCAAAAATAAACTTATTTTCACCCTTTCGGATTGATTTTTCTTTTGATTTCACATCCTTTTTAGCATTTACATCTTGAAGTGCTGATGACAACAAATTTCTTAATTCACCTTTATCAATTGATTGAGTTTTTTCTGCAGCACGAGTTTGTCCCATTTCTGCTACAATATTATCAATTCCTAATTTTGTATATGCTTCTTCTTTTGATGGAAATTTTTTAATAGCAGCTGAAAAAGATTCTACAGTTGCAGTTGGCTCGCCACCTAAAAATTGCAGCAAACCAAAATTAATATTTATTCCACCATCTTTAACATCAACTTTTAAAGCTGAAGCGTAACTATTATAAGCATTTGCAGAATCACCTTTTAGCAAAAATACATTTCCACGATTATTTAAAGTTGCGGCCGAAGAATATTTTTTTAGAACTTCAATAGCTTCATCAAATCTTCCAACATTTGATAAAAGTTGAGATGCTTTTTGTGCTCCCTTTTCAGTACCTTGATTTTTATATGAGGCAACTACAGTTTCAACTTGTTCTTTATAATTTGCAACAACACTATTTATATCTTCATTTAGTAAAATTGCAATTTTTTCAGCTGCTGGTGGCTCACTAAGTTTTACATTTGCTGCCAAGTTTGATGGAGGAAATTGCTCCCACGCTTTTCGAACATCTATTAAATCCAATTTTCCTTGAGAATCTACAGTTTTGTGATATCCTTCTGCGCCCATCGACCAAGCTTGAGTAAATGGTTTTCCAATAATTGTAGTTTCAAGTGGAATCCAAACTGTATTATCTTTTACAACATATTCTTTTTCATTCAAACTAATTCTCGATGCATTTTTAGCATTTACTCCGGTATCAAACATTATAAAAACATGATCCGAAGTGCCAATTAAAAATGTTCTAATACCAATATTTTCTAAACATGAAGCAAGTAAAACAGAACTATCATCGCAATCTCCAGCTTTATTTGCAAGAGTCTCACGTGGAAATTGAATATCATCCAATACATCTCCTTCAGCAACTCTCCATGGATCAACTACATAATTAATTTGAAATGCACGAATAGCATCCCAAATTGCCATTGCGTTAATTAAATTTCGCGGAGCATCTGGATAAGATGTTTTATCTGGTTTTAAATTACCAACAACATATCTGGAAAAATTTTTAACTGCTTCATCATTTGGAGTTATAAAAGCACCAATTGCATTTGGTCTTGACCATGTTACACTATTGCGGCTATAAATTGTAACAGTTTTTGTGATGCTTCTATTTTTTTCTTGTCCATCTACAACAAAAGTTATTTTACCTTGAACTTGAGCAACTGTATTATCTTTTACTTCCTGCAAAGCGATATTATCCAAAGTTGCTTTTACAGGGATTTCTTTTTTCTCTTTTGCTTTTAATAATGGAATAATTTCTTCAGATGCAAGTTGCATATATTTTGGAACCATCACAGATACTTTTATATTTTTTATATCAGTTTTGCCAGTATTCTCAATTGTCATATTCCCAATCGGATTATACGCATAATAATTAAATTGAGCTGGAAATAAATTTTCAACTTTAAATTCTGATATTTCCAATTCTGGTGGAATGTATGCTGATATTTTTTTTGCACCTTTTGTATCTGTTGATACATCAAGTCTGCTACCGGTAAATCCAACAACTTTATATTCTGGGAAAGAAACAAATTGCGAACGCAAATCATCAATCGATCCTTGAATTGTAACATCAAGCATTGCAATATCACCTTCGATGTAGCGAACTTTTAATTTTTTAATCATTGCAATTTTTGTTGGAAGTCTTTTTTCTTCTTCTAATAATGATGCATCATTAACACCAAGTAATGCGAGTTGAATTACAATTGGCTTATCTTTCATTTCTTTTAATTTCTTATCGATCTTTGCAACAACATCTGATGCTAATTTTTTTCCTAATTCCTCAAGAGATTTTGATGCTGATCTAGATTTCGATTGATCTTTTGCTTTTGCATCAGCACTTGTTACTGCAAGAATTTCTCCAACATCAGTTAAAATAATTTTTACAGAACCATCGGCCATATAGTCAGCATATTTAGTTCCGTAAACTTCAATATCTCCACCAAAATTAGTTTGAACTCCACCAGAAATAATTATTTCTGCGCCAAATCTTTTACCGAGCGCTTTTGCTTTTGCAGGATTCGTTAAATCAAGTGAAAGGTCACGTGCTAATACTTCTCCAAACTGCGCTTTATCAACTAGACGATATCCTTTTTCCAAAAGTGCTTCTTCAATTTTGCTGACAACTTTTTTTGCAGAAGTAGATTGATCATCTATTTTTTCGTCAACAACAACCATCACTCTTGGCAAATCAATATCCTGTGAAGTTACGATTGTAAAGATGCTTAAAACTAAAACAATTGTTTTTGTAATTATATTTTTCATAGCTAACTCCTTTTTATTTTATTTTTGATAAAATTGTTTTCACTTGTTGGACTTTTTCTTTTGCTGGTAAATAATTTGGTGATTTTGAAGATGCATCTTGATAAAGCTTTAATGCTTTTTGATAACCTGCTTTTGCTTTTACTAAATCTCCTGATTTTTCTTTATACCGAGCTTCATCTTCTAAAGCAATTGCTTCAGAAAAAGAAACATATGCTTCAAAGTTTCCTTCTAATTCTGCATCAAGATAATCTTCTTCTTCTGAAGTAAGCTTTACATTTAAATCTTTTGCAACACTTTTAGCAATTGATCTAAGTAAAGTTACAAATTGTCTCACATCTCCAGTTTCTTCTTCGGCATTAATTGTTTCTCCAGTTTCAGTTCTAACAATTCTGACATCAATTCTAATTTCATCTTCATCAGATTTTGTGAAAGAACCAAACATCATATTTTTTGCGCCGAGCAATTTTCCAATTTTTTGTGTAGATGATTCATCGAGGATTCCAGTTTCCTGTAAATTCATTTCGTCAATTATACTTTTGATTCTATTTCGTTCAACTAATTTTAAACCTTTAATTTTAGACATTTCTGAAGACATCATATCTGCAAGACCTTTACTTAGCGGTTGCATTTTTTCGCGGTCAAGAAGACAATTATTTTCAAAATTTAAAATTGCCATTGTCTGTTGTTGTTTGTCTTGCGAGATTGCAAAATTAAATATTATCAAAAAACTGAAAAATAATTTTTTATAATTTTTGGACATTAGTTTTTCCTTCATAAATATTTTTATAATGAAACCTTTAGACCAAAACCAAAATCAACTCCTGATGCGTTATACTCAGTTCCTTCAACCACTAATTTACCATTTCCTAATTTAGTTGCCAACATTATAACAATCCAATCAGTAACGGGATAAGTTATATCAACTCCATAATTTAGCATATTAACATTGCCTGTTTTCATTATTTTATCACCAAGTGGAAATTGATCTTCTGTGTGGAATTTATATTCCAAACTTCCATTTATTGTAAAAATTTGCGCCGGACTCCAACTAATATTGTATTGGAATTCAAGTTGAGTAGCGCTCGGATATTCTGTTGGAGTATTTAAAGAATCAGAACTAAAAATTTTATTTTTTAATCGAAATCTAGCTTTTAACAATGCAAGATTATTTGTTGGACCAAACTTCTGTGAAAATAAAAATAATCCATTAATACGAGCTCCGGTTTGAAAAGTATTTTTTTCATTAATTTGATCGGGCAAATAATATGAAAATGTTACATCACTTGAGAAACGTTGATCTTTATTTACAGATATATAATTAACTCCACTATTAAAAGAAAATTCTTCACCAGGGTTGTAATCAACTTTTGGTTTTGCAGCACTTGTGTCCAAAATATCAATTTGAACCGGCTCGAAAGTACTTTTAAAAGTTCCTGATGCGCCAAAACCGAGAACGATTCTGCGTGAATATGAATAAGCATAAGTCAATCCTAAATTTGTATTTACACCTTGACCGGTTGATGGAACGCGAAATCCTAAACCAGCTTGCGAAATCATTTTTGAAACTTTGAATTGATCGGTTGATAATTTTTTAATTCCAGTTGGTAAATTTATTCCTCCATTAATCCAAAGTTTATCATTAGGCGCTACATACGAAAGTGAAACTCGAGTATCCGACATTCCTTCCATCTCATTTGCAGGTTGATCCAAAGAAGTTGTTTTTCCAGAAGTATCTACTACAACTTCAGGCGCTTTACTTTTTGATGTGACAAGAGAACTATTAATAGTTATCAATAATCTATTTGTAATTGGAATTGAAGTTGAAATTGGAGTTGAAACTTGAGTCACATCAGTATTATTATCACTTGAATCAGTCAACTTCCAAGTTTGCGAAACAAAAGACAAATTTAATCCACGAACGTTTTTAAAAAGTAAACGCTCGTCATATTTTGGACCTTTTAATTGACCAATCAAATTATTCATATTAATTATGCATAAAGTTAAAATAATATAGAACGATTTGAATTTGTTAGTTGTATTCAGCATCACATTTATTTGATTAATAACATTTTCTTAGATGATAAATAATTGCCTGATTTTATTTGATAAAAATAGATTCCAGCACTTACACTTTCACCAACTTCATTTTTGCCATCCCAAAAAGTTTTATAATTACCAATTTTTTGTTCTTGACTTACTAATACTTTTACTTTCTGTCCGAGTGAATTGTATATCACAAGATTTACATGTCCGCTGTATGAAAGTGAATATTGAATTGAAGTTTGTGGATTAAAAGGATTTGGATAATTCTGTAACAAATGATAATCTGGCGGATTTAATGGAACTCCATCAGAATTATTTATTATAAAACCTTCTCGACCGACAAGTAATTTAAAATTTCTTGTTAATTCATTTTTTCGGAATTTAAAAATGTAACCTGAATTTTTAATATCGAATAATCGTTCTTCAGTTTTATCTAAAAGTAAAATTTTAAATCCTTCTGGCAAATCTTTTTCGATCTCGCAAATTATTTTTGATTCGAGCAAATTAAAGTTTGTTGAAACTTCAAAATTCCAAAATGCTCCTTCATCAGCTACTGGTCTAATATCAGAAGAATAAATTCCATTATTCTCATTCCACTCATTTTTACGAAAAGCAAGTTGAATATAATTTGATGGCGAAGCTGGTGGTTCAGAAAAATCAAATTCATCTTTTGCAACTTTTGCATTCGGATTCATTCCAATAAAATTATCTTCATCAGTTGCAATAAGTGAAAGCGCACGCAATCTTACACTCCAATTTGAATTTGTAATTTTTGTGCCGGGATCATTTTTTGGTGTGCCAACTTTTGCAGGATTTATTAAAACTTTTAAAATGTTATTAGTTAAATTTTTTACCCAATATCCTTCAAAAGGTAACATGTTTGTTGTAACAGCTTCATATCTAGTTTTATTCCAACGCCATAATTTATTTTCAATTCCTGAATCAATTTTTGAATTTTCCCAACTTACTGTGTATGGAAAAGGATTGCCAATCAAATTATAACCGGGATATAAAATTAATTCATGATAACCTGTTGTTGATGATAATGTTGCATTGCCAAAATTAATTGACTTCTCTCCTTTTGTGATTAGCCAATAACCATCTCCTCTATTAAAGTTTGAAAATATCGGATTTGGAAATTCTAAAAAAGTTTGTTTATCCGCTGCCCATTTAAACAATCTCCAATTTACAGGATTTATTGTTCCTAAATCTTTTAATACTTGAGAAATATTAAATGAATTTAAATCATACGGAATTGTAAAAAGCATATATCTTTCATTCAAAGTTTGTTGTGGCATCTTAACTTCAAAATTTTGTTTTGATGAAACCATATTCAACAAAAATGTCAAATTAGATTTTGCAAAAATTCCTCCCAACATTTCTCCAGTATTTGCTACTTTATAATTTGGTGTTTCACTCCAGATATCCATATCACCCAATAAAATTATATTTCCCTTCCCAATTTGAGAGACACCAATTAAAGTTGGACGAAGTGAATCAGGTTGTTTTGTAGAATTGTTAATTGTAAAAGTTGTAGATTCACCACGTAAAAAGATACTTGCTTTCCCTTCCTGAACTTTTATATTTGTGCTTCCAAAAAATATTAATGTGTCAACATTTTTTAAAAAAGGATGAGCTTTATTTATAAATTGCCTTGCCAAAATATTCCGTGGATTTCCTTGATAAGCTAAAGTAGAATCAACAATATAAGTATCTGTTTGAATTGAAAGACCTGTACTATCTTTTAAATCTGCCTTCCAACGAAAATCATTTAAAATCTCATTCAAATAAATATTTCCTTGATTTGTTGAAGCATCAGCCAACATCACAATTGTACCACCTCGTGAAACAAATTTTTGAATTGCTAAAATCTCACTTTGACTATATTTTTTTGCTGGAGGTGGAAGAATAATTAATTCAAATCCTGTTGTATCAAAAGCAGTTTGATTATAAGTAACTTGCATTCCACTTTCGGTTAAAGTTTTTATCAATCCCGAAAAATGCTTTGGAACTGTAATTGATATATCTGGTAGATTTATTCCGTGTAAAGAATCAATTAATATTTTTTTTGCAACAACTGCTCTTGCAATTCCTTTTCCATTTAAAACATATTTCACATTTTTAAAATCAGGATCATTTGTAGTGAAATAAATATTTGTTGCTAAAACACCTGCAGTTAATGGTTGAAATTTTATAGATTGAGAACTTTCAGCTCGTGGTTGAATTGTTATTGTTTGATTTTTTTTAGCATAAAAATCTTTTGCATTATCTGCTGAATCAAGTCTAATTATCAAATCTTGCGAACCAACGTTTTTAAATGGAAGCAAAATTGTCTTGGCTTCACCAATTGACGCAGAACCAATATCAATAGTTGATTTTTGAATTAATACTGCAGGTTCGCTAGAATAAAATTCAGTATAGGCACCACTTTTTGTTGCTAAATAAAATTGGAATTTGTTTTTTTCAGATGAAATGATTCTATCAATTTCTCCAAGAGTTGAATCAGCACTTGTTTGAATCCAGCTTGTTCCAAAATTCTTACTGAAAAAAGTTTTGTTTGAACTCGACACATATGCATAATTTTTATTTTTTTTATCGATTACTACCGCGCTTGCATTTAAATTTGTTGAAGTCCAATTTCCGTAATTTGTAGTTACATACATCAACTCTTTTTTAGATAAATCATGCCTTGTAATATAAACTAAAGAATCAACATTTGAGGAAGTATGAATTCTATAAGTGTAAACAGGATTACCAAATGAATTTGTTGTAGGTAGATTGCCAGTAATATCAATCCAAGTTGTTCCCAAATCATTACTCATCCAAACACTTTGATTTGCTGCAAAAATAGTTTTGTCGAAGTAAGAATGAAATCCTAAGGCTGTTCTTGTTGACGAACGAATAAAATTAGCTGGTAAATTTAATTTTTGCCAACTTGCTCCACCATTAATAGAATATTGAGATTCTGTTCTTGGACTATGAACAATTATATTGTTTGGATTTTTATTTGAGATTGAAAGGCTGCCTCTAAAATTTTGATTTACATATTCATTATTGACAGCCGGTATAATTAATCTATTCCAAGATTCACCTCCATTAATTGATTTATAAACATCTAATCTGTTCATCGCATAAATTATAGATGCATTTGTTAGATCAATTTGAAAATTTTTAACAAACGGATCTTCCAAGCCAGAATTCATTGTTCGCCAAGAAGTTCCAAAATCAATCGAGCGATACACTCCTCCACCTTGAGATGATATATATAATGTATCTCCATTTTTTGATGGTGCAAATTTTGTAACATCAAGAAAATTCAATCCAACATTTTTACGTTCCCAGGAATTCCCTTTTGTTGAAGAGTAATAAACACCATCAGAGGTTCCAACAAAAATTGTTGCTGGCAAATTTTGAGGAATATAAAAACATTGAGTATAAATTGTCTGCTTAAATTTTGATTCCCATGATTGAAAAGTTCCTTGTAAAATTGAAGATCGATATAATCCACCTCTACTTGGATACACAAAATTGCTATTTAATGTTGGAAGAGTTGCCATGTATAAATTATTTGGCCCACCGGGATCCAGTGAATTATCTGAAACCATTGAAAGTTGTTTTACAATACTATCTCTATTTTCTAATCCTAAATTTAATGATATCCAACTTCCACCACGTGATAAGGAAAAATAAGCACCATCATCAGTCCCCATAAGCACAGAGTTTGAAAAATTTGCATCTTGCGAAATAACAATTGTATTTACTCTTTTTTTAGGATGACTAACTTCCAATGTGCTAAAATTACTATTAATATTTTGCCAATTACTACCTCTATCGGTTGATTGAAAAATTCCAGCACCATTTGTTCCAATAAAAATTAAAGAATCTTTTACAGGATCAATTGCAATAGATAAAATTAGCAATGCTTCAGATTGCAATCCATTATTTACAAGTTCCCAATTTACAAATCCATCAAGCGAACGTGCAACACCATTAAATCCTGTACCATTTAATCCAGCAAAAATTATATTCGGATTTTTTTTAGAAATTGCAATCGTTTGTACATTACCAATCAGAGTAGTATTTGACCAATTTTTTCCACCATCAGCACTTTTATACAAGCCATTATTAGTACCTGCATAAGCTATTTGTTGATTTGCGGGATTGAAGGCAAAACAATTTACAGTAACATTTGTAAGATTTGTCGCTAGCCAATTATTTGCTTGTGTTGTGGAATAAAAAATCCCTTTTTCTTTTACACCAATTAAAATCATCTCGGCACTTGTTGTGCCACCAATTGCTGTAATATCGCCACCAGTTGGTCCAACAAAATTTTTTGTTCCAAATTGAGAAATCGCAATTGAGGAAAACAAAAATAAAATTAAAATATTTAAAAAAACTTTTCTCATTACATTGGTGGTTTTGGAGGAGCTGGTAATGGACTTGTTAAAATTGATGGTGGACCTTGTGATGAGCCGGGAGTTGTTGTAAATCCACCAGAAGCATTTACTTGCGAAGTATTTGCTCTATCTGTAACATTATTAATTATATCTTTTGTTGCTGCGCTACTTGGTGGAGGAGGTGGAGTTGTTGTACTTACTCCAGAGCCACGTCCAGTTGAACGAGTTCCAGCGGAAGAAGAAGTTGTAGTTGAAATTATATTTGATATCTGTTTTGCAGATGATAAATTACTATTTGCTTGTGAAAATTTTGGATCAGCTTGAACAGCTGCTGAATAAGCGGTTATTGCTTGGTTATACATTCCTTTATCTTCAAAATCAATTCCTTGTGAATATTGTAAAAACGCAAACATATTTTCCGTTGGGATTGTAAGAATTGCTTCTCTTTCAGAATCAGAAATTTTAATATTTAATTCATCAATAATTTTAAATACTAATTCTTTTTGGAGTCTGAAAAATTCAGTTGTTTTCCCTGAAATATCAATTGAACCGACTAAACTACCAGTTCTTGTTTGTGCAATAATTGCATCAATTCTAACTTGGTCATTTGATAAATCGAAATAAGATCCTTTAACTAATTTTGCAGCGCCAAGTAATTTACCAACTCGAGGTGCAGTTGCATCATCAACTAAACCAGTTTCGCCAAAATTCATCTCTTCAACTAATTTTTGTAATCTTACACGTTCAACAACTTTTAAAGCTTTTACTTTTGAAAGATCTGTGATTGTCATCTCAGCTAATCCTTTTTGTAAAGGATCCAATTCTTTTTTTCCACTTTTATTTTCAAAATTTAATACAGCAATTGTGTTAAGTGGGATTTTTTGGACATCAAGCATCGATTCTTCGAGCAAAGCTTTTGTGGCTTCAATTTCCATTTGACTTTTATAAAGTATCTTCATTCTGGCTTCAACATGTTCTCGATATTCTCCAAAAACTGTAAGCTTGTTATATCTTTGATAAAATTGAATTGCTTTTGGATATTCAATCAATGCTTCAAATGTTGAAGCTAAATAATAAATATTTTGGTCATCTTCCGGATCAACTTTGAAAACGTTTTGAAAATATGGCAAAGCATCTGCATAATATTTTTTATTATAGAGTGCAATCCCCATAAATTTTATCAAGTGTATATCACCAGAATTTTTTGATAATCCTTCTCTAACTTCCCCAATCACTTCATCATTTTTGCCAGCATCAAGTTTCTGTAAAATTAAATCATAAGTAGTTGGTGCACAGCTTAATAACATTAAACTGAGAACTATAAAAAAATGTAATTTTATATTTAATTTATTGGACATATTGCGCTTCATATTGCTTAAATTTTAAGATTCAATCAAGAGCCGCAAACAACGATGTAATCTATATCACAATCAATATAAACTAAAAAAGAGTAACAATTTTATATAATTGCACTCTTTATTAAAAATTGAAGTAATTCAATAAATTTTAATGATTTTTTAAAAATTCGAAATTAATTTATAAAAATAATTTTTTGGCTTTTGAGATTATATTTTCAACTGTGAAACCGAACTCTTGCATTAAAACATCTCCCGGAGCAGATGCGCCAAAATGGTCAATTGTAATTAATTGGTTTTTTGATTCAACATATTTAAACCAACTTTGTGAAGAACCTGCTTCAATCACAATTCGTTTTTTTATTTTTGATGGAAGAACTTTTTCTTTATAAGATTCATCTTGTTCTTCAAATAATTCAATCGATGGCATTGAAACAACTCGGACTTTTAGATTTTCTTTAATCAATTCGAAATAAGCTTTTAAAGTAATGTTAACTTCAGAGCCAGAAGAAATTAAAATTAATTCGGGATCGGAATTATTTTCAATTAAAATATATCCACCATTTTTTAAATTTGAATAATTATTTGTAATCGCTCGATCAATATGTGGTAACTTTTGCCGAGTTAATATTAAAGCAACTGGGCCACTTTTGTGTTGGATTGCAAACTTCCATGCTTCAACGGTTTCATTTGCATCTGCTGGACGAATAACTTTTAAATTTGGAATTGCTCTTAAACTTGACAAATGCTCAATTGGTTGATGTGTTGGACCATCTTCACCAAGTGCGATACTATCATGAGTAAAAACATAAATGACTTTCTTTCTCATAATTGCAGCCAAACGAATTGCAGGACGCATGTAATCTGAAAAAACTAAAAAAGTTGCGCAATATGGAATCATCCCATTTGTAAGTGCAATTCCATTTGCGATTGATGCCATTGCATGCTCACGAACTCCGAAGCGAATGTATTTGCCACTATAATTTCCAAATTGAAAATCGGTTGATGATTTTGGTTTTGTATTATTTGATGGCGTTAAATCTGCAGAGCCACCAATTAATGTTGGTAAATGGGGAAAAATAGATTCTAAAACTTTTCCTGAAGCTTCGCGAGTTGCAATATTTCCATTTTCAGAATTAAAAATGGGTAAACTTTTTTTCCATTCATTTCCAAAATCAGAATTAATTATTTTTTGGATTTCATTAAATTCAGAATTGTATTTTTTTGAATATTCTTTAAAAAGTTCATTCCATTTTGCTTCTTTGTTTTTTCCTTCATTTGAATTTACTTGAAAATTTTGATAAACAGTTGAAGAAACTTCAAAATATTTTTCAGGATCCAAATTGTAAAACTTTTTTGTTTGCTTTACCTCATCATCACCAAGTGGTGAACCGTGCGCATCAGCTGTATTTTGTTTATTTGGACTCCCAAAACCAATTTGAGTTCTAATTTGTATTAAAGATGGACGATCTGAATTTGTAGTTGCATTTGAAATTGCTTCAAAAATTTTTTCTAAATTATTTCCATCTTCAACTTTTTGAGTGTGCCAACCATAACTATTAAATCTTTCTGAAACATTTTCAGAAAAAGATAAATCAGTACTTCCATCAATACTAATTTTGTTATCATCATATAAATAAATAATATTTCCCAATTTTAAATGTCCGGCAAGTGAAGCTGCCTCGGATGAGACACCTTCCATCAAATCGCCGTCACTTACAATCCCAAAAATTTTGTAATCAAAAATCAGAAAATCAGGTTTATTATATTTTGCGGATAAATATTTTTGCGCAATTGCCATTCCAATTCCATTTGCAAATCCTTGTCCGAGTGGACCGCTTGTTGTTTCAACTCCTTTTATTAAATGATTTTCTGGATGACCGGGGGTTAAACTTCCAAATTGACGAAATTTTTTTAAATCATCAATTGTCAATCCATAACCAAATAAATGCATCAAACTGTAAAGCAACATCGAGCCATGTCCGGCTGAAAGCACAAATCTATCTCTTGAAATCCAATCAGGATTTGTGGGATTGTGTTTTAAAAATCTTGTCCATAAAACATAAGCCATTGGCGCACAACCCATCGGCATACCGGGATGCCCGGATTTTGCTTTTTGTACTGCATCAATTGATAATGTTCTAATTGTTTGAAGGCTTAAAGTATCAAGTTCAGTAAATTTCATATTTATATTTTTCCAAAATTATTTTCATTTATCCAGCCAATTTTTCCATCAGCTAATTTTAATTTATACCAACCATTTACTTTATCAAGCAAAATAAATTTTGTTCCTTCGTGCAACAAAAATGCATCTTCACTTTCAATTGATGGAGTGAGTTTGATATTTATTATTGATGTTGTGATAATTCCTTGGTTTTTATTTTCAGATTCATAATTGCCATATTCATAAATCAAAATAGAAAAAAAGGTTAAAAGAAATAATAAAACTCCAGAATAAAATAAATTTTTATTTATCACAGTAAATAAATAGATGCAAATAACAAGCGATAATCCAATTACAAACAAAATATAAAGAAATGTAAAACCAATTTTAGTTAAAATAAATTCATACCAATTATTAATCCAAATTTTTAAAAAGAATTCTGGAATAACATCTATTTTATCAATTTTTCGTGACTCTGCAAACCTTAAATTAAACAGAACATCTTCATCTGTGGGATTAATTTTTTTTGCCTTTTCAAAGTAATAAATTGATTTTCCTAAATTATTAATTTTAAAATAAGTTGTTCCAAGATTATAATACAACTCAAAACTTTGATTACCTGAATTTATAATAGTTTCGTATTCAACAATTGCATCGGAATATTTTTTATTGGAAAAATACTCATTCCCTTTTTGAAAATTTTTATTAAAATCTTGCGAGCTTAAATTTGAAAATATAAATAAGATAAAAATTATTTTTTTCACTTAATTTCTTCTTCCAATCTTGAAATAACTTTGATTGAGTCGTTAAACAATTCACCTTTTGTAGAATTAATTTCTGATTTTGGTGCAAACCTAAGAACCTCGCAACTTTGTTGAAGATTTACAAACAAATCAATTGTTGATTGATTAATTTTACGATTTGTTAGTTGCTTAATTATTTCATCAATGGTTAATTGTGAAAATGGAATATTAATTTTATCGCAAATATATTTTGTAAGTGTATATGAAAGTTCATCAACAAATTTAGAATCATCACCATTTTTTAATAAACTTTCAACAAGCTTTAATTTGTTTTTTGCAACCCGCGACGCTTTTTTAGATTTGTATCCGATAATATCAAATTTTGCTTTTTCATTTTTAATTCTAAAAAATAAAATTCCACCTGCAATTAAAATTGGCAACAAATATAAAATTATTCTTAAAATGAAATTTGAATTTTCATTATTTATGTTTGTAAATGCAAACGATTTTGTTTTAATAAATCTAACATCTTGATTTAAAAATTCAATTTCCTCTTTTGAAATTGAGCTAGTTTGCCCAGCTACAACTGCACCCTGATTAATTTTTAATTTAATTTCCTTGCTATTAAGTGTTACATAATTATTTGAACTCGGATTAAAATAACTCCATTCAATTTGCGGAATTTTTTTATTACCGGGATACTTAGGAATTACAAGCCACTCATAAGTTCGTGTCCCTGATACATATTTAGATTGGAGGTTTACATTATCATTTGTTTTTGGATCGTACAATTCAAATTCATTTGAAAGTTCAAGTTTTGGAGTTTCAATTAATTTTAAATTTCCTGTTCCTGAAATTTTCATTTTTAAAGTAATTGCTTCGTTAGTTTGAGTTTCAGTTTTTGATGTGGAAATATTCATTTCATATTTGCCAACTGCGCCTGAAAAACTTTTAGGAATATTATTTTGCGGCAAACTCATCACATTAATTTTTACTGGCTGACTTTTTATTTGGATATTTTGAGTTTGTACTGAACTAAAAAAAGGATCATTGAAAATATCAAATGGATTATTTGATCTTCTTCTAGTTGGAACTTGAACTTGACAATTTATCTCAAATGGTTTTATTTCTAAACTTCCTGATTGCGTTGGAAAAAGTGCAATCCTTTTTAACTCGCCAACTTGATACTGAATTCCATTTACAACTTCGTTTGTAAGTTGAACTTGTTGATTTTGCGGAATTTCTTCAACCCAAAATCCTTGTGTTGATGGAAATGCTTTTATCGAATAATTTGAAATCTTTAATCGAGTATAAATTTTGTATGTAACATTTATTTGTTCTCCAACGTAAACTTTTGAGCGATCAACAAATGCTTGCAAAAATAGATTTTCACTCGAAGTAATATTACTTTGTTGTTTTGGTTGACTTTGTGAACTTTTTAAAATATTTAATTCAATTGTGTTAGATGAATATTGTTTTCCACCGGCTTCAATTGTAGCAGAACCAATTATTATTTTTCCTTCTTTATTTGGTTGGATATCAAACGAAATTGAAAATGAGGATGAAACATTTCCATTAATAAACTGCATACTTGTGGATTGATTTGGTCCACTTAAAATTGAAAAATTACTTAAATCTGGCTGACGGAAATTGCGAGCGCCACCAACACCTGCACCACTTAATGAAAAAGTTAAAGAAATTGGTTCGCCAATTTGTGGATTTGTATTATTTACAGATGCAGTAAAAGATTCATCTTGCGAGAGCAAGCAAGCAATAAAAATAAAATTTGTAAAAATTACTTTTATAAAATTCATTAAATTCTTACCAATCTTTTTCAACATTAAGTTTTATCAAAGCACGTTTTTTTAAGTTTTTTTGAACATCCTTTTCGTTTTTATTTATTGCCTGTAATATCTGCTCGGCATTTTCTTTTGTAATTTTGGATTTTTGTTTTTGCGGTTCTTGTTTTTGCTCATCTTTACTTTGTTGCTGGTTTTTATTTTTTTGTTCCTCTTTATTTTGATCTTGTTTGTTTTGATCTTCTTTTTTTTCTTCCTTCTGATTTTCTTTTTTATTTTGATTTTTATTACCAGATGAATCTTTTTGCAATTGCATTTGCTGTAATGCGTAACTTAAATTGTGGCGAGTATCCTCATCATTAGGATTTAATTTTAGAGATTGTTTATAATTTTCAATTGCCTTTTCATAATTTTTATTATTTAACGCAATATTGCCAACATTATAATTTATTTTACTTTTGATTTCTTTATTCACCGTTTTTGTTAACGAGTTTAAATATTCCCTTTCGGCAAGCGAGTCTTTGTTTTGTTTATACAAAGAGTTTCCACGATTATAATAACCATAAACTTCATTTTTATTTTTTTCAATTCCTTTTAAATATTCAATTTCAGCTTCAGAATATTTTTCAGTATTGTACAATTCATTTCCGTTTTTAATTAATTTACGAAGTGATTGGGCTTCAATATCCATAGAAAAGAAAAAAATTATAAAAATTAAAATCTTCATTGATTATTATTCAACTTTTTTAAAATATTAAATTTGCTAAACCACTTTGATTTTTTATCGCTGATAAAAATTTCTAAAACCAATAAAAGAAATCCGGCAAAACAAAAATATTGATACTCAGTTTCAAATTCTGTAAATATTTTTTGACCAAATTCTCTTTTTTGCAATTTGTTAATTTCATTAAAAATTTCATTTAAAGCATCAATATTCGTATTTGCATTTACATATTTACCACCACCATTTTTTGCAATTTCAATTAAACCAGCTTCATCTAATTTTGTTAAAACAATATTTCCATCTTTATCACGTTTATAATCTTCGCTTCCATATTGATTACGTACAGGAATCGGGGTGCCTGCGATTGTTCCAACACCAATTGTATAAATTATTACACCATTTTTATTTGCTTCTTCAGCGGCTTTTATTGCATCCCCTTCGGTTGATTCTCCATCTGTAATTATTATTAAAACTTTTGATGTTGGTTTATCTTGATAAAAACTTTTTGCAGATAAATTAATTGCATCTTCCAAAATAGAGCCGGGAGTTGGCATAGCTTCAACTCCCAAAACATCTATAAACATTTTTGCTGCATCGTAATCAATTGTTAATGGCAATTGTACAAAACTTGTACCCGAGAATGTAATTAATCCAATTCTATCTCCACTTAATTTTTCGATTAATTTATTTATTTCAAATTTTGCTTTTTCAATTCTATTTGGTGCAACATCTTCAGCTGTCATCGAAAGCGAAACATCAAGTGCTATAAAAATATCAAGTCCCTCTTGTTTAACTTCTTCAAGTTTTGTGCCTCGCAACGGATTTGCGATTGCAATTATCAAAAATAAAAGTGCAGTTACAGAAATAATAAATTTAAAATGTTTTTTCTTTCTACTTATTTCGGAAGTCAACCGATCCCACAAAGTTTCTGAGATTTTATTTTGTGATTTTTTAATTTGATTCGCTACAATAAAATAAATAAAAAATAAAATCGGGAGCGAAATTAAAATCCACAAATAATCATAATTACCGAACTGCAACATTTATGGAATCCTCTTCAAATAAGTTTGCGAAATTGTTAATTCCAAAAAAAGAAAAACTAAACAAAGTGAAAGTGGAAAATAAAATAAATCTTTATGCCGTGTATAAGAACGAACATTAATTTTAGTTTTTTCTAATTTATCAATTTCAGAATAAATATTTTTTAACTCTGAATATTTTGTTGCACGATAAAATTTTCCACCTGTTCTATTTGAAACTTGCCTCAAAGTTTTTTCATCAATTTCAACAGGCACCATTTGATATTGCTTTCCAAAAGGAGTTTCAATTGGATAAGGCGCAGTACCAAAAGTTCCCGTTGCAACTGTGTAAATTTTAATTCCGAACTGAAGCGCAATTTCTGCAGCAGTAAGTGGATCAATTTCACCACGATTATTTACACCATCGGTTAATAAAATTATAACTTTACTTTTTGATTTACTTTCTTTTAAACGATTTATACTATTTGCAATTCCCAAACCAATTGCAGTTCCATCCTCAACAACTCCATGTTTAATATTTTGAATTGAGTTTTGTAAAATATTATAATCGATTGTTAATGGGCATTGTGTAAAACTTTCACCACTAAAAACAACAAGACCAATTCTATCGTTCATGCGTTGAGTTACAAACTGCTGTCCAACTTTTTTAGCAGCTTCAATTCTATTTGGTTTTAAATCTTCAGCCAACATACTTGCCGAAATATCAATTGCAAGAATTATATCAATCCCTTCGGTTTTTACTACTTCACTTTTAATTTTGGATTGTGGACGAGCTAAAGCTAAAATTGCAAATAATATTACAAGAATTCGTAAAATATTTGGTAAATTTTTTATTTTTTCACGAAGTGTTAATGGAATTACTTCAAGATTTTTTAATGTTGGATAATCAATTGCAGTAACTTTATTTTTTTTGTAAAAGAAGAACCAATAAACTATAATTGGAACTACTAAAAGTAAAATTAAAAATAATGGATTTGCAAAATTATAATTTTCAAACATTTTGTAATTCTGTTTTATAAATAGGAGTTGTTTCTAATATAATTTTTTTTGCAATCGGGATTACTCTATCGCATATACTTTTTTCTGGAATAAATTTTGCAAACTTAACTAAATCACTTTCCTCTAATATTTCTTTAATTGTAAGATGTAAATTGATTTCTATCGGATAATTTTTGAGTTCATTTAAGATTTCGGTTGTTGTTTGCTCAACAGCTAAAAATTTATACCGCATCTCAAAATACAATCTTAAACAATCACTGATTTTTGAATAAAACAATTTATATTTTCCTTCTAAAATTAAATTTCCATTTTCAATTTCTGCTAATTTTTGCAAAGCAATTACTTCGGGAGGTAAAATTATTTCTGGTTTTTCTTCAACTTTGGTTTGTTTTTTTCTATTTCGCAAAAAATAAATTAAATATGCAACGGATAATACCGCTATAATTATTAAACTAATTTCTGCAATATCACTCCACTTAATTGGCACTTCGAGCGGATTTTTGATTTCCCGAATTTTTGCAAGTGTATCAAGCGCAATTGGCAAAACCGATAAAATTAAAGTGTCCGATTCAGCAAAATATTTAATGCTATCATTCGGATTTGTATAACTGATTTTAAATGGAGGAATTTTTAGAGAATCTAAAGTAAAATTAATAAGTGTAAGTTTTTTACTTGTAATTATTTTTCCATCGCGAGTTGAGTTTTCAAGTTTTGACTCGCTTATAATTTCAAAATCTTTAGATGAGTTTTCAAGTTTTGGAAATTGAACATAATAATTTCCATTTATTTCTGCTTCCAATATTATTTTAAAAGGAGTTGCGAGTTTAATTTTTGAAGAATCAGTTTTAGCTCTTAAAATAACTTTTTGCGAAAATAAATTTACAGTCAAAAACAAAATCAAAATAAATATTTTTACAAACATAAATTAAATTGCCATTCTTTTTTCTCTTGCCTTAAAAAATTGTTGCAACGGCTTGTAATAACTTTCCCCGGTTTTGACAGTAATTACATCAACCTTATTTTTTTTAAAAATGTTATTTAATATTTCCTGATGTTTTAAAAATTGGCTTGCAAATTTTAATTGAAAATTTTTTTGAGATGTATCAACTAGTCTCATTTGTCCGGTTTCAGAATCACGCAATTGTAGAAGACCAGCTTTTGGAATTGACTCTTCCAATTTATCTACAATACGAACTGCAATTACATCATGTTTATTTTTTGCAATTCTGAGTGGTTTTTCAAAATCGGTATCAATAAAATCGGAAAGAATAAAGAGAATTGTTTTCTTTTTAATCATCGCGCTCACATATTCCAAAACTTTTGAAATATTTGTCCCCTTATTTTTTGGTTCAAAAGTCAAAAGTTCTCGCAAAATTCTAAAAATATGCGGCTTCCCTTTTTTAGGTAAAATTACCTTTTCGATTTCGTCTGAAAATAAAATCAATCCAACTTTATCATTATTTTTTATAGCAGAAAATCCCAAGGCACCACAAATTTCTGTTGCAAGTTCATTTTTAAATTGCAGATTTGTACCAAAATTGCTCGATTTACTTGCATCAACCAAAAGCAAAACCGAAAGCTCACGCTCTTCTTCAAAAATTTTTACAAAAAGTTTTTCAAACCTTTTGCTGTAATCAAATCTCGCGCTAACATTCCAATCAATATTCCTGATATCGTCACCATATTGATATTCTCGAACTTCCGAAAAACTCATTCCTCTCCCTTTAAAAACAGAATGATATTCTCCTGAAAATAATTGATTTACAAGTTTGCGAGTGTGGATTTCAACAAGCCTGATTTGTTTTAGTAATTCTTGTGGAGTCATTAAAAAATTTTATGGGACTTCAATTTTGTTTAAAATTTCTTCAACAATTTTATCAGTTGTAATTTCTTCAGCTTCGGCTTCATAAGTTAAACCAATTCGGTGGCGCATTACATCTTTACTAATTTCTCGGATATCTTCGGGCACAACGTATCCTCTTCGTTTTATGAACGCAAAAGCTTTTGCGCCGAGCGCTAAATTTATTGTTGCTCGTGGACTTGCTCCATAATTAATTAAACTTTTTATTTTTTCAAGCCCATATTCTTTTGGATATCGTGATGCAAAAACAATATCCAAAATATATTTTTCAATTTTTTCGTCCATATAAATTTCGTTAATAACTTTGCGTGCATTTAAAATATCATTTGACGAAACAACTTGTTTTGGTAAATAATTTTCACCCGAAATATTTCTTTTTAAGATTTCTTTTTCTTCATCTTTTGATGGATAATCAATTTTAATTTTTAACATAAAGCGATCAAGTTGCGCTTCTGGTAGTGGATAAGTTCCTTCTTGCTCGAGTGGATTTTGTGTTGCCAAAACTAAAAACGGTTCATCTAATTTATAACTTGTGTGGCCAATTGTAACTTGACGCTCTTGCATTGCTTCGAGTAACGCGCTTTGTACTTTTGCAGGAGATCGGTTAATTTCATCTGCCAAAATAAAATTTGCAAATATTGGTCCCTTTTTTGTTTCGAAGTCCGATTTTTTTGGATCGTAAACTAAAGTTCCAATTAAATCCGCTGGTAATAAATCTGGAGTAAATTGTATTCGTTGAAATTTTGCCGAAATTGAATTTGCAAGTGATTTTACAGCTAAAGTTTTTGCAAGCCCGGGAACTCCTTCCAGCAAAATGTGGCCGTTTGATAATAATCCAATCATCAATCTTTCCATCATTTGTTTTTGGCCAACAATAACTTTATTAAGTTCCATAAAAAGCAAATCAACAAAACCTGATTCGTTTTTTACTTTTTCATTTATTTGTTTGATGTCTGTATTCATATTTTTCCTGATATTATTTGCAAAATTTACAAATTTTTCACTTTTTAAAAAACTTTTTCTTTTTTAAAAAGTGAAAAGTGCTTTATATTTGATTATGAAAAATTTAATTCTAGCAATTTTAGTTCCCTTAATTTTTATGAGCTGTTCTACTAAAAATATAGATTCAGAAACTTTTATAAAATTAACAAAGTTAGTTGATAGTGGCAAGTACGAGACTGCACTCCCTATTTTTGATTCACTTTCAACAATTTATGATGATAAAAATCTTAAAGCTGCGCATGTTCGCTCGTTAGTTTTATATGGTAATTATTTAATGTACGAATCGGATTTTCCACCAAAAGTAAAATATCCGGGGGCGTTAAAACAGTACAAACAAGCATTACAAATTGATCCCAATAATACCGAAGCAAGAGAAAATGCAAAGTTAATAACTTCAATTTATTCACAAATGGGGAGAGAAATACCGGAACAGAATTAAAAAATTCGGGCATTTAGCTCAGTTGGTCCAGAGCGTACGCCTCACACGCGTAAGGTCGCAGGTTCGAGCCCCGCAATGCCCACAAGAAAAATTCCAATAATTTATTATCAAAAAAAATCCCGACTTTAATCGGGATTTTTTGTAAATCTAAAAATAATAATTTTAAAAATTAAAAGCCTTTTACTTTGCCTGACTTTTTATAAAACTGAAAAACCACATGCCATCCAAATAAAATTATTACTAACCAACCAATCCAGGCAGTTGCTTCAGTTAATCCTAAATTTCCACCTGCAAAATAAGTTGTATGTGCAGCGAGCATACTAAATAATAAAGGGACAGACATATAAGTATTATGTCGCGAGCGTTGACCGGCAAGAGCAACTAAACTTGCATCTGGTGCTTCTCCATTTTTTACTGCAGTAATTATTTTTTGCTGCGATGGCCAAATCCTGAACCAAACATTAACTGCCATAATTGTTCCGAACATAACACCTGTGTGCATAATCATTCCGCGGTAACTAAACATTCCGTAGCTGCTGTATAAATAAATTATTCCGGCTAAAACTACAAATGCAATTACACCGAATTTTTTTGCATCTTTACCAAAACTTTTTGCGAGATAATCGTAAAGATAAAATGCTAAAAAAGTAACTGCAACCATAACCCAGGTGGCAGAAGAAATTGTTGCGGGATCAGCTACAATTGCTTTTCCGCGATAGTAAATATATTCGAGCATAAAAATACCTGTAATCCAGGTCCAAACCGCCCCCCAACGGAACCAAAATAATGCGCGTGGCAAAAGTTCAGGTACAACTTTCTTTTTTGTTTCTGGATCCAATGTTGCTACGAATTGTGCATTTACAAAATTAAAAAAATATAAATATCCAATCCAAATTATTCCAAACACAACATGAAGCCATCTAGACAATACCTGTAGTAATTCAAAAAATTGATCCATTATAAATCCTTTCTTTAATTAATTTGAAAAATATTCTTTAATTCTTTCTGCAATCTTTTCACCAACAACTTCCTCAATTTGTTCCGCAGTTGCAAATTTTACACCTTGAACAGAACCAAATGTTTCAAGTAGTTCTTTTGCTTTTTTCTTACCGACACCATTTATTAAATCGAGTTCAGTTTGAAGTGTCCTCTTATTTCGTAATAATCTGTGATAAGTTACTGCAAATCTATGTGCTTCATCGCGTATTTGTTGAAATATACGAAGCGATGAAGAAGTTCTTGGAATTTGGAATGGATCACTTTCATTTGGTAAAAATACTTCTTCAAGTCGTTTGGCTAAACTAATAATCGGAATTTTTAATTCTAATTTTTCCAAAGATTCCATTGCACTTGAAAGTTGCCCTTTGCCACCATCAATAATTATTAAATCTGGAAAAAGTAATTCTTCATTTTTAATTCTATTATATCTTCGGAATACAACTTCACGCATACTTGCGAAATCATCAATTTTATTTTCTTCGGAAGTTTCAATTTTGAAACGGCGATATTCCCCTTTCTTCGGTTTTCCATCAACAAACTGAACCATCGATGCAACAGTATCCGCACCTTGAATGTGCGAAATATCAAAGCATTCAATTTTGCGTGGTGCAGTTTTTAATCTTAAATCTCTTTGAACAGATTTTACTGCATTCGGAATAAAATCTTTGTACTTAATTTTGTGGATTAAAAACTCGTTTAAAAGATAAGCTGCATTTTTTTTTGCCATTTCAATTAACTCAATCATTTTATCATTTTTTGGTAATGATATTTCAACTTCAGTATTTGATTTTGATTTAAGCCAGTTTTGAATTATTAATTTATTCAATGGTTCATCTTGTAAAATAATTTCATTCGGGATTTCGGCATCATTTAAATAAAACCTTTCTAAAATTACTTCAAATAATTCTGCATTACTTTTATCCTGAAAATTTGATAAGTAAAAATGCTGACGCCCTGTTAATTTGCCTTCGCGAACATTTAATACAACCCCGCATGCATTATTTTTTTCAATTGAAATTGCAAAATAATCACGATCGTGCAATTCTAGATCAACAATGTTTTGGTCGTTTTCGTAAATTTCGAGTAAATTAATTTGATTCCGGATTTCTGCGGCTGCTTCAAATTTTTGCTCGTTTGCAAAGACGAGCATCTTAGATTTCATTTCTTTTTTTAGAGAATTTGTTCTGCCTCGCAAAAGTTTTTCAACATTCGAGATCATCAAATTATAATCTTTTTGGGAAATTAATCCTTCGCACGGCCCATCACATTTTTTAATATGATAATCAAGACAAACGCGAGTTTTCTTTTTACGAATAAATTCATCATCAATTGAAAAATTACAACTCCGGATTTTAAAAATATCACGAATTAATTTTAAAGCTCCACGCATTCTAAATGTTTCGGTAAATGGACCAAAATATTTTGATCCATCACGAATAATATTTCTTGTAACAAAAACTCTTGGATAATCTTCTTTTGTAATTACGATGTAAGGATAGGTTTTTCCATCCTTCATCAAAATATTGTAACGAGGTTTTTTGGATTTTATTAAAGTTGCTTCTAAAATTAATGCGTCAATTTCAGAATCAGTAGTAATAATTTCAATTGTCTCAACTTTGCCAACTAATGCCTCAATTCGTAAATCTATATTTCTACTTTTTTGAAAATATTGCCGAACACGATTCCGTAAATTTTTTGCTTTGCCGATATATAAATTATTTCCAGCTAAATCATAAAATTGATATACACCAGAAGTTGTTGGAAGTGTTGAGAGAGTTTGAACTACTGTTAAATTATTAACACCCGAAATTTTTATTGTTTTATTTTTTGAAGCCATTGCTTTCAAATATCAGGAATTTAAACCTTTATTGCTTTTGGCAAAGCTCTATCAAAACTCCATTTGTAGATTTTGGATTAAGGAATGAAATTAAAAACCCTTCGCCACCAACAGTTGGTTCATTATTTATAAAAGTAAAACCTAATTTTTTAAGTCGATTAATTTCATATTTAATATCATCAACTTCCAAACAAATGTGATGAAGCCCTTCACCTCGTTTATTAATAAAGCTGGATAAACTAGAAGAAGCATCAGTTGGTTCAATCAATTCTAAAATGGAATCGCTAATCGGGAAAAAAGATAAATTTACTTTTTCTTGCGGAACGTGTTCTGTGTATGGGTTGTTTTGAGCAAATAATTTTGAAAATAGTTCGTTTGAGGATTCTAAATCTTTAACAGCAATACCGATATGTGAGATTTTCAGGATCATAAATCAAAAAAAATAATTTAAAATTTTTTAATCCGATAATTTTTTTTGAGTGAAAAGTTTAATAAAATCCTGAAGGTTTGCAAGTATAATCCCTAATAAAACAAGTGTAGTTCCAAAATAAATTTCTTTTGAAACTGTTTCGTTGGCAAAAGTAATTCCTAAATAAATTGCAACAACTGGTGTTATAAATGCTGTAAAAGAAAGTAAAACTGCCTCAACTTTTTTTACAAGCCACCAATATGATACAAATGTAATTATCGATCCAAAAACTGCGAGGTATAAAATTGAAACTGAGGCTTTTAAAGTAAAATTTACTTTTGAGTAATCTTCAATAAAATAACTTACAAGAAGTGTAGTTATTGCAGCATATAACATTGGTTGGTAACTCATAACAAACGGACTAATATTTTGACCTTTTGTTTTTACAAGTAAAAGTGAATATGCCTGGGCAAATGCGCTAATTAAAATTGAACCCATTCCGACTATTGCCATAAAGTTCGAGTTTTCAAAAGAAATATTTTCAGCAAATAAAAAATAAACTCCTGAAAATCCTGAAATCATTCCGATAATTTTATATGCATTTATTTTTTCGTTATCGAGCATAAAGTAAGATAAAATTGCAACCATAAATGGATACATTGCAAATAAAATTGCAGATAACCCTGACGGTATAAATTGTGCAGCAAAATAATTTAAAGCAAAAGGGACACTAAATGCCGTTAATGAAACAATTATAAATAATTTAAAAGAATCTGCGTCTTTTGGAATTTCAATTTTTTTCCTCTTAATAATTATAAAGAGTCCAACACATGCTAATGCAAATCTAGTGCCCGATGCTAAAAGTGGAGTAACATCTTGAACATTCCACTTCATCGCAAGCCACGAAGATCCCCAAACAAAACAAACTACTATGTATAAAAAAACAATTTTAGTTTTTTCGTTCATTAATTTTCAAGAATACGTAAAACCAATCCCGAAATCAATTTTGGATAAAAAAATGTTGATTTTTGTGGCATTGTAAAACCTATATTTGCTACAGATTTTAATTGATTAATTGTTGTTGGATTCATTATAAACGCAATTTGTGAATCGCCTGTTAATATTTTGTTTTCACACTCATAAACATTTTGTATGTATTTAATATAAATTTTCTTCTCTTGTGCCGCAATATCTATTCCTAAAAGTTTTTCAAGAATGTAATTATGCAATAAAGTAATATCAAGCGATTTTAATTCATTTGGTAAATTTTTAGATAAAATAGTGTCGATTTTTGAAATATCTTTAAGTTTGATAATAAAATATTTTTCAATTGAGGATACAATTATTCCTAAGCTAAAACTTCCCTTTTCTTCTAATTTTTCTTCTAATTCGACAATTGATTTACAAATATTAATTTTAAAATGGTCTGATAATTTATATTGTAAACTATCCCAGTTAAAATCAGACAATGAATGGATTACACGATGTGTTGGGAAAACAACTAAATTATTATCTGACAGGTTTGTGAAAAACATTGTCACAAATTCGCTATCAAAAGAATTTGATTTATTTTCTTTTTGATAATTTCTATAATCTAACGCTGTTTCGTATCTGTGATGACCATCTGCGATATAAACTTTTTTATTTTTTACTAACTGAGTTAAGATTTGAATTTCATTTTGATTTGTGATTTTCCAAATTTTATTTACAACATTTTCAAATTCAACTTCAATAAACGGAGTTTGAGAAAAATAATTTTGGTAAATTTTTTCTGCCGTTAAAGTTTCATCTTCATAGATTCCAAAGATTTGGTCAAAATTAGTTTTGGTTTTTGAAATTAAGTTAAAGCGATCTTCCTTTGGTTTTGATAAAGTTTTTTCGTGCGGAAGAATAATTTTTTTATCAAACTCTTCTAATTTACAAAGAGCAATTATTCCGCTACGAGTAATTAAATTGCCTTTTAAATTTTTGAATGATTGTGAAAGTAAATAAATTGATTCTTGAGAATCTTTTATTAAAATATTTTCTGAAATCCATTTATCTAAAAATAATTTGGCAGAATTATATCTATCAGCTTCTCTTCCCAAAATAAGCCGAACAATATTTTCATCAGATTTCTCGTAAAGTTTATTTTGATATTCTTCATTAATTACATCGTACGGTGGAGCAACAACGTTACCTAAATTTATCTTGCTTTGATTATAAAAAGTTCCTTTAAATGGTTTTATTTCGGCCATAAAATTTATTCTTCGCTATAACCAAATTCTGATAATCTGTTTTTACTATTTCTCCAATTTTCTCTGACTTTAACAAATAATTCTAAATACACTTGATGTTCTAAAAATTCTTCGATTCTTTTGCGGGAGAGTTCGCCAAGTTTTTTTAATGATGCACCCTTTTTACCGATTAAAATTATTTTTTGGCTTTTGCGTTCAACAATAATTTCAGCATGTATGTAAAATTTATTTTTTGTGCGTTCTTTAAATTCTATTATCGAAACTGTAGTTGAATATGGAACTTCCTTTGTAAATAATTTAAAAATGTTTTCTCGTATCATTTCGCTCACAAAAAACTTTTCAGATTTATCTGAAAGTTGTTCGGTGTCATAATATGGTTCGTGAATTGGGAGGTATTTTGTGATTACTTTTTTTAATTCTTCAAGATTGTATTTTTTTATAGCCGAAACTGGAATAATTTCGTCCCATTTTAAAAGTTGACTTAGTTTATTAATTAATTCCAGTGTTTCTTCTTTTTTTAATAAATCAATTTTATTTATCACTAAAAATGATTTTTGATTTTTATTTAAGTTTAATTTAATTGGAAAAAGTTTTTCAACATTATTTACTTCTTTTGCATCAACGATATACAAAATCAAATCAGAATCTTTTGTGGCAGATGTTGCGTAATTCATCATCACTTGTTGAAGTAAATATTCCGGCTTTAAAAGTCCGGGTGTATCTATAAAAACAATTTGAGAATTATTATCTGATGAAATTCCTAAAATTTTATTTCGAGTTGTTTGTGGTTTTGGAGTTACGATTGATAAGTTTTGATTGATTAAAGAATTTAACAATGTCGATTTACCAACATTTGGAAGACCAATAATTGCAACAAATCCTGAACGGAATTCTGAAAGTTTATTCATATTTAACAAAATAAGTTTTTTTATTATTTACTAAAAACTGCGCTGATTGAATAAATGAGTTTGCGTAGTTTTTCATTTTATCAGCTACTTGTTTGTTTTGGTAAATAATATTTTCAGTTCCATTAAGTTTGTACTCAAATAAACTTTCTCCGACAGATAAATTATTTATGTAATAATAATTCTCATCAATACATCCTATTTTATCATCGGCAGAAAAATATGCAAAAGGTTTTTTATCATTAATTAAATCAGTCCCAAGAGTATTATTAACATAATTAATTTTTAATAAACCCATAATTGTTGGAAAAATATCCATTTGCGATCCAAAATTATTATTTTTTGAAGGTGAAATATTATTTGGTGAATAAATTATTAGTGGAATGTGGTGGTATGATAATGGAATGTCATAATTATTTTTTCCCCATTTAGCACCATGATCGCCAGTAATTATAAAAATTGTATTTTTAAACCAACTTTGTTTTTCAGCTGATTTAAAAAATTGTTCTAATGACCAATCAACATATTCAACTGCTTTTTCTTTTTCTTGTTTGCTAGTTGGAATAAAAGAAATATTTTTTGGTATTACATATGGCGAGTGATCGCTTGCGGTTAAAAATGTTGTAAAAAAAGTTTTCTCATTATTTGCAATCTTATTTATTTCTGAAATACCAAAATTAAATAAATAATGATCCGGAACTCCCAAATTGCTTAAAATTTCTTCAGCAGGGTAATCATCATCACTAAATACTTGATCAAAATTATTAGCTCGCAAAAATCCCCCCATGTTATCAAATTGATCATCACAAGTCATTAAAAAATTATTTTTATAACCATTTTCACCTAAAATTTTTGGTAAACCGCTGTACTCTTTAATTTCACTATCTTTTAAAGTATGCCTCTTCATTAATGACGGCATCGAAGTGAGTGTAGAAAAAAGTCCGTTGTAAGTATGAATCCCGGCACTATAAATATTTGAAAATAAAATTCCATTTTTAGAAATTTTATCCAAAAAAGGTGTTAATGATTTTTTCTCATTTGTATAAATCCCCATTTTATCTGTCGACATACTTTCGAGTAAAATTAATACAACATTATATTTTTTTTCATCAGTATTAAAATTAATTTTTCTGGCAATTGGTGGATAATTTAATTCCGATTTTACATTTAAGAAATTTTTAACATTCTCAAGCGCTTCATCATTATTCATTAAAGAATATTCTTTATTTATTTCCTGCAAATCATCTAAATAACTTCTTGCAAAAGTGTAAATTGGACTCAAACCTAATTGGTTTGCGAGAGGATATTTAGTTGTGTAAGCAGTTCCGATTCTGATTGGCGATTTTACATCAAGTCTGCCGCGAGCGCCTAAAATTGTGAACACACTTGTTAAAACAAAAAAGAAAAATAAATAATTAGTTTCATGATTTAGAAAAACTTGTTGTTTTTCCAAAATCAATTTATTACAAAAGTTTAAAATGATTTTTATATAAAAAAATAAAATTCCACTTAGCGCAAAAAAGTAAACTAAAAATAAGGGCTCTCTTAAAATCATTTCAAAGGAAAAAGCAAAATTATTCATTAATGGAAAAAGAGCTGTTGTTAGGTGCGTAAAGAAGTGATTAAAATATGGAATATCAGTTGACCAAATTAAAAATGCGATTGAGTAAAATAAAATAATTATCCATAAAGTTATTTTATAAACCAAGTCAAAATCTTTTTTAAAGAATGAAAGAACTGAGGTAATTAAAATCGGAAAAAATAAAATGTAACAGCTAATTACTGTATCAAATCTCAATCCCATTAAAAAAGAATTGAAAAATATTAAAGTTGAATCTGGAATTAACTTAACTTGTTCAATCTGAGTTAAAAATAAAATAATTCTAAAAGCGGTAAAAAATAAAATCCCAATTAAATAAATAGTTGCAAAATAATAAATATTAAATGGAAGGAGCTTTTTTAGTTTTAAAATCATTTTAAGCTGGGAGAGTTTTCCCAAAAGATACTCAACTAAAATTTATTGCTCAATATATGATTCTGTTGGAGGACATGAGCAAATTAAATTTCTATCGCCAAAAGAATTATTTACTCTCGCAATTGATGGCCAAAATTTATTTTGACGTAAATACATCAATGGATAAACTGCTTTAAATCTTGTATAAGAATGATTCCACATTTCGCTCAAAGCTTCATTCGCAGTGTGCGGAGAATTTTTTACAACATTATCTTTTATATCAGCTTTGCCATTAATTATATCATCAATTTCATCTTTAATAGAAATGAGTGCATTTGCAAATCTATCTAATTCTGTTTTTGATTCACTTTCAGTTGGTTCAATCATTAAAGTTCCCACAACTGGGAATGAAACTGTCGGCGCATGAAAACCATAATCAATTAAACGTTTAGCAATATCTTCAACTTCAATTGCTGCAGAATTTTTAAACTCGCGCATATCCAAAATAAATTCATGTGCGCATTTATTTAATTTGCCTTGATATAAAACTTTAAAATGTTTTTCCAGTTTCGATTTTAAATAATTTGCATTCAAGATTGCAATTTTAGTTGCGTTAGTAATTCCTTCAGAGCCGAGCATTCTAATATACCCGTACGAAATTAAAAGTATACTCGCGCTCCCCCAGGGAGTTGATGAAATTGCAGAAATATTTTTTTTGCCACCTGTTTTAATTACAGAGTGTCCCGGTAAAAATTGTTTTAAATGTTCAGCAACACAAATTGGTCCCATTCCCGGTCCACCACCACCATGCGGAATTGCAAAAGTTTTATGCAAGTTAATGTGATTTACATCTGCACCAATTAATGCTGGTTGTGTTAATCCAACTTGAGCATTCATATTTGCGCCATCCATATAAACTTGTCCACCATGAGAATGAATCAATGCGCAAATTTCTCGAATCTCTTCTTCAAAAACTCCGTGTGTTGATGGATATGTTACCATTAAAGCTGCAATTTTTGAATTATGTTCTTCAACTTTTTTTCTGAGGTCATTAAAATCGATATTTCCATTTTCATCACAATTAATAATTATAACTTTATAACCAGCCATTACTGCACTTGCTGGATTTGTTCCGTGAGCAGATGATGGAATTAAAACAATGTTTCGATTTGATTGATTTTTACTTTCGTGATATGCTTTGATAACTAAAAGTCCAGCATACTCTCCTTGCGCGCCAGAATTTGGTTGTAAAGAACACGCAGCAAATCCTGAAATGTTTGATAAATATTTTTCTAACTCATTAAAAATAAATTGATATCCTTCTGTTTGATCAATTGGCGCAAATGGATGAACTGAAGAAAATTCTTTTAAACTGATTGGAATCATTTCGCTTGTTGCATTCAACTTCATCGTGCAAGAGCCGAGCGGCATCATTGAGTGCGTTAAAGATAGATCTCTGTTTTCTAAAAATTTTAGATAACGCAACATCTCATGCTCTGAGTGATAAGAATTAAAAACTGGATGTGTTAAATATTCTGACTTTCTGAGAAGTGATCCCAAAATTGAAATTCCAGTTTTTGAAATATCTTCATCTTGAATTATAATTTGTTTTGTCCCGATTGATTCTGAAAAAATTGAAAGAATTGTATTAATCTCATTTACAGTTACAGCTTCATCTAACGAGATTCCAATTGTTCCATCTGTAAAATAGCGGAAGTTTATTAATTCATTTTCAGCTAATATTTTTATTTTTATTGAATCTGCTCCTTTAATTTTTATTGAATCAAAATATTGCGAGTTGAGTTGTTCAAAACCAAGTAATTTTAATTTGTTAGAAAGTAAAGTTGTTGTTCTGTGAATATTTTCTGCAATTCTTTTTATCCCTTTTGAGCCATGATAAACTGCAAACATTGCAGCTACATTTGCAAGTAAAGCTTGAGCAGTACAAATATTTGAAGTTGCTTTTTCTCTTCGGATATGTTGCTCGCGAGTTTGCAAAGTCATTCTAAATGCTTTATTGCCTTGCGTGTCAACAGAAACACCAATAATTCTACCTGGCATTAATCGGATAAATTCATTTTTTGTGGCAAAAAACGCAGCATGCGGTCCGCCATAACCCATTGGCACACCAAACCTTTGTGAATTTCCAACAACTACATCAGCTCCCATTTCACCCGGTGGAGTAATTAATGCATTTGAAAGTAAATCAGTTGCAACGCAAATTAAAATATTTTTACTGTGTAGTTCTTTTATTTTTTCCGTTAAATCGATAGCGCAACCATTATCATCGGGAGTTTGTAATAACGCTCCAAAAATTGAATCATCTAAATTTATATTATTTATATTTCCGACAATAATTTCGATTCCAATTGGTGTTGCGCGTGTTTTTAATATATCAATTGTGTAAGCAAAAGTTTTTTCGGATACAAAAAATTTGTGAGCGTTTGGCTTATTTTTTTCTGAAATGTGATATAACATTGACATTGCTTCGGCTGCTGCGGTTCCTTCATCAAGTAAAGATGCATTTGCAACTTCCATTTTAGTTAAATCACAAATCATTGTTTGAAAATTTAAGAGAGATTCCAATCTGCCTTGTGCAACTTCAGCTTGATATGGTGTGTATTGTGTATACCAACCTGGATTTTCAATAACATTTCTTAAAATTACAGTTGGAATAATTGTCTCATAAAATCCCATTCCAATAAATGATCGAAATGGTTTATTTTTTTCACCCAAAAATTTTATATGATTTAAAAATTCAAACTCACTCATCGGTTTTGGAATTTCTAAACTTCCCCTAAATCTTATACTTGCAGGAATTGTTTCATCAATTAATTGGTCTAAAGAGTTTACGCCAATTGAAGTTAACATCTCAGTTACTTCTTCAGATTTTGATCCAATATGCCTTGATTGAAATAATTCTTTTTCCATTATTTTAAAATATTTTTTTATTTTCCAATTAAATTTTTGTATGATGTAACATCTAACAAATCATTTATATTTGAGTCAGAAGAAATTTTAACTTTTATCATCCATCCATTTTCGTATGGAGATTTATTTACTAATTCTGGAGTTGAATTTAAATTTTGATTTACTTCAACAACTTCACCTTTAATAGGCAGATAAAGATCTGATACAGCTTTTACAGCTTCAATTGTTCCAAAAGTTGCACCTTGCTCAAAATTTTTACCGACTGCTGGTAAATCTACAAAAACAACATCACCAAGTTCACCCTGTGCAAACTCCGTAATTCCGATTGTACCAATTTCACCATCAATTTTAATCCATTCATGTTCTTTTGTGTATTTTAAATTTTCTGGAAAGTTCATTTCAATAATCCTTAAATATTTAATGAGTCAATAAAATTTGTATCAAATTTTCCACTTTTGAAAACTTCATTTTGCATAACTTTTCTATGGAATGGAATTGTAGTTGCAATACCTTCAATAATACATTCCTCCAAAGTATGGTACATTTTATTAATTGCAGCCTCACGATTTATATCGTGAACAATAATCTTAGCAATAAGAGAATCGTAATAAGGTGGAACAACACAACCTGAATATATATGTGAATCAACTCTAACCCCCGGGCCACCACCAAAATGCGCTGATGTAATTTTTCCTGGTGATGGACGAAAATTATTTTTTGGATCTTCAGCATTTATTCTAACTTCAATTGCGTGACCAATTGGTTTAATTTTTTTCTTATTTAATTTTTCACCTTCAGACATTTCAATTTGCATTTTAATTAAATCAAGTCCGGTTACAAATTCAGTGACTGGATGCTCAACTTGAATTCTCGTATTCATTTCCATAAAATAAAAATTATTATCTTTATCCACCAAAAATTCAATTGTACCCGCACCAAGATATTTTACACTTTTTGCTCCTTTAACTGCTGAGTCTCCCATTAATTTTCGAAGTTTATCATCAACAATTGGTGAAGGTGATTCTTCAATTAATTTTTGATGACGTCGTTGAACTGTACAATCACGCTCTCCCAAATGAATCACATTTCCAAATTGATCACCCATAATTTGTATTTCAACATGTCGTGGTTCTAAAATATATTTTTCGATATAAACACTTGAATTTGCAAAAGCAATTTCGGCTTCACCTTGTGCAGAAAGATATGCGTTGTCTAATTCTTCAATATTATTTACAACTCGCATTCCCCGACCACCACCACCAGCAACTGCTTTAATAATTACCGGGAATCCCATTTCTTTTGAAATTTTATGTGCTTCATTTAAATCTGTTACGATGCCCTTGCTTCCAGGAACTGTCGGAACACCTGCTTTCTTCATTGTTTCTTTTGCAAATGCTTTATCCCCCATTGCAGTAATCATTTCAGGAGATGGACCAATGAAAGTCATATTATGAGATGAAACAATTTCAGAAAATTTTGCATTCTCTGATAAAAATCCATAACCGGGATGTATTGCATCAGCATTTGTAATTTCTGCGGCTGAAAGAATTCTTGAAATATTTAAATAACTATCAGTTGATTTGGCAGGACCGATACAAATTGCTTCGTCAGCAAATTTAACATGTAAACTTTCTTTATCTGCTTCAGAATAAACTGCAACTGTTTTAATATCTAATTCGCGACAAGCACGAATAATTCTTAATGCAATTTCACCACGATTAGAAATTAATACTTTTTTAAATTTTGGCATCTGAAAATAATTTATTAAAACTGTAAATTAAACTTCAACTAAAAATAAAGGTTGATTGTATTCAACAGGTTTTCCATTTTCAACCAAAATTTTTAAAATTTTACCTTTTACCTCACTTTGAATTTCGTTCATTAACTTCATCGCTTCAATTATACAAAGTGGTGTTCCAGAATCAATTAATGATCCAACTTCTATAAATGATGGTGAATCAGGTGATGGTGATCGGTAAAATGTCCCCACAATTGGAGATTTAATTTCATGTAAGTTTTTGTTCGATTCCGTTGCTGCAACCTCATATGACACATTTTTTACTTTATCAATTGTTTGATGAATTGGAACTTGTACTGAATGCTGAATTGGGGCTTGAATAATTTCTTGAGTTTTTGAACTTTTGACAACTTTTATTTTTACACCCTCTTCTTCAAGCTCAATTTCATTTACTTCGCTTGATTCAATAATTTTAATTAATTTTTTTACAAGCGATAAATCTAATTTGTACTTTTCTGAACTGCCCATTTTATATCCTCATAATTAAGTGAATAATTATTTTACTCGTTCTAAATATTTTCCTGTTCGAGTATCTACTTTAATTTTATCTCCCTCATTTATAAAAAGAGGAACATTAATTGTTGCACCTGTTTCAGTTGTTGCAGGTTTTGTAGCACCAGTTGCAGTATCACCTTTGACTCCGGGAATAGTTTCTACAATTTTTAACTCAACATTAAAAGGTAAAATTGTTCCAACGGGTTCTGATCCATCAAAAAGAACTTCAATAACTTCAGATTCTTTTAAAAATTTTGATCCTTCACCAAGTAATTTATTATCGATCGGAATTTGTTCATAAGATTGTTGATCCATAAAGTAATAATTAGAACCATCGTTATATAAATACTGATATTCTTTTCTTTCAACTCTCGCTAAATCAATCTCTGCTCCCGAACGGAAACGATTTTCAACAATTTTACTGTTTCTGATATTTCGCATCTTAACTTGGTAAAATGCTCGCAGGTTTCCAGGAGTTCTGTGTTGAGATTCTTCAACTATGTGTAATTCATTATTAAATCTTATATAAACGCCAATTTTCAAATCTGATGTTGTAGCCACTAAAACTAATATCCTTTCTGCGGTTAAGTTTAGGTTAAATAGTTGCAAAAAACAACTATTTTTTGTTAAATTTATGCTAAAAAGTAACAAAAAATGACAAAATATGCAATTTTTTTAACGGCTTTTTTAGGATTTATTTTGTTGGATGGTTGCACAAAAACTGATCCTTTAACTCAAGATGAGCTTAATTTATCAAAAGCTCATGGATCTTTACTTTATAATTATAATAAATTTAAGCTTCATGGCATTAGTACTGATTCGGTTTATTTTTTTAAACGAGATTCAATTCTAAATAATTTTGGATTTACAAAAGAAATCTATGAATCAAAAATTAAGGATCTTGAAAAGAAAAGTGATAAGTGGAAAAAATTTATTACTTCAAGTTTAGAAAATTACGACAATATATCTCGTTGATTTTTTGTTAAAACACTTTTCCAATAATAAATGGCTTTTCACCAATTAATTTAAGTTGATTTAAAACCAAATTGATTTTGTTTTTATTCACGATAAAAACTAATCCAATTCCTAAATTAAATGTTCGGCGCATATCTTTTTCAGGAACACTTCCTTCTCGCTGAATAAAATTAAAAATATTTGGTCGCTTCCAACTCAACCAATCGATTTTAACAGACATACCTTTTGGGATAATTCTATTTGTGTTCCCAATAATTCCACCACCAGTAATATGCGCTACTCCATTTATTAAATTCTTTTTATGAAGTAATTGAATTTGCTTTAAATATGAACGATGAACTTTAAGCAATGCATCCCCAATTGTAGATTTTAACTCTGCGAGATATTTATTCGTATTATATTTTGGTAATAATATTTTCCGAGCAAGTGAATATCCATTTGTATGTAAACCAGTGGAAGGTAATGCAACCAAAATATTTCCACTTTTTATTTTTGAGCCATCAATAATTTTCTTTTTTTCTGCAACACCAACGATCATTCCTGCAATATCAAATTCTCCATTTGTATAAAAACCTGGCATCTCTGCAGTTTCTCCACCAATAATTGAACATTTATTTTCAATACAAGCTTTCGAAATTCCTTTTACAACTTCGATAGCAATTTTTCTATTTAATTTTCCTGTCGCAAAATAATCCATAAAAAAAAGTGGAGTTGCACCACAAACTGCAATATCATTCACACAATGATTTACGAGATCTTGACCTATTGAATTATATTTTTCCATCATGAATGCAACTTTTAATTTTGTACCAACTCCATCAACACTTGAAACTAAACATGGATCCTTAATGCCTTTAAAATTTGCGTCAAATATTCCACTAAAATGTCCAATTCCGCTTAAAACTTTTTTTGTGTGAGTTTGCTTTACAGATTTTTTAATTGAATTAACAAAACTATCCCCCTCCGAAATATTAACACCTGAAATCTTATATGTTATTTTTTTACTTTTCATTTCCTTTTTTGATTAAGCAAATAATGCAAAATATGGGCATTTTAAATCTTATGATAAAACTCAATATTATTTAACATTTTCTTGAATTAAACGAATCACTTAAATATATTTCTTAACAAAATTGAATAAATCTAATGAAAACTATCTTATTTAAAAAGGATACATCTGTTGTTGAAAAAATTGAAGTCGGTAAAATTTTGTGTTTGGGTAAAAATTATTTAAATCATGCAAAAGAAATGGGAGGAGATATTCCCAAATCACCAATCATTTTTATGAAACCATCTTCTTCAATTGCAGAAGATTTTGTAATTGAGATTCCAAAAATTTCAAATGAATTACATCATGAAGTTGAATTAGCAGTTTTAATTGGCAAAAAAGGGAAAAATATTAATTTATCTGATGCAAATAATTTTGTTTCTGGTTATGCAGTGGGGCTCGATATGACTTTGAGAGATCAACAAGCACTCGCAAAAAAAGAAGGAACGCCATGGACAATTGCAAAAGCTTTTGACACATCAGCAATTTTTGGAACTTTTATTCCTCAAAATGAAATTGCAAATCCAGATAATTTAGAAATTAAATTAAGTGTAAATGGAAATGTAAAACAACATTCCAACACTAATTTTATGATTTACAAAATTGATTTTATAATTTCATATTTATCTGAAATATTTTTATTAGAGCCGGGTGATATAATTTTTATGGGAACACCTGAAGGAGTTGGAAAAGTAGTTTCCGGCGATACTATTGAAGCAGAAATCGAAGGCCTTCCAAAATTGATTGCAAAAATAAAATAAATGTTCAAAATATTTCTAAATTTTTATTTAATATTTTTTACTTTAAATTTTTTATTTGCTCGTGATAACAATTCCAAAAATTTATTTAATACGGATATTTACGATTATAATTGGCCGATAAAAGCAAAACCATATATCACTTCATCATTTGCAGAATATCGTCCAACACACTTCCATGCTGGTATTGATATCAGTACTGAACATGTAATTGGTGTTGAGGTTTATGCTGCGCGTGATGGATATATTAAAAATATTTCTGTTTCTCCATCAGGGTACGGAAAATTTTTAGTGATAAAGCATCATGATAATTTTTTTACAACTTATGCGCATTTACATTCTTTTAAAACTGAAATTGAAAAATTAATTCTTGAAGCTCAAACAAGAGAAAAAAATTATGCTGTTGAATTAAGTTTTACTCCTGAACAATTTAAAGTTAAAAAAGGTGAATTAGTTGCTTATAGCGGAGAAAGTGGAGCCGGACCACCACATTTACATTTCGAAATTCGTGATAATCTTTTTAATCCGATTAATCCTTTACTCTTCCCTAATTTGAGAAATTATAATGATATTTTTCCACCCGTATTTAAAAAAATTGCTTTCACGCCACTAAACGAAAAATCATTTGTGAATCATGAATTTACATCTCAAATTTTTACTCCAAAGTTAAAAAATAGTCGAAGCTACTCAATTAGTGATACATTATTTTTTACAGGTTCAATCGGTTTGGCAACAGATGTTTTTGATAGAACTTCTGAACGAGGAGACAGAATTACAATTTATGGATTGGAATTATTTATTGATGATAAGCCCTATTTTATTTCAGAGCGAAACGCTTTTTTAACTGCACAATACGGGCAAGTTAGTTTGTATTACGATTGGAATTTATTGCAATCTCAAGAAGGAAGATTTCATAAACTTTATTTGGAAGGAACAAACACACTTTCTTTTTATCCTCTTTCGGTTTTTGCAGATAAAATGAATGAGTATTCCGGAAAAATTTCTTTAGATAATTTAACTGAAGGGAGACATAAATTTACAATTCGCGCAATTGATTACGACGGATTAATAAGTGAATGCTCAGGAAATTTTATTTTGAATCATCCCACACTTATTGAAGTAAAAGAAATTTCAAAACAAAATATTCTTATGAATGTTTTAAATTTAAAGGATGTTAATTCTCTTGAAATTGCCGGTAAAACTTTTAACTCAAATAATTGGGAAGTTATTTCTTACGGTGTTACCACATTCAATCCCAATCAAACTGATATTCAAATTCCCATAAATTTAAAAACTCCGGATATTGTTAGAATTACAGCAACTAATAAATATGGAACTATTTCTTTTCCACAATATTTTATTTTAAATCCAAAATTTTCTTTTGAGCAAACAAAAATAGAAAAGAAAATAAAATCAAATAAAATTTTTATCACATTAAAAAATAAAATTGGATTTACAAAAGCTCCTTCACTTGTTGCTTATGATAAACAACATTCATATCCAGTTACTTTAATTCCACGCTCTGTTTACGAATATGAAGGTGTTTTTAAAATTCCAGAACACAGTGAGAAAAAAATATTCCTTAAAGGATTTTTATCAATCGGATATTTTACCACAGAAATCACAGATTCAGTTGAGTTTTTACTTTTAAAACCAGAAACCGGAACAATTTTTACTTCAGGTGATAATAATTTTATTTCCAGTTTTGATAAAGATGCAGTTTATGAACATGTTCCAATTTTTATTAAAAAAGAAAAATCTGGTAACTATTCTATAAGCGCAAAAAATGTTTTCTTAAGAAGTGGTTTAAATATACAATTAAGATGTAGCGAAGATAAAATTTTAGATTATAAAAATGCTGTTTATGTTTTAGCAGGAACAGTTCCGATTTATTTATCCAACGAAAGAAATTTAAAAAACAATTCGTTTATTGTTCGTAAAACTTCTCGACTTGGTGAGTATGTAATTCTTGCTGATGAAAAAGCGCCAGAAATTTATAATTGGAAAACAAATCGATGGTTTAATAGAACTAATTATTTATTTAGTTTTAAAATAAAAGATAATTTATCCGGTGTTGATGTAGATAAAATTGATGTGTATCTTGACGGAGAAAAGATTTTTCCAGTTTATGATATCGAAAAAAAATCTGTTAGTCATTACAACTTTACAGATAACAAAATAAAATCAGGAAAACATATTATTGACATTAATTTAGAGGATAAAGTTGGCAACAGTTCCTCATTCTCAAAAATGATTTGGACAAACTAAAATGGTAAGTAGTACTCTAAAATATTTTAGATCCTTATTTAAAAATGAGCTTGTTTTAATTGGCACATTTTTATTTCTTGTTTTTTATTTTGCAGCTCTTTTTGTCTATCTTATCGAGCAAAGTTCAAATCCACAATTTCAAACTTTTGCAGATGGATTGTGGTGGTCAATTGTAACTGTTGCAACAGTTGGATATGGTGATAAAGCACCAATTACAGGATTTGGAAGAATTGTAGCATCATTAACGATTGTTGGCAGCGTAGTTTTAGTTTCACTTTTTACAGCAACTATTTCTTCACTTTTTGTTGCACGAAAAATAAAGGAGAGTCAAGGATTGAACGAAGTTAATTTAAAAAATCATTTGTTAATCTGCGGTTGGAATAATAATGTCGAAAATTTACTTGCAAGATTAAACTCCAGCAGTAAAAAAAATTCTAAATTACCTGTTGCACTAGTAAATGATATTTCACCTGAAAAAATTGAAGGATTACTTTCGAACTATTCAAATTTAGAGTTACAATTTACTCGTGGCGATCACTCAAAAGAATTAATACTTGAGCGTGGTAATATTAAAGAAGCAAAGTCAGTTGTAATTTTGCCAGATAATTTAAATCCATCCGGATTACCGAGCGATGATAAAACATTATCAACTTTAATTACAATTAAAGGAATTTCTCCAAAAACAAAAGTGTTTGTTCATATAATGAACAGCGAAAATTATCAACCGTTGAAGCGCGCAAACGCTGATGAAGTAATTGTCAGCGATCAGTATGTTGATTTCTTTCTCGCAAATCATGTAATAAATCCCGGAACTGCTGAATTAACTTTAGATTTATTAAATGGCAATTCTGAAAATGATATTCAAAGAATTCAAATTCCAAAAAAATTTATTGGAAAAACTTTTGAAGAACTTTTCATCGATTTTAAAAAAGAAAAAAATATAACAGTAATCGGTATTGTAGTTGAAGAAGAATCAGTCGGGTTGGAACAATTAATTTCGCACGATCTTTCGGCAATTGATCAATTTATTGAACGCAAATTTCAAGAAGCTGGTGTAAATGTTTCGGAAAAAACTAACATGCGAATTAGTATTAATCCATTACCAAATTATATAATTCAGGAAAAAGATTTAGCAATTGTGATAGGAAGTATTTCATGAAGAATATTTCAATTTCGGATATAAAAAATATTCCTCTTTTTAATGGATTAACTGATTCACATTTGAACGACCTCATTAATATTATGGAACTTCGCAATATTGATGAAAATACAATTTTTATTAAAGAAGGCGACATCGGAAGTGAAATGTTTATTTTATTAAATGGAACAGTTGAAATAAGCAGATCATTAATCCTAAAAAAATCTGGAGAAGGTTTAAATAGAAGTGATAAATCATTTTTACAACTTGATTCATCAACAAAACCTTTTTTTGGTGAAGTGGGATTATTTGACGAAAACAGTAAACGAAGTGCATCTGTAATGACTAAAAAAAATTCAGTTGTCGCCGTATTAAAAAAAGAATCTTTTTTTAATTTGATTGAATCGAATAATACAATTGGATATAAAATTTTATACAATCTTGTTAAAATTGTAAGTTCACGATTGGATAAAACTTCGCAAGATGTTTTAAAACTTGCTACTGCTTTAAGCCTAGCGCTTGAACGATAAAAAGCATTTCTATCTAAAATTTAATGAGTGACATTTTAAAAAATTACGATCCTACTATCGTTGAAGACAAATGGTATTCTTTTTGGGAAAAAAATAAATTATTTAAAGCAAATTCAAAATCCACAAAAAAACCATTTACGATTGTAATTCCCCCACCAAATGTTACCGGGATTTTAACTATGGGGCATGTTTTAAATAACACCTTGCAAGATCTTTTAATTAGATGGCGAAAAATGCAAGGTTACGAAGCTTGTTGGGTTCCAGGAACTGATCACGCAGGAATTGCAACTCAAAACGTTGTTGAAAAATCTTTAGCCAAACAAGGTTTAAAACGAAAAGAAATGAAGCGTGAAGATTTTGTTGACCACATTTGGAAATGGAAGAATGAATATGGGGGCACAATCATCAAACAATTACGCAAACTTGGTGCCAGTTGCGATTGGGATCGTGAAAAATTTACACTCGATACAAAATTATCTGAAGCAGTTGTTGAAGCATTCGTTCAACTGCACGAAAAAAAATTAATTTACAAAGGTAAATATATTGTTAATTGGTGCCCGAAAGATCACACTGCAATTAGTGAAGAGGAAGTAAATTATTCTGAGCAACAAACAAATTTGTGGTTTATTAAATATCCAATTGAAAATTCAAATGAAGAAATTGTTGTTGCAACCACTCGTCCCGAAACAATGTTGGGTGATACTGCAGTTGCAGTAAATCCAAAAGATGAGAGATATAAAAAATTTATCGGGATAAATGTTTTATTACCAATTGCAAATCGGAAAATCCCAATTATTGCTGATGATCATGTAAATATGGAATTTGGAACAGGAGCAGTAAAAGTAACTCCCGCACATGATTTAAATGATTTTCAAATTGCACAAAGACATAATCTTGAAAAAATAATAATTTTTAATTCTTCAGCTTTTACAAATGAAAATGTTCCTCAGAATTATCGTGACTTGGAAAGATTTGCTTGCAGAAAAAAAATAATATCCGATTTAGAAAAAATAAATCTTTTACAAAAAACCGAAACACATACTCATTCAGTTGGAAAATGTTATAGATGCGAAACTATAATTGAGCCATATTTATCAGATCAATGGTTTGTAAAAATGAAACCACTTTCTGAAATGGCTTTAAAAGTTGTAAGTGATGGTGAAATAAAATTTTATCCTCCACATTGGGAAAAAGTTTACGAGCATTGGATGAAAAATATCCGTGATTGGTGCATTTCACGACAACTTTGGTGGGGACATAGAATACCGGCATGGTATTGTGTCGGTGGTGACAAATCCAATCTCGATTGCAGAAATCCAATTGTTGCAAAAACAAAACCTGAAAAATGTCCATATTGTGGATCCAAAAATTTACGTCAAGATGAAGACGTTCTTGATACTTGGTTTTCATCTTGGTTGTGGCCACTTTCTGTTTTTGATTGGCCAGATAAAACTGATGACTTAAAATATTTTTATCCAACTCACACACTTGTTACTGGTCCTGATATAATCTTTTTTTGGGTTGCAAGAATGATTATGGCAGGATTGGAATTCAAAAAACAAATTCCTTTTAAGCATGTTTATTTTACAAGTATAATCCGTGATCTAAAAGGAAGAAAGATGTCAAAATCTCTTGGCAACTCTCCTGATCCACTTGAAGTAATTTCAACTTTCGGTGCAGATGCCTTAAGATTTACTGTAATTTATTTATCCCCAATTGGACAAGATGTACTTTACTCGAATGAGAAATGTGAATTGGGAAGAAATTTTGCAAATAAAATTTGGAATGCTGGTAGGTTTTTATTGATGAATCAAGTTTTGAAAACTGAAAATGGATTATCAATTACAACAAAAAATATAACAAATGATTTAGTAGATGAATGGATAATTACTCGATGCAATGAAACTGTTAAAAAAGTTACAGATGCACTTGAGAATTTTAATATCAATGAATCAGCAAAATTGATTTATGACTTTTTATGGCATGATTTTTGCGATTGGTACATTGAATTTATAAAAATCAAAATTCAACTTACTGATGATGATAATTTAAAAAATAGCATTATAAATAGAGCGCTTAAAATCTACGAAACTGGATTAAAATTATTGCATCCGATTATGCCATTTATAACTGAGGAATTATGGCAAAATATTTTTACTCGTAAACAAAATGAAAGTATAATGCAATCAAATTGGCCAGTATTTGAAGAAAAATATTTTTTCCCAGAAAAAGAAAAGGAAATGTTTTTCATTCAAAAACTTATTTCTGAAATTCGTTCTATTAAAAATGAAATGAATATTTCAACCTCAAAATCACTCTCGGTTTATGTTAATTCGCACAATCAAAAATTAAAAAATATTTTATTGGAAAATCAGACATTGGTTCAAAAATTATCAAGGATAGAATCAATTACAGTTGAAGATAATTTAAAACGCCCACAACACTCAGCAAGCTCGGTAGTTGATGGCGAAGAAATTTTTATTCCACTTGCTGGAATAATTGACTTTGAAAAAGAAAAACTGAGACTTGAAAAAGAAGTCAAAAGATTACAAATTCAATTATCAGCAGTTCAATCAAAACTGCAAAATAAAAGTTTTGTTGAAAAAGCTCCTGATGATATTTTAAATAAAGAAAAAGAAAAAGAAAAAAATTTTAATGAAACTATTAATAAACTTAAAACCAGTATTAAATATTTATAGTAAAATATTTTTAGTAATTTTATTATTTAAAGTCTCACTTCCCTCTCAATCACCACAAAGTTTTACGCAATTTATAAATTCTTTAAATTCTATAAACTCATCTGATAGAATTATAAAAATTGATAGCTTCATTACAAATCAAAAAATAAAAGGTTTTCCTATTATTGAAAGTACTTCAGTTTATTTTATTTATCGAGGAAATGTAAGTGTAAATATCGGTGTAACAGGAGATCACACTATTTGGAATTTGCCAACAACTTTTTTGCAACGTGTTTTAGACACTGATTTATATTTTATAAAAAAAGAGTTTGAGCTTGATGCTCGTATCGATTATAAATTTGTAAAAGATGGATCTTGGATTTTGGATCCTTTAAATCAAAATACAATTATGGGAGGTTTTGGTCCAAACTCTGAACTTGCAATGCCAAATTATATTCAACCGAAAGAAATAATTTATAATCCAACAATTCCAAAAGGAGTTACAACGAGTCACACAATTTCAAGTTCATATTTAAATAATTCTCGAACTATAAAAACTTACATTCGTACTGCGCCAAATCCAAATTATGAGTATCCTGTAATTTATGTGCAAGATGGAAATGATTATATTAATTTGGGATCGATGACGACAATTGTTGATAATTTATTTAACGACAAAAATATTGAACCACTAATTTGTGTTTTTATACCACCAATTGACCGATCGAATGAATATCGACAAACAAAAATTTTACAATATTCTAATTTTATTACAAAAGAAGTAATTCCGTTTATTGATTCCAATTATAAGACAATTAAAAGTGCAAGCAGGAGAGCAATTTTTGGTTCATCGGATGGCGGACATATTTCACTTTTTTTGGGAATTAATTATCCAAATTATTTTGGATTTGCAGCTGGCCAATCAAGTACAATTTCAAATAGATTAATTGATTCGGTAAAAAGTAAAAATTCAAACTCAACTTTAATTTACATGGATTGCGGAACTTATGATATAAATAATTCCAGCTACAATTTTTTAGAATTAAACCGAAATTTTAATTCACTTTTAAAATCTAAAAATTATAATGTAAAATATTTTGAATATCATGAAGGTCATAGTTGGGGAAATTGGAGAGCCCATATTGATGATGTTTTAAAATTTTTTCAAGTTGTAACTAAATCCAAAAAAGATAATAATATTCTTCCTTCTCATGGTTCAATTGAAGTATTGCCAAATTATCCGAACCCATTTAATCCGTCAACAAATATTACTTTTGTTTTAGCTGATAAAAAATTTGTTACTATAACTATCTCCGATTTACTCGGTAGGAATTTAAAAACTATTTCTGCAGATTATTATAATCAAGGCAAACACACAATTAAATTTAAGGCCGATGAAATTAAAAGCGGAAATTATTTTTACACATTAAAAACTGAAGATAATAGCATTACAAGAAAATTAACAATCTTAAAATGAAAATTATAATTTCAATATTTTTATTTTTTTGTATCACATTTTCACAAGAAAAATATTCTCAAATTAGAGTCGAGCTTTCACAAAATATTTCAATAAAAAAATTAGCTTCTCTCGGATTGGCAGTTGATCATACTTCAAGTAGAAAAAATCATTTTGTAGATTTCTTTATTAATTCAGATGAAATGCAAATACTTGAAAATAATGGAATTCCCTTTTCAATAATTATCGACGACTGGAATAATTTTTACAATGAAAGACAAAAATCTGAATCAAAAGAAAAAACATTAATTCAATATTCATCTGAAATAATTAAAAACTTCCGATTTGGTTCAATGGGAGGATATTTTACTTTAAACGAAATTTATGCTGAATTAGATTCCATGAGAAAGTATTATCCAAATTTAATTTCTAAAAATGATACACTTGGATTTTCAGTCGAAAACAGACCAATAATTGGATTTAAGATTACAAACTTTTCATCACAACATTTAAATAAACCAAAAGCATTTTACAACGCATTGCATCATGCACGCGAGCCTGAAGGAATGATGCAATTGATTTATTTTATTTGGTATTTGATGGAAAATTTTGGAATTGATGAAGAATCAACAAACATTTTAAATAAGCGGGAATTATTTTTTGTGCTATGCGTAAATCCTGATGGTTATTTTTATAATCAAACTAAAAATCCAAATGGTGGCGGAATGTGGCGGAAGAACAGAAAATTAAATTCAGGAACAACTTACGGTGTAGATTTAAATCGTAATTATGGTTTTAATTGGGGATTTAATGATGTTGGTTCAAGTCCGAATATGACAAGTGAAACCTATCGTGGCTTATCTCCTTTTTCGGAACCTGAAACAAAAGCAATTAGAGATTTTGCAATCAAAAATAAATTTAATGTTGCGTTTAATACTCACACTTATAGTAATTTATTAATTTATCCTTGGGGTTATAATGACATTGAAACTGTTGATTCAATTTTGTTTCGATCCCTTGCGCAAGAGTTGATAAAGACAAATCGTTATTCATACGGAACTGGAATCCAAACTGTTGGTTACAATGTAAATGGTGACGCTGATGATTGGTTGTATGGTGATACAATTTCAAAACCAAAAGTAATTTCATATACACCTGAAATTGGAAATCATGTTGATTTATTTTGGCCAAAAAAAGAAAGAATATTGCCACTTTGTTTAGAAAATCTTTCAATGAATTTAAAAATGGCACATGCTGCAGGTGAGTTTATAAATGTAAAATTAATTTCTGTTGATGTAATAAATGATTCAATTAAAGTTTCTATATTATTAAATAATATAGGTGCACAAAATATATCTGATAATTTTAATATTAAATTCAAAAATATATCTTCAATAAAATATATAACCACTTCTGATTCTGTTATTTCGAATGCAAAATTAAACAAACCTATTAATTTATATTTTAAAATAAATGTTGATTGGTTTAAGGCAAATGGTCATACAACAAAAATATTTTTTAAGATAGATGGAAATGATGCAACTTCATTTGATACAATAAGTTTTAAACTCGGGAAACCTAAAATTATTTTTTCAGATTCCGCTGAAAATGGTTTAGTAAATTGGATTGCAACAGGCGATTGGAATACATCACCAATTGATAAATATTCTGGCCTATTTTCATTTACAGATAGCCCAATTGGAATGAGTCAAAATAATTTTTCAACTTCTTTGACTTTAAAAAATTATATCAGCTTAACGCCTTTACAAAGTTCATCGATTTATTTTACTAGCGAGTTGCGTTTTTTTGCAAAATGGCATATTGAAGCAAGTTATGATTTTTTAAAAGTTCAAATTTCAACGGATAGCGGAAAAACTTGGCAATCTTTAAATGGAAAGTACACACAACAAGCATCGGGAACTGCAAAACAAGTACCAATTTATTCTCCAGGTTATGACGGAATTATGCACAATTGGGTTGAAGAGGTAATTGACTTGCAACAATTCGTACAAAAGCCGGCGATTAAAATTAGATTTTTGATGGAAACTGACGCTTATGAATCTTATGATGGATTTTATTTAGATAACATTTCAATTTTAGGTTACGAACAATATGTTGGAAGTGTAAATAATTTATTAATTCCAGATAAAATTACTTTGTATCAAAATTATCCAAATCCGTGGAATCCAAAAACAACAATTAAATTTTATCTACCAAATAAAAATAATATAAAGCTTATTTTATATGACGTTTTAGGGCGTGAAGTAAAAGTTTTAACAAGTGGTGAATTTAATAAAGGTAATCATTCTATTAACTTGGATGGGAAAAACATTTCTTCTGGAATTTATTTTATACGACTTGAAGCTCATAATTATTTTTCAACTATAAAAACATTTTTATCAAAATAGATTGAAAACATTATTTTTATTTTGTTTTATTTTTTCAATTAATTTGCTTTCACAAAATAAATCAATTGACTCATTAAAAGATGGAGATCAAATAATTTTAGAAGATTTTGAAAAATCTTTTAGCCCGATTCTTTATGATCATTCATTTAAGATTTTACCGAACAGAATGCCAACTAATATTTTGGATGATGAAATAACTGGAACATCTGAAGTAATTAAAATGGATACAGTTCGAGGTTTTAGAATTCAATTAATTACTACAGAAGATTATAATCAAGCTCTAAAATTAAAATCGTATGTAAATATTTTGGATTCGTTAATTAATATTTATGTTTTGTTTGACGCACCAAATCATAAAGTTAGAATTGGAAATTTTAAAACTCGTTCTGAAGCAAATTTATATTTATCAAATTTAAAATCATCAGGATTTAATGATGCTTGGATTGTTCAAGATAGAATTATCATTGAACGAAAAATAAAAAAATAATTTAAGGGAAGTTAATATTCACTCCATCAATTGGCCATCTTGGTCTAATTCTGAGAGTATCGGGATAAAAAACATATTTTTCTGATGGTGTAAATGGAATAATTTTACCTTTATCAAATCTTCCATTTAAATTTTTATCGCAATAAGCAAAAAGTGAAATATTTCCAGGCTCAATATTTTCAATATTAAATTGTTTACCTCTCTTAGTTAAAAATATATTTTGAGCTTTGTATTTAATGGCATCAATTTTTGAGATTTGAAGAATATAATTTAATGTACTGTCAGTATTTTGTGAATTTATAATTCCTGAAATACTTCCACGATTTTCAATTTCCGTTGTTGTAAATTTAAATTTATAAAGTGAATCCATTTTTAATTCAAAATAATATTTATTATTTGAACTCAATTTTGTTTTTGGAGAAATGTAAATTGTCCCTCCATTTATATCAATATTTACCGGAATTATAATACTATCAATTGAAATCAACTTGTAATCTATTTTAGCAATCTCTTTATTAATAATATTATCAAAAGTAAATTTTAAAATTGGATCTAATAGCTGTAAATAATTTGTGTCTCCCAAAGTTGAATAAATTAATTGATTTCTATATTTAAATATTTTTTTACTCCCAGTAATTCTTACAATACCATTTTCGGGTTTTAACATATTATCTTTTAGATCCAATATATTTCTCACTTGTAAGATGTACGAGTTACTATTTAAATTTTCTGTAACAATAATCCCCTCATTTGCTTCTTCAGTTATAAAAATTAAACCCAATATTTTTTTATTTGCATTAGTTATTGTGTCAATTACATTTAACTTTTCAATATTTATGGAAGAAGTTTTTACAGCTTCAGAAAATATAATTTTAATTCTTGTTTCATCTAAAAATTGCGCTGAAATTAATCTTGGTGGAGTAATATCATCTTTTTCTAAAGTAAAATTTAAAATATTTACTGTTGAATCGTTTTGAAAAATTCCAACATCATTAGTTGGGATTCCAATTGCATCAACTTCAACATCGTATTTCAAATTTCTATATTCATCTTTAAAACAAAATATGCGGTAGTTACCGGCTGATAAATTTAAGAATTGATAATTTCCCCATCTCCCAGTTTGAGTGATATAATCTGGAATTATTTTAGATGGATCAATTTGATCATTTTTATTTAAAAGTTTATAAGCACCTACTATAATTCCATCTGATTTTTCATAAAAAATTTTTCCAATAATTTTTCCTTTATCAATATTATTTCCGGTTGAAAAAGAATAATTGAATGATTCCCCCATTCTATTTCTATTATTTAAATCAACAATATCTGTGCCAAACGAAATTGAATAAGTAGTATTTTTTTTTAAGTTGTCAGTAAATTGAATTGCTATTTCAGTTCCATTCCATAAATATTCAATTTTTCCCGGAATGGGCGAAATAAAAATTGATTCTTCAACCGATCGCTTATCAACATATTCAGAAAACTCAAAATAAATTTTATTTAAATTAAAATTTGTGCCATTATTCGGGAAAGATGAACTGATAATCATGGGAGAATCAAAATCAATTGCACCACCATCAGGTGGAATTTGGCCTGCGCAACCAGCAATTAAAATCAAACTAAAATAGAAAGTTAACTTCATTTTCTGAAAACTACGCAGATTAATTTATATTTAGAAGTAAAACTTTGTATTTGAGGTTCTCTTTTAATAAATTTTTAGATGAAATATTTAGTTTTACTATTTTTAATGGCACCAGATTTATTTTCAAACTCACCAACTTATTTATTTTTACGAAGCGACATAAGTGCTCGAGCTGCTGCACTGGGTGGTAGTTTTGTATCTGCTAAAAATGATCCAAATGGAATTTTTTATAATCCCTCTTTAATTTCTACAATTGATAAAGAAAAATTTTCTTTTGGGTACTCATCTTATTTAACAGATTTAAAAACTACACATTTTAGTTTCAACAAAAATTATGACTCGCTAAATGATTTTGGGCTTGGAATTATTTACAATTCTTATGGCGATTTTATTGAGAAAGATGAATTTAATAATGAACTGGGAATATTTTCGGCAAGCGATTTAGTTTTGATAACTTCTTATTCGTACAAACTTGAAGAAAATTTATTTGTCGGAGTTTCATCAAAATTTATAAATAGTACAATTGCAAATTATAAATCAAGCGCAATCGCAGTAGACTGCGGAATTTATTATTTCCTTCCCGGAAGTAATCCATTAACATTTGGAGCAAGTATTCAAAATTTTGGAAAACAAATTAAATCTTACAACACTACAAAAGAGGATTTGCCATTTGATATTAAAATTGGAATGACTATAAAGCCTGAACATTTACCCATGGATATAAATTTAAATTTTAACAAAATAAATGAAGATCAAAAAAATGATTTGGATCGACTTCGTTATTTTTCAATTGGTGGAGAGTTTACAATGAGTGCTTCTTTAAAATTTAGATTTGGATATAATAATGAAAAACGAAAAGATTTAAAACTTGGAACTTCATCCGATATGGCTGGATTTTCATTCGGATTTGGATTTGCAAAAGAAACTTACATTATTGATTACGCATATTCATCTTTGGGAAAAATCGGAGAAGTAAATCGGATTAATTTAAGTTTAATTTTTTAAACCAAATTCAATTAATTCTTTGCTGATATAAAAAAGCAACATTCCAACAAAAACAATAATTGGTGTAATTCTGTTTTCGCTTCTGTTTACTTCTGGGATTAAATCACTTCCACCAATATAAAGTGCATTGCCAGCAGAAAAAGCAAAAATATATCCCAAATAAGTTGTATTGAATGATGAAATAAAAAATACTGTAATAATTCCCAAAAGTGTTCCTGATGAGACAAATATAATTGTTCGCATAATTACAGAAACTGATTCAGTTGCTTTGCTCATTATTGTTGCAACTGTTAATCCTTCAGGAAATTTGTGAAGAATAATTCCGATAAACACAGCGATTCCGACTGCAAAATTAAATTGAAGAGCTGATGAAATCATAAATCCATCAAAAAAAGCATGAATAAATAATCCAGTTGAGGTGGAAAATCCAACAAATTTATTTACGTTAATTTTATCATGATGTGTTTCCTCTCCAAAATGCAAATGCCCGACAACTGTGTGTTCAAAAAAATGCATCGCACTAAAACCAAATAAAATCCATAAACTTGCATTTGCAAAAGATATTTCATTAAAACTTAATGGAATTAGTTCAATTATAACAAGTGCGATCAAAAATCCTGAACCGAGAGCCAAAAAATATTCATTAGAAATTTGAAACCATTTTCTTTTTTTAACTACAAGCCAACCGCCAAATATTTCTGCAGCCATTGCCAGTAATCCTAAAAGTATTATGGTAATTTTTACACTCATATCCGAAATTAAGAATTATTAATTTATGTTACGAATAAATTGTTCTGCTTTTTTATGCGAACCATCGTAATCTGGGAAACTTAATATTTTGTTATACTGGTCAATTGCAAATTTTCTTTTTTTCTGACGATCGTAAATCATTCCTATTTTTAAATTTGATTGAATCATAAATCCAGATGGTCCTTCTTTATCAAGTGAACGTGATAACTTATCAGAATTGTAAAAATATTTTAATGCTTTGCTAAGATCATTTTCATCCATCCAGAATGTTCCCAAATAATAATTTGCTTCGCGTTGAATATATTTTTTTGCCTCTTCTGGAATTTCTTTTACAGTTTCCGTTAATTTTAAGATTTCAGAAAATGTTTTAAAATATTTATCACGTTGACCTAATAAAATTTGATTTCGACCAATGTATCTCTTGAATTGTGTATTTTTTGGAAACTCATTACTCAATTCTTCAGCATACTTTAATGATGTTGGGTAATCTTTTTCGAATTGTAAATAAAGTTGCATCAAAAAATATTTTGCTTCATACTTTGCAAATTGAGCTTTTTTGGATGCAGAGTTCAACATTTCAATTCCATTTTTTTTATTTCCTTTTGGGAAAAAAATCATAACAGGTTTTACAATTGGATATTCTTCAGGAATTACAAATGCATAATAATTATAAATTCCAATCCCAAGTAAAATATCTTGATTTGTTGGTGCGACTTTAAATGCATGTTGAACTATTGGTAATGCAATCCGTCCATCATTTGCTGCAGAAAACCATTCGCGACGGTTAACTCTTAATCTGCCTCGATATCCGATTGATCCACCTTTAAAAAACAGTGCAGAAACATCATCCCGATTTTTTTTAAGCAAATCATCACACATTTCAATGACATGATTTATTTTTTTATAAAAAACTTCATCATGAGATTTATCATCTATGTATAATAACAACTTCCACCAATCAACCATTGCATCAAAAAAATATCCTGATGGATGACTTGGATAATTTTTAATTACATCTTTAAAATTTTTTTCAGCTTGCTCAAATTCAAGATTGTAAACATGCTTTATCCCATTATTTATTAACTTATTAAACTCATTATCGTAAATCCATTGCGAAAACGAATTATTAACAAAAAATAAAATAAGTAGTAATAATTTTTTCATTTATCAGATTTTTTAAGAAGATAGAAAGTTAGTAAAGCTCCAATAATAATTCCAATTGTACCTATTAATCCACCTTCGGGACCAAAATTTCCTCCTGTAAACCATTCTGGACCAAATATCAAATTAATTCCAGGTTGATAATTTTCAAACTTAATTCCACTTACTATAAATGAATATTTATATGCAAGCGAATAATTCCATCCAACATGTAACATAATTGTAATCCACAAAGTTTTACTTAAAATTCTAGCAATAGCAAACCAAATTCCTCCTAAAAAAATATTTATAAATGCAAAAACCGACATTGATGGATTAAATAAATGAGAGGCTGAAAATAAAATTGAAGTTATAATTACAGCAGTTGTTTTATTTGTAGTTGTTATCAATTCTTGAAATACAACTCCACGAAATAATAATTCCTCAAGTATTGCACTATTTAAAAAAATTATGAAAGAAAAAAAAGATAAGTTTATTATATATGTAAAATCATAATTTTTTGAAATATAAATTGAAAAACTTGCAATATTTAGAATTAGATAAATAATAGTGACTGAAATAGCACTACTTAAAAAACCAATTAAAAAATATTTTAATTTTTTAATTGAAAGATTTAATCCAAGTTCAGAATATGGTTTTTGGAAAATTTTTAAACATAAAAATGAGACTCCTAAAATTAATAAGTTTTGGAGTAATTGTATTATTATAAAATTTTCACCAAAAATAAAATTATAAAGCAGAAAATATGGTGACCCAAAAAATGTACCATAAATAATTAAACAACAAAAAATAAATTTAAAAACTTGAATTAATTTTGGAGATAAATTATTCAGCTTTCAGTCTCACAAGCCGGCATTAAATAAATAATTTGAAATTTTATCAGAAGAAATTCTTGTTTGCTTCATTGAATCTCTTTCCCGAATAGTTACTGAATCATCTTTCATTGTGTCAGAATCAATTGTAACACAAAATGGCGTTCCAATTTCATCTTGTCTTCGATATCTTCTGCCGATTGCTCCGCTATCATCATAAAAAGTTTTATAATTTTTTTGAAGTTCATCCGAAATTTGTTTTGCTTTCTCGTCCATACCATCTCTGTTTACAAGTGGCAAAACTGCAATTTTTATTGGCGCAATTTTTGGATGAAGTTTTAAAACAACTCTTTTATCTTCTTTTCCATCTGCTGTCGGTGCTAATTCCTCTTCGTAAGCTGCGCATAAAAATGCCATAAAAGATCTGCTTGCGCCAGCGGATGTTTCAATTACAAATGGAGTAAATTTTTCTTTTGTTGATTCATCAAAATATTTTAAACTTTTTCCGGAATACTCTTCATGTTGCGACAAATCAAAATCGGTTCTATTATGAATCCCTTCAATTTCTCCCCAACCAAATGGAAATTCAAATTCTATATCAAATGCGTTTTTTGCATAATGAGCTAATTTTTCATGCTTACGCCATTGTAATTTATTCTGATTTATTCCGTGATCGATGAACCAATTCATCCTTTCATCTTTCCAATAATCAAACCATTTTTCATCATCACCAGGTTTTACAAAATATTGCATTTCCATTTGTTCAAATTCTCTTGTACGAAAAAGAAAATTTTTAGTATTGATTTCATTTCTAAAAGCTTTTCCAACTTGAGCAATCCCGAATGGAATTTTTTGGCGAGATGAACTTTGGATATTTAAAAAGTTAGTAAAAATTCCTTGCGCAGTTTCTGGTCGGATGTAAACTACAGCGCTCGAATCTTCAACCGGTCCAACAAAAGTTTTAAACATTAGATTAAAAGTTCGAGGTTCTGTAAATTTATTTTCTTGTTGACATTTAATTGCTTTTCTACCTTGAAAGGCTTTATTTGCGCACATTTCTTCTTCAATGGTATCAACTCTAAAACGGGCTTTGCAATCTTTACAATCAACCATCGGATCACTAAAATTTGCAACATGGCCAGATGCTTCCCAAACTTTTGGATGCATTAAAATTGAAGCATCAACACCTTCAATATCTTTTCTAAAAGTCATCGATTTCCACCACGATTGTTTGATGTTATTCAACATTTCAACTCCCAAAGGACCAAAATCCCAGCAACCATTTATTCCGCCATAAATTTCGCTTGATTGAAAAACAAAACCACGCCTTTTTGCAAGAGATACAATTTTTTCTAAAATATTATTCTTTTCGTTCGCCATTTATTCTAAAATTAAAGTTGCAATAACTCGATCATGATTTACAACATGGATTGAATTTATTTTTGTTTTATAATTTTCTACAGATGAAATTTTAATATTTTTATTTTGAAACTCATCATTTAAAATTTTTAAAAAATCGGGTACAGAAAATTTTATTGGAACATCAATTAAAATTTCTGTGCGGGCATTTTTATCATTTTTAATTATAACTACTCTCACCCGTTTTTTTTTAACATCATCGCCAAGCTCAGTAATTTTTTGATTTAATATTTTTATAACTTCTTGTGATTCAAGTAAAGAATTATTTCCATTTGGAATTGAAACTGTATATTTTGAAATCCCCCAATTAATCAAAACCAAACTAAAAAAACCTGCAGATAAATAAAAAATTATTTTGGATTGTTTTAAACTCATCTTTTAAGAAATTTCAATTCTACTTTGATCGCCAATCATAAACCTATGAACTCGCGGTTTACCATTTGCATCAACAACTTCAACATCATTTCCTAAAATACTTCCTTCGATTCTAATGCCAACATTATTAATTTTGCAATCACGCAAAACAATACTGTATTCAACTTCGCTATTTTTAATTTGCGTGTTATTTCCGATTGCAGTAAAAGGACCAATATAACTTCCTTCAATTAAACAATTTTTACCAACTATTACAGGACCTCGAATCGTGCTATCTTTAATAATTGCCCCATCTTCAATAATTACTTTTCCAAGTACTTTAGATTTTTTATCTACTTTGCCATTATTTGATGATGATATGTTATCTAAAACTAACCTGTTTGCTTCCAACAAATCTGCTGGCTTGCCTGTATCTTTCCACCAGCCAGTTATTTCGCTATAACCGATTGTAAATCCATTTTCTAATAGCCACTGATGTGCGTCAGAAATTTCCAGTTCACCACGTTTACTTGGCTTTATTGATTTACATGCTTTAAAAATATTTTTATCATAAAAATACATTCCAGTAACTGCAAAATCGCTTTTTGGTTTTTTTGGTTTTTCTTCGATTGAAATTATTTTACCTTTTTTTATTTCTGGCACTCCAAATCTATTTGGATCAGGAACTTTTGAAAGTGTTAACCAACAATTTTTATTTGAATTCAAAAATTCCTTTTTAAATTTTTCAATTCCGCCAACAACCATATTATCACCTAAATAGAAAACGAACTTATCATTGCCAACAAAATCTTCAGCAAGTAAAACTACTTCTGCTAATCCACCTGGTGTTTTTTGCGCAATGTAGGTCAATTTTATCCCCCACCGTTCAATTCCATCTCCAATATATTCTGGAACATCGTTTGAATCTGCATTATAAACAATTGCAATATCTTTAATACCAGCATTTAGCGCGTTTTCGATTGCATAAAATAAAATTGGTTTATTCGCAACAGGAATAAGATGTTTATTTTGAGTATGCGTAATCGGGCGGAGCCTTGTACCACGACCGCCAGATGCAATAAGTGCTTTCATTTTATATGAATATTGAAAAAAATATGTTAGCTTCAAACTATTAAAAACTTTAAACGAAAGACTATGAAAAAACTTGTTTTGATTTTATTTTTTGTCTCATTTATTTTTTCAAATAATTTATTCTCACAAAATAAAATTGATTGGAATAAACTTAATGAGGAAACTCTAACTCACTTTCAAGCAATTTTGCGATTTGATACAAGTGATCCTCCAGGAAAAGAATTACCTGTTGTGGAATATTTAAAATCTGTTTTGGACAAAGAAGGAATTGAAAATAAAATTTTTTCGTTCGATGCAAATCGTCCAAATTTAGTTGCACGCATTAAAGGAAGTGGAAAAAAACAACCACTCTTAATTATGGGGCACACTGACGTTGTAAACGTTGATCCATCAAAATGGATTTATCCACCATTTTCAGCAACTAGAACTGATGGATATATTTATTCTCGCGGAACAGTTGACGACAAAGATAATGTTGTAGCATGTTTGATGAACATGATAATGCTGAAAAGATTAAATATAAAATTGGATCGTGATGTTATTTTTTTAGCTGAAGCTGGTGAAGAAGGAAATGTTAAATATGGAATTAAATTTATGGTTGAAAATCATTGGGACGAAATTAAAGCTGAATATTGTTTGGCTGAAGGGGGCGGAGTTGTACGTGAAGGAGGAAAAAATATTTTTGCAGGTATACAAACTACAGAAAAAATTCCATATCGAATTGACTTAATATCTCGAGGGACAGCTGGTCATGGTTCTCGTCCACTTAAATCAAATTCAATTTTACATTTAGCAAGAGCAGTTGATAAAGCATCTTCATGGAGAACTCCGATGCGATTGAATGAAACAACAAAAATGTTTTTTGATAAAATTGGAGAAGTAAGAAACCAAGAGACCTCTCACTTATTTAAAAATATTATTGATGGAAAAGATTTAGAATCAACACAAGATTATTTTCAAGATAAAATGCCTGGACTATATTCTGTTCTAAGAACTTCAATTTCACCGAATATAATTGATGGCGGATATCGAATAAATGTTATTCCATCAGTTTCTGAAGCTGCGCTTGATGTGAGAGCACTACCAGATGAAGATATACAAAAATTTATGCAAACATTGCGCGAAGTAATAAATGATCCACAAGTTGAAGTTAAACTTGCAGATCGTGATACACGCCCGGGAGCTGCACCATCAAAATTAAATTCAGAAGCATACAAAGCAATCGAGCAAATTGTTACTAAAATTTATAATGTTTCAACAATTCCAGTAATGAGCACAGGTGCAAGTGATATGGCATATTTGCGTCAAAAAGGTGTGTAATGTTATGGTGTCGGCCCAGCTCTTGATGAAGAAGATGGAGCAAAAGGTTTTAGCGCGCATTCTGATCAAGAAAGAATTCTTGAAGATGCTTTATATGATTTTGTAAAATTCCAATTTGAAGTAATAAAACAAATTGCTGGGAATGGAAATCCAAAATAATAAATTGTAGCTAAAAAAGAATTTCAGTAATTTTGTAGGATTAAATTTTAGGACGCTTAGCTCAGCAGGTTTAGAGCGCCGCCCTTACAAGGCGGAGGTCGTAAGTTCGATCCTTACAGCGTCCACATTTACAATTTTCCAAAAAATGAAAAACCCAATTATAATTTCAGGACCTTGCGCTGTAGAATCAAGAAATCAAATTATGTCTTGTGCATTAAGTTTGCAAGAAAGAAAAATCGAAATCATCCGAGCAAGTTTATGGAAACCGAGAACCAAACCAAGTTTTGATGGAGTTGGTGAAAATGGAATCCCTTGGTTTAGCGAAATTACTAAATTGGGATTAACTGCCGCAACTGAAGTTTTAACTCCGGATCATGTTTCAAGTTTGGCAAATGGAATAAACAATTCAGAAGGAAATCTAAAAAATGTTTTACTTTGGATTGGTTCGAGAAATCAAAATCATTTTATTCAACAAGAAATTGCAAAAAGAATTTTAAATGAATTTCCTAAAGAAGTAAAACTTTTAATAAAAAACCAACCTTGGAAAGAAGACGAACATTGGTTCGGGATTGTTGAGTACATTTTAAATTCAGGGTTTGGAAAAGATAGAATTATTTTATGTCATCGAGGATTTTCGCACAACGATTTAACTCAAACTGAAAATTTTAGAAATCCACCAGATTTTAATTTAGCAATGAATGTTAAACTTAAAACTGGTTTGCCAATGTTAATTGATCCATCACATATTGGTGGAACAATTGAAAATGTTTTTTTAGCAGTTAATCAATCAAAAGTTTATGATTTTGATGGATTAATGGTTGAAGTCCACTCAACTCCAACTGAAGCTAAAACTGATCCTGAGCAACAATTAAGTTTTGCCCAATTTGATAAATTGATAACGAATTATAATTCTCGGTCTTCAAATCCCAAATGGAAAGAGATAATTCAACAAAACTAATTAAGGGTAAGTATCCAATTTATATTGGAAAAGGAATTTTAAAAAATTTAAACTCTCACTTCCCCACTAAAAAATTTTCTCAAGTAGCTGTTTTAACTGATACAAATGTTGAAAAATATTGGCTTTCAACTTTAATCAGTTTTTCAAATAATAGATTTAAATCAATAATTATTCCTGCTGGAGAAAAATCAAAAAACATTTTTGAACTTGAATATATTTGGAAAAAAATGTTCGAATTTGGTTTTGATAGAAAATCACTTTTAATCAATTTGGGTGGTGGAATGATTTGTGATATTGGGGGTTTTGCAGCTTCAACATTTATGCGAGGAATTGATTTTATAAATATCCCAACAACTCTTTTAGCTCAAGTTGATGCAAGTATTGGCGGAAAAAATGGAATTAACTACGGTGAAATTAAAAATGGAGTCGGCTCATTTAAAATGCCAATTGGTGTTTTAAGTGATACTGAAACTTTACAAACTTTAGATGAAAAAGAATTTGTTTCATCTTTTGCAGAAATAATTAAACATGGAATTATATCTGGTAAAAAATATTTTAATTTAATCTCTAAAATAAAGCCACTTGAATTCCATCAGAATGAATTAATCAAAATTATTTTTGAATCAATTAAAATAAAAAAAAGAATTGTTGATAAAGATCCACATGAAAATAAACTTCGGAAAATTTTAAATTTTGGACATACAATTGGCCATGCAATTGAAATAGCAAGTTTAAAATTAAATAAACCATTACTACATGGTGATGCAATCGCGATTGGGATGATTGCTGAAAGCAGATTAGCATTAATGTTGGGCAAATTACCAGAAAAAGAATTTAATTTAATCGAGAATTTAATTATTAAAGCCAATTTAAAACGAAGTATTAAAAATATTCCAGTTAATTTGTTGCTTGATGTTATTAAACTTGATAAAAAAAATTTAAATGGAAATATTTTATTTTCTCTACCCTCAAGAATAGGAAAAGTTGAACCAAATATTAGAGTAAATGTAAATCAAATCACAAAATCAATAGAATACATTACTAAATGAATTTAATTGAAATTCTCCCTTTTAAATCTCCAGTTGAGGCTAAATTAATAATTCCCGGTTCAAAAAGTATCACTAATCGCGTTTTAATTTTATCAGTATTAGCAAAAGGTGTTTCAAGAATTTATAATTATTCAAAAAGTAGTGACAGTTTTGTTTTAATAAAAGCTCTCAAAAGTTTAGGTGTAAAAATAATTGTTAAAAATAAATATTTAGAAGTTTATGGTAACAATGGAAAGTTTGCTAAAAATAATAAAAGGATAAATATAAAAGATGCAGGAACAGCGATGAGGTTTTTAACATCGCTTGCAACAATTATACCTGGCAAAATTATTTTATATGGCACTCCACAAATGAATAAAAGACCAATTAAAGAATTAGTTGACTCGTTAAAATTGTTAGGAGCGCAAATAATTTATAAAAATATAGTTGGATTCCCTCCGATAGAAATTATTGGGGGGACGTTAAATGCAAACTCGACAAAAATTAATTCAGGAATAAGTAGTCAATTTATTTCATCTTTACTTTTGATTTCACCTGTTTTGATAAATGGACTTAAATTAAAATTAATAGGATCAAATGTTTCTAAATCATATTTAAATTTAACATTGCATTGTTTAAAATCTTTTGGAATTAAAGTAATAAACAAAAAAAATACATTTATTATTTCAAAACAAAACGTTAATAATCTTAAATATAAAGTTGAAAGCGATTTAACAAGTGCAGGTTATTTTTTTGGAATTGCAGCAATAACCGGAAGTAGGATTGTTATAGAAAATATTAATCCAAAATCTTTACAGGGAGATATTTTAATTTTAAATATTTTAAAAAAAATGGGATGCAAAATAAATCTCTCAAACGAACAAAATGGAATCGAAGTAATTGGACCAAAATTCTTAAAGCCAATTAAAGCGAATTTAAATAATCTCCCAGATAGTGCGCAAACATTAGGGGTTATATCAGCATTTGCAAAAGGAAAATCAAAATTTACCGGACTTAAAACTTTAAAAATAAAAGAAACAAATAGACTTTTGGCTTTGAAAAACGAACTCGCAAAAATGAAAATAAAAACAATAATAGGGATAGATTTTATTGAAATTTTTGGTGGTAATCCAAAACCTTCAACCATTAATACTTACAACGATCATCGTATGGCAATGTCTTTTGCGATGGCAGGAACAAAATTAAATGGAATAAAAATTCATAATCCAAAAGTTGTTGATAAATCTTTTCCAGAATTTTGGGATAAACTTTTACAAATTGGTGTCAATTTAAAATGAATATTGTTTTAATTGGATTTATGGGTTCTGGAAAAAGCACTGTTGGAAGATTACTTTCTGAATATTTACGATGTGATTTTTATGATTTAGATGAATTAATTTTGGATAAAACAAAATGCTCAAGTATTTCTGAAATATTTGATAAAATTGGTGAGGATTATTTTAGAGAAATTGAAAGAAATATTTTTGTGAACTTATTCAACTCTGAATCTTCAATTATTTCAACTGGTGGTGGAATAATTACAAATAATAATGTTTTGGATGAAGTCAAATATAAATCTCAAATAATTTATTTAGAAACAGATTTAGATATAATTAAAAAAAGAATTTCGAATTTTACTGATAGGCCATTATTTAAAAATCCGAAAGAAATCCAAAACTTATTTGAACATCGAAAACCATTTTACGAGAAATTTGCAAATCTAAAGATTAATACAAATTTATTAAATCCTCAAAATGTTGTGGATGAAATAATTAATTTTCTAAAGAATTAAATGCAAAAAGTTAAAAACTTTTTTTATGTGATTGGCGATCCAATTTCACATTCACTTTCACCAATTATGTATAATTCTGCATTTAAATTATTAAATATTCAAAAATATAATTATTTCAAATTAAAAAAGGTTAAAGAAAATAAATTATTTGTTGTTTTAAAAGAATTTAGAAATTCAAATGTAAAAGGTGTTGCTGTTACAATACCACACAAACAAAATGTTATTAAATTTTTGGATAAATTAGATTCTTCAGCAAAAACAATTGGAGCTGTTAACACTATTTTAAATCGAAATGGAAAACTTATTGGTTACAACACAGATTATATTGGGGCAATTAAGGCACTCCGAAAATTTACATCTCTAAAAAATAAAAAAATTGCTATTTTTGGGTCAGGTGGTTCTGCTAGAGCGATAATTTTTGGACTAATAAAACAAAATGCGGAACTTTCAATTTTTAACAGGACTTTTAAAAATGCACTAACTCTTGCAAATGAATTTCATTGTAAAGCACTTCCCATTTCAAAATTAAACCAATTAATTAATTTTGATATAATAATTAATACAACCCCAGTTGGAATGATTAATAATAAGTCATTGATTCCCAAAAAATATATTTCTCATAAACAAATAATATTTGATATAATTTATAATCCTTACGAAACAATATTTATTAAAAATGGAATTTCAAATAATACCACTGTGATTCGTGGAGTTGAAATGTTTTTAGAACAAGCTTATGAACAATTCAAACTTTTCACAAATTTAAATCCACCAAAATCTTTAATGAGAGAAATTGTTTTAAAAAAATTATTAAAGAAATGAGAAAGCCAATTATTTGCATCCCTGTTGTTGGTAACTCAATAAATGAATTTTTAAATAATTTATCTAAATCCCAAAAGATTTCAAATTTTGTAGAACTCAGAAGTGATTATATACAAAAATTAAATATTGAAGATATTCTTTTGTTGAAATCAAAAACTTTTAACAAATCAATTTTTACTTGCCGATCAAAAAAAGAAGGTGGTAAATTTACTTCTTCTCAAAGTACACGATGTTCAATTTTAGAATTTGCATCAAAAATTGGTTTTGATTTTGTTGATGTTGAACTTTCAACTTTAGAAAAATATAATTTAAAATTAAATTCTAAATTGATAATTTCATATCACAATTTTAATAAAACACCAAATTTTAATTTTCTTTTAAAAATAATTTCAAAAATGCAAAAGTATAAACCCGAAATTATTAAAATTGCAACTCTTGTAAAAAATAAAACTGATATAAAAACTTTATTACGTCTATGTTTAAATAAAGATTTTCAAAATAAGAGAATTATTATTGGAATGGGCCCTCTTGGAATTAGTACTCGGATTTTAGCCCCACTTTTTGGTTCTTATTTAACATATTCATATGCAATTAATAATAAAACTGCTTCAGGACAAATAGAATTTAGTACTTTAAAAAAACTTTATAATTATATTTATAAATAAATTTATGGCAGGCAATACTTTTGGACAA